>PLJH01000139.1 GCA_003139615.1 Alphaproteobacteria bacterium
CATGTCGGTGACTTCTTCCGGACGTTCGTCGATCAGGAGCACGATCAAATAGCATTCCGGATGGTTCGCGCTGATGGCGCGGGCGATGTTCTGCATCATGATCGTCTTGCCGACGCGTGGCGGCGCCACGATCAGGCAGCGTTGTCCCATGCCTTGGGGTGCTACGATGTCGATCACCCGTCCCGTCTTGTCTTTGATGGTGGGATCGGCGAGCTCCATATTGAGCCAGCGCGTGGGATAGAGCGGCGTCAGATTGTCGAAATGGACCTTGTGCTTGATCTGCTCGGGATCTTCGAAATTGATCGTGGACACCTTGAGCAGGGCAAAATAGCGCTCGCCGTCCTTGGGAGACCGGATCGGGCCCTCGACCGTATCGCCGGTGCGCAGGCCAAAACGACGGATTTGCGACGGACTCACATAGATGTCGTCGGGCCCGGCGAGGTAATTGGACTCGGGGGAGCGCAGGAAGCCGAAACCGTCCTGCAATGTTTCCACAACGCCCGTGCCGGTGATCTCGACATTGCGCTCTGCCAATTCCTTGAGGATCGCGAACAGCATGTCCTGCTTGCGCATGNNTCCTGCAGTTTCATGGCCTGCAGGCCGGATTGCACTGTCATGGGAGATTACACCTGGAACTAAGCCTTCGGGGAGTTTGTCCGTGCGCCCGCCAGTGCCCATTCGGGCATGCGGGCGAGGTCATCGACGGAGATAGGTCGCGCGCCGCACCGGTCTTTAACCGGCCAAACCCGCACCAATAAGCGCGAGCCGTTTGCGGCGTGAATGGGGAACTGAGGTCTTATAGCGCGATTTCGCGCCGTTGCAAATGGCAAATCTCAGAACGGCTTGACGACCGCCAGGATGACGATCGCGACCATCAGGACCGCGGGAACCTCGTTCAAGATCCGATAGAAACGGGCCGAATGGGTGTTGGCATCCCGTGCAAACGTTTTCAGCGTCATCGCGTCGAAGCCGTGGATGGCGCTCATCACGATCACCAGACCAAACTTGGCGTGAAACCAGCCTTCATGCCAGGCACCGGTGATGAACGCGAGCGTCAGCCCCAGAATCCACACCGCGATCATCGACGGATTGATGATACCCCGCATCAGCTTGCGCTCCATCACCTTGAAGCGCTCGGACTCCGGCGTGCCGGGCGCCGTCTCGCAATGGTACACAAACAGACGGGGCAGATAGAGCAGGCCGGCCATCCAGGCGATCACGGCGATGATGTGAAACGTTTTGACCCAAAGATAGAACGATTGCGAATGCAGGATATCCGTCACGCTCTTCCCTCCCCATAGCCGCAGCGGACCGAACTGGTCGGACAGATGCGACCCTGACCGCAGGTGACCGCTTGCGTGGTCCCCACGGCACGCTCCACCAGATCGGCAAGCGCCCCCATGAATTCCACCCTTGTCCCCACTGTCGATACGCGCAAATAATCGCGCACGCCGCTTTCCCGCGCCAGCTTGCCGTACTCGATATCGAGCTCGACCAGCGTCTCGGAATGCTCCGACACAAAGGCGATCGGCGCCACGATCAAGGCTTTGCCCTCCGCGCCGGCACGGCGTATCTCCGTATCGGTGGCTGGTCCGATCCATTTCAGCGGGCCCACCCGGCTTTGGTAGCAAACGGACCAATCGAGGCCGGGCATACCGAGCGCCGCGACAATTGCTGCCGCTGAGCGCTCGACCTGCCAGCGATAGGGATCGCCCTTCGCAATTGTGCGTTCCGGCAACCCGTGCGCTGACAGCAGCAGCCGATAGGAGTGCCCGGGCTTGGCCTTCTGATAGGCTTCGCGGATCAGCGCCACCTCGGCGGCGACAAAGCCTTCAACCCAGGGATAACAACACACGCGCGATTGCGGCGCCACGATCGCTGCCGCGATTGAGGCCGCCAGCCAGGCATCCTCCGACGATCCCGTCGTGGTTGTGGAGAATTGTGGGTAAAGCGGCAGTCGCACAATTCGATCTGGTTTCCACGCCGCGACCTCTCGCGCCGCGTCATCGGTAAACGGCTTCCAGCAGCGCATCGCAATGAACGCACGCGCCTCATGCCCGCGCGCGGCGAGCTCACGCTCAAGCGCCGTGGCTTGCGCCTGAGTTTCTTCCAGGATCGGCGAGCGACCGCCCAGCTTCGCGTAAATCTCCCGCGCTATCGGCGCACGCCGTCTGGCGACGAAGCGAGCCAGCGGTCTCCGCAGTATCCCTGGAAGCGAAATGATCGCCGGATCGGAAAACAGATTCCTCAGAAACGGCTCGACGGCTTCCGGACTATCGGGTCCACCCAGATTGTAGAGGACCACGGCAAGCTTCAATGCCCCACCCTCACGCGTGCAACCAACTCAGCAACATGCTCGACTGGAATCTCCGGCACAACACCATGGCCCAGGTTGAAAATAAATCTCGTCCCGCGCGTCGCCGTCAACAAATCGTCCACAGCCTCAGCAAGCGCGCGACCACCTGCCAGGAGCACTAGCGGATCAAGATTTCCCTGCACCGCGACTTTTTTCCCCAATCTGTCCACTGCCCACGAAATTGGAGCCGCTGTATCGATCGAAACTGCGTCGACCCCCGTATCAGCTGTAAACTGTTCATAGCCCTGCAGCGTCGCAGCACGTGGGAACCCAATGATCCGAGCCTTCGGATGAACTGCCCGAACTTTCTCCACGACCCGCTTCGTCGGCGTAATGACCCAATCATCGAATGCACGCGCCGGCAATCCGCTCGCCCAGCTATCGAAAACCTGCACGGCATCCGCTCCGGCATCGATCTGTGCGATCAGATGTGCGGCGATACAATCCCCGAGAACATCCAGCAAAGCTTGAAATGATTGAGGATCACGATATCCCCAAAGCTTCGCGGCTCTCTGGTCACTCGACCCCTTTCCTGCGGCCATATAAGTCGCAAGCGTCCAGGGGGCGCCTGCGAATCCCAGCAACGCGGTATTCCGGTCGAGCGTGGCACGCACCAGCGTCAGCGCGTCATAAACCGGTGCAAGCTTTTTTTTCCACGCACCGGGATCGCAATCCAGGCCATCCGCAGAGTCGAGAGGGACAAGCGAGGGGCCCTCACCGTCTTCAAACTTTACATCGCGACCAAGCGCAAACGGCACAACGAGAATATCCGAGAACAATATCGCGGCATCGAAACCAAAACGGCGAATCGGTTGCAGCGTCACTTCTGCTGCAAGTTCCGGCGTCATGCACATGGTCCAGAACGAGCCTGCCTTCGCACGAGACGCACGATATTCCGGAAGATAACGCCCGGCCTGGCGCATCAACCAGATCGGCGGAGGACTCTGGACCGCTCCATCGAGAACCTTCAACAGCTTTGCGCTCTCTACTAACTTCAAGACTTAAGACTCCTAGAATCTGATGAAGATGATGGTGGGGCTGTGAGCTGTTGACGAGATGGTGGATGGAGATTGCTGTAGGCTGCAAAGCACTGGGATTCAAGGATATAGCATATTGATGTGCCGTGGCATTGGTCCAGCAGTCGCTCCAAAATGGGGGATAGAAGGGTGTAGCGAATGCGGGGACGGGGATAGTACTTACGTATCATACCCGATTGGGGATAGAACGGCGTCCAGGAGGATAGTTTGTGAGTTCGCAATTCCATCTGCACCTTGTTTCCGATGCGACGGGTGAAACGCTCAACGCAGTGGCAAAAGCCGCATGCGCTCAATTTGAAGGCGTTGAAGTTCAGGATCATTTCTACGCTCTGGTGCGAAGTCAGCGGCAACTGCAGCGCGTGATGGAACAAATCCGATTAAATCCTGGGCTTGTCTATTTTACGCTGGTCAACCCCGAGCTTCGTCGGGAGCTTGAAGCATTTTGCGCGCAGGAAGGCCTGCCATGTCAGGGCGTCCTGGATGCTCCCATTGCGATGATGCGGCAGTTTCTTGGGGCGGCGGAAAGCCACCGACCCGGCGGACAGCACGAGGTCGATCAGCGTTACCTGCACCGCATTGAGGCGCTCAACTATACGATCGCGCATGACGACGGGCAGGCGACGGACATGCTCGATGACGCAGATGTCGTGTTGGTGGGCGCGAGCCGCACATCCAAGACGCCGACCTGTGTGTATCTCGCGATACGCGGGATTCGCGCCGCGAATGTCCCCATCGTCCCCGGTATTCCCTTGCCGCCCCATCTTTTGGCTGCGAAGCGCCCGTTGATCGTGGGGCTCTGGGCATCCCCGGATCGCCTGATCCAGGTGCGTCGCAACCGTCTGAACACGTTGGGCGAGGTGCGGGATACGAGCTATGTGGATGTCGACAGCGTGCGAGCGGAGGTAACAGCCACCAGGAAGCTGTTTGAGAGCCACGGCTGGTCGGCCATCGACGTATCGCGCCGCTCGGTCGAGGAGACAGCGGCCGCAGTGATGAATCTTCTTGCGGAACGTGAAGAGAGATCGGCATGACGTCGCTGGTTCTGGCATCGGCCAGCGCAGTGCGGGCGCGGCTTCTGGCGGCGGCTGGCGTCGCTTTCGATGTTATTCCCGCGCATCTGGATGAGGATGCTGTCAAAGAAGCGTTACTGGCGCAGAATACGCCCATGCGTGGCGTTGCCGATGCTCTGGCGGAATTGAAAGCCCTTCGCGTATCGCGTTCGCACCCGGAGGCGTTGGTGCTCGGCGCCGATCAGGTGCTCGTTTTCGAAAAAGAACTCGTGAGCAAATCGCCGACCGTTTCCGAAGCCCGCGCGCTCCTGACCCGACTGCGGGGTCGGAAGCACGAGCTGATCGGCGCAGCCGTGCTGGCGAAAGACGGCGCGGCGGTCTGGCGGCATGTGGACAGCGCGACACTCACGATGCAGGATTTCAGCAATGCTTTCCTCGACGATTATCTCGCGCAAGAGGGCGAAGCCCTGCTCGGCTCTGTCGGCTGCTATCATCTTGAAGGGCGTGGCGCGCAATTGTTTGCGCACATCGCGGGCGACTATTTCTCGATCCTTGGGCTCCCGCTCATTCAGGTTCTCGGCGCGTTGCGCGATCAGGGCGTGCTCGCGTCATGAATATTTCGGGCCGTGCCAAAATTGCCGGTGTCGTGGGATCGCCCGTGAGCCATTCTCTCTCGCCGCGCCTGCACGGATTCTGGTTGCGCGAATATGGCGTCGACGGCGCATATGTGCCGCTCGCCGTCGCACCGGAATTGTTCGCAACTGCGTTAGATGGGTTGCGCGCCGCGGGCTTTGCAGGCGTCAACGTCACCAATCCTCACAAGGTAGCAGCTTTTGCAATCGCCGATCAGGCGGATGACACCGCACGCATGGCCGGCGCAGCGAACCTCCTCGTCTTTTGTAACGGCAAAGTCGAAGCCCGAAACACCGACGTGGAGGGGTTGGCCGCGAGTCTGGCGGAAGAGCTGGGTGTCAACGCCTTGCGTGGCCGGTCTGTCGCAATATTGGGGGCAGGCGGGGCTGCGCGCGGCGCAGTTCTGGCGCTCGACAGGCTCGGTGCGAATGAAATCCGGATATTCGCGCGAAACGTTGCACGGACAGACGCCTTGATTGCGCAATTGCGCAAGGGAGTATCGGCGAAACTCGGTTCTGCGCCCTGGTCGGACTGGCCGCTCCTGGCGAAAAATTCAGCGCTGCTCGTCAACGCCACGAGCGGCGGACTTGCCGGTGCAGCGGCATTGGATCTGTCGCTTGATCCGTTGCCCGCCGCCGCAACCGTCTGCGACATTGTCTACAATCCGCTGGAAACACCGTTGCTCAAGGAAGCGCGCGCACGCGGGCATCAAACGATCGATGGATTAGGTATGCTGATGCATCAGGCCGTACCTGCCTTCGCGGCTTTCTTTGGCGCAACGCCATGCGTGACGCCAGACCTTCGTGCGGAGCTCGAAAAGGCGCTACGCCATGGCTGATCGACCCTATCTCGTGGGTCTTACCGGCTCGATCGGTATGGGCAAGACAGAGACGGCGAAGATGTTCGCGCGCCTGGGCATCCCGGTCTACGACGCCGATGCGGCCGTTCATCGGCTCTACGAGCCGGGCGGCGCCGCGGTTGAACCGATCGCCGAGGCATTTCCGGGCACCGTCGTCGATGGGCGCGTGGACCGCGCAGAGCTCACCAAGCGCGTGACGGTGGACAAGGACGCCTTCAAGAAGCTCGAAGCGATCGTCCATCCGCTGGTCGGCCTTCAGCAACGTGGATTTCTGGAGCAGGCCGCCGCGGAGGGCGCCGAACTGGTGGTGCTTGATATTCCGCTTCTGTTCGAGACAGGAGGCCACGCCCGGGTGGATGCCGTTGTCGTCGTCTCGGCGCCTCACCATGTGCAGAGAACTCGGGTCCTTGAACGGCCCGGAATGACTGCCGACAAGCTCGATCATATTTTGTCGCGCCAGGTGCCCGACGCAGAAAAGCGTGCACAAGCCCATTTCGTGGTTGAGACCGAGCACGGCCTGGACCACGCTTTCGAGCAGGTAAAGAACATCGTCGCCGCGCTGCACCAGCGCCGACTGGCGCAACAAGGATAATCCCAGGCATGCGTGAGATCGTACTCGATACGGAGACGACCGGCCTCGATCCGGCCGATGGTCACCGGATTATCGAGATCGGTTGCGTTGAGCTGATGGATCATCTGCCGACGGGGGTCACCTTCCAGCGCTATCTCAATCCGGAACGCCTGGTCCCGATCGAATCCCAGCGCGTGCACGGCATCACCGACGAGCATCTGGCCGACAAGCCGTTCTTCGCCCACATCGCAGATGATCTTCAGGACTTTCTCGGAGACGCCCCGCTTGTAATCCACAATGCGAGCTTCGACCTTAAATTCCTCAATTCCGAGTTTCATCGGCTGTCGCGGCCGCCAATTCCCTTGGCGCGCGCGATCGACACCATCGAAATTGCCAAGGCAAAAATCCCGGGTGCGCGCTATTCGCTCGACGAATTGTGCAAGCGGTTTGGCATCGATCTGTCGGTGCGTACCAAGCATGGCGCGCTTCTCGATGCGGAACTGACGGCACGCGTCTATCTGGAACTGGTGGGTGGCAGGCAGACCCGGCTCATGCTGGCGCCGAAAGACCGCGAAACCGGCACCCAGGTCGCCGATGAGCCGCGCGTTGCGCGCGTGCGCCCGCACGAATTGCCTCAACGTGTCATCGCAGCCGAGATGGAAGCGCACGCTGCATTCGTGGCGGGCGAATTGGGCGGCGATGCGATCTGGAATTGGCGGTAGGGCGATGTACACACTCTACTATGCGCCCAGCACTGCGAGCATGGCCGTTCACTGGCTGCTGATCGAACTCGGAGTTCCATTCGAGCTTGTTCCGGTCGACATTGGGGCCAAGGCACATAAATCGCCCGAGTTTCTTCGTATCAATCCGAACGGTCATGTGCCGGTTCTTGTGATCGACGGCGTGCCTTACACGGAGTGTGCCGCGCTGCTGATGCTGCTGCCCGAGCGGCATCCCACGGCAAACCTTTCGCCGGCAGTCGGCACCGCGGAACGAAGCGCATACCTCCAGACGATGTTCTATCTCGCCAACACGCTCCAGCCGGCATATCGGAGCTGGTTCTATCCCGAGGAAGCGGCAGGCATCGACAATGTCGACGCAGCCAAACTTGTCGCCCGCGCGAAGATCGAGCAGGTCTGGACTCGCCTCGACTCGAAATTTGAAGACGGGCGCGTCTTCATTCTCGGGCAGAACCTCACCGCCGCGGATTTTCTGGCGACGATCCTGATGCGCTGGTCGCGCAATATGCCCAAACCGGCAACCGAGTTCCCAAACCTTGCCCGCTATGTCGACCGCATGCGCAAGTTGCCGTCGCTTCGCGAGGTGCACGCGCGCGAAAATCTGACCGACTGGATCTGCGGCTAGATATCAAGCCACTTGTGGGCCGGGCGCACCCGGTTGCTGGCCGGTCCTCGCACGGAACAGCGACGCGAAATCAATCGGTTCGATCATCAGGGGCGGCATGCCGCCGTCGCGGATGACGTCGGCGACAATCCGGCGCGCGAAGGGGAACAGGATATGGGGGCCTTCGATCAGCAGGATGGGCTGCAGCAGTTCCGGAGGCGCGCTCACGATCAGGAACAAGCCCGCGTAGACCAGCTCGAGCATGAAGGCGGTCTTTTCTTCGACCTTGGCCGATACGCGGAGCTTGAGTTCGACCTCATAGCGCTCCGGATCCAGCTGGCGCGCCTGCAAATCGACGCCGAGGTCGATCTGCGGACGTGCCGTCAAAGTGAGCGGTGCACCGGGATTTTCGAAGGAAAGGTCCTTCACATACTGCCCGATAATCTGCACGCGGGTTCCGGGACCGTCCGGTCCGGCCACATCGCCAGCGTCGCCGCCATTGGGTTTTTGCACGTCGCTCATGGATCGCTCGTCTGAAGGGAGCGCGGGGCTACCATGGAACCCGCGCGCGTGACAAGGCGCAGGGCTCGCACAAAACGGCACGAATACCTATCTGGGGTATTAACTCCCTTGCAAACTACGGCCCTTGGCTGCTGGACCGTCCGGCGGCGGAGCGGTAGGTTCGGGTTTCCGGAGAGCCGCGAAGGCGGCGATAGCGATGGCAGATTCCCAACTTCTAGTGATACTTGCGGTCGCGATGGTCGCCGGAATTATCCTGTTCCGACTGTTTACCGTGCTCGGTCGCAGGACCGGCAATGAGCGGGAACCGCCGCAATCCTATCAGCGCATGGGGAGCGTTGCGCCCGATGCCGCAGACAACAAGGTAGTTCCAATTCCCGGAGCCGTCGCGCGCGGACCGGTCGCGCCGGCAAATCCGGTCGATCCGTTGACCCAGGCCCTTCTGGATATCAAGACGGCGGACCGCGGCTTCGAGGCGGAGCATTTCCTCGCGGGAGCACGCCACGCTTATGAAATGATTCTCACGGCGTATTCTGCCAATGATCGCGCCACGCTGCGGCCACTTCTGAGCGACGAGGTCTATGCGGCGTTCGACGGCGTTATCAAGGGCCGCGAAGAGCGGAAAGAAAAAGTCACCTTCACATTTGTCGGTGTCCAGGACGCCCGCATTTCGCACGCGGTTCTCAAGGGCCGTACCGCGGAAGTGACGATCACGTTCACGGCGCAGTATATTTCCGCCACCAGCAGCGAAAACGGCGCCGTCGTCGATGGCGATCCGAAAGCCGTGCGCGACGCGCACGATATCTGGACGTTCGCGCGCGATGTGCGCTCGAGCGATCCGAACTGGACATTGGTCGCCACGACCTATGGCGAGGCATAATCGGATTTCGCAGCGGTGAGTAGCGCTGCGGCCCGGAATGCCGCGCAAATCCGCCTTGTCCTTTTCATCTTTCTGGCGCTTCTCATTGCCGCCGGAACGGTTTGGTATTTCCGGCAGCTGCCGGGGACGGCCGTTGGCCCTCTGCGCCTGACACCGGTTTCCTATTCCGATTTGCCGGGCTGGTCCGACAATGATGCGCGGGGCGCCCTCGCAGCATTTCGGCGATCCTGCGCAGTGCTGTCGAAGTCATCGGCCACGAGCGCGATGGGTGGCGCCGGCTATGCCGGCACAGTCGGTGATTGGCAGGGCGCATGTTCGGCAGCCCCATCCGGCAGTGTAACTGCGGCCGCAGCACGGAATTTCTTCGAGGCCTGGTTCGCGCCTGTCGCGATCGGCGCCGGAAGCGACGCGCAAGGACTATTCACCGGGTATTACGAGCCCGAATTGCATGCAAGCCGCACAAAGACGGACGCCTATCGCACACCCATCTATGGCTTGCCCGACGATCTCGTCAGCGTCGATCTTGGCTTGTTCAAGAGCGCGCTGCACGGCGAACGCATCGCAGGCCGCGTGGAAGGCCACCGTCTTGTACCCTATGCCACACGTGCCGACATCGATGCGAACGGTCTCGCACACGCGCCTGTGTTGCTTTACGCGGACGATTCCATCGCAGTGTTTTTCCTGCACATCCAGGGTTCGGGACGTGTTCGCCTGCCCGACGGTTCTTATCTGCGTCTCGCCTTTGCAGGCGTGAACGGACGTGCCTACACGCCCATTGGCCGCACATTGATCGCGCAAGGCGCGCTCGACCGGCAAAGCGTATCGCTGCAAACGATCAGGGCGTGGTTGCTCGCACATCCCGATCAGGCGCGTGGCGTGATGGAAAGCGATGGCTCATTCGTATTTTTTCAGGAAACGCCGCTCGGCGACCCCGCACTGGGCAGCCCTGGCAGCGAAGGTGCGGAGCTCACGCCCGAGGCAAGCGTGGCCGTTGATCCACATTTGCATGCACTGGGCGCACCTTACTTCGTCGCCGCCACGTCGCCCGATCAGGATTCTGCGAAGCCCGATTCAACGCTCGACCGGCTTCTTATCGCGCAGGATACGGGCGGAGCCATCAAGGGGCCCGTCCGCGGCGATGTGTTCTGGGGCTTCGGGCCTTCCGCCGAAGCCATCGCCGGCCGGATGAAATCTCCGGGCCGGCTCTTCGTTTTGCTGCCGAAGCGTCTCGCATCTGCGCTTGCTCCGTACAAAGACTATCCCGGAGCGACGCAATGAGCGGCAAATCGAAAGGCCGTCAGCCCAGTGCCGAAGAGCGCGATCTTTTCGTGGAAACATTCAAGGACACCCGTGCACTCGTGAAACGAAAGCCTGTGGCGGCGAAGGCGGCAAAAGCCGACACGACGACGGCCTTATCGCAAGCTCCCGCAAAACCGCAGGCGCCGCGACGGTCGACTGCGGGTCTTGATGGCAATACGGCCGAACGCTTGCGCCGCGGACAACTCGATCCCGAAGCGCGTCTCGACCTGCACGGCATGACGGAATCGGCGGCGCATCGCGCGCTTCTGACGTTTCTGCGCGTCGCATCTTCACGAGGCTTACGCCTGGTCCTCGTCGTGACGGGTAAGGGCAAGCCGACCGCGCCCGATGCGCCGTTCGACCTCGAACTCACCGGCCGCGCGCGCGGCGTGCTCAACGCGATGGCGCCGCGCTGGCTTGGGGAACCGGAACTCGCAGGCTTCGTTGCCGATGTGCGCCCGTCGCATCGCCGCCATGGCGGAGCAGGTGCGTTGTATGTCTATCTGCGCAAATCGAAATCGCGATGAAGCAGCACTTTGCAACGATTGAGATCGCGACGAAGGGCCCGGGTCTCTATGCCTTCACCGATCGGGCTGTGCGGCTTCTGGCGGATACCGGGTTGAATGACGGTCTTCTGACCTGCTTCGTGCGCCACACCTCGGCATCGTTGTTGATTCAGGAGAATGCCGATCCGGATGTTCTGGCCGATCTGGAATCCTTCATGCGCCGGCTCGTGTTGCGCGATCCGAAACTCTATCGCCACACGACCGAAGGTCCCGACGACATGCCCAGCCATATCCGTTCGGCGCTGACTGCCGTATCGATCTCGATTCCATTTCATGACGGCAGACTCGCGCTCGGAACCTGGCAAGGACTGTTCCTGTTCGAGCATCGCGATACACGGCACATTCGCGAAATTTTGCTGCATGCCATCGGCGAGTGAATCGAAATTCGTCACAGCAACCGGGCGTTGGCCGCCAACATTTTGAGCGAGGCTTCCGGCCGCGCGCCGTAATGCGAGATCACTTCGGCCGCGGCGAGCGCGCCCAGCTTGCCGCACTCCGCCAGACCTTTGCCCCCCGTGAGGCCCACAAGAAATCCCGCCGCGAACTGATCGCCTGCGCCTGTCGTGTCGATGACCTTCGCCACAGGCGCGGCATCGATGACATGCACTTCCGCGCCGCGCGCGATCACGCAACCCTTGGCCGAACGCGTCAGCGCCGCGATACCGGGCCAGTTCCGAATGGCCTGAAGCACCTCATCGAATGTTTCGACTTCGAACAGCGCCATCGCCTCTTCCTCGTTGGCGAACAGGATGTCGAGACGCGTGTCGAACAATTCGCGGAATTCGGCGCGATAGCGGCCAACACAGAATGGGTCGGACAATGTCAGTGCCACCTTGCGGCCGGCGCGTTTGGCGATCTCCATGGCGCGCGTAATGGCAGCCTTCGGCCCGGGCGAATCCCACAAATAGCCTTCGACATAGAGCACGGCCGATGCCGCAATACCGGCTTCGTCGATATCACCAGGCGCCAGTTCGCTGCTCGCGCCGAGAAACGTGCTCATGCTGCGCTGGCCGTCAGGGGTCACTGCGATCAGGCAGCAACCGGTCGCGGGCCCCGCCGCCGCCATATTGGTTGTGTACTGCACGCCCGTCTGACTCAAACTTTCGGCAAAGCTGCGGCCGAGCGGATCGTCTTTCACCTTGCCGACATAGAGCCCTTTCGCGCCAAAAGAGGCTACGCCCGCGGCGGTGTTGGCCGCCGAGCCGCCCGCGATTTCGCGCGTGCCGCTGAGCGCTTCATAGAGTTGGAGCGCGCGGAACTCGTCGATCAGGGTCATCACGCCCTTTGCGATATTATGCCGGAGCAGGAACGCATCGTCGGCGGGCGCGAGAACATCCAGAAGGGCGTTGCCCATGGCGGCAACGTCATAAATACGGGCCATATTGGATGCTCCCTGCGGCGAAACTCTCTATAACCGGCCCGAATAGAGGACCCACACGATGTTCGCAAGCGCGCGCAAGGCGCTCGGAATGATCTTCGAGCCGGCCTTTCTGGGGGTCGTGTTTCGCTCTTTCCTGCTGACGCTCCTGCTGTTCGGCCTGGCGTTCGCGGCCGTGCAATATGGAATCCAGCTTCTGCCGCCGTCGCCCTGGCATTGGCTCAATGGCGCAATCGATATCATCGCCTCACTGCTCGTGATTGTGGCGTTGTTGTTCTTTGGTGCGCCTGTGGCAGCCTTGTTCGCCTCGCTGTTCCTCAACGGGGTCGCGAAACGGATCGAGAAGAAATACTACCCCGATGACACGACGGCCTCGGCCGCGCCATTTCTGACCTACCTGTTCGTCGGGCTCAGGCTCGCCGCAGAAGTCATCGTGGTAACCGTGGCGCTCCTGCCGGCTGACGTAATGCTGCCGGGCGTGGGCAGCTTCGCCACGCTGGTGGCCGACGGATGGCTCCTTGGTCGGGAATTCTTCGAACTCGCTGCCCTCCGGCATCTTTCGCGTGCCGAAGCGGACAGCATGCGCAAACGCCACGCGACGGGAATATTGGGCGCGGGCATTGTCATTGCCCTGCTCTCGATGATCCCGGTCGTGAACTTTTTTGCGCCGTTGTTCGGCGCCGCCTTTATGGTGCATGTGTTTCACCACTATCAGCGTCAGGAGCGTCTCACATGACCGGCACCGCAATCCGTCCCTTACTGATTGCCGCGCTGTGCGCGTCTGTTTGTGCCTGCGCGACACCGCCGGCGCCACCGCCGCGCGTCGCGCTTCCGCCGGCGCCTCCGGTCGGCGAACCGTCCGGAATTGCGGGTCTCGAAGCGTCGCAATTGCGGGTCGCGTTCGGAGCACCGGTCTTCGTGCGCAAGGACGGAACGGCCGAGATGTGGCGCTACGACACCGCCTCCTGCAAGGCGTTTTTCTTTCTCTATCCCGAGGGCAATTCGCTCTCGGTGCGTCACGTGGAAACGTTGCCGCGCGGTCAGGACATGGCTGCAGATGCCGGCTGCCTCAGCGCGCTGCGCGCCCGCCGGCAGGCCGCACCCGTGTCTTGACGGCTTTTGGTTTCGTCTTAAGCGGCGTCGGAGTTCCGCCTTCTTTCGTTTTATCCGGATAGCGGCACAAATCGCGCACAACACACACCGGACAAAGCGGCTTGCGCGCGATGCAGGTGTACCGGCCGTGAAGTATCAACCAATGATGCGCATGCAGTTTGTATTCTGAAGGTACGACGCGTTCGAGCCCATCCTCAACTTCACGCGGGTTCTTGCCCGGTGCGATTCCCGTGCGGTTGGCGACGCGAAAAATGTGTGTATCGACCGCAATCGTCGGTTCGCCGAACGCCACATTCAAAACCACATTCGCCGTCTTGCGCCCGACGCCCGGCAATGCTTCGAGCGCATCGCGATCGCGCGGAATGTTTGCGCCATGTTGCTCAATTAATAATTTGGACAAGGCGATGACGTTTTTGGCTTTATTGCGATAGAGGCCGATGGTCTTGATGTGCTGTGTCAGCCCCGCTTCGCCAAGCGCCACCATTTTTTGTGGCGTGTCTGCAATCTTGAACAACTCCGCTGTTGCCTTGTTCACGCCCTTGTCCGTCGCCTGCGCCGACAGCACCACCGCGACGAGCAATGTATAGGGGTTGCGATAGACAAGCTCTGTCTTCGGGTCGGGATCTTTTGCCTTCAGCCGCGCGAAAAATGTTTCGATCTCTTTTTTGCTGAAGGGCTTGGGCATTTGAGACACGAATCCGGTGATGATGGCCGCGAGATTGGCATGAAACCGTTGTCATCGTTCAATTTTTCGGGAGAACTTGTCACCATCGCCGCGTGCGCGCATTCTGGTTCCATGACCGCGACCGACACTGTCGTGCTCGATGCTACGCTCCGGCCGAATCCGCCGCTGAGCCCGTCCGTGCTCAAACTCATCATCGCGCTCGTCGCCTTCGTGAATGTCGCGTTCGGTTTGACGCTGGTGCTGAACGGCGCCTGGCCCGTGATGCCGTTTCTGGGCGCGGACGTGGCGCTGCTCGCCTGGGCGTTTCGCGCCAGCACCATCGCGGCGCGCCGGCACGAGCGAATCACCTTGCGGCCGGAGAGCCTGACGGTCGAGCATCATCCGGCCAGGGGAGCGCCCAGCCGGATCGAGTTCAATCCCTATTGGGTGCGGGTGCATCTCGAGGAGCCGGAGGAACATTGGAGCCGGCTCACCCTGAGGAGCCATGGCCACGCCGTGCAGGTGGGTTCGTTCCTGGCGCCCCAGGACCGGCTATCGCTGGCCGAGGCACTGAAAGCAGCCTTGCGCAGGAACCGCGAGACGCCGCTGCCGTCCTGATCCCGCAAGATTCGGGTCGCAAGCGGTGCTGCACCGGGTCATTGTGCCGCCATGAGCACTGAACCTCTCCTGGAAGACCCCGAAGCCGGATCGCATTACCGCACCATGGCGCGGGCGATTCGTTTCCTGACCGAAAACTATGCCGACCAGCCGCGTCTCGAAGATGCGGCCGAGGCGGCCGGGCTGTCGCCGTTTCATTTCCAGCGGGTCTTCACCCGTTATGTCGGCGTGAGCCCCAAAGCATTCGTCGGCAATCTGACGCTCGACCGCGCCAAGGCCGAACTGGCCGCCGGTTCGAGCGTGCTCGACGCGGCGCTGGAAGCGGGCCTTTCGGGCCCCTCGCGGCTCCACGATCTCTGCATCAAGATCGAAACGATGACGCCGGGTGACTATGCGCGTGGCGGCGAGGGCCTCACGATCGACTACGGTTTCGAACCGTGTCCATTCGGGATCGTGCTTGCGATGGCGACGGACAAAGGCATCTGTGGACTCGCATTCGGCGATGAAGGCGAAGAACCGTCGATGCTGGCCGACATGATGTCGCGCTGGCCGAAGGCGGCTTACCGCGAGGTGCCGGCGCGAATCTCGAAGCTCGTGCAGGAGATATTTTCGCCTGCAGGGAAAGATTTGCGGGAAGTCGGCCTCCATCTTCTGGGGACGCCATGGCAGATCAAGGTGTGGCAGGCGTTACTCGCGATTCCCTCGGGCCGCGTCACGACCTATCGCACGATTGCGGAGCAGGTCGGTTCATCGAAGGCTTCGCGTGCGGTCGGAACGGCCGTCGGGCGCAATCCGATTTCGTATCTGATCCCCTGCCATCGCGTACTCGGCAGCGACGGTGCGTTGCACGGCTATCATTGGGGGCTGACCCGCAAGCGCGCGATGCTGGCGTTCGAAGCGGCGCGCGATCACTCCGAAAGGCCGAGGACGTCCGCCATCGCGTAGAGGCCGGGTTTCTTCCCCTGGCCCCAGCGCGCCGCGGCGATCGCGCCTTGCGCAAATATCGCGCGATCTTCGGCAACATGCGCAAGGACGATTCGTTCGCCCGGACCCGCCAGAATCACTTCGTGTTCGCCGACGACCGTGCCGCCGCGCAACGAGGCAAATCCGATGGCGCCGTCATTGCGTTTACCGGTGATTCCATCGCGTCCGCGCAGTGCGTTGTTCTCCAGGGCGATGTCTCTTCCTTCTGCCGCCGCACGCCCCAGCAACAATGCGGTGCCTGACGGCGCATCCACCTTGTTGCGGTGATGCATCTCGACAATCTCGATATCGAAAGCGGGAAGCGCCTTCGCCGCCTTCTTCACGAGCGCCGCCAGGAGTGTGACCCCCAGACTCATATTGCCCGACTTGACGATCACCGCGTGGCGCGCGGCAGCGGCGATTTTCGCCTCGTCGGCAGGCGCGAGCCCTGTCGTGCCGATGACATGGACAATGCGGGCTTGGGCTGCGAGCGCGGCCAGTTCCACCGAGACATTCGGAACAGTGAAATCGATGATCGCATGTGCGTTCGCGATAACGGGCAGCGGATCGTCAGTGAGGGTGATTCCTGCGGGCTTCAAACCTGCCAGCACTCCCGCATCCTGCCCGAGATCGGAATAGTGCGAAGCCTCCAGCGCGCCGGCGAGCGCGCAATCATTCGATTCCGCGAGCAAGCGAATAAGCGTCCGGCCCATCCGGCCGGCCGCGCCCGCTACCACGACGCGAATGCTGCTCATGCTCCCACCTTGTATAGGGCGCCGCTCAATGCGCCAGCCTCTGTATCAGATCGCCCACAAAAGCCTCGCCGAACCACGGGATTGCAGGAATTAGAACATAAGCCGCAACGCGCACCAGGGTCGTCTGGTCGAAGGGCCACTCGTGAACGGCCTGAATCCGCGCTTCATAGGCTAGCAGTCCTTGCAGCCGGGCTGCGGCGGCTGGATCGCGCGCGGCCTCATCGCGTATACGCCCGATCTCGTTTCGCAGCCGATCCAGCTCGACGGCTTTTTCCGCGCGTATCCGGCGATGCACATGCTCCATGGGACGTAGAAATATCCATAAGCCCATTCCTGCGCATGCGGCGAGGATGACAATGATCGTCGTGTCGAATCCGCCGCCCACGAAGAAGAGACAGGCGATGGCCGCAACGGTGAACCAGATAAGTGCATTGCGGGCGCTGTGGCGGCCGATCACGGCGAGTTTGTCGACATGGAGCAGATCAATTTGAAGATCGTGCTCGATCATGCGCGCGAACGCGCGGCCGCCCTGCATGGTCATGATCACGCCGCGCACGAACAGGGCGCTTAGCAACATGTTGATCGCGACGTTCCACGCGAACAGCGCAGGATAGTGCGTCGGAAAATTGGAGGGGACTGTCGCAAAGGCAAGAACAATTCCCGCCGGAACGCCCACGATATTGGCCAGCAACATTCGCTTGGGCGATGCTGGACGCAAGATCGATGCGGCAGATGAAGCGCCGGGGGCGATCGCGCGAAAAGCGGGCTCATCGGCCTGTTCGCGTATGCGCGTATAACGTTGCATTCCCAGAACAGTCGTCATGAGCAGCGACAATACGAGCGCGGGCCAGGCATATGACGCGATGTGCAACTCGCGCGAACTGCTGTCGAACAGTGGCGCACGTGACAACAGTGCGATTAGGACATAACTACCGACGACGATAACGAAGAGGATTGCCGTCGTTGCGGCTGTTCCAACCGGAGATTTCCGGAAAATCCATTGCTCGAAGGAGATGTCTTCGGCAGGCGTGACGGCGAGCGCGCTATTCATGGCGCCAAGTGTAGAGCAGTTTTCGGCCACCTTGAATTGCCGCGAGCGCCAATTGGACGGCTCTGGCCGTCTATTTCGGCGCCATCTCGTAGAGCCAGCTGATATAGATCGCCGCGCTGGGTTCTTTGGGCACCTCTCCGGGCGGAATGCGAGCAGGATAATGCTCGACCTGCAGAACGCCGAACGCATGCAGCGTTTGGCCTGCAGTCTCCAGCGCGATCCGGTCGCCGGTATTGGGCAGCTGGGCAAACTCGAACAGCCCGTGCTGCTGTTCCGTATTGTCGGCCCTGACTTCGATCACCCAAGAGCTGGGCATCGGCATCTCCGTCGGCAGACGCTGCGGATCGGTTCACACTTTCGTATCGATCGAGCTTCCCGGTTCGGAGTCGGGCCCCAGCGACGGGGCGGGCGCCGACGAATCGGCTCGCGCGACAGTCACCATCGAAGGGCGCAAGAGCCGGTCGGCAATCACATAGCCGGGCTCCACCACATTCACGATTGCGCCGGCCGGCCGTCCTTCACCGGGCACCTGCGCGATGGCCTGGTGCAGATTGGGATCGAAGCGGCCGCTTGAGGTGTCGATCGGCTTCACGCCATGGCGCTCGAGGGTCGCGATCAGGTGCCGTTCGGTCGCCTCCACGCCTTCGATTACCGCCTTTACCTGCGGTGTGGCCGCCGCACGCGCCTCAGCCGGATAGTGCTCGAGCGCGCGCTTCAGATTGTCGGCGACCGATAGTATGTCGCGCGCGAAACGCGTGACCGCATATTGCGAGGCATCGGTCTTGTCGCGTTCCGCCCGACGGCGCGTGTTTTCCGCGTCGGCCATCGCGCGCAGCATCCGGTCCTTCAGGTCCGCGTTCTCGGCCTGCAGTGCTGCGATCTGATTGCCCGCCGTTTCACCGTTTTCCGGTTCCTGGCCTTCCGGCAGATAGTCGTTTTCGTCGCCAATCATAAATCAGTCCTCGAATTGCATCAGGCAAGCAGCCGCCCAACAACCTTTGCAGTGTGGTCCACCATTGGAATAATGCGCCCGTAGTTCAGACGCGTGGGCCCTAAGACTCCGATCACGCCCACGATCTTGCCTTGTGCATTCGCATAAGGCGCAGCCACTATCGAAGAACCCGAAAGGCTGAACAGCCGATTTTCCGAGCCGATGAAGATGCGTACGCCGGCACCTTCCTTGGCGAGTTCCAGAAGCTGGATCAACTCGTTCTTGCGTTCGATGTCGTCGAACAGATTGCGCACGCGCTCGAGATCGGTCTGCGCATCGACACTGTCGAGAAGGTGCGATGCACCGCGCACGATCAGCACCTTTTCTTCAACATTGCGGACCCCACCTGCAGGGGTCGCTAGCGTGGCAAGACCTTCGGCCACAATTTTTGCAGTCAGCGTGTCGAGTTCGGCACGCGCGCTTTCAAGTTCGGCCATGATTTCCGCACGCGCCGAATCGAGCGTGCGACCGCGCAATCTCGCGTTTAGAAAGTTCGAAGCCTCGGCGAGTGCCGATACCGGCAGACCGAGCGGAATATCGATCACGCGATTTTCGACCTGACTGTCTTCGGTCACGATGACGACCAGCGCCTTGCCCGGCGCAACCGAAACGAATTCGATATGCTTGAGGGCCGATTCCTGTTTCGCCGCCACAAGCAGGCCTGCGCAGCGCGACAATCCCGAAAGCATCATGGTCGCCTGGGTCAGGACTTCTTCGACGCCGCGGCCGGTCGCAGCAACGCGCGCTTCGATCGTGGCGCGCTCGCCGGGGGCCAGTTCGCCGATTTCGAGCAGCCCGTCCACGAAGAGCCTGAGGCCGCGCTCGGTCGGTGCACGGCCGGCGCTGGTGTGCGGCGCGTAGAGCAGGCCCATCGCTTCGAGATCTGCCATCACATTGCGGATCGAGGCGGGCGAAAGGGACATCGGCAGCCGCTGCGACAGGGTGCGCGAGCCCACAGGTTCGCCGGATGTGAGGAAGGCATCGACGAGGTGCCGGAACACTTCGCGCGGCCTTTCGCCCAATTCGGCGGCGAGCCGTCTGGCCTGTGCTGCGTCAATGGGGTTCGCTGTCACGTCAACCTTTTGAAAATACGAATATTTTCCGTTTTGTTCGGCCCGTGCGTTGCGTGGCCGTAGCCGGGAAGGCTAGGTAACGGCTGCTACCTCGAACTTCAAGGGATACGACCATGCGCCCCAGTAAACGCGCGCCCGACGAATTGCGCCGCGTCAGTCTCGAACCGGGCGCTGCCAAGCACGCCGAGGGCTCCTGTCTGGTGAAATTCGGTGACACCCATGTGTTGGTTACCGCCAGCTTGCAGGAACAGCCGCCGCCGTTTCTGAAGGGTTCCGGCAAGGGCTGGGTGACGGCGGAATACGGCATGCTGCCCCGTTCGACCCACGAGCGGATGCGCCGCGAGGCAGCCCAGGGCAAGCAGTCCGGTCGGACGCTGGAAATCCAGCGGCTTGTTGGCCGGTCCCTCCGGGCCGTGGTCGATCTGGCGGCCATCGGCGAGCGTCAGATCGTCGTCGATTGCGATGTCATCCAGGCCGATGGCGGCACGCGCACGGCTTCCATCACCGGCGGATTTGTGGCGTTGCATCAATGTCTGGCGTTCATGAAGAAGACCGGCATGGTGACAAAGCCCGCGATCAAGGACCATGTCGCGGCCATTTCCTGCGGCATCTGGAAGGGGGAGCCTGTGCTCGATCTCGATTACGCCGAAGATTCGACGGCCGAGACCGATGCGAATTTCGTGCTGACGGGCGCCGGCGGATTTGTGGAAATCCAGGGCACGGCCGAAGGCGCGCCGTTCACGGACGAGGAATTTGCCTCGCTCCTGAAGCTGGCGCGTAAGGGCATCACCGAATTGATCGTGTTGCAGAAGCAGGCGCTCGGATGAAGCTCGCGCGCAGCGAGGTGCTTGTGGTGGCGAGCCACAATCCGGGCAAGCTGCGCGAGATCGCGGAGCTGCTCGACCCGTTCAATCTGACGATCAAATCTGCGGCCGAACTCGGGCTACCCGAACCGGAAGAGACGGGCGCGACCTTTGCCGAAAACGCGGCGCTGAAGACGCATGCTGCCGCCGACGCGAGCGGTTTCGCGGCATTGTCGGATGATTCCGGCTTGGCTGTCGCAGCACTGGATGGCGCGCCCGGCATTTATTCCGCGCGCTGGGCCGGACCGGGCAAGGATTTCGCCAGTGCGATGTCGCAAGTCGAAAAGGCGTTGAAGGAAAAGGGCGCAAGCGATTTCTCAGCGAAGTTCGTCTGCGCGCTTGCGCTTGCGCGTCCCGGTGGCGAGGCAGAAATCTTCCAGGGAGAAGTGACGGGCCATCTCGTCTTTCCGCCACGCGGCGCTCGCGGTTTCGGCTATGATCCGATCTTCGTTGCTGACGGCATGCACGAAACATTCGGTGAGATCGACCCGGCTGTGAAGCACGCGATGAGTCATCGCGCGCGAGCGTTCGCGAAACTGAAACAGCATCTCGAGATCGGCGGATGAGCGATCCGGGTTTCGGCATCTATGTCCATTGGCCGTTCTGCGCCGCCAAATGCCCCTATTGCGATTTCAACTCGCATGTTCGCAGCGAATTCGACGAAACATTGTGGTCGAGCGCGATCATGCAGGAACTGGAGTGGGTCGCGGCGCAGCAGGGCAGCAATCGACCGGTCGTCGAATCTATCTTCTTCGGCGGCGGCACGCCTTCATTGATGACCGGCGCTGCCGTTGCACGCGTCATCGATGCAATCGGCAGATTGTGGACGCCGGCGCCCAACGCCGAGATTACGCTCGAATCCAACCCCGCAAGCGCAGAGGCAGCGCGGTTTCGCGATTATCGCGCGGCAGGCGTCAATCGCGTCTCGCTGGGCGTGCAGGCGCTCAACGATACCGATCTTAAATTCCTCGGCCGGCTGCACAATGTTGCCGACGCCAAAGCCGCGCTTGCGATGGCGATGGGTGTATTCGATCGCGTATCGCTCGATCTCATCTATGCGCGGCCGCGCCAGACAGCGGCGGAATGGCGGGCGGAACTCGCCGAGGCGCTCGCGTTCGGCACCGAGCATCTCTCGCTTTATCAGCTCACGATTGAGCCCGGCACGCCGTTCGCAATCCTGGCTCGCGAAGGAAAGCTCGCGACGCCGGAGGAAGACATCGCTGCAGCGCTCTACGAAACGACGCAGGAGCTGACGGAAGCAGCCGGCCGTCCCGCTTATGAGATTTCAAACCACGCGGTTCCCGGCGCAGAAAGTCGTCACAACCTGATTTACTGGCGCTACGGCGCCTATGCCGGCGTGGGCCCGGGCGCGCATGGACGGCTCGATCTCGCAGGCAAGCGCTTTGCCACGTCCTGCGAGCGTCTTCCGGAACGTTGGCGCGATCTTGTTTCGCGTGCAGGACACGGCATGATCGAGATGCAGGAGATCGCGCAGGCAGATGCCGCACATGAGCATCTGCTGATGAATATGCGCCTGGCCGAAGGGCTCGATGTCGCCGGATATGAAACGCGCTGGTCCGCGCCGCTCGATCGCAGGCGCATCGCGGGGTTGGAGAACGAAGGTTTGGTGCGTCTTGCGGACGAGAAGCTTTTCGCAACGCCGCGCGGCCGGCTTGTGCTCAACAGCGTGATTGCAGCGCTGGCAGCCTAACGTGGCGACTTGCATGGGCCAATCTGCTATAAAAGTCCGTTCGCGTTCCGCCCGAAACACGCGAGAGGATCGAGCATGCACCCGTTGAAACTGATCCCCATCACGGCAATCTTTGCGGTCATCGCATTCGCGCCGGTATCTGCCGGACCCGAGATGCCGATGTATCAGTTTCCGCAGGCAAACCAGATTCCGATGTTGCCGCCAATCGCACCGAGGCCGCGCGATGTTGCATGTACGCCGGCAACAGCACCCACTCCGCAAGGCGGAACTACCGTCGCAAACGCAAGCGTATCGTCAAGCGAAGCGCAGCACTATCACGTCGTTGACGGGAAATGCGTCCCTGTGGACGGGAATTAAGCGCCGTTCTTACGAACCCTTCGGTTGCTGAAAAGTGGTCGGCGCAGGATCGATGACGCGAAAACTTCCGTCCTGCTCGACGCTCAACACGGCGAGGCCACGGTCGGATGTTCCGTCGGGATTGAAGCGGAAAATTCCGTCGACACCGGAAAACCCATTGGGATCGACAAGTGCGGTCGGCGTGAAGCGTTTGTAAGGCGTACCGGGCGCCAACAATGCGATCAGCGAAACGGCGTCGTATGAGAGCGTGGCCAGTTGCGGCGGGCTTTGCCCGAACGCGGCGCGATATTTCGCATCGAACGCTTTTTCCACCTCGGGCGCCGGCGCCGCAAACCATCCGCCGGCCAGCATCGGTTCTCTTGCGATGGATGGGTCGTCCCACAAACCCGTCCCCAAATATTTCACGCGGCTGTTCGGTGCACCGACACCCGCGAGCGCAGGTGCGATTTCCTTCAAAAGCGGTCCGCCTTGCGCGATCATGATGGCGTCCGGATTTGTCTGCGCCACGGAATGCACGGGCTCGGCGAGCGCGTCGCCGGCAGGCGTGAATTTTTCGACATCGGTGACTTTCGCGCCAACAAGCTTCACCTCGTCCTCGAAGGCTTTGCCGACGATGCGACCATAAGCGGTTTCCGGCACGAGCGCCGCAAATGCCGAATGTCCATGCGCAGCCGCATAGGCGACCACGCGCTGTACCGCGATTTCCGGCTGAAAGCTCAAGAGGTATACGCCGTCGCCCGCGACCGAACGGTCCGTCGAAAAAGAGATCACGGGCACGGCGCGATCGCGCGCGATCGGAGCGACAGCGGTCACCGATTGCGAGAAGAGGGGACCGATAATGATCTCCGCGCCCTGCGCGAGAAGGGAACGCGCACCTGCCGCCGCAGTCTCCGGCGTTGAACCTTCATCGGCAGAAATCAGAACAATGTTGGAGTTTCCGGCGTCGAATAGTGCGAGTTCGGCGGCCTTCATCATGCTGGCCGACAGAGCGCGCGTTCCGGCCGCACCGTTGGAGAACGGCAGCAATACGCCGACACGCACCGGCGTCTGCCCGTTCTGCATATTGCTGAGCTTCAGAAAATTCGATTGATCGCCGCTCAGGGGATGTGTCGGCGTCGTCGCAGGCACCGCCGGAACCGGCGCTACCGGTGGTGGTGGGGGAGCCTTCACGGGCGTCTCGGTCGCACAAGACGCAAGAACGGCTATCGCAAGCGCAGCCCCAATGGCGCAAAGTCCGTTGCCAATCTTGCGCAGGCACAGGGCGGAGCGGGATGTCGAAGCAGAGAAATTCATTGGACCCATCGTTGCATCAGGATCGGGTGCCGGTTGCAGGCGACCCGCAGGGTATGCGCAAGGCCCCGGATTCGCAAAATACGGCCCAAAAATTGTTCGCGCCCGGTCTTTACGTCATTGCGACACCCATCGGCAATGCCCGCGATATCACCTTGCGGGCGCTCGATGTGCTCAAAACCTGCGATGCGATCATGGCCGAAGACACGCGGGTGACCTCGAAGCTGCTCGCGATCTATGGCATTTCCAAGCCGCTCTTTCCCTACAACGATCACAATGCAGCCCAAGTCCGGCCCCGGCTTCTGGCTCGCCTGCGGGACGGTGAGCGGGTGGCGCTGGTCAGCGACGCGGGCACGCCCCTCGTGTCGGACCCGGGCTATAAGCTCGTCCGCGAAGCAATCGCCGAGGGGCTTGCCGTTCACACGATACCCGGCGCCTCGGCCGCCCTCGCCGCCCTCGTGGTTGCCGGTCTGCCGACGGACCGGTTCATGTTTGCAGGATTCCTTCCGCCGAAAAGCGGCGAACGCCGCTCGGCTCTTGCGGAACTGAAGAGCGTTCCTGCCACGCTCGTTTTTTTCGAGTCCGCGCAACGTCTGGCTGAGAGTCTCGCCGATATGGAAGCGGTGCTCGGGCCGCGGCCTGCGGTCATAGCGCGCGAACTGACGAAGCTTCATGAGGAGCGCCGTCATGGCGATCTCGCATCACTCGCGGCGGCTTATTTGGAGGAACCCGCGCCCAAGGGCGAGGTGACCATCGTTATCGGCGCGGCACTACCAGGCGAACCCGACTTCGCAAAGGCCGATGTGTTGCTGGAAGCGGCACTCGAATTCATGCCCGTCCGCGCGGCAGCCGATCTTGCGGCGAATGCGCTCGATCTCCCGCGGCGCGCCCTCTATGCGCGCGCACTCGCGCTCAAGACCGCACGCGATGAGCAAGACTGACCGGCGTCTGGCAACGCGGCGCAAAGCCGAGCAGCGCGGGCGGCGCAGCGAAACGCTCGCCGCGCTTCTCCTGATGTGCAAATTCTACCGAATCCTCGGCCGCCGCGTGCGCACGCATGCCGGCGAGATCGATCTCGTCGCGCGGTCGCCCTCGGGCGTCATCTGTTTCATCGAGGTCAAGGCGCGAGAGGAACGCGACGCGGCGGCCATTGCCCTTGGTCCGCGGCAGCAGGCACGCATCGAACGTGCGGCCGAACTTTTTCTGGCGCAACGGCCCGGGTTGCGGCCGAAAGGCGTGCGCTTCGACACCGTCATCGTCGCACGGCGCGGCTGGCCACGACACGTACCCGACGCCTGGCGGCCCTAGGTCACAGATTCACGGTTCAACTGACGCGCCGACTGAGGCAATCTCCCCGCAATGAACGCGAAGCACGAAGATCCGGCCGAATATCTGAGGCTGCTCGGACAGGCAGGCGACGGCCCGCATGATATTGCGCGTGCCGCGCTGATGCTGGCGGCGCTCGATCACGCGGGCAGGAATCTCGACCCCTATTTCGCGCACCTGGTGGACATTGGCCGGCATGCGCGCGATGAGGCGCGCCTTGCGACCAGCGCCGAAGACGGCGCTCGCTCGCTCGCGGCGCTCTTTGTCGGCCGTTACGGTTATGATGGCGACCGGCTCGCTTACGACAATCCGCAAAATGCCGATCTGATAGCCGTGATCGATCGCAGGCGGGGGTTGCCCGTGGCGTTGGGAATTCTTTATCTGCACGCCGCCCGCGCTGCGGGCTTCGAAGCGTCCGGTCTCAACACGCCAGGGCACTTCCTCCTGAAAATAGCCCTTCGCCGGAGCCAGGCGCTCATCGATCCGTTCAATGGCGGTGCTGCGGTCGATCGCGAATCGCTCGGGGCCCCGCCTGCGATGGGGTCGCCGGCTCCGGAAGATCCGCGGTTGGCCGAACCGGTCGGCGACATTGAAGTTCTGCTGCGGCTCAACAACAATCTGAAGCTGCGCGCACTGCAATCGGGAGAAAGGGCGCGCGCGCTCGAAATCGCAAAGCGCATGGTTCTCATTGCGCCGCGCAGGCCCGAATTGTGGATCGAACTCGCGCGCTTCAACGAAGCGGCCGGTGCGCTTGGAGCGGCACAAAAAGCCTATGAAGCCTGCCTCACACTTGCGCCGACCGGCGCGGCCCTTCACAACGAAGCCGCCTTCGGCCTGCAAAGCATGAAACGCCGCCTGAATTAGGAGCAAGACGCATGGGGCTCACTGTCGCGATCCAGATGGACCCGATCGAGCGGATCGATATCGGGGGGGATTCGACCTTCGCGCTGGCGCTGGAAGCGCAATTGCGCGGGCATTCGCTTTTGTATTACGGGCCTCGCGATCTGACGTTCCGCGACGGCGTGGTGACGGCGCGCGCGCGCTCGTTGTCAGTGCGCAACGTGAAGGGCGATCATTTCACGCTGGGGCCATCGTCCGTACACGACTTGTCGCGCGCGGATGTTGTGTTGATGCGCCAGGATCCGCCTTTCGACATGGCTTACATCACGGCGACGCATATTCTGGAGCGCCTTCAGCCGAAGACATTGGTGGTCAACGATCCGGTTCATGTGCGCAACGCGCCCGAGAAGATCTTCGTCACCTTGTTCAAGGACTTGATGCCGCCGACATTGATTACGACCGATCGCGAGGAAATCCGAAGCTTCCGCGCCCAACACCGCGACATCATCCTGAAGCCGCTTTACGGCAATGGCGGTGCCGGCGTATTCCGCGTCAAGGACGATGACGAGAACATGGGCGCGTTGCTCGAAATGTTCACGCAGTTCTATCGCGAGCCGGTCATTGTGCAGCGCTATGTCCCGGATGTGCGCAAGGGAGACAAACGCATCCTGCTCGTGGACGGCGAATTTGCCGGCGCCGTCAACCGCGTGCCGGCCGCCGGAGAGGCACGTTCGAACATGCATGTGGGGGGCAGGCCCGAGGCGACTTCGCTGACGACGCGGGAAAAAGCGATCTGCGCCGCTCTTGCGCCGGAACTGAAGGCACGGGGCCTTATCTTTACCGGCATTGATGTGATCGGGGATTATCTGACCGAGATCAATGTCACGTCGCCCACCGGCATTCACGAGGTCAAACGTTTCGGCGGCCCGGACGCGGCAAAGCTGATCTGGGATGCCATCGAAAAGCGGCGCAAATCCCAGGTGGCCGGTTGAGGATTGCGGATTCGCCGGTTAACTCAGCCCGAAACGGCTGAGATAGCGCGGATCCATCTTGGCGATCGGCAAATAGATAAAAACGTCCGTCGTGCCGAATTGACGATCGATCACCGCGCCGTCGCCGATCAGGCAACCTGCGCGCAAATATCCTTTCACCAGCGGCGGTAGAGCGCGCAACGCCTCTTTGGCATCGATAGCGTCCTTCGCAAGGCGATTCATCTCGACGTAAAGCTCGGGTCGCGCCCGCACGCGCGGGCCCTCCACGATGCTATGGAAATGATGGAGGTAGGACAGTGGGAGAGCTAATGCATCCGGGTCGATGCCCTGCAACGACGCGCAGCCGAACAGTACATCGATCGAGAAGCGGCCCGCGAATAACATGAGACCGCGCCACAACAGCGGCATCGTGATCGGTTTCGCGCGATAGCTCTTGAGCACGCAGGACCGGCCCAATTCTAGAAGTCGCGAGCCGGGCGCCATGCCGGTGAGCATGGGCGCGATATCATATTCGCCCGCGGTGTAAAAACCGCCCGCGCGCGCCGCGTCGACATCGCGGATCATTCGATAGGTGCCGACGACGGCAGGTTGACCTTCGTCGTCAGTCACCGCGCGATCGACCACCAATATGTGATCGCAAAAAGCATCGAATTTGTCGAAGTCGCGCCGACTCTCGCGCATCGCCGGGGACGGGATCGCGGACATCTCTTCGTAAAAGACGTGGTAACGCAGCCTCTGCGCCGCTTCGATTTCCGTATCGGTCTCCGCAAGACGTACTTCAAGCGCGTTCGAGGCCGCCAGAACCGGCCATTGATCGAGACGCCCTTCCAGTGGGCCGGGTTCGTGAATGTTGACCAAGGCGAATCTTCCCTTGCCGCGGGCGGGAGCAGAAAACCCGGGCCGCCGGGCCATCCGGCCCTCATACGCGATTTGGAAACGTAAGTTTACCTGAATCGGCCGGCGGCGGCAAATCACGAGACTCGAAGTGGCTAATGGCGAATTATAGCCTATTGGTGGGCTGGCGCTTGATTTGCGCGCCGCAATACACGGTGCCGCGCCGCGAGAAGCACAAATAGCAAAATGGCGGGAAGGCCGATTAATCCCGCACCGACGAAAAAGATCGCATAGGCGGCCATGAGCCCGTGGCTCGCGCTGAGATTTTCCACGATCACGCCGGAGAAACCTTTCATGATTTTTCCGGCCCAGGCATAGGTCGAACTCAACAGCGCATATTGCGTGGCCGTGTAGCCCAGGCTGGTGAGGCTGGACATGTAGGAAACGAGCGCCACACCCGCAAAACTGATGCCGAAATTGTCGCCAATCATGACGGCAGCAAACAACCGCAAATGGGGATTCACAAAAACGACATGGAGGAATTCGCCGGATGTCATTGCGAATAGCGGAGGCAGGTTCATATGCGCGGAAAAGAGCGCGAGACTCGCAAACCCGGCAACGGCAAGTGCCTGGAGAATTCCGCCGACGATCAACGCGCTCATATAGCCGAACCGCAAAGCCCAGAACCCGCCCACCGCAATTCCCGCAAATGACGCAACAAGGCCGATCGACGCCCTGATCGTCCCTACCCAATCTTTTGATAGACCGATGTCGTGATAAAGCGGATTGGCCATCGGGCCCATCACAAAGTCCGGCAATCGATAGAGGCTGATCGCAGCCAACATCAGCAATGCGAGCCAGCCATAGGTACGGAAGAAGACAAGAAAGGGTCCGATGATCGCGTCGAACAATCCGTCCGGCGACCACAGCGGCGCTTTTGCCGATTTTTCTGCAATGACCGCATCGGCCCGCAAGGGTTCGGCCGCCACAAAGGTGGCGAGCAATCCGATGCCCATCAGGACGCCATAAAGCGCGTAGGAAACCGGCCAGCCCAAGTGTTCGGCTGCAATCAGGATCAAAGCGTCGGTTGCAATCAGGGCGATGCGATAGCCGAATTGATAAGCCGACGACAGAAGTCCCAATTCTTCGCCGCTTTCGGCAGATTCGATTCTCCAGGCGTCGATCACGATATCCTGTGTCGACGACGCGAACGCCACGACCAATGCGAACGCGCCGAGCAGGCCGAGCCCCATCTTGGTCCCAACAAGCGCCATCGCGATCAGAGATATGCCCACGATGATCTGCGCCAAGGCCATCCAGCCGCGCCGGCGACCCAACCAACCCAATAACGGCGCGTTGACGCGATCAATCAGAGGCGCCCAGAGAAATTTCAGCGAATAGGCAATACCGACCCAGGACAGAAAACCGATTGCCGCAAGCGTGGTGCCTTCGTCCCGTAGCCAAAAGCCGAAAGTGTTGCCGACGAGCAGAAACGGCAGTCCGGACGAGAATCCGAGCACCAACATCACCAGAACGCGCGGGCGGAGATAGGCGCTCAGCGGTCCTCGCGGCGAAGCGCTCATGCGGCAGCTTCGCGCGCTCTTGCCTCAAAATTCAAAGGAAATATCTCGTTCAACATTGAATCAAGCTCGGCGGGATCGATGGGTTTGCTGAGGAAACCATCCATTCCGGCCTCCTGGCAAGCGCGTTTGCCGGTTTCGACGACGTCGGCCGTCAGAGCAACAATGGGTGTGCGCACGCGCCCATTGGCGATTTCGTCTGCGCGGATGCGGCGTGTGGCCTCGATACCGTCGAGACCGGGCATGTGAATGTCCGTCAGTATGAGGTCAAATCGATCTTCAGCCATGGCCGCGATCGCGCTTTCGCCCGATGCCACCTCCTTCACCTCATGACCACGGCGGCGCAGCAATTCGCGGGTCAGAAGAGCGTTGATCGGATTGTCCTCGGCCAGCAGGATTTTGAGCGAGCGGCACTCACGTTTCGGTCGGGTGTCGGCGGCTGAAGTGACGTGTGTCTGTGCAAGCTCGCCATGATCCGGCAGAGCGAAATTGTCGGATGTGCCGTTTGGCCTCGCGCGAATGCGGTCGGCGAGCGAAATCTGGCGAATCGGTTTCACAAGATAAGCAGCGAAGCCGAGCGCCTTGAGATCGGTGAGTTTGCCGCGCGCGTCCGGTGTCACGAGCACAATCGAGCGGATGCCGACGTCCGGCCATGCCGGCAAGTCCGGCTGGCCCGACGTGCCGGCATCGATCAGAATCGCATCGACATTGGGAGAAGCGTATTCGTCTCCCGTGCCGGGAAGGCGCAGGCCCACCACGTCGCCGCCTGCCGCGCGGATCTGAGCGGTTACGCCTTCGCGCAAAACGGCATTGCGGGTCACGAAGGCTATGCGATAGCCCGAGAGCCTTTCGGCTTCCGTCGGGGTTGCGTCGCGGATCGCAATTGCGGGCGTCGTGAACCAGAAGAGACTTCCGCCTCCTGGCGCCGGATCGATGCCGATCTCTCCGCCCATTGCCGCGACGAGTCGCTTTGAAATCGCAAGCCCGAGACCGGAACCTCCAAAGCGCCGCGCATGGCTGGAATCGGCCTGCACGAATTCGTCGAAAATCTCGGCGCGCTTTTCGGCCGGCACGCCGACACCCGTGTCGCGCACTTCGAAGCGCAGAAAGCGCCGCTCGCGCTCTTCGACAAGGCGCATATCGACTCGCACGCCGCCTTTTTCGGTAAACTTGACGGCATTGCCGACCAGGTTGGTGAGGACCTGCCGCAACCTGATGCCGTCGATACGGACCAATTCGGGAGCATCCGGCGCAATGACGGCCACAAGCTCGATACCCTTGGTATGCGCGCGCGTCGCGAGCAATTCGACGACACCCTCGACGATCTGGCGCGGCTCGATCTCGTCTTCTTCGAGCGTCACGGTGCCGGATTCGATCTTGGAGAAATCAAGAATGTCTTCGATCAGCGAGAGCAGCGCCACGCCCGATTGCTGAATCGCTTCGGCATAGGTGCGTTGTTCCGGTTGAAGCTTCGTCTCCATCAGAAGGCGCGCCATGCCCAATACGCCGTTCATCGGCGTGCGAATCTCGTGGCTCATCGTGGCAAGAAAGCCCGACTTCGCGCGGCTGGCCGCTTCCGCTTTGTCACGTGCATCGGTGAGTGCATCTTCCAGCGCCTTGCGCTCGGTGACATCGCGGCCGACGCTTTGAATCTCGATCAGCCGGCCGGACGCATCGCGGATCGCATAGTCTTCCCACGCGATCCAGCGCCAGCCATACGCCGTGCGAACATGCTGGTCGTAGCGCACACGTGCGCGGCCTGTTTCCAGACCTGCAAAGGAACCGAACAGCGGCGCGCGACTGTCCGGATGGAGTTCGGGTGCAAACGGATGGCCGATGGCGTTTTGCGGCTGCAGGCCGAACAGCTTGAAGAAAGCGTCGTTGGCATAGCTCAAGCGGCTGTCGGGGGAGCGCCGGAAAATGGCGTCGCCCTGCGCATCGACGAGTCCTTTGTAGCGGACTTCGCTTTCGTGAAGCCGCGCATTAATGGCGGAGACAGTCGCGAGCGAGGCCTCGAGCTTTTCCGTCAACGAGCGCAATTCGGTGGTGCTGTTCTGCAGCGTGTGCGCGCGGCGACGTGCATCCACCAGACCCGCAAGGAGAACCGCAACGCCCAGCAGCGCCAGCGCGCCCAGCACCAACGGCGACAACACCATCAAACGGCCGTGCAAAACGCCGTCCGTCAGCGCCGCAGCGCCGATGGTCAGCGCTCCGAGCCCGAAGATAGCCATTCCGGCGCGCGCGAGCGGCAAATGTTCCTCCCGTAATTTGGCAACTTAACCGTTCAGGGGTTTGCGAAAGGTTTAACCGCTAGTGTTTTCTGGCTCGGGAAGGTTAATATTGCGGACGCCCGGACCCGGGCGATTATCAAAACGGTTCGATTTCGAGGGAGGACATCATGCAATTCAAGGCACTGGCGCTCGCGGGCGCCATGGTTCTTTTTGCGGGCGCAGCGCTGGCTGACGACCCGATGGCGAATACCTACGCCAACACCATCACGACAAAAGACGCCGCCAGCGGACAGACGGCGGTTCTGCTTTTCAACGCCGACATGACCTATAAGGGCTCGACGACGGACCCGAGCGGTAAGCCCGTTCAGTACACGGGTGGCTGGTCGCTCAAAGACGATGGCAAAACCATCTGCCTGACAACCAACCTGCCGCCGAACACGCCGAATGCCCCGAAGCCTTCGTGCTCGCCTCTGGTATCTCACAATGTCGGGGACAGCTGGACCGTTACCACTGACCAGAATCAGACCTTTCAGATTTCGCTGACAGCCGGCCGTTAACCTATTGCCGAGCCATTTGGCCGCGGACCGCCGGTCCGCGGCCTTTTTGTTATTTTTCAATAGCTTAGAGGCCAAAGTGCGATTGGCTGGCAGCGCCGATCCCGTTCGGTCAGGGTTGTCATTAAAGCTTCATGAAACTGTGATGGACGTTGCACGGTAGGCGGGCGTTATCGCCGCGCGACCGCCGCCGGGGGACTCATGCGTGGTCTCAAACCGCATCGCCGGGCGGTTCGGCCGATGACATCGCCCATTCTCGAGAGGATACCCATGAAGCCCTTCACGAACCGGTTGCTTGGCTTGGCCGCCGGCATTGCCGTGGCCTGTGCTGCAACCAGCGCGCTGGCCGTCGATTTGACCGGCGCCGGCGCAACGTTTCCCTACCCGATCTATTCAAAATGGGCCGAAGCCTATAAGGCGAAAACGGGTGTGGGACTAAACTACCAGCCGATCGGATCTGGCGGCGGAATCGCGCAGATCAAGGCCAAGACCGTAACCTTCGGCGCCAGCGACAAGCCGCTTCTGCCGGGCGACCTCCAGGCTGCGGGATTGACGCAATTTCCAACCGTGATTGGCGGCGTGGTGCCGGTTGTCAACATTCCAGGCGTGAAGGCCGGTGAACTGGTCCTCGATGGCAAGACGTTGGCCGATATCTGCCTCGGAAACATCAAATATTGGGATGACGCCGCGGTCAAAAAGCTCAATCCCGGAGTCAACCTCCCGCATCTCGCCGTCGTGGGTGTGCACCGGTCGGACGGTTCCGGAACCAATTTTATCTTCACGGCATATCTGAGCAAGAAAAGCCCTCAATGGGCTTCACAAGTCGGCGCAGATACGGCGGTCGAGTGGCCGACAGGTATCGGCGCCAAAGGAAACGAAGGCGTCGCGGAAAGCGTCAAGCAGGCCAGCGGTTCGCTCGGCTATGTTGAATATGCCTACGCCAAAGCGAACCACATTGCCTTCGTCCGCATGATCAACCATGACGGCGTGGCGGTAGAGCCGACGGCGGAAGCCTTTAAGGCTGCTTCGGCGCGGACGGATTGGGCGCATGCGCCGGGATTCTTCGTGGTCCTCACCGATCAGCCCGGCCATGACGCATGGCCGATCGCGGGAGCGACCTTCATTCTCGTCTACAAGAATCCGGCCGACCCGAAGGCCCAGAAGGAAGCGTTGCAATTCTTCAAATGGGCTTACGAAAACGGCGACGCGCTGGCGGAGGCCAACGACTACGTTCCGCTTCCCCAGAGCACCAAGGACGCAATCTTCAAGAGTTGGCAGACCAATATCGTCCCTGCCTCTCAGCCTTGAGGCAAGTTTGAGCGGGCGCCATGCCTGCAAAAATTATTGGGGGGTTGATGCGTCATCAGCCCCCCAAATCGTTTAGAGTCGCACGCGGCGGAATTTGATGGTCGACGCAGCCTTGTCAGAAAATCTCGCAGCAACGTCCAGGGGCGCGGCACTGCGTCGCTTCGGGCGCAGCGATTTGCGTTTTCGGTTTTTCACAGGGTCAGCGGCTCTTCTCGTCGTCGTGATATTCGCGGGCCTCATCGCGACTCTCGTGGTCGGTGCGTGGCCTGCGATCAAAGCTTTCGGATTCGACTTTCTGGTCACGAGTTCCTGGAATCCCGTAACCGAACGCTTCGGGGCATTTCCGGCGATATACGGTACGGTTGTGTCTTCCGCGATCGCCATGCTGATCGCGCTCCCCATCGGTATCGGCATCGCGATCTTCCTGACCGAACTCTGTCCGCGTTCGCTCAAACGGCCGATCGGCATCGCGATCGAGCTTCTCGCCGGCATTCCCAGCATCGTTTATGGCATTTGGGGGCTCTTTGTTTTTGTGCCGTACTTTCAGCAGACGATCCAGCCCCGGATAATCGACGCCTTCGCGAATGTTCCGATCCTGTCGACCCTGTTTGCGGGACCGCCCTTCGGCGTCGGCATCTTTACCGCATCGCTGATTCTCTCGATCATGATCCTGCCGTTCATCTCGGCGGTGACGCGCGACGTATTCGAGACCGTGCCGCATACCTTGAAGGAAGCGGCATACGCGATCGGCTGCACGACCTGGGAAGTGATGTGGAACGTCGTTCTTCCGTATTCGCGCTCGGGCGTTGTCGGAGGCGCGATGCTCGCACTGGGCCGGGCGCTGGGCGAAACGATGGCCGTCACTTTCGTGATCGGGAATGCGCATCACATCAACAGCTCGCTGTTTTCAGCGGGAACCACGATCTCTGCGACGATTGCGAGCGAGTTCACGGAAGCTCTGGGTACCCTTTATATCCCTGCTCTGATTGAATTGGGGCTCGTTCTGTTCGGAATCACGTTTATCGTCCTCGCGATTGCGCAACTCATGCTCTATCGCCTCAATCGCCTTGCCGGGGGAGGCTCGAAATGAATCGAGTGCTCTATGCCAGGCGACGCATAACGAACAACGTATTCCTTATACTTTCGCTCATGGCCGCGGCGATCGGGCTCGGCTGGCTCACGCTCATCCTGAGCACGCTCGTCACGAACGGCGCGGTTGGGTTTTCGTTCAGGATATTTACCGAGATCACCAAGTCGTCGGGATCGAACGGCGGTCTCGCTAATGCCATCGGCGGCAGCCTGATCATGACCTCGATCGCCGTTGTCGTCGGCACTCCGATCGGAATCATGGACGGCACGTACCTCGCCGAATACGGCCGCGATAGGCTATCGGCTTTTCTCGTCCGATTCGTGAACGACATCCTCTTGAGCGCGCCGTCGATCCTGATCGGTCTCTTCGTTTACGAGGTGCTCGTACCACGCATGGGTCATTTTTCGGGCATCGCCGGTGCAGCTGCGCTTGCGGTGATCGTGATACCTGTCGTGGTGCGGACGACGGAAAATATGTTGCTGCTCGTTCCCAACACGTTGCGCGAGGCAGCCGCGGCTCTTGGATCGCCGCGCAGCCATATTATTCGTTCGGTAACGTGGCGGGCGGCTCGCGCCGGCATCGTCACCGGCGCGTTATTGGCCATCGCGCGCATTTCGGGCGAAACTGCGCCGCTTCTGTTTACCGCGTTCGGCAACAACGGATGGGTCAGCGGACTCACCGGGCTGAATTCGCCGATGGCGAGTTTGCCCCTCGTCATTTACAACGACGCGTTGTCGCCGTCAGACGATTTGCACCAATTGGCCTGGGAAGGCGCGCTGCTGATTACGTTGGCCGTGCTGACGCTCAGCATCGTCGCGCGGTTTTTCGAATCAAGGCGGTACTGACAATGAATTCGATGGCCCCTGTCGACCAGAATCAGAAAGTCCGGATTGATATCCATGACTTGTCATTCTACTACGGCGCGTTCAAGGCGTTGAAGAATGTCTCGCTGCCGCTTTACGACCGCAAGGTAACGGCGTTCATCGGCCCCTCCGGCTGCGGCAAGTCTACGCTCCTGCGCGTTCTCAATCGTATCTATGAGCTTTATCCCAAGCAGCGTGCTGAAGGGAAAGTCCTGCTCGACGGCGTAAACATTCTCGAAGGCAAGCAGGACATCAACCTGCTTCGCGCCCGGGTCGGTATGGTATTCCAGAAGCCTACGCCGTTTCCGATGACGATCTACGACAACATCGCCTATGGCATTAAACTCTATGAGCGTACGCGCAAATCCATTCTTGACGACCGTGTCGAGGAGGCGCTGACGCGCGCAGCCCTGTGGAATGAGGTCAAGGGAAAGCTGAAGGAGTCCGGGCTCAGCCTTTCGGGCGGCCAGCAGCAGCGTCTCTGCATTGCGCGCACCGTTGCGACGAAACCGGAAGTGATTCTGCTGGACGAGCCCTGCTCTGCGCTCGATCCGATTTCGACAGCCAAGATCGAAGAACTGATCGACGAGCTTGCGAACGAATACACGATCGTCATCGTGACCCATAACATGCAGCAGGCGTCGCGGGTCTCCGACCACACCGCCTTCATGTTCCTGGGTGAACTCGTCGAATTCGGCACCACCGAAAAACTCTTCACGGCGCCACAAAACAAGCGTACCGAGGAATATATCACGGGCCGCTTCGGTTAATCGCTCCTAGGCGTAATCTGCCGCCGTGGTTTCGTCCTCGCGCGCCTCCGGCGCGATCGCATTGAATGCGAAGCTCATTGCGACGCTGACAATGACGTTCAACGCAAGTGCGCTGAGCGCGGCATAGCACGGAACCGTCCAACCCAATATATGCAGCGGATAGATCGCGCCCTTGAAGCCGAGACTGATCGCCATGCCGGTGCCCGCTGCGATGCCGCTCGCCCAGCCGATCAACAGCGCCCACGGATTCAGCGCGCGCGTGTAGAGACCGATCAGCACCGCCGGCAGCGTTTGAATGATCCAGATTCCGCCCAGCAATTGAAGGTTGATGGCGTAAGTTTTGGGAAGCGCCAGAATGAACACTACCGCTCCGAACTTCACGACCAGCGACGTGATCTTCGCCACTTGCGATTCGTGGGCCGACGCGCAGTCCTTGCGTATGTATTCGCGATAGATGTTGCGCGTGAAAAGATTGGCGCAGGCGATCGACATGATCGCCGCCGGCACCAGCGCGCCGATGGCGATGGACGCAAACGCGACGCCGACGAACCACGACGGAAAGCTGTGCAGGAACAGCGCCGGCACCGCAAAGTTCGGCCCAAACGTTTTGAACCCCGCCGCATAGGCCGGCATCGATTTCACGCCGGATGCAATCGCCATGTATCCCAGCAGCGCAATGAGGCCGAGCGCAATCGAATAGGCCGGCAACACGACTGCGTTGCGTTTGATGACGTGGCGGTTCGTCGAACTGAGAAGCCCCGTAATGGCATGCGGATAAAGGAATAGCGCCAATGCCGAACCGAGAGCCTGCGTTGCATAGGCGCTCTGCTGACCGAGATTGTGCGGGCTTGCGGGACCGAGCAGCAGCTTGGCGCGAGGTACGCTCGCAAAAATCCTGGCATAGCCGCCGAGCTCATGTGGAATGACGATCAGCGCCGCGATAACGGTTATGTAGATCAACACGTCCTTGACCACGGCGATCATTGCCGGCGCGCGCAAGCCGCTCGAATAGGTGTAGGCCGCGAGAATGACGAACGCGATGATGAGCGGCAGCTCGCCCTGGATGCCGAGTGCTCCGATGACCACGCCCATACCCACGAGCTGCAGCGCGATATAGGGCATCGTGGCGACGATTCCCGTGATTGCGATAGCGAGCGCAAGCGGTCTGTTGCCAAAGCGACCCTGCACGAAATCGGCAGCCGTTACATAACCTTTCGCGCGCGAAACCGACCACAACCGTGGAAAAACGGCGAACAGAATCGGATAGACGAAAATCGTGTAAGGCACTGCGAAAAAGCCGATCGCGCCGGAGCCGAACATGAGCGTCGGCACGGCGATGAAGGTGTAAGCCGTGTAGAGGTCGCCGCCGAGCAGAAACCAGGTAACGACCGTGCCGAAGCGCCGGCCACCCAATCCCCATTCCGCCAGCTGGGTGAGGTCGCCCTTGCGCCAGCGCGCGGCGAAAAAGCCGAGGCCGGCCACAAATAAAAACAACGTGGCGAAGACGACAATGGCCGTCCAATCCAATGCCGGGGCCATTTCGCTATTCCCCGTCGCGCAATTCGGCCCGGTAGACCGGGTAAAGCAGCACCGCACCCAGCAGGATCCAGAGCATCTGGTACCAATAGAAGAACGGCACGCCTGCGAGCGAGGGCTCGCTGGAATTGTAGAACGGCGTCCAGAGTACTGCGATGAACGGTACGATCAGCAGCAGGCGAACGAGGCGAAACCTCTTGCCTGGACCCTTGGTGTTTCCGGCCATATTGCCCCCGCTTTCCTCTGCGATTTGCTTACGGCATAACTGGACATCCGCCAAGCGCGGTTGGGGCTGACAATGGACGTACCTTATCTTCTGGCATCGCTGCTCGGCGTCGGCCTCCTCGTCGGGCTGAATGTGTTCCTGATGCGCGGACGCAGAGCGTCGCTCGATGCAACGATATTGTCCCAATGTCTGGGCGCTGAGGTGCCCGGCTTCCGGCCCGGTGCGTCGGAGATAGCCGGGAATGGCGCTGCATTGTGCGAGAATGCGGCCGACGGCTCGATCTATCTTGCCGTCACAAGGGGCGATGCCGTCGTGACCCGTAAACTCTCGCGCGGAATTCGGTTGCAGCGAAACGGAGCAACTCTCACATTCGTCTTCTCCGATTTCACATTTCCAAGGGCGCTCGTCGCGTTTGGCGACGAACGCGTCGCTGCAGAGTGGGGCGCGCGCATCGCCCGCGCGATCGGTTGACGTCATGAATCTTCCGGATCCCACCCAGCTCGCGACGCCGTTTTTCATCCTGGCCGTCATCGCCGAAATGCTGGTGGCGCGTTTCTGGGAACGTGCAGGCTATGAACCGCGCGATACGGCAACGAGCCTGTTGATGGGTTTCGGCAGCGTCGTGTTCGGTGTGGCGGGGGCCTTCACGTTTCTGGCGGCCGCTCACGCGCTCGCGCCGTATCGTATTGCGACCATCGGCTGGTCATGGGCAGCCGTCGCGATTTGCTTCGTGGCGGACGATTTCAAATATTATTGGTGGCATCGCGCGTCGCATCGCATTCGGTGGCTCTGGGCCGACCATGTTCAGCACCATTCGAGCCAGCACTACAATTTGTCGACGGCCTTGCGGCAGCCCTGGACGAGCGCTCTCGCGCCCGGGTTTGTAATTTCATTGCCGATGGTTCTGATAGGCTTTCCCGTGCCGATGCTGGCCTTCGTGGGCGGCATCAATCTCATTTATCAATTCTGGATACATACGGAGGTCATTGGAAAGATGCCGCGCTGGTACGAGGCGTTGATGAACACGCCTTCGCATCATCGCGTTCACCACGCGACCAATGCGCGGTATCTCGACGCGAACTATGCCGGCGCCTTTATAATATGGGACCGGATGTTCGGAACCTTCGTCGCCGAACGTGCCGATGATCCGCCGCGCTACGGCATCGTCAAGAATCTTGCGACCTTCAATCCGGTGAAGGTCGCACTGCACGAATGGGTGGGCATCGTCACCGATATGGCGCATGCGCGCTCTGTCCGCGACGCTGCGCTCTATCTGCTGGCGCCGCCCGGCTGGTCGCCCGACGGCAGCCGTGACACCTCGAAGAGCATCAAGGCGCGCTGGGCAGCCTTCCGCAGCATGGAGCCGGCCGAATAGGGGCTGCACGCGCGAGCCGAACTGCGCTAAACTGCAGCCGGGATTCAACCGGGGGATTTCATGCGTATTCTGCTTGCTGGAATTATTGGCGGAATTGCGATGTTCGTGTGGACGTCGCTGGCCCACGTGGTGCTGCCGCTCGGGCATATCGGCTTCAGCCAGATTCCGAATGAACCTCAGGTGACATCGACACTGCAAAGTTCGATCGGCAGCAAGCCTGGTCTCTATTTCTTTCCCTGGATGGATCCCAACGACCCGAACGCAATGAAAGTGCAAGAGGAGAAACTCAAGACGCAGCCGAGCGGTCTTCTGATGTATAACCCTGCGGGTGCCGCCGGCATGACGCCCAAGATGCTCGTCGCGGAATTCGTCAAAGAGGCCGTGACGGCGCTGATCGCGGCATTCCTTCTCGCCCAGGCGATGTTGGCCGGTTACTTCGCCCGCGCGGGCTTCGTGACGCTCATCGGACTTGCAGCGGCGCTGACGACCAACGTGTCCTATTTGATCTGGTACGGATTTCCCACAAATTACACGCTCGCTTACGGCTTCACAGATTTCTTTGGCTATGTCGTGGCGGGCCTCGTTATTGCCGCGATCCTACGACCGAAAATGACTTAGGCGGCAACGCCCTTACGGCCTGATGGATCGCGCGCGTGACGAATTCGGCGCTCGCGCGTTATTCCAACGCCAAAGAGGGTATAGCGATGGGTTTGATTCTCATAATTGTGTTGCTCGTGCTGCTGTTCGGCGGCGGCGGATATTACGGTTACAGCCGCTATGGCGGCGGTGGGTTGGGCGGCGTGCTTGGGTTGGTACTGATCGTCCTGCTGTTGTTGTGGCTGTTTGGCGGCCTCGGTCATTTCCACATGAGGTAGCCTGTCGACAGCCTATTTCGCCTGACTCAATTCCTTCATGAGCCGATAGGTGAACTCCACGGTCGAATAGAAATCGCCGATTTCGTGGCGCTCGTCGCGTCCATGCATCCGCACGTCGTGAATATCATTCCAGCCGCCGCCGATGCCGTAGCTCGGAATTCCGGCATTGCGGGTAAAGATCGAATCGCTGGCGCCCGCCGACATGTTCGGCAGCGCCGGTACGCCCGGCCACATCGACGTCACGACCTTCTGCACGGAAGCCATCAACACCGGGTTCGGCGGCGATTCGGGCGAACTGACCACGATGCCCAGTACGCTCACTTTAATCCCCGTATCGGCAACAGCTTGCTCGATCGCGACTTTGGCCCCTTCGACCGTTTCATCCGGCATGATGCGGCATTGCACGGTCGCTGTCGCGCTTCCGGCGAGAGCGTTTTCCTGATGACCGGCCGCGAGCATGGTGGCAACGCAAGTGGAGTGCAGAATCGCATTGAAGGCCGAATCCGTCGCCACGCGTCTGGCCGCAGCAAGATCGACCTGAGGATGCGACAGCGTCTGCAGGTCGGCTTTCAGCTGGCCTGTCTGCGACTCGGCTGTCTTCGCATAATAGATGCGCGTGGTCGCGTTGGTCTTGAAAGGAAAATCGTAGTGTGACAGCCGCACGAGCCCGTTCGCGAGTTGATAGATGGCGTTGTCGGGGCGCGGCTCCGATGAGTGGCCACCCTTGTTGGTCGTCTCCAATGTAAAGGTGACGTAGGTTTTTTCGGAGGTTTCCACTCCGAAATCCATGCGTTTGCCGTTGTCGATATTACCCGAACCGCCGTCCGGGTTGATCGCGAACTCGGCATCGACAAGCGGCTTGTGCTCGCGCACGAGATACCACATGCCGTCCTGCTCCTCGCCCACTTCCTCATCGGCCGTGAAGGCGGCGATGATATCGCGGTCGGGAACGAAGCCTTCCTTCTTGAGCCGGATAAGCGATGCGGCGACAGCCGCATCTTCGTCCTTCATGTCGGACGTGCCGCGACCGTAAAAATAACCGTCCTTTTCGATGAACTGGAACGGCGGCAGCGACCAGTCTTCCGGTTTGGCTTCCACCACATCCATGTGACCGTTCCACAGGATCGGCTTGCCTTTGCCCTTACCTGCAAGGCGCACGACGACGTTCACCTGATTGGGATATTTCTCCTCCGGCAGCACATGGATGTCGGCGTCCGTAAAGCCGCCGGCTTTCAGGTAGCGGACGAGGATATCGGCAACGCCTTTGGTGCCTATGGCATGCACCGAATGCACCTCGACAATATCCTTGAAAATGGCATGCGCGAGCTTCTGGTTGTCGGGCGGCGGCAGTGGGCCGGAGGGCGGCAGGGCGGCGGCGCCAAGCCCGGCAGCCAGCATGAAAGCTGCGCCGGCCAGTAGCGTGGTTCGGATCGTTTTTCTCATGACGCCCCCATCTGTTCTTGTCTCGCGCTTGCGTGTTTTTCCAGTTTGGCGCCGGTCAGTCAAATGTCCCGGCGCAATCCGGAAGGTTCGACTTCGCAGTCGAACTTGCGGTCACCTACTGCAAATGTGCTGTTCGTCGATAGGACAGCGCCTCGGCGATGTGCACGCGGCCGATCGTATCGGCGCCGGCGAGGTCGGCGATGGTGCGGGCAACGCGCAACACGCGATGATAGCCGCGCGCCGTCAACCGCATGCGCTCCGCCGCTTCGCTCAGCAATCGCGCGCCTGCCGGCTCAGGTGTTGCGACGCGTTCGAGCAGTTCGCCTTCGGCTTCCGTGTTGGTACGCAGATTTAAGCCTTCATAACGTGTGCGCTGGATGTCACGGGCAGCAGCGACGCGAGCCGCGACCGCAGCACTTCCCTCCGCCGGGGGAGGCAAAGCGAGGTCCTGTGCGGAAACACTTGCCACGTCGATCTGGATATCGATCCGGTCAAGCAACGGTCCGGATATTCGGCTTTGATAATCCACCGCGCATTTGGGTGCGCGACCGCAAGCCCTCCCGGGTTCGCTCGAATAGCCGCACTTGCAGGGATTCATTGCAGTAACAAGTTGGAAGCGCGCCGGATACCGCACATGCGCGTTGGCGCGCGCGACAACCACTTCTCCGGTTTCAATTGGTTGCCGCAATGATTCGAGCACGGCGCGTTGGAACTCCGGCAACTCGTCCAAGAACAGGACGCCGAGATGTGCGAGTGAGACCTCCCCGGGCTTGACGCGCAATCCGCCGCCGACAAGTGCTGCCATCGACGCGGAATGATGCGGCGTGCGAAAAGGCCGCCGCCGCGAAATTGCTCCATCGCGCAATTCGCCTGCCAGCGATCGGATCATCGAAAGCTCCAGTGCCTCACGCGCGTCGAGTGGCGGCAAAAGTCCGGGAAGGCGCGCAGCCAGCATCGATTTGCCGGAACCAGGCGGCCCAATCATCAACATGTTGTGGCCGCCCGCCGCCGCGATTTCGAGCGCCCGTTTTGCCGTTTCCTGGCCTTTCACGTCCCTCAGATCAGGTCCGGTCGTCGCATCGTCAGCTATTCGCGCCGATGGCGGGTTCAGTACCTGCACACCTTTGACGTGATTGACAAACGCAATGAGCGAAGGCGCTGCAACAATCTCGATGCCGGCTGCCCAGGCGGCTTCGGGTCCGCAAGCAGCGGGACAGATCAGCCCGCGCCGAGCTTCGGAAGCTGCAAGCGCCGCCGGCAATACGCCTGCAACGGCGGCGATTTGTGCATCGAGGGACAGTTCACCAAGAGCCGTGTAGCCCGCGAGTTCTCCGGCCGGCAGGACGCCCATCGCTGCAAGCAATCCCAACGCGATCGGCAGGTCGTAATGGCTGCCTTCCTTGGGCAGATCGGCCGGAGCGAGATTGACGGTGATGCGCTTGTAGGGAAGAGCAAGTCCAATAGCAGAAAGCGCCGCCCGCACGCGTTCGCGACTCTCGTTCACGGCCTTGTCGCCTAGCCCGACAACGTTGAAATTCGTTTGGCCGTCGCCGATATGGACCTGCACGTCCACTTCGCGCGCTTCGATGCCCTGAAAAGCCACCGTGTAAACGTGAGCGATCATGTATCCCCCGATGGGGGAATTAGGCCGCGCGCCGGCGGTGGCCGCAATCGCCGCTCGTCGCGCTTTGTCGCAACGCGTGTCGCAAAATTTAACGGCGCTGGAAAATGGCGACGGAGCTCTAAAGTTTTTTCAGCCGAGCGCGACCCACGCCGCCACGCCGGCGATAAGGAATCGCACGAGATAGCCTATCGAGTGTGAGAGCGTCAGCAATGGGTCGAATTTGATCCAGAACCCGTTCGTTACCTGCATCACCAGGGGGCCTGCGATCCAGGCGAGCAGTGCTACGACAAGTATGCCGTCCAGACTCGTCAAACCGGTAAACAGGCAAAGCAGGATCACGGCCGCCGATGTCACATAGCCCAGCACGCTCGCAATGACGATGGCCCGGACGTCGCCTGCTTTTTGCCGAAGCCCCGGCCACCACACTTCGGGATAGCGATTATAGCGCTCGTGAAACAGCACACCCATGAACAGCCAGTCGGTGAACGATCCGAGCGTTCCTGCAACCGCAATGGCCGCAATCAGTCTCCAATCCATGGGCAATCCCCCGCATACGCAGAGAGAGTCTATCCCGGGACGACATCAAAGGCGATGGTCGTGCGGGCCTGTTGCGAATGGAACGGAATGGTCCCGTGCCACATATAGGACGGAAACAGAACGAGCTTGCCTGGAACCGGCTGTTCGACGCGCCGAACGGGATTTTTGAGTCGTGCGTCGAAATTCGGCTCGCCGAACTGAATCCAGCCTTCTTTCGTACTCGTGTCGGCGGCCGCATCCGGAACCGAAACGTAATAGGCCGAACTGATCCAGCCTTTGGGGTGGACGTGATTTGTGTGGAAGCCGCAATCATGCAGGCGCGAAGACCACGACGCGGAATATTTGAAATCCTTGCTCCGGCGCTTCAGCAGCGGATGCATGTGGTCTTCCTTCAATTTTGCAATGTACGTGTTGACGGCCTCGTCGATGCGCAGCCGCAGATGCTCCGCCAGCACGTGACCTTTGCCGAACAAATCGTCCAGCGTCTGCGTGCCGCGCCGGAGCGTCTGATCAATGCACTCGCGCTTGTCGCGATGAAGTCGGTCGAGATAGGCGTTCAGGTCGCGATTGAACGCCTCCATGTCGGTGTAGCCTTCGGGCGGTGCAAGTTCGAACACCTGGACGAAATTCTCATAGTCGTTGAGGACTTCGTCGCGCGAATCCCTGGCCGCGCGCAACGCCACGCTCAATATCGCGAAGGCGCCCTGATCCTCAGGCGCGATGGCGAGTGCCCGTTCTGCAGCTTCGATCGCTTTCTTTGCGTCGCCGGCGCGGATCAAGGTTTCGGAAAAATTGCGCCAGGCGTGGGCATTTTCGGGCTCCATCCTGAGAGCGGTTTCATGCTCTGCGATGGCCGCGTCGAAATCGCCTCGTCGTGCCAGGATCATGCCCAGACCGTCGTGAGGCATGACGTTGTCCGGTATCAGGCGAGTCGCACGGCGGAATTCCTCTTCGGCGCCATCGAAATCCTGCTTCAGGAACAGAAACTCGCCTTTTGAAAGCGGCAATGCGCCCACCTCGGGATAAAGCGAGCCGACCTCGTCATAGGAGCGCAGGAATTCCGTATCGCGTCCCAGACGATAAAGAAGGGCATTAAGGTCGCGATGGGCCGCCATGTCGAGCGGATTGCGCCCGATTGCGCGTCGATAGCAGGCGACCGCCTCTTCCAGTAGACCCAGTTGCTGAAAGGTGTTGCCGCGGTTGTAGTCGACCATCACCATATCGGGTACTTTGGTTTGGGCGGCGTCGAACAGACGCAACGCTTCTCCGAAGCGGCCCTGCATCTTCACCGATATGCCGAGATTGTGCTCGAGGGCAGCAATCTGGCGCGGATCTCGCGAGCCCAGAGCAAGCGTCTGACGCAGCAGGGTTTCGGCTTCCTTCGGTCGGTTCTGCTCGTTGAGCGCAATGGCAACGCCCTGCTTGGCGAAGGTGAAGTTCGGCTGGATGCGCAACGCTGCGCGGAAGCTTTGCTCGGCGCCCGTGAAATCTCCCGTCAAAAGGAGCGCAAGTCCCAGATTCAGGTGTGCTTCCGCATAATTGGGCTTGAGCCGGATCGCCTCGCGCTGTGCGGCGACCGCTTCGTCGTTGCGCCCGATCGAATGAAGAAGATTTCCCAGATTGTGATGCACTTGCGATTGCTCGGGATTGGCAACGAGCGAACGGCGATAGAGAGCCTCGGCCTCCTCGATGCGGCCCTGCGCTCGGCGCAGTACGCCCAGGAGTTGAAGCGCATCAGGTTCTTCCGGGACATCGTTCAGAAGTCCGAGAAGAGCCCCCTCCGCCGCTACGATTTCGTTGCGGTTCATCAGGTCGAGCACGCGACGCAGGAGAGCTTGCCTCTGCGCCTCGGACATTGTTGTGGCGGTGTCAGTCATGGCGGCACCTTATCGCGCAGGCGGGAAGCGGGCACAACGTGCCAGGCAAATATGGTTGACAGGCAAGAGGCGGCCCGGAATTCAATCGCCCACGGCCCGCTGAATCTCTGACTGGAACCATGCGATTCCGGTTTCGTGCTTGGGCGAGAGCCGGCCTTTGCCGTAGATGCCGGCATCCAGGTTTCGCTGGACGGCCTCGGTGATCGCCACATCTTCGACCGTGGTCACTTCCGAAGCAGCCATCGCACGTGCGATTTCGGATTCCGGCAGATCCTTGGGAAAGAAATAGAGATAGTCGAGCCGCGTGTGAGCATGATCGATCGGCCACATGCGCTCCATCATCACGCCGTTTGTGTAGACGTTGATGCCGAGGCAAGGCCACAGCCAGCCCCAAACGCCCGAAACAGGCGAGCCGCCGCGCGCAGGCGCCGAATAGAACATCGCGGGTGCCTGGATTTCGACCTTGTAATGCGCCGCGTCGATCGCTGCGTCGAGGGCCGGATGCACGTTCGGTACGTGATAACCTTCAAGATAATTCTCGACATACGTTTTCCAGTTGCACCGAATTTCGTGCGTCGAGCGGCGCGTGAATTGGTAGGTCTCAATAGGCCAATCGCGCAGGCGTTCGTCGAGCACCCCGGTTGCGCCCGAAAGCGGTGGTGCATCGCGATCCATGTTGACGAACACAAAGCCGCGCCAGGATTCGCAACGCACCGGATAGAGCGCATATTCGCGCGGATCGAAGCCTTCGGCCGGACCGAAATCCCGCGCATTGGCAAGCCTGCCGTCGAGCGCATATTTCCATCCGTGGTAACGACAGACGAGCGCGCCTGCACATTTTCCTTCGCCGTCGTCGGCCAGAGGTCCGGCGCGGTGGCGACAGACATTGTGAAAGCCGCGCAAAACCCCATCTTCGCCGCGCACGACGATCAAAGGGTAGCCCGCGACACTCACGGCAACATAGGAGCCGGGCGCGGTGAACTGGCTTTCATGGGCGGCCAGAAGCCACGCACGTGCAAAGACGTGCCGGCGTTCGGCTTCGTAGCGGCTCGCGCCGCGATAGAGCGTCGCTTCGAGCGTTTCGGGGGCGGATTGGCGCATGGGCGGCACACTAGCAGGGACCCCGCGCCCTTGCGAAGCGCCCTTGGCCCCCCTACCGTTGCGACACGCTATCCCGGAATGAGAACCCCCATGAGTGCCAAACGCTTCGAAGGGACCGACAAATATGTCGCGACCGAAGACNNCCCGGCACCGGCAAGACCCAGCTCGCCTATGAGGTGTCCGAAGCGCTCGGCGCGCCGTTGATCACTTGGCACGTAAAATCCACCACCAAGGCCCAGCAGGGACTTTACGAATATGATGCGGTCACGCGCCT
>PLJH01000001.1 GCA_003139615.1 Alphaproteobacteria bacterium
TGAACATCGAATCGACGATGCGGATGAAGGCTTCGTAGCTGTTGAACAGCCCGTGTCGGCCGGTCAGAAGGTATCCTTCAAGCCAACCCTGACATTGGTTCTCACTGAGCATCGAATCCAATACGCGTCCTGCAGGCGCAAGGAATTCATCATTGCGCTCGGTTCGTGCATCCCACTGGCGATTTGTTGCCTCGAAAACCGCATCCAGCAGATTCGACAGTGTCTCATCGGGGCCGAAGATGCGGAAATTGCGTCCATCCCGGTTGAGAGTCGCCACGTCTCGCAGGAATTTGCCCAAGACAATCGTATCCTGGCCATCGACGGCACCGGGCGACGGAACATCCACCGCATGAACATGAAAGTCCGGCATACGCAGGTCTTGCAGCAGAATGCCGCCATTGGCGTGCGGATTGGCACCCATGCGCCGATTCCCCAGCGGCGCCAATTCGGCCAATTCGGGCATCAGTCGACCTTTATCGTCGAACAGATCCTCTGCCTTGTAGCTCTTCATCCAGCTTTCGAGCAGTTCGACGTGATCGGGATGCGCGTCATCCACGATGAGCGGCACCTGGTGCGATCGGAACGTGCCCTCGATCTGCAGGCCGTCGACGAATTTTGGCCCGGTCCAGCCTTTCGGCGATCTGAGAACAATCATCGGCCAGCGCGACCGTGTAGCGTCCTTCTTATCCCGTGCGTTGGTTTGAACTGCCCGTATGTCCTCGATTGCCGCGTCCAACGTGGCAGCCATGAGTTGATGCATTTTTTCCGGCTCATCCCCTTCCACAAAATAAGGCGTCCAACCGCAACCGCGCAGAAACTGGTCCAGTTCCGCGTGCTCGATGCGAGCCAAGACAGTTGGATTGCTGATCTTGTAGCCATTGAGGTGCAAAATCGGCAGCACAGCTCCGTCCGCGATCGGATCCAGAAACTTGTTGGAATGCCAGGACGTCGCGAGGGACGCTGTTTCCGCCTCGCCGTCGCCGATGATGCAGGCAACGACCAGATCCGGATTGTCGAACACGGCCCCGAATGCATGACTGAGCGAGTATCCCAATTCGCCGCCTTCGTGAATAGAGCCCGGCGTGGTGGGCGCAACGTGACTGGAAATACCGCCTGGAAACGAAAACTGCTTGAAGAGCGTCTTCAGGCCGGCTTCGTCCTGAGTGACATTGGGGTAAACTTCGCTCCATGTGCCTTCGAGGTAAACGTTGCCGACCAGCGCGGCGCCGCCATGGCCGGGACCGGCGACATAGAACATATTCAAGTCATACTTTTTTATGACCCTATTCAGATGCGCGTAAATGAAATTCTGACCCGGCACCGTCCCCCAATGTCCGACCACCAGCGGCTTCACATGCGATAGCTTCAGCGGTTCGCGAAGAAGCGGGTTGTCGTAGAGGTAAATCTGGCCGACCGCGAGATAGTTTGCGGCACGCCAATAGGCATCGATCTTGTGCAGCATGTCCGGCGCGAGCGTGTCTGTTTTCATGTTTTAGCAGTCCTGGATTGAGCTGAGGTTCAGCACACGGGCGACGGACCGTGCGATCATGAGTTCCTCATCAGTGTGGATGACGCGTATCTTGACGCGACCGTCGTCGGACGAACAAACCGTTGCATTCTCCGCGTTACGCTTGCCGTTCAGTTCGATCCCGAGAAATTCGAGTCCGCCACAAATCCGCTCGCGGACCGGGGCAGCGTTCTCTCCAATGCCGCCGGCAAACACCAGCGTATCGATACCGCCCAATGCTGCCGCGAATGCACCGATCCATTTCTTGATCTGATAGCAGAACAATGCGACGGCCTCGGCCGCGCGCACGTCCTGTGCCTCGCGGTCGAGCAAGTCGCGCATGTCCGAACTGGTTTCGGAAATCCCAAGCAGCCCGGACTTGAAATTGACCATCTCATCGAATTGCTTCGCGCTCATTTGCTCTGTGCGCGCCAGGTAGGAAACCAGTCCAGGATCGAGATCGCCGGAGCGGGTGCTCATAGGCACTCCGGCAGCCGGAGTGAAACTCATGCTGGTGTCGACGGATTTCCTCCGGTGAACGGCCGCGAGACTTGCGCCGCTGCCAAGATGGGCAAGGACGACCCGCCCATTTGCCGCGTCCGCGCCATCAAGCCGAGCCAACTCTCCCATGAGAAACGCGAACGAAAGTCCATGGAACCCATACCGCCGAACCCCTTTCGCTTCGTAGCGGCGCGGGATCGGCAATATGCGAGCCACGCGCGGCAGGTCATGATGAAAGGCCGTATCGAAGCAGGCTATCTGGGGCACATCGGGAAATCGGCGTTGGAATGCCTCGGTGAGCAGGATCTCTTCCGGCAGATGATCGGGATCGAACGGACTGAGCCGGTGCAGCTCTTCGACCATCTCCGGCGTAATGCGTTGCGGCTGACTATAATTCGGGCCGCCATGTACGATCCGATGTCCCACGGCCGTCAATACATCGCGTCCGTTGCGTTCCTCGATCCAATCCATCAGGACGCCGACCGCAGCCTTATGGTCCGGCGCTGCTATGGGTTTCGAGATATTGTCGGCTGGGGCTCCTCCTTTGATCTGAAGGACAGCATTCGGGAGTCCAATCTGCTCAATCGCGCCATCCAGAATCCGGCGGAGCGAGCCGCCGGCTTCGAACAGAGCGAACTTGATGCTCGACGAGCCGCCGTTGATCGTGAGGATGCGTGAACCTGCGGAGTCCATCAGGGGCCTCCTTCGGCATCGCGCAGCCCGAATGAAGCCAGCTTCGCGACCGTAGAACCGTAGTCGGTGTGGTGGACACCTCGAATTCCCAAACCCTCCGCGATCTGGACGAACATCGACGTATCATCGATGAAAACGACCTCCTGGGGCAGCGATTGAGAAATATCGAGCGCGAGCCGAAAGATTTCGCCATCCGGCTTGAGCACATGGACGAAGCACGATGAAACGAATGAATCCACAAACGTGCGAAGCTTGAATTCGCGAATTCGGAAGGCGTTCAGCTCGCGCCCTTCGTTGCTGACGACCACGATCTTCAGCCCGTGCCGGACCTTGAGTCGGGCGATCAGGTTCAGCATCCTGGGATAGGGATGGGACTGCGCGAACATGAAGCGCCGAAACTGCGCCTTCGTGAAAGTCCGTCTTTCATAGAAAACGACGCGGTCCAGATACTCGTCGAGAGTGAGTTTCCCCGCTTGGTGTGTGTCCCAGATCAGATGATGTCGCGCATCTAACTCCGCCGGCGCCAGCTTAAAATGTGCCGCTGCCAGCTTGCGCGCCTGGCTGCCCCAGCCATCCGTGAGCACCACGCCGCCGACATCCAGGAAAATGCAGGTGATCTTGGCAGCTCTCATCATTGTATTTCTGTGCCGCCGACTGGGCATGCAGCGAGCGCCAGCCCTGTGGCAGCAATGCTCGCGGGCCAATTCGCCTCGGTTTTGTCTGCGACCAGCCCATTTGCCGGGTTCACCTCGTGAATAAAATAGCCGAACGTTTTGCGCTGCAGCGTTTCAAGCTCGTCTTCATCGGTCTGCTGTTTGGGACGCATAGTCTCGATCAGGGTTGAGGACAACGAAAGGAGCTGAAACGCTGCGGTCTGGTTCGCCTTCCTCTCGTCAACTGCGAAACAGCGCTTTTTTGCGCCGATAGTAGGGGTGGTGCCGGCCACGTCGCACCGCCATGGCTCTTCTGAGCCACGTTATCCGCAATAGCCGCCAGGGCTTGCTCTGCCCGGCCGATCTTGGACGCATGCTTTTCGTCGGCCGACATGACGCCTCTGGTCGCCCTATTCGGCGTCACGGTCTTGGGTTCTGCGAAGGATTTTTCGAAGTGACGACGCTCGCGCTCGACAAATGCGGAGGCTTGGTCTGCGTCGACTCGAAACGGTTCGCCAAAAAGGCTTGAGCAGCCAGTACCACGGCCATAAATATCATCATGGTGATCACGCCTTTCGAATTTGCCAAAAAGCCGGGTCCGGCAGCTACCATTCGCGGCGAGACGTTGAATTTTGGAGAACGCGGAAGCAGCGCGACCAGGCGCGTCGCGACGGTGGGTGCGTCGTGGCTCGCAGGCAGTTCGTCGGGTATCGCTGCGATCAGCGAACTCAATCGCCGGATCGCATTCTCGCGCGGCAAGCCGGCCAATTCAGCTGCCTCCCGCCAGGGATCGATATCTTGTCGCGCCAGCACCGAGAGAACGCTGAGAAGCATGCCGTTGCGGCCTTCGCCAATTGGCGCGAAGAGAAACGCGTTGAACTCGCTTCCGAGTTGAGAAGCCGAATTCGTCATATCACTCACATCCTCTGCAAGAACGTTGAACGCAGACCAGGGCCAGGGTCATCCCTATCTCAGCATGTTGAGCGCGACATCGGTTCACCTCGCATTGTTTGCGTCGCTCGGAAGCAGAAGTACCTGTCACGATCACCTCCATCCGGCGACCGCATGCGTGCCGTAGCGGGTGAGGACGTCTTCTGCATAGGTCCGGTCCAGAGCAATTGAAGGATCGTAATGGGTTGCCGATTTGACTTTTTCTCGAACGACATTGAGGTCAATCAGCCTGTCGGACCACTCGATTTCCAGGACCGCCCGTGGCGAAACTAAAACTCTTTCGCCTGGCCACCAATTTTTTGTATCTACGATGATGTAACGCACGCTCCAGCCGACATCGTCGACGAGAAAGCCTTCGACATGGCCTATCTCTCCATCGACAGCATGGATGTGATAACCTGTGACTGCGGCAACGCTGCGAAGGTGCGGGTCGCCCTCGTAAGGGTGGGTTTCGGCGCCGGCCGAACGTGACGTCGGCAAAATCGGCGCGACCAGCGGCGTGGCCATCGCGTTCATATTGAAACTGCCGCTACCCCAATATGGGTCCCAGCCATAGTAGTCGTAAACGTATGCCTCTACCTGCCGCGACACGGGCTGGTCCGTAACGATGTCAGGGCTCGCCTGAACCTGTTGTTTGGTCAACTTGACCGGAAATTGGCGGCGCGCCGGATCGGGTTTTCCCAAAGCTGAAACGGGTAGAAGAACCTTGCGGTCGGGGAGCCATTTACCGATGTCGACCACCAACCACCGAACGACCCAGTCTGCATCGCCGAAAAGCAAGTCGCTTACAGTTCCGAGGTGGCCGTCCGTTGCCTCGATGGCAAATCCGTTGATCGCCGATATGTCCCACAACATTGGTCCAATCCTTCGCGCCGATATGTCCGCTCGACACAAACGAGCGCTTTCTCGATTGCCCCGAACAGTTTCAAGCGACCGCGATGTCGGATTTCAACTGGACATATTGCTCGCGTGTTATGTCACCACGCGCATATCTCTCGTTGAGTATATCGGATGCTTCCTTCCGGGGCGGCAAATCGTATTTTTGGTGCGCCCGATAGGTATAGCCCCAGTTTCCGATGCCGGAGAAAATCAGAAAAACGAACCCGAACCACAGCATCCAACCCCAGCCGAAATACCAGTCGCTCCAATAATTATGTACCATGGGATTCTCCGCAAGTTGGCGCAGTTCGAGCTTGTCAAAGACGCGAACACTATGGCGAGCGCAGAACTGATTGCAGAAGCTCGCTCGTTGCCGCGCGTTCGACATCATGCGCAGCCAATGTCTCGGCGGCGTAATCAAGGGTCATTGTAACTAGAGCCTCACCGGCGGTCTGAGCACAATTGATCAGAACGCCAACTATCGTGCGCCTCACAATGGCAACGCGCGACGACACCACTCGATCCTACGCGCTATGGTTTATCCGGCGCGCGCTGGTGTCTTCATTGCCGGAATGAACACAATCCTGTACGGCATGGAGCGTCGTATCCGCGGCGAATGAAACGAAACGCGCCGGACGAAGACGCGACACACAGCAACGTCGATTTCTGCCGAAGCGGCGTCCTAAGACTGGGCCAACTACAGGGAGCCGTTCGGACCGTGGGCAACAAAACCGTCCTGATTTCCGGCGCCGGGGTTGCCGGTCCTACGCTCGCCTACTGGCTGCTTGAGAGCGGCTTCCAACCTGTCATTGTCGAACGCGCTCCGAAATTTCGCGAAGCCGGGTACATCGTTGACTTCTGGGGTTTGGGGTATGACGTCGCCGAACAAATGGGGTTGATTCCCGCGCTGCACACAAATGGATATGTGAACGACCGTGCCGTCTTTGTTCGAGCTGATGGGAGGGAGCGCAGCAGCTTCGGTGGCGATGCTTTGCGACGCTCGCTGGGGGACCGATTCCTGAGTATCCAACGCGGCGATTTGGCGCGGCTTATCTATGACACCGTGCGAGACAGAGTCGAAACGCGCTTTGGCGACGAGATCGCTGTTCTTGAGCAGAGGGCAGATTGTGTCGAAGTCGGCTTTCGCGACGGAAAAATCCGCAGTTTCGATTGCGTCGTCGGGGCGGACGGCTTGCACTCGAAGGTGCGGGCGGAGATGTTTGTTCCCCGGACCGCCATAGAACGTTATCTCGGCTATTACGCGGCAGTGTTCGTGACTCGGGGCTATTCGCGGCGAAGCGATCGCACATATTTGAGCTACGCCTCGCCGGGTCGTCAAATCAGCCGCTTTGCCTTGCGCGACGATGAAACCGGCTTCCTGTTTGTCTTCCGCAAGAGAGATCGCGACCCGGAGCTCGCGCGCGATCTACCGGCGCAGAAACGTGCTCTCTTCCAAGCATTCGAGACAGAAAAGTGGGAAGAATGGCCGGAAATCAGGAAGCACCTCGAAGCGTGCGATGACCTCTATTTCGACGCCGTTGCGCAAGTGGAATGTCCCCTGTGGTCGACCGGTCGAGTGGCGCTGGTGGGTGATGCCGCCTATTGCCCTTCGCTGCTGGCGGGCGAAGGTTCCGCGTTAGCGATGGCCGGCGCCTACATACTCGCGGGAGAGATGGCGGGCGCGACGGGCGATTGTTCGGCCGCCTTCGGGTCCTACGAACGCCGCTTCCGTCCCTTCATTGAACGAAAGCAAAAATCCGCCCGCGCTTTCGCCTCGAGTTTCGCGCCGACCACCTCAGGCGGGCTGATCGTTCGCGACATCGTCCTGAAATTGACCGCGATTCCGCTTATCGCAGATCGGCTGATGCGCCGGTTTGTAACGGACAATTTCTCCTTGCCGAAATATTGACGGGATCGGCCATCATTTCGGCGCGAGTGTCAGCGCCGCCATGGTCGTCGCATTGTCGGCGTCAACAAATGCGACTCAATCTCTTGCCGTCAGCCGCCTGCCGATCGACACCAGCTCTTCGCGACGCCTTGCACTCACTTTGGGACATCCCATATTCAGGTCCTCCAACGTATCGAGAACGATCCCCGACACGATAAGCCGGGCCTTCTCCTTGTCGTCGGCGGGAACGACATGCCAGGGCGCGTGACGGGTGCTGGTAGCGCCGAGGCAGTCCTCGTAAACTTGCATATAGCGCTTCCAGAATTTTCGCTCTTCGATGTCAGCTTGCCTGAACTTCCAGTACTTCTCCGGCTCGTCGATGCACGCGGACGATCAGCACCTCCTCATAGTAGGAGCGGTTGAAGATGCCGATCTTCCCACGTCCCGACAGATCGCGTGTCGTCCGCCAAAGAGAGTCGTGCTCCAGTTCTGTGGCGCTGGGATGCTTGAAGCTGAACACTTGGCAACCTTGCGGATTGACCCCAGACATCACATGGCGGATCGAGCCGTCTTTTCCAGCGGCATCCATCGCCGGAAAGATCAGCAGGATGGCATAGCGATTGTCCGCGTGGAGAGGCTGCTGCTGCGAATTTAGTTGCGCAACGTGTTCTTCGAGACGTCTTTTTTGTGTTGCTTTTTGGATTTGTACACGGGGTCGACTTTCGTCGGCCATTTTTTGAGGTCGACCGAATCGCCTTCGGCCACCCGAAACTCTTTTGCTTTGATTTTCATGGGTATCCCCTCCGCGATGAACCGCGCATCAGACGACTTTCAAGCGGGCGAATAGCGGAACTTTCACCGTATCCAGCACCAATGCGAACGCCGCTGCTGCTGCAAGCGTTCCGGCCACAGTGAGGGGCGACAAGGGCGTCATCGCGATTCCTCCGACGGCCAACGTCGCGGCTATCAGGACATCGGCTGCGGACGAGGCAGCGACCCATAGGCTGGGCCGGGAACCCCATAGATGGCGACGTTGGCGAATGGCGTAGATGACCGCTTGGCTACCGAACACCAGAGACACGAAGGCGAGGGTTCTCAGCGCCTCGATCCCGAGGCCCATGCCGAATTTTCCGAATGCGAGCACGCCGCTGCAGAAGGCAAGAAGGCAGACACTCATTACTACACCTGCGATAGTCAATCTGCCGATGTGCCATGCATTCGGCATCGGCGACGGTCGCACGTTATCGGTCGTCAACGACATCGCCAGAAAGTCGCCGGCGATCATCACGATCACCATCAAGAGCGGTGTCAGAATGGCCTGTCCCGTCATGATCAACCCGACGATCAGGAACAGCACCGTCACGATCTTCTTAATGATCGAGTTCAAGGTATAGGTCATGATGCGCTGGTACGTCACGCGTCCTTCCTTGACTGCTGCAACGATGCCGGCAAGCCCGGGCTGAGTCAGCACCATGCCGGCGGCGGACTTCGCAACATCGGTTGCCGTTGATACTGCGATGCCGATCTGTGCCTGACGTAGTGCTGGCGCATCGTTGGCGCCGTCGCCGCACATCCCGACGGTGTGGCCCCCCTTCTGGAACGCCTTGACGAGCTTGTACTTGTCCTCCGGGAGAACCCCTGCGAAGACTGCGAACGTATCCGGGTGGACGCTGTCCGGGATTGGCCCGGGCGGACAAGTGGCGCCATTGAGTCCCACCGCGTGCGCCACAATTGCGGCTGTCGCAGATGCATCGCCTGTCACCATCACGGTACGCACACCCAGCCCGCGCAGTTCGCTGACGAGTGCTGCGGAATCGGATCGGGGCGGGTCGCTGAGCGCGACGAGTCCGACAAGTTTCATCGCGGTCGCGGGTCCCGCCGCGACCGCCAGCACCCGGTATCCTTTTTCCTCTAACTCTTTCGCGATCGCCGCCGCCGTTAATGACGGTTGCGCGAGGCCGACGATTACCGAAAACGCGCCTTTCACAATCCGCAGTGCTGCGCCCGTAGGATTCGTTGCTGTCGCTTCGGCCTTTTTTGTCGCCGGATCGAACGGCACGAACTTGACGAGCTTCGGCGTATCGGGGACTGCCTTGCCGCCCGCGGCTGCACGAATGGCGGCATCCACCGGATCCTGTCCTCCATCCGCGCTCGCTAGTGCCGCAAACGCCAGAACATGCGGTGGATCGAAGCCGGGCATCGGACGGACTGCCGTCACTTTCAGTTCGTTATTCGTCAGCGTGCCCGTCTTGTCAGCGCACAGGACTTCCATGGTCGCTGCTTCGTCAACCGCCGAGAGACGGGTTGGAAGGACATTCAACTTGGCCAAAGCCCTCGCACCCAGCGCAGACGCAAGGGTGAAGGTCGCCGGCAGCGCGACCGGTATCGACGCGAGAACTGCCGTCAGGACGAGCGGAACGACCTCGGATAGCGGCATCTTGAGATAAGTGGAATAGGCGACCAGCAGCACGATGATCGCGCCGTTGAAGATGGCGAGATTGCGCACGACGCGCAGCACTGCTTTCTGTTGGGAACTTACGACATGCGCCGTGCGAACGAGCTCCGCCGTGCGACCGAATTTGGTGCGCACGCCCGTCGCGGTGACCTGTGCTACAGCCTCGCCGCGTCGTATCAGCGCCCCGGCATAGGTCTGCACGCCCGGTCCTGCCTCGGTGGGAACAGATTCGCCAGTGAGCATGGATTGATCGAGCAGGACTTCTCCCGACGTGAGATGCACGTCGGCGGCGACCACGCCCCCCAATGACAACTTCACCACGTCGCCGGGCACCAGTTCCGCCGCGGGTATGGTCTTCCAGGCACCGTCGCGCCGGACGGACGCGTTCAGCGCGAGTCGAGACTTCAAAGCGGAGAGCGTCGCCTGTGCCCGGCTTTCCTGAAACAACCCGAGCGCTGCATTGAATAAGAGAAGCGCCGCGATGACTGCGGCTTCGACATAGTCACCAAGCACAATCTGAAGCACGATCGCAGCTTCCAGCATCCATGGAACGGGGGCCCAGAATTTGGCCAGCGCGCTGCGCAAGGGATGCACCGACGTGTCGGGCACTGCGTTCGGACCGAACTTCGCCATGCGGCGGCGCGCTTCCTCGCTTGTCAGGCCCGCCTGGGCGACGTTGGTTTGTGGTTCGATGGCCGGCGCGCTTGCGACGGGCTGTTGCAGGCTCATAGCCGATGAAACGTCTTGATTCTGGGCCTTGAGTCCGGATCCCGCCGCAGAGTCATTGCCTCAGGCTGCCAAAGTCGTATCGAGCGGGTCGTGTGCCGCGCCATTGGCTCCCAGTGTTGTGCCGGATTTCTCCAGCAGCGCCAGGAACGGCTTGATGATGTCGATCGGCATCGGAAAGATAATCGTGGAATTCTGCTCGGCGCCGATCTCCGTCAGCGTTTGCAGGTAGCGCAGTTGCATCGCGGCCGGGATACTCGACAGGACCTTGGCGGCGTTGACGAGCGTCTGCGAAGCCTGGAACTCGGCTTCCGCATGAATGATCTTCGCGCGCCGGTCGCGTTCCGCTTCCGCCTGCTTGGCGATGGCGCGGACCATATTCTCTGTGAGCTCCACCGTTCTGATCTCGACATTGCTCACCTTGATGCCCCAGGTCTCGGTCTGGGTATCCAGGATGCTCTGCACGTCGGCGCTGAGCTTTTTGCGGTCGGACAGCATCTCGTCGAGTTCATGCTGGCCCAGCACGGCGCGCAGAGTCGTTTGGGCGAGCATATTGGTGGCCGGCAGATAATGCTGAACCTGGATGATCGCGCGTTCCGGATTGACGACGTTGAAATAGAGCACCGCATCGACCTTCATCGACACGTTGTCGCGGGAGATTACATCCTGGGTCGGAATTTCGATCACCTGAATGCGCAAATCGACCCGCACCATCTCCTGGAAGAAGGGAATCAGAAGAACGAGGCCAGGACCCTTTACCCCCTGGAAGCGGCCGAGTGTAAAGACGACGGCCCGCTCATACTGGCGCAGGATTTTCACGCTCGCCGTGATCAGGACGAAGGCGCAAATGAGAACAAGGGGAAGGATGAAGTAGGAGGTTGCGAGCGACATGACGGCGCTCCTTTCAGAGCAAGAGCCGGGCGGCTCTCAATTCACGGATTCCGGCTTGCCGCCGAAGAGCAAAATTGACCGCTTCCGATCCAGCGGCAGCGCAAAGCGATGTCGCGGCATTCAATTGCGGCTTTTCGAGAAATCGTCCAGGCGCGACGGATTTTTCCGCCGCGCGAAGAGGTAACGCCCCACTGCGATAAATGGCACACAAAGCGCTGCACTAAGGGTTTGGCGGGCGTATTGTGAAGTGGATGTAATGCGCCGAAGGCGGATTTCGGCGAAAGTCGCTCGGAGGTGCTGAAACCGGCGTGCGCGCGGTCCGTTCCCTTACTAATAGGCAAGGGCTGACGGCACGGAAATGGGCAAACAGAGACATTCCGACAAATCCGAGAGCGTGAATGCGGCAATCTCGGATTGCGCCAGAGCTATTCACCTGACGTGTGAATTGACGACGGAGGGTTGTCCGGTCGCTCTTTTGAGATCGACTCTCGATTCCGCCGCCATTTTGCTGCGGGAATACGATCATCTTGCGGGGCTGATTGCGCGGCAGCAGAAAGTTTTGCAATCGCTGACGAATTTGACGCCACGGCAGCACGAGATCATGGATCTGGTTTTGCTGGGGTCGCCGAGCAAGAACATCGCCGCGGATTTGCATATCAGCCAGCGGACCGTGGAAAATCATCGCGCCGCCATCATGAAGAAGACGGGATCGAAATCCCTTCCGGCGTTGGGACGAGTGGGTCTTGTTGCCGCGTTGAGCGACGCGGAAACGATCGCCGCTTGATCCGCGACGCGCGGAATCTCGTCTGAGTAGTTTCCGACGCTGACGACCGGACCGACTCAACAGATATGGTCGCGACAGCCAATCGACATGCGACTGACGAACACGGTGCCTCTACTGGGCTTTCGGATCGACGTTTGCGTCGGGCGGCCGGCAATTCACTTGAAAGGTTATCCAAGATGACGCTCATGACCATGCCAAAAGCAGCAACTCAGGACCGACCGGGGAAATCCGAAACCCAGACGATGAAGGCTCTTGTCTACCAGGCAGTGGGCAAGAAAGCCGTCGAAAATCGGCCGAAGCCTGAGATTGCGGCAACGACGGACGCGATCGTAAAAATCGTGAAGACGACGATTTGCGGCACCGACCTGCATATCGTCAAAGGCGATCTTGCAAGTTGCAAACCGGGCCGCATCCTCGGTCACGAAGGCGTGGGCATCGTCGACAAGGTGGGGCCGGCAGTCACGGCGTTCAAAGCAGGCGATCGTGTTCTGATCTCCTGCGTCAGCGCCTGCGGAAAATGTGTTTATTGCCGCAAACAGATGTACTCGCATTGCACGACGGGCGGCTGGATTCTCGGCAACACAATCGACGGCACGCAAGCCGAGTTCGTCCGCATCCCGCATGCCGACAACAGCCTCTATCCCATTCCGGCAGGCGCTGACGAAGACGCTCTCGTGATGCTCAGCGATATTCTTCCGACCGGCTTCGAGTGCGGCGTGCTGAACGGCAAAGTTGAGCCGGGATGCACGGTGGCGATCGTCGGTTCAGGCCCGATTGGTCTCGCCGCCTTGCTGACTGCGCAGTTCTATTCGCCGGGCGAGATCATCATGATCGATCTCGACGACAATCGCCTTGCCGTGGCGAAGCGGTTCGGCGCGACAGCCACCATCAACAGCACAGACGGCGAAGCTGTCGCGAAGCTGATGAAGATGACGGGCGATCGCGGTGTGGACACCGCGATCGAGGCGGTGGGTATCCCGGCAACGTTCGAGATGTGCGAACAGATCGTGGCGGCCGGCGGCACCATCGCCAATATCGGCGTGCATGGAAAACAGGTGGCTCTCCATCTCGAACGCCTGTGGGACCGCAACATCGATATCACGACCAGGCTGGTCGATACTGCCAGCACGCCGATGCTTCTGAATATCTTCAAGTCGGGGAAGATCGATCCGAAATTGCTGATCACCCATCATTTCAAATTCGACAAGATCATGGATGCCTATGAAACGTTCGGGCATGCCGCAGACACCAAAGCGCTCAAGGTGATCATCGAAGCGTAGACATTGGTTCAGATCGATTCGTCCAGTTCCGATATCGAAAAGATACCGGCGGTGGCTGCGAAGGGTCTGCCCGTGTCGTCTAAAACGACAACAAAAGGACAAGAACATGGCCTATCAAAGCGTCAATCCCGCAGACGGCAAGACTCTCAAGAAATTCGACGAGCTGACCGACAAGCAATTGGAGGCAAAACTTGTAACCGCTCAGGCCTGCTTCGAGACCTGGCGCAACAAGACTTATGCCGAGCGGGCGGCCATCGTCGCCAAGGCGTCCGAACTCATGCATTCGAAGGTGGACGAATTCGCCCACATCATGACACTCGAAATGGGCAAGCGAATCTCCGAAGCGCGCGGCGAAGTCGAATTCAGCGCGAACATCCTGGCCTATTATGCGAAGAACGCGGAGCGTTTCCTGGCGCCCGTCCAGCTTCATCCGACGCTGGGTGACGGTCACATGGAAAGCAGCCCCATCGGCGTCGTCTTTTGCGTGGAGCCCTGGAACTTTCCATATTATCAGCTTGCCCGCGTTGCCGGTCCTCACCTGATGGCGGGCAACACGCTGCTGGTGAAGCACGCCGGCA
>PLJH01000072.1 GCA_003139615.1 Alphaproteobacteria bacterium
AAGATCGACAGCCGCACCATCCTGGGCGAGCAGGGCGCGGAACAGCTGCTCGGCCATGGCGACATGCTTTACATGATGGCGGGGGGGCGCATTAAGCGCATCCACGGACCCTATGTGACCGATCGCGAAGTCGAAGACGTCGTGCGTTTCCTGAAGACGCAGGGTACGCCGGACTATCTCGATGCGGTGACGGAAGAGCAGGACGAAGACGGTGAAGATCCCTATGCGCTGTATGGCGGCAATGGGGATTCCGGCGACGATCTCTATGACAAGGCGCTCGCCATCGTGGCGCGCGATCGCAAGGCCACCACCAGCTACATCCAGCGCAGGCTGGAGATCGGTTACAATCGTGCAGCCCGCCTGATCGAGCGGATGGAAGAAGAGGGCGTCATTTCCAAGCCCAACCATCAGGGTAAACGCGAAGTCCTGTTGCCGGATCACAACAGGGAATGATCCCGCGCCACTAAGCCTACCCCGGGGCTGTCCTGTGCCTGTGGTCCCGAGCGGGCCCACGCGATAGAGTTCCCCAAAATCTATGGGGTGGGGTCATGTCCTACATCGAACGTTCGCTTGGTTCGGGCGAGAAGCTCATCGCGCGCGCGCATTTCCACTGGTGGTACAGCCTGAAAGCGTGGCTTGCACTGATCTTTCTCGGCATTTTCATCATCGGCATTATTATTTTCTTCGACATGATGATCCGCAAATGGACGACCGAGCTCGGCGTCACCTCCCATCGCTTCGTGATGAAGACGGGATTTTTCAGGTTGAAGACCAACGAGATCTCGCTGTCGAATGTCGAAGGCGTGAGTGTTTCGCAAAGCTTCTGGGGCCGCCTGCTCAACTACGGCCATCTCCAGATCGAAGGAACGGGTGTCGGCTCGGTGAAAGTGCCCGATATTGCAGATCCCGTCGGTTTTCGAAGGGCTCTTGAATCGGCGATGGAAGCTGCGAAGAAATAAGCGCGTCTGAATTTTCCCGGGGAGGTCACAATGAATTTTCGTTCGCTCTCAATGCTCGCAACATTCGCCGCCATCGTGTCGACATCCGCGCTCGCCGCAGGCAACGCCGCAAACGGCGCCGGCGTGTTCGACCGTTGCGCGATCTGCCACAGCAACACCAAGACGGGCGGCAACAAGATCGGGCCCAACCTGTTCGGCGTTGTCGGGCGCAAGGCCGGAACCTATCCCGGCTTTTCCTATTCCAGCGCGATGACGAGTTCCGGCATCATATGGACCGACGCGAAGCTCGATGCTTACATTGCCTCGCCTGCAACGCTTGTCCCCGGCAACAAAATGCCGTTTGCTGGAATCACCAACAACAACCAGCGCGCCGATCTGATCGCCTATCTCGATACGCTGAAGTGAGCCGGAGCGCCGGCATCTTGCCCGCATCAGTCGCAATGGCCGAACGAAAGAAAAAGCGGGCAAGATGCCCGCGCTCCATGTGTGCGGCGGAATGACGCATATTAAGTTTATTTTGCAGTGCAGCACAAACAATCCGGCCTCCGCCAAGGCCCTACAGCCCAGTCCCTGGGCCGTGACGCTTCGTTGACAGGAGGCGTAACACTTGCCTAGTTTTTGCGCCGCACAACAGACGGCGGTCGAGAAGAAACCCGTCGCGCGAGAGAAACGCTCAGACACGGATCGCAGTACGGACCGCTCCTCGGGGAAGGCATTCTGACACCATGAAGGTTATCGTCCCGGTCAAGCGGGTGATCGACTACAACGTGAAGGTTCGCGTGAAGGCGGATCAGACGGGCGTCGATCTGGCGAATGTGAAAATGTCGATGAACCCCTTCGACGAGATCAGCGTCGAGGAAGCGGTTCGCCTGAGGGAAAAAGGCAAGGCGACGGAAGTGATTGCCGTCTCCATCGGGCCGCAGGCGGCCCAGGAAACGATCCGCACCGCGCTTGCGATGGGTGCCGACCGCGGCATCCTCGTGAAGACGGACGGTGACGTCGAACCGTTGGCGGTGGCAAAAATCCTCAAAGCCATCTGCGAAGCGGAACAACCCGGCCTCGCGATCCTCGGCAAGCAGGCCATCGACGACGATTCCAACCAGACGGGCCAGATGCTGGCTGCATTGCTGGGCTGGCCGCAAGCGACTTTCGCCCACAAGCTCGAACTCGGTGACGGCACAGCCCAAGTCGAGCGCGAGATCGACGGCGGCCTGCAGACCGTCGAGATCAAATTGCCGGCCGTGATAACGACCGACCTGCGCCTCAACGAGCCGCGCTATGCGTCGCTGCCGAACATCATGAAGGCGAAGAAAAAGCCCATCGACGAAAAGTCGCCGGCCGATTACGGCGTCGACGTCACGCCGCGGCTCAAGGTTCTCAAAGTGAGCGAACCCGCGAAGCGCCAGGCCGGCGTGAAGGTGAAGACGGCCGCCGAGCTTGTCGACAAGCTCAAGGAAGCGGGAGCGATCTGATGACCTCGCTGGTGATTGCAGAACACGACAACAAGACGCTCAAGGACGCGACCGCGAAAACCGTGAGCGCCGCGACGCAACTCGGCGCTCCGGTGCATGTGCTGGTCGCAGGCGATGGATGCGACGCGGTCGCCCAGGCCGCCGCCAAACTACCCGGCGTCGAGAAAGTTCTGGTGGCGGAAGCGCCCTATCTCGCAAAGATGGTTGCGGAGCCGATGGAAGCGCTGATCCTGAGCTTAGCCGCCAATTACGACGCGATCCTCGCGCCTGCCACGACCAGCGGAAAGAATTACATGCCGCGCGTGGCGGCGAAGCTGGACGTACCGCAGATTTCGGAAATCCTGGCCGTCGAATCGCCCGACACGTTCCGCCGCCCGATCTATGCCGGCAATGCGATCCAGACCGTGCAGGCCGCACCGGGCAAGAAAATCATCACCGTGCGTACGACGGGCTTCAAAGCCGCCGAAGGAACGGGCTCGGCCGCGATCGAGAAGATTACGCCGCCCGCCGATCCCGGTATTTCCAAATTCGTCGGCGAAGAACTTTCGAAATCCGAGCGGCCCGAACTCACCTCCGCCAAGATCATCATCTCGGGCGGACGCGGCATGCAGTCGGGCGACAATTTCCATCTGCTGGACAAGATCGCGGACAAACTGCACGCGGCCGTCGGCGCAAGCCGCGCGGCCGTCGATGCGGGCTTCGTGCCGAACGACTATCAGGTGGGACAGACCGGCAAGGTCGTGGCGCCCGAACTTTACATTGCGGTGGGAATCTCCGGCGCGATCCAGCATCTCGCCGGCATGAAAGATTCCAAGATCATCGCGGCCATCAACAAGGACGAAGAGGCGCCCATCTTCCAGGTCGCCGATTACGGCCTTGTCGCCGATCTGTTCAAGGCGATCCCGGAGATGGATCAGGAACTGACAAAGCTGGGTTACTAGAAGTTCATGCGAAGCCTGCCGTCCGTCGGGGGACGGATCGTCGGGTTCGAACAAACGGAGCCACGGAGCGGCCATGAGTATTGAGCGTGTCGGCATCATCGGTGCAGGACAGATGGGCGGGGGAATAGCCCATGTCTGCGCATTGGCGGGCTTCGATGTCATCATCGAAGACGTCAATGCGGATGCATTGGGGCGTGCAAAAAGCCTCATCGAAAAGAACATGCATCGCCAGGCGGCGCGCGGCCTGATCAAGGATGATCTGGTGGAACCCGCTCTCAAGCGGATCTCCACCACGCAAAGCCTCGACGATTTCAAGGACCGCGACCTCGTCATCGAAGCGGCAACCGAAGACGAGAGCGTCAAGCGCAAGATCTTCCAGGACCTCTGTCCGCGCCTCACCGAGAAGACATTGATCGCGACGAACACTTCGTCGATTTCGGTCACGCGGCTCGCAGCCTCGACGGATCGGCCGGAACATTTCATCGGCCTGCATTTCATGAATCCCGTGCCGATGATGCAGCTCGTGGAAGTGATCCGCGGCATCGCGACCGACGACGGGACATTCCAGGCGGCGCTCGAAATCGTCAAGCGCGTCGGCAAGACCGTCGCTTACGCCGAAGATTTTCCGGCCTTCATCGTCAACCGCATCCTGATGCCGATGATCAACGAGGCCGTCTATACGCTCTATGAAGGCGTGGGAAACGTCGATGCCATCGACACCGCCATGCGGCTCGGCGCCAATCACCCGATGGGGCCGCTGCAGCTTGCGGACTTTATCGGCCTCGACACCTGCCTGTCGGTGATGCAGGTGCTGTACGAGGGCCTCGCGGATTCCAAATACCGCCCTTGCCCGCTGCTGGTGAAATATGTCGAAGCAGGCTGGCTCGGTCGCAAGACCGGTCGCGGTTTCTATGACTATCGCGGCGAACACCCGGTGCCGACGCGGTAAGAATCGAATGTCGGGGGCACACGCATGCGGACATTTCACCCCTCGGCAATGATCCTCGGCGCGATGGCGGCGGTCTTGCTGCCACAACCGGCAGCCGTTGCTCGAAGTATGTGGGCAGGCCAATTCCCGGCGCCCCTTCAGGAATATCTAACTCGCGCTTTTGACCCATTTGACGTCTGCGTATCTGACGAGGAAGGACTTACAGCCGCCGATATGCATGTCCGTGGTTCGCCGCGAGAACTAACGCAATCGTTCACCGTCTATAACGATGACGGAACTATTGAAATGAAGACACGAACCGTCGTCGATTTTTCTCGTACGGGCCAGATCCAGAGTTTGGTCGAAACAACGCAAGACAACGAAACCATCGACAAATCCGTCTATCAATACGACAAATTGCGACGACTAACCGAAATCGACGCGGCGGATCCCAAGTTGCAAGCAAACTGCGTGGCTAAGTTCCTTTACGATAAGTCAGGGCATTTAGTCAGAATTACGTCCTTGTCAACAGACGGCACCGCCTGGACGGTCGATATCGCGTACGGGGTCGACGGCCGTCTCAAAGAGGCGCTTCAACGGCGCTCGACGGGCAAAGCCGAGTGGCGGCTCGCCTATTCATACGAAAACAGCTCCGTGACAATTGAGCGCTATTTCAGCAACGACCTTAGCGAGGGAAGTGAGAAAGCGACGTTTCAATTCGACCCACTGGGGCGGCCAAAACAGATAAACGATTCGAGCCACGACTCGACATTTGGCGACGAGATAGGGACCTATGTTTACACCTACTTGCCGAGCGGAATTTCCTTGATGCACGCTGAAGTTTCAGATCGCGGCAAACCATGCATCTACGATTTCTCGCTGCACAGTAACGGTAGCGTAGATTTGAATTCAATTAAGACCCTAGGGGAGTCCAACCTACTGTGCCACGCGCCGGGTGGCTCCGCTCGAATCGTTCAGACCGATTTCGATCGTCATGGAAACGAGGTGATCGACCGAGAAGGTGACGAGGTTCAGGAACTTGGACGGACCGTCGACCGCTGGAAATATGTCACCATGAACGCCATTTCCTATTATTGATGTCAGAGTCGATAATTCGCGGTCCGAGCACACGACGGACAGCTGCCTCTCGCCCATGGCGGCGAACTTCGGTGCCGACGCGGTAACAGGCGGAGCCTGTCCTGCGCTGGATTTCTCCTCTCCCGCAAGGGAAGAGAGGATTTAGCCGGCCGCTGGCAGACATGTTTTGACATCTGCAAAACCCGGCACTATCCCCGCCGCATGAGCGACTACGTATCCGTCAACCGCGCATTCTGGGACGAGCTGGCCGAGCGCCACGTCGAGTCGGAATTCTATGCAACGGCGCGCTTTCGCACTGGCGAGAACATCCTCGATTCCCTGGTGCGCGAGCGGATCGGAAACGTCGCGGGCAAGCGGCTGCTGCATCTGCAATGTCATTTCGGGCTCGACACGCTGTCGCTCGCACGCATGGGCGCGGACGTCACCGGTCTCGATTTCTCGCCCGTCGCAATTGAAGCCGCGCGCACGCTGTCGCGCGATTGCAATGTGCCGGCCGCGTTCGTTCAGTCCGATGTGCTGAAGGCGCCCGAAGATCTCACCGGCTTCGACATCGTGTTCGCGTCCTGGGGCGCCATCCCCTGGATCGGCGACATGACGCGCTGGATGCAGGTGGCGGCGCACGCGCTCAAACCGGGAGGCCGACTTTTCCTCGCGGAAGGCCACCCCATGATGGCGACGATCGACGAGATGGTTCCCGCAGATGCGCCGTTTCGCATTCGCTACGACTACGGTTCCCGCACGCCGCTCGAGCTGGAAAATCAGCAGGATTATGCCGGCCCCGGAGTTCTGAAGGCTCACCGCAACGTGCAGTTCCTGCACGGCATGGCGACCATTCTCAACGCTGCGATCTCGGCGGGTCTTTCCATCGTGCGCATCGAGGAACTCGACCGCATTCCCTGGCAAGCTCTTCCCCAGTTGGTAGAAGCCGACAGCGAATACTGGAAGCTATCCGACGGCGCACCGCAAATTCCCCTTGCACTCGTCCTCGATGCCATCAAGAAGTGAACCATGACCACACGTCTTGCCATTATCGGACTGGGCCAGCGCATTGCGCATGTCGTGTGCGCGATGGCGGAAATGGGCTGGCAGCTTGAAATCGCGGGCTATTCGGATCCGGCGCCCGTGGGACTCACGATCCTCGCGGAATGCGACATCCCGCCGGGCCGTGCCCATCTCAACACGAAGTCGCTGCTCGCGGCGGGCCCGTTCGATCTCGTGATGATCGGCTCGCCCAACCATCTGCATTACGAGCATCTTCTCGCGGCTTTCGAAGCGGGATTTCCGATCTTCTGCGAGAAGCCCATCGTGCGCACGGAAGAGGAAACCTTCGCGCTCGCCCGAAAGCTGGTGGACGACGCAACGCCGCCGCTTTATCTGGGCCTCGTCATGCGCTCGATGCCGATCGTGCGCGAAATCATCGCGCGCATCGATGCGGGCCAGATCGGCGAGATCGTTTCGATGGATACGACCGAGCACCTGCCGCCCGAGCATGGCGGTTATCTCGCGCGCAACTGGCGACGCAAGCAGGAATGGGGCGGCTCCTTCATGCTCGACAAGGTGTGCCACGATTTCGATATTTTTGGCCGGCTTGTGGGCGCACGGCCTTCGAAAGTCGCGAGCTTCGGCGGCAAGCGCATTTTTCATGCGGGCCGCGAGAATGTCGGCAAGACCTATAGCGACGGTTCGGCGGCTTACGCGTTGCGGGACGCGGGCTGGGGGGCTGCCAACGACGCGTTCCATTCCGACATGGACGTGACGGATCACCAGACCGCACTCGTCGAATATGCGAACGGCGTGCAGCTCGCCTTCCATTCGAACAGCCATGTGAGCCTGACCGAACGGCGCTGGTACATTGCGGGCACGGAAGGCACGCTCATCGCCGATCTCGTGCGCAACAAGATGCTCGTCCGCGGCGCGCTCGATCTCGGCAAGCCCGAGAGGCGCGAATGGGGCGGGCTCACGGCCGACGCGCACAACGGCGCCGATCAGGCGATGGCCGTCGATCTGCTCGCGGCGGTCGAAGGCCGCGCCGAATTCCCGGTCACCGCGGAAGATTCCATGGAAGCGGGATTAACCGTCATGGCGATCGACCGCGCGATGCGGGAGAACAGCGTCGTCGATTGCGCCCCGATGTGGGCGGCTTACGATGCGGCGTGGGCCGACAGCGATTTGAAATAGGCGATTGCCGCCGGATCGTCCCAGCCGGCCGGGCCGAGCGCATGGGCCACTTCGCGGCCTTGTCTGTCGAACAGCACGCTCAGCGGCAAGCCGAACGCGCCGAACACGTGCATCACCCCGAGATCGGGATCGAAATAGCCCGTGAGGCTCGCTGCGTTGTGCGCTTTCAGGAAGGCGAGCGTTTCGGCAGGGCTGCCGCGCCCGACATTGACCGCCACGACCGTCAGGCCTCCGGGCGGCATCGCGCTCTGGAGCTTCGCCAGCGCGGGCAATTCGCGCACGCAGGGGGCGCACCAGGTCGCCCACAGATTGAGCAGCACATAGCGGCCTTTGAAGGCCGAAAGCGTGTGGCGGCCGCCCTGCGCGTCGGTGAACGCCACGTCCGGCAATGCGGTGGGGGCAACCGGCTCCAGCCGCGCGAGGCCGGCAGGCGGCTCCGGCGCATGGACAGGCCTTCCGAACATCACATATAGAACGAGCAGCGCCGCGCCCGCGACGACGGCTATTCCGGCAAAGTGCAAGGGGCGCAAATGAGACATCGGTTAAGCCTATGACGGCGAACAAAATGTGGGGCGGGCGCTTCGAACGCGGCCCCGCCGGGATCATGGAGGAGATAAACGTCTCCGTCGATTTCGACAAACGCCTCGCCGATCACGATATCGCGGGCTCGAAGGCGCATGCCCGGATGCTGGCGGCGCAGGGGATTATCTCCAGGACCGATTGCGACGCGATCATTGCCGGGCTCGACCAGATCGCAGCCGATATCGCGGCCGGCCGGTTCGCCTTCAAGCGCGAGTTGGAAGACATCCATTTCAACATCGAGCAGCGGTTGACGGAGATTGCGGGTCCGGCCGGCGCGCGGCTGCACACGGCGCGCTCGCGCAACGACCAAGTCGCAACGGATTTCCGGCTGTGGGTGCGTGATGCTTGCGCGCGCGCCTCCGCCGGATTGATCGAGCTGCAGCGTGCACTGGTGAAACAGGCTGAGGCGCACGCGGCCACGATCATGCCCGGCTTCACGCATCTCCAGCCGGCCCAGCCCGTCACTTTCGGTCATCATTGCCTCGCTTATGTCGAGATGTTCGCGCGCGACAGGAGCCGCTTCGACGATGCGAGCGCGCGCCTAAACGAGAGCCCGCTGGGTGCGGCAGCGCTGGCAGGCACGCCCTATCCGATCGATCGCGAAGCGACGGCGAAAGAACTCGGCTTCGCGCATCCCATGCGCAATTCGCTCGATGCCGTCGCGTCGCGCGATTTCGCGCTCGACTATCTGGCGGCGGCAACGATCACGGCCACGCATCTGTCGCGCTTCGCCGAAGAGATCGTGTTGTGGATGTCGCCGTCGTTCGGCTTCGTCACACTGAGCGATGCGTTCACCACCGGCTCCTCGATCATGCCGCAGAAGCGCAATCCCGATGCGGCGGAGCTTGTGCGCGGCAAGACGGGCCGCATCCTGGGCAGCTTCGTGGCGCTGGTGACTGTCATGAAAGGCCTCGCGCTCGCCTATGCCAAGGATCTGCAGGAAGACAAGGAAGCGGTCTTCTCCGCGGCAGATGCGCTCGACCTGTCGATTGCCGCGATGGCCGGTATGGTCGACGATTTGAAAGCGAACGCGGACGCCATGCGCCGCGCCGCGGAAGCGGGCTATCCGACCGCGACCGATCTGGCCGATTGGGTCGTGAGCCAGTCGGGCAAACCGTTTCGCGAGGCGCATCACATTGCGGGCGCCATCGTGAAGCGCGCCGAGGCGCTCGGCGTGTCGCTCGACAAAGTGCCGCTCGCAGAGATGCAGAAAATCGAACCCGGCATCACCGCGAAGGTGTACGATGTGCTCACGCTCGATGCGTCCGTGAATGCGCGCACGAGCTTCGGCGGAACGGCGCCGGTGCGCGTGCGTGAACAAGTTCAATTCTGGCGGGAGACGCTCAAATGATCCTGCGCCTGTTCCTGGCTCTTTCTCTCGCGCTTGCGGTGTCCGCCTGCGGCACCAAAAGCAATCTCGACCTGCCGAACGGCAAGCCCACGCCGAAGAATCAGCACGATCCGTCCCAACCGCCCAACCCCATCGTGCGATGAACCATTTCGAATATCGCGCCGGGAAACTCTTTGCCGAAGATGTCGACCTGACAAAGCTGGCCGAAGCCGCCGGCACGCCGTTATATGTCTATTCGACCGCGACGCTTGAGCGGCATTATCGCGTCTTCGCGAACGCGTTTCCCGCAGGCACCTTGATCGCATTTTCCGTCAAGGCGAACGGCAATCTCGCGGTCCTCAAAACGCTCGGGCAATTGGGTGCCGGCGCCGATGTCGTATCCGGCGGGGAATTGAAGAAAGCGCTCGCGGCCGGCATTCCGCCGGAGCGCATCGTGTTCTCCGGCGTCGGCAAGACGCCGCGCGAAATGAAGCTGGGTCTCGAAGCGGGCATCCATCAATTCAATGTCGAAAGCGAACCGGAACTCGAAGCGCTGAACGAGACGGCACTTGCGCTTGGCAAACGCGCACCCATCACCATCCGCGTCAATCCGAATGTCGATGCCCGCACCCATGCCAAGATCACCACGGGAACCTCGGAGACGAAATTCGGGATCCCCTGGAGTCGCGCCCGCGACGCCTATACCCGCGCCGGAAAACTCGCGGGCATCAGGATCGTCGGCGTCGACATGCATATCGGCAGCCAGGTCACCGAGCTTGGGCCCTTCGAACAGGCCTTTGCCCGCATGGCGGAACTGATCGGCACCTTGCGCCGCGACGGCCACGACATCACCCGCGCCGATCTGGGGGGCGGGCTGGGTGTGCCCTATCGTCTCGACGATCCGCCGCCGCCGGATCCCAACGCCTATGCGCGCAGCATCACCGGGCTGACCAAAGATCTCGGCGTCGAGCTGATCTTCGAGCCCGGGCGGCTGATCGCGGCCAACGCTGGAATCCTGCTGTCTCGGGTGATCTATGTGAAGGACGGCGAGGCGAAGAAATTCCTCATCATCGACGCCGCCATGAACGATTTGCTGCGGCCCGCGCTCTACGACGCCCATCACGATATTTTGTCCGTTAACGAAGCTCCGCCCGGCACACCGCGGCAGCGCTACGATATTGTGGGCCCAATCTGCGAGACGACCGATTTGTTCGCCCGCGACCGGGAGATGCCGGTCCTGAAAAGCGGCGACCTGGTCGCAATCATGACGGCCGGCGCCTATGGCGCGGTGATGTCTTCCGCCTACAATGCGCGGCCGCCGGCAGCCGAAGTGCTGGTCAAGGGAGACGCATGGAGCGTCGTCCGGCCCCGAATGAGCGACGACGCAATTGTCGAAATGGATCGCCTCCCTGATTGGCTCGGATCGTAGCGAACGCTACATCGCGGTCTCGCGCCTCTCGCTGTGGTGGGAGCGCGTGTGGCCGGCCTTGTGGCCGGCGACCGGCATCGTCGGGCTGTTCGCGGCGGCAGCTCTGCTGGACCTGTTCGCGCAGATTCCATCCTCGCTCCATTTGATTCTCCTGCTCGCCGATCTGAGCTTTGCGGGATATTTCCTCTACCGGAATTTCCGCGCGTTTCTCGCGCCCGACTGGCAGGAAAGCGCGCGCCGGGTCGAACGCGATTCCACGCTCGCCCACCGCCCGATTACCGAACGTCACGACCGGCTGGCGGCCGGCAGCGGCGACCCTCTCGCCGAAGCCCTGTGGCGCGTGCACATGAAACGGCTGCTGGCCGCCATCTATCGCCTGCGGCTGCGCCTGCCGTCGCCGGGACTGCCCGCGCGCGATCCCTATGCGCTGCGCTACGTCGTGCTGCTGCTGCTTGTTGCCGGCGTTGTCATGGCCGGACCCGATTGGAGCCATAGGCTGATCGCAGGCTTCACGCCCGATTCGAATTCGCCCCAATCGTCGGCGCTGCTCGACGCGTGGATCACGCCGCCTGCCTATACGGGGGTCGCGCCGATCTATCTGGAACATGCGGCCACAACCGAAAAAGCGATCGCAGTGCCCGCCGGTTCGCAACTCGTGCTGCGCGTGCATGAGGCGGCGAACAAGCCGAGCCTGTCGCTCTATCCCACGCCCGACAGCGGCACGCCGAATTTCGCCGGCACCTCCAACGAATATGGCGCGAGCGTCCGCCTCACGACCGATGAAGACGTGCGGGTGCGCGATGGCGGCCGCGCACTCGGCCGCTGGCGCATCAAGGCCGTTCCCGATCTGCCGCCCGTGATCGCGTTCGCCGAACCGCCCAGCAAGACCGAGCGCAACGCGCTCAAGATTGCGTTCACGGCCGGCGACGATTACGGCGTCGTGAGCGCGCGCGCCTTGATCACTCCGGTGCGCGCCAATGGCAAAAAGATGATCGCGATCGATCTGCCGCTGGCATCAATCTCGAAAACCGTCACACAGACTGTCTACAGCGATCAGACGGAGAATCCCCTCGCCGGTCTCGATGTCGATATCGTTCTCGAAGCGAAGGACGGCGCCGGACAGATCGGGCGCAGCAAGCCCGCGCGCTTCAAATTGCCCGCACGTGTCTTCACCAATCCGCTGGCGCGTGCGCTGATCGAGCAACGCCAAAATCTCGCCCTCGGCAACGACAACGCCGTCCCGAAAGTCGAACACACGCTGGAAGCACTCACCATCGCGCCGGATCGTTTCTATGCCAATCAGGGCGGCGTTTATCTCGCGATCCGCACGGCCTATTGGGAATTGCGGACCGAGCGCGGCCAGGAGAATGTCGAGCAGGTCGAGGCACTTCTCTGGCAGATCGCCGGCGGCATCGAGCAGGGCGGCCTGCTGAACGCGGCGCAGCAGCTGCGCCAATTGCAGCAGATGTTGTCGGAAGCGCTCGCCCAGGGTGCGCCGCAAGAGGTGATCGACGCGCTTTTGCAACGCTACCGCGACGCGCTCGCGCGCTATCTGCAGATTTTGGCCGAGAATGCACAACCGTCAAACGGCCCGGCCCCGCCCAACGCCAAATCGGTGAGCGCGGAGGATTTCGAAAAACTCCTGAAAGAGATCCAGCAACTGGCGCAGACGGGCTCGCGCGATCAGGCGAATCAATTGCTCGCGATGATGCAGAGCCTGATCGAGAACATGCATATGGCGCAGGGCGGCAGCGGCGGCAAAGGCGATACGCCGGGCAACAAGGCGCTCAGCGATGCGATCCAGGGTCTCAGCGATCTGACGGGCCGCCAGCGCGCGCTGCTCGACAAAACCTTCCGCGAAAAAATGGGCGCGGGCGATCCGAAAGACGGCGGCGCAAAAGGCCTCGCGCAGCAGCAGGGCAAATTGCGCGACGATCTGAACAAGGTGCTCAAGGGGCTGGGCGACCAGAAAATCCCCACACCCGACACACTGGGCCAGGCGGGCCATGATATGGGCAGCGCGCAGAACCAGCTCGGCTCCGGTACTTTCGACGGCGCGGGCGACGCGCAAAAGAATGCGCTCGACGACATGCGCAAGGCGGCCGGCGATTTGGCCAAGTCGCTGATGGAGCAAAAGGGTCAGGGCCAGGGTCAGGGCGAGTCCCACGAAGGCGAAGACCCGCTCGGCCGCGCGGCCGGCGGCATCGGTCCCGACCTCGGTGGCGGAGTCAAAATCCCCGATCAATCCGCACTGCAACGCGCGCGCTCGATCCTGCAGGAACTCCGCAAACGCGCCGCCGAACGCGGACGGCCGCAGCAGGAACTGGATTATATCGATCGGCTGCTGAAAGAGTTTTGAGTTATTTTCCCTCTAACCCGCAGGGGGAGAGGTGGAGGTAGCGTCAGCGTGCCGACCGGGTGAGGGGGTGCCTGTGCAGCACTCCAACCTCGAAAGATTTGACCCTGCACAAACACCCCCTCACCGCTTCGCGCGAAGTCGCGCTCGCTGCCTCTCCCCCGAAGTGGGAGAGGCAAAAGAAACGCAAAATTCCCTGCTGTGAGGGAATATCAGGGAATTTCTGCGGATAAGACGACCGAACGCGCCAAACGCAAATTTCCGACGTCGTGAATTTCGTATGCCGCTTGATCAAATCCCGCAAGCGAATTTTCGGCGCGACGTGAAAATAGTTGGAACAAAAATCGAATCTTTGCACACCGATGCGACGTTCAACGTACTGATTGCGAATGCATATTCGCGCTGCTTGATGGCGTCGTGAGTTCAAGCCAAACCGTTGCGCCAATCCTCTAAGCCATCACCCCAATAAACGGCAGCCCGCGTCCTTCACCCGCATCGTCCATGCCGTAACCGACGATGAAGCCGGAGACGCCTGCGAACGCCGTGTAATCCGCGCGCAGCACCGCGTCTTTGCGGCTCTTGTCGACAGCGACGACGCTGGTCACCGAAGCCGCACCCGCCGCGAGATAGAGTTCGCGCGCCTTCACAAGCGTGCGGCCGTGATCGAGGACGCCGTCGATGACGAGCACGTTCTTGCCGCGCGCATTTTCGTTCGGTCCCAGGATCATCGAGACCGTTCCGCCGCTTTCGCGGTTCGCGCCGTAGCTGCGCAGCCACAAAATGTCGACCTGCAGATCGAGCCCGTGTCGCGACAGCGCGCGCAGGAGATCCGCCGCAAACACGAACCCGCCGACAAGGATGGGTGCTGCGATATCCGGTTTGGGCGTTGATGCCGCGATCGTGGCCGCCAATGCGGTCACGCGCGCGGCGATATCGGATTGCGAGAACAGCGGAATGGGCGCCGCTTTCATCAGCTCGTACTACCGAAACGGATCTGCAGATGCTTCACGCCCGCAGGCGGGCTCGACAGCCGCGTGCGGAACGGAATGCTCTCGTCCGGCCTAAGCGTCGATGCGCCGGTCGAAAAGCTCCATTGATAGAGCGCGCGCATGTCGTCGTCGGTCAGAACGATGCTGAGCCGCGGCACGGTCAGCTCGCGCTTCGTGATGTTGACGAGCTTTCCGGTGACGACGAGGACGAACTGGCCGTCTTCCTTTTCGACATGATCCTCTTGATCGACGATCTCGATGCCGCGCGCATTCACCTTGAGGCCCAGCGCGGAATAGAGCGATGAGGATTGCGGCCACAGGCTCGCGATCTGCTGGCGATAGGTTTCGGCCGCCCAACCGATCACGATGACGATCAGCGCAAGCCCCAGCCAGCCGGCGGCAATGCCCAGCCGATAGGACCAGGGCGTTTCCGGCGCCTTGCGCGGAGCGGAAACGGTGGGCGCCGGGGCATAGTCGCGCGCGGGCGCGTAGGCCTCCTGCGGCGGGACATAGGCCGCCCGCTGGGGCGGTGGCTCAGCGACAGGGCGCGGCGGCGGAGGCGGCTCCTCGGCCGCAATATCGGTATCCGGCTCCGGCGAAGGTGCGGCCTGCAGCCAGACATGGGCGCACTTGGCGCACTTCACTTTGCGCCCGGGAGGGGCGAACAGCGCCGCGTCCGTCTGGTAGCGGGTGGAACATTGAGGGCAGGTGAGAATCATTCCGCCGCGCGCGCTGGATCGGCTGGAAAATAGGCGGAATGACACAAGCGCTGCAAGGCTTTAGACGGCATGGTCAGGACTCCCGTCTCTGACTATGTTCCCGCCCCATGGTTCGCTTCGAAAATGTCGGCATGCGCTATGGCCCCGGGCCGGAAGTCCTGCGCGACGTCACTTTTGTGCTGGAGGCCGGGTCCTTCACCTTCCTCACCGGGCCCTCGGGCGCCGGCAAATCGACCTTGCTCAAGCTGATGTTCCTGGCCGAGCCGCCTTCGCGGGGGCTGGTCAACCTGTTCGGTAACGATCTGGCGACGACCAAACGCTCGGCGTTCGCGGCACTGCGGCGGCGCATCGGCGTGGTTTTCCAGGATTTCCGGCTGCTGGATCATCTGTCCGCTTTCGACAATGTCGCGCTGCCGCTCCGGCTCGCAGGCGGAAAGCCGGACGATTACACGCAGGATGTCGAGGAGTTGCTCGGCTGGGTGGGGCTCGGCGACCGGATGCATGCGAAACCGCCGACGCTCTCGGGCGGCGAGCAACAGCGGGTCGCCATTGCGCGCGCCGTCGTCGCACGGCCCGATTTGCTGCTGGCCGACGAGCCCACAGGCAATGTGGATGCGGAAATCGGCCAACGGTTGATTCGGCTGTTCGGCGAACTGAACCGGCTTGGCACCACTGTGCTGATTGCCACGCATGATCGCTCGCTGATCGAAAATGCGCGGGCCCGCGAAATCCGCTTGGTCGACGGGCGGCTCGTTGAAATGCGGGCTGGCCGCACATGAGTGCTCCCATCCGAAAACGCGGACGCATCCTGCCGCGCGAAGCGGGCGCAGCACCGCTCGATGTGGTGATAGGTGTGATGGCGTTTCTGGCCGCACTCGCGCTCGGTGCTTCGCTTGTGGCGGATCGAGCCGCCGAAGGCTGGCGCGCGGGACTCTCGGGCCGTCTCACCGTGCAGGTGCTGCCGCCCGAACATGGCGCGCCCAATCCCGCGCTCGCGCAGGAAACGGCCGCCGCGCTTGACGTGCTGCGCAGCACAGATGGCGTGGTGCATGCCGATGAAATCTCGCAGGAAGAAACGCTCAAGCTCGTCGAGCCCTGGCTCGGTTCGGGCGCGGTGATCGCCGACCTGCCCTTGCCCCGCCTGATCGATGCGACCTTGGTGCCGGGTGCACGCATCGATCTCGCGGCGCTGACGCAAAGGCTCAAACAGGCAGCACCCGATTCCGTGCTCGACGATCACAGCCATTGGATCGCGCGGCTGAAGGGCGTGGCAGACGCGGTCATCTGGTCCGCCTATGGCATTCTCGCACTGATCGCGATTGCGACCGCTTCGGCGATTGCATTTGCGACGCGCGCCGGGCTCGAGGCACATCACGATATCGTTTCCCTGTTGCACCAGATGGGCGCGCGGGCCGGATTCATCGCGCGCGCCTTCGAATGGCACTATTTCATTTCGGCGCTGTTCGCGGCCTCGGTGGGCGGTGCGCTCGCTGCGGCATTTTTCGTGGCGGCCGGCGGGCTCGAATCGGTGGGCATCGAGCCGGTGCCGTTCCTGCCGCCTTTGTCACTGCAGCCGGCAGAATTGGGCTGGCTAATCGTTGTCCCATTGGGTTCGGCGTTCATCGCCTGGGCGACAGCGCGGCTTTCCGTTCTGGCCGCGCTCCGGCGAATCTATTGAACCGGGTGCAGCCGATGTACACTTGCGGCCGGCGAACAAGCGGGAATCGGCCGTGACAGGATCGCGAATACGAACATGGCTGACCGTGGCGCTGGTGCTTGTTGTCGCCTATGCGTTCGGCTTTGTCGTATTCGTGTCGCGCATTCCGAGCGAGATGAAACCGATCGGCCATGCCGACGGCATCGTCGCGCTCACCGGCGGCGATGTACGGCTGATGGCGGCGGAATCTCTGTTCGAGGGAAAGGTGGGCAAGCGCCTGCTGATTTCCGGCGTGCATCCCGGCACGACCAAAAGCGCCATCAGGAAACTCGTGAACGGAGGACCGCGCTTCGATTGCTGCGCCGATATGGGTTTCCAGGCGACCAATACGCGCGGCAACGCGCTCGAAGCCGGCGATTGGGCGCGCGAGCACGATTACCACAGCCTCGTCATCGTGACGGCCAATTATCACATGCCGCGCAGCCTGATCGAATTCGCCGACGTGATGCCGAATGTGAAGCTGTTGCCCTATCCGGTGCAGCAAGCGGATGTCGATCCTCAGGCGTGGTGGAGCAACGGGCACGCGTTTCGCATGCTGCAGAGCGAGTACATCAAATATCTCGGAAGCCTTTTCGTGACGACGATTTTCCCGCATGGGCTTTCCGCCCATCGTCACGGCCAGGCGCAAGACAATTCGTGATTTGATGACGATCTTCCGCTCGACACTGTTTTTTCTGTGGTTCGTGCTTGCCACGGTGGTTCTCAATTTGGGCTTCCTGCCCGCGTTGCTTTTGCCCCGCCGGGCGGCGGTGACCGCGGGACGAACCTGGGCGGCGGCCACCCTGTGGGGCCTCAGGATTTTTGCAGGGCTGACGTTCGAGGTGCGCGGTATACCTCCGCGCGGCGCGGTGCTGGTCGCGTCCAAACATATGAGCATGTGGGACACGCTTGCGCTCTATGTGCTGCTTGATGCGCCGATGATCGTGCTCAAGCGCGAGCTTCTGAATATCCCGTTTTACGGCTGGTATGCGCGCAAGGCCGGCGTGATTGCGATCGATCGCGATGGCGGTGCATTGGCGTTGCGACAGATGGCAGCCGACGCGAAGAAGGCTTACGCGGACGGAAATACCGTCATGATCTTTCCCGAAGGCCATCGCCAACCTCCGGGCGCACCGCCCGACTACAAACCCGGGGTGGCGGCGCTCTACAGCTTTCTGGGCGCGCCCTGCATCCCTGTCGCGCTCAATTCCGGACTGTTCTGGACGGGGCCGGGAGGGTTCGTAAAGAAGCGCGGAACGATCGTCGTCCAGTTTCTGCCCGCGATTCCGGCGGGTTTGAAGCGACAAGAACTCATGAGTGAATTGCAGACGCGCATCGAAACGGCGACGGCAGCGCTTGTTGATGAAGGGCGGAGACAGTTGGAGGATGACTTTTCCCGCTCCCGAAGGGAGAGAGGGAAATGAATCTATGAAATATTTTTCTCAATAAACGCCCGAACGACGGGCAGAGCTCGAATGGCATCATCACGGAAAGCGCCATGACCGCAATTGTCGAAGAGGCGTAGCTCGACATTTCCCTTCGGCAATGAGGCGATAATCTCACGGGCGAGATGTGGCGGCGTAATCGGGTCCTCTTCGCCACCCATCACCAGCACAGGGCACAAAACTTTCGCCAGCGCTTTGCGAAAATCCATCGTGCGGATTTCGCCGCCGGGCAGTGAAAAGTGCCGATAGACTTCGAACCGCATGATCGCGCGCTGGCGCGCGTTGGCATCGTCGGGACGGAGGCCACGATTGTAGAGCGGCATGCAGACGCGCATGTAATCGGCGACGTCTTCCTCCGAAGCTCTGTTCCAGAAGCGTTCGGCGATGGCGCCCGCTTCCGGCCCGCCCTTTTGTGCGAATATCTTCAAGCTGCCGTCGAGATCCATATGCGCCGCGGTACTCGAAAGTATCAACGCGCGCGGATGATCCGGATGCCGCGTCGCATAGGCTTGCGCCACCATGCCGCCGAAGGATTGACCGAGCACGATGGGTTTTTCGATTCCGAGTACGTTACAGAAAGCGCGAATGTCATCACCCCATTGCGCGAGAGTCCAGGTCGCGGGATCGCTCGGCACGCTACGGCCGTTGCCGCGATGATCGAGATAGATGACCTGTGCGATATCCGCGAAGCCATCGAAATCGCCGCGCAGCCCGCTATGGTCGAAACCGGGCCCGCCATGCAGAACAAGAAAGGTCGGCTTCTCGCGCATGCGGGGTCCGTCCGGCGCGAGCTTCGAGCCCACGACATCGAAGAAAATCTTCTGTCCAATGACGGTAACGAACATCGCGGCTCCATCACGGCAGGCTGCGCCGCACTCTAGTCAAGGCATTGTGCGGCCTACAAGCCCCGGCTCGCCAAGCGCTTGCCTGATTTGCGCTCTTGGTGTAGTATTACTGCTCGCGGAGCGTGTAATACCGGATGCTGCAGATGACGACTATGACAAGCAAGGGGCAAGTGACCATTCCCAAACGGATGCGCCAGACGCTCGGCCTCAAGCCGGGCAGCGACGTGGCATTCGACCTTGTGAACGGCCAGGTTGTGGTGAAGAAAGCCGGGAAATTGGGCAAGAGCCGATTTGCAAAAGTCAGGGGTACGTTGAAGGACCGGCTGTCCACGGACCAGATTCTGACGTTGCTGCGCGGCGACTGAGCTTGATCCTCGTCGACACCAGCGTCCTGCTCGATGTGCTGAAGGACGACCCGCGTTGGGCCGACTGGTCTCAGAGCGCGCTGGAGACGGCCGCAAGCCGCGACGAACTCGTCGTCAACGACATCGTCTATGCCGAGCTGTCGACACGTTATGACCGAATCGAAGCACTCGATGAAACGCTCACCGCGATGTCCTTGAAACATTCAGCCATCCCGCGCGCGGCTTTATTTCTGGCCGGCAAAGCATTCCTGCGCTATCGCAAACGCGGCGGAACGAGAACGGGCGTTCTTTCGGATTTCTTCATCGGCGCGCACGCAGCCGTCGAACGCATGCCGTTGCTGACGCGGGACGTAAAGAGAATCCGAGCTTACTTTCCAACCGTTGATTTGATTGCGCCTTAATGCGGCGCTACTCGACCGCTGATGAATATCTACTTGCTCTCCCCTTTTCACCTCTCCCACTTCGGGGGAGAGGCAACGAGCGCACTTCGCGCGAGTGGTGAGGGGGTGTTTGTGCAGAGTCAAATCTCTCAAACATCGCGCGCTGCATAGGCACCCACTCACCCTAGCCCTCTCCCCAAAGGGGAATAGGGAACATTCTTGTCGCGTGTCACCAATCCTGCTTCAGCGCGGCTTCGAGCCTGTCGAACTGGCCGCTGGTACCCGACTCTCGCTCCTTGCCGCCTTCATCGTCCCAGTCGTCAAGATTGACGAGCTGCTCGGTGAAGATCAGCTGCGTGCCCTTGCCCGCGGGTTTGAATTCGACCGTTGCGAGCGAGACCGTGATGTGTCGTTCGCTCAGATGCATGTCGTAGGAATAGACGATGCGCGCGTTCGGCACGATATCGTAATAGAGGCTGTTGAAAATCGTCACGATGCCGTTCGGCACGCGGCCGCTCACATGTTCCCTGCCGCCCACCCGGAAATCCATGCGGCGCTCGACGAGCTCCCACACGCCCGGAGGACCGACGAACCAGCGCGATTTGGCGTCGATATCGGACCAGGCCTTGAAGACGCGCGACACGGGCGCATCGTATTTGCGGTCGAACACGATGGTGGCGTGCTGGGTTTTGTTCATGATTTTCTCCTTCGTTTCGATTTCGGCTTTTGTTCCGCGAGATAGTCCGCAAGACGGTCGAAGCGCTGTTCCCAGAGGGCGCGGCGTTTCGAAATCCAGTCACCGGCGAGTTTGAGGTTTGCATCGTCGACCCGGCAGGTTCGCACGCGCCCGACTTTTTCCGAACGCACGAGGCCGCTCGCTTCGAGTACATCCAGATGCTGCATGACGGCAGGCAGGCTCATGTCGAATGGCCGCGCGAGTTCGCTCACCGATGCCGGACTTCGGCTCAATCTTTCGACCATCGCGCGGCGCGCCGGATCGGCCAGCGCCTGGAAAACAAGGTCGAGCGGTGCTTGATAGTTAAGCATGTACTTAAGTATCACGACGCGCGTGACGGCCGCAAGCGGGATTCGAATTTTCGCTTGAAAATTTCGCCCTTGACTCCGGAACGCAGCGACTGTATTAAACCTCAAGGTTATTTAACCGACTGGTTATCAATGACGCCCGACCGCCTGAGCATGAAATTCGCGGCCCTTGCCGACCCCACGCGGCGCGCGATCCTCGCGCGGCTCACACTGGGCGAAACATCGGTGACCGATCTGGCGGAACCGTTCGACATGAGCCTGCCCGCCGTGTCGAAACATCTGAAGGTGCTGGAATATGCGGGGCTTATTTCGCGCAGCCGCGAGGCGCAATGGCGGCCCTGCCGCATCGAAGCGCAGGCGCTCAAGGACGTGGACGATTGGCTCGAACGCTATCGCGCCTTCTGGGAGGAGAAATTCGACCGGCTCGACGTTTACCTGAAGAACATCCAGGCAAAAGAAAAGAAACGCAGCCGCAAGAAACGCAAATAGCGCCGCCAACCGATAGGCTGAACCAACAATGAACTGGAGCACGATATGACCGGAGCAAAATCGGACGATGGCGCGGATTTCGTCGTCACGCGGAGGTTCGATGCGCCGCGCGAACTGGTGTGGAAAGTTTATTCCGAGATCGCGCATCTGAAGCATTGGTGGGGACCGAAGGGTTTCACCTGGATCGGCGGCACGCTCGATTTCCGACCCGGCGGGATGTTCCATTACGGCATGCGCTCGCCGGACGGCCACGAAATGTGGGGCAAGTTCGTCTATCGCGAAATCGCGCACCCCGAGAAGATCGTGTTCATCAATTCCTTCTCGGACAAGGACGGCGGCACCACGCGTGCACCTTTTGCGCCGGACTGGCCGCTGGACGTGTTGAACACGGTGACGCTCGTCGAGCACAACGGCCGCACTTCGCTCACCATGCGTGGCGGGCCGTTCAACGCGACCGCTGCCGAGCGCGCCCGCTTCGATGCGATGCGTCCGTCGATGGATCAGGGCTTTGCCGGCACGTTCGATCAACTTGCCGAATATCTGGCGGCACAATCGAAATAGGATTCCGAACCCGTTTCACGACCAACAGGAGGAAAACCATGCAACTGAACCCCCATGTGAATTTCAACGGCAATTGTGAGGAAGCCTTCAAGTTTTACGAGAAGCATCTCGGCGGGAAAATCGAAGTGCTGATGCGCTACGAAGGCACGCCCGCGATGGGAATGACGCCGGCCGATTGGAAGAGCAAGGTGATCCACGGGCGCATCGCCATCGGCGGTACGACCTTGATGGGTGCCGACGCGCCTCCCGGACGCTACGAAGCGCCGAAAGGCACGACAATCTCACTGAGCGTGACCAGCGACGCGGAGGCGGACCGGATCTTCGGCGCGCTGTCCGAAAAAGGCGCCGTGCCGATGCCGATTCAGGAGACGTTCTTCGCCTCGCGCTTCGGCATGCTCGTCGACAAGTTCGGCGTTCCCTGGATGGTCGTCCACCAGAAAGCTGCGTAACCGTTCAATCGCCGGAGATCGTGCCATGTCCGCCACCGCATCGCTTCCTATGGAGCGCGAGCTCACCATCGTCCGCATTTTCGACGCGCCCCGCGCGCTCGTGTTCCGCGCGTGGACCGATCCGAAGATGATGGCCAAATGGTGGGCGCCGAAGCATTTCACCAATCCGGTCTGCGAAGTCGATATGCGGATCGGCGGTGCGCTCAGGATCGTGATGCGCGGACCCGATGGGTCGGAACATCCGATGAAAGGCGTGTTCACAGAGGTGGTGAAGAACGAGCGGATTGTCTTCACCAATATCGCGGTGGACGCTGCCGGCAATCACCTGCTCGAAGGCAAGACTGTGGTCACGTTTGAGGATATCGGCGGCAAGACAAAGATGACCTTGCACACGCGCGCGGCGGGCAAGGTTCCGCAGGCGGCCTTCATGCTGGGCGGAATGGAGCAGGGCTGGACCGAGAGCATCGACAAACTGGAAGAGCTTCTCGCGCAGCCCTGACAGTCAAGGACAATTGAAATGCAGAAAATCGCAACATGCCTGTGGTTCGACGACAACGCCGAAGAAGCCGCGAATTTCTACGTCTCGATCTTCAGGAATTCGAGGATCGGAAAAACCTCTCGCTATACCGGCGAAGGGCAGGACGTTCACGGGCGCCCGGAAGGCAGCGTGATGGTCGTCATTTTCGAGCTCGACGGCCGGGAATTCATGGCGCTGAACGGCGGCCCGCATTTCAAATTCACGGAGGCGATTTCGCTCCGTGTGAATTGCGAGTCGCAGAAGGAAGTCGACGAATTGTGGGAGACGCTTTCGGCCGGCGGCGAGAAAAGCCAATGCGGCTGGCTGAAAGACAAATACGGCCTGTCGTGGCAGATCGTCCCCACCGTGTTGGACGAGATGATGGGCGACAAGGATACGAAGAAAGCCGCCCGCGTCATGAAGGCCATGCTGAAGATGCAGAAGCTTGATATCGGGAAATTGGAGCAGGCCTACCGAGGATAGGCCGCGAGTGCGCGCTGCAGCCGGGTCAGAACATATCACGAACAAATATTGACTCTGTTGGGCGATGGCGTTAGCACTTTCATCCGTCCTGGCGATTATCGTGGGCGGACGAATGCGGACCCCCATATAACGCCCATGAGCGATATTTCCCGCCAGATCTGGGACATGAAATACCGGCTGAAGGCGGCCGACGGGACACCCGTAGATCGCGACATGGCCGACACCTGGGCGCGCGTGGCGCTGGCTGCGGCCCGGGCCGAGGCGCCGGAAAAGCGGCGCGAATGGGCGCTCGCCTTCGCGCAAGCCCTGGCCGGGCACCAGTTCCTGCCCGCCGGACGAATCCTCGCGGGCGCCGGCACCGACCGCAATGTGACCCTCTTCAATTGTTATGTGATGGGTGCGGTCCCCGACGACATGGGCGGCATCTTTGCGAGCCTGCGTGAGGCGGCGCTCACCATGCAGCAGGGCGGCGGCATCGGCTACGATTTCTCGACCTTGCGGCCCAAGGGTGCGCCGGTGAAAGGCGTCGGCGCGGATGCATCCGGCCCGGTCTCGTTCATGGACGTGTGGGATGCGATGTGCCGCACCATCATGTCGGCCGGTTCGCGGCGCGGCGCGATGATGGCGGTGCTCGCCTGCGATCATCCCGACATCGAAGCGTTCATCGAAGCCAAGCGCACACCCGGCCGGCTCGCGATGTTCAATTTGTCCGTGCTTGCGAGCGACGCGTTCATCGCCGCGGTGAAAGCCGACGGGCCCTGGGATCTCAAATTCGGCGGCAAAATCTACAAGACCGTCGAGGCGCGCGATTTGTGGGATCGCATCATGCGTGCGACCTTTGAATATGCCGAACCTGGCGTCGTCTTCATCGACCGCATCAACGCCGAAAACAATCTCGCTTACTGCGAAACAATCCACGCGACGAATCCGTGTGCGGAACAGCCCCTCCCCCCTTATGGCGCCTGCCTGCTCGGCTCGATCAATCTCGCGACGCTCGTCAAAAATCCGTTCGAAGAGACTGCGGCGCTCGATGAGGATGAACTCGCGCGCCTCGTGCGCACCGCTATCCGCTTCCTCGACAATGTGATCGACGTCTCGCGCTTTCCCTTGCCCGAGCAACGCGCCGAAGCGTTTGCCAAGCGGCGTCTTGGATTGGGCGTTACGGGGCTTGCCGATGCGCTGATCTTCTGCCGCGCGCGCTACGGCTCGCCGGAAAGCATCGCGCTGATCGACCGCTGGCTGTCGAAGCTCTCGCTCGCAGCCTATTCCGCTTCGGCCGAACTCGCGGAGGAGAAAGGCGCGTTCCCGCTGTTCGACCGCGAGCACTATCTCGCGCGGCCCAATGTCGCGAAGCTTCCGGACGATCTGCGCGCCCGTATCGCGGCGCATGGCATCCGCAATGCGCTCGTCACTTCGATCGCGCCGACCGGTACGATTTCACTGTTCGCCGGCAATGTGTCGAGCGGCATCGAACCGGTCTTCGCCTATTCCTATTCCCGCAAGATGCTGCTGGAGGACGGCACGCGCCGCGAAGAGCAGGTTTCCGATTTCGCCTTTCGGCGGTTCCGCGAGATTTTCGGCGAGGAAGCGGTGCTGCCGGATTATTTCGTCAGCGCGCAGACACTGACGCCGGAAGATCATGTGGCCGTGCAGGCGGCAGCACAACGCCATATCGACAGCTCGATCTCCAAAACGATCAACGTGCCGGCCGAAATCTCGTTCGATGCCTTCAAGGATATCTATCTCAACGCGTATGAATCCGGCTGTAAAGGCTGCACGACCTATCGGCCGAACGACGTGACGGGCTCCGTGCTCCAGGCGGCACCGGCGTCCGAATCCGCCTTGATCGAACAGGTTTCGGGCGATGACGAGCCGCTGCATGCCGCACCGCCCCGCGCACGCGATGCCTCCGGCGGCGTGGTCTATATGACGGCCCCGCTCGACCGCCCGGAAGTCCTGCTGGGTCAGACCTACAAGATCAAATGGCCGGATTCCGATCATGCCTTCTACATCACGGTCAACGACATCGAAAAAGACGGCCGCCGGCGCCCCTTCGAGATCTTCATCAACTCGAAGAACATGGAGGCCTATGCCTGGACGCTCGCGCTCACGCGCATGATCAGCGCCGTGTTCCGCCGCGGCGGCGATGTGTCCTTCGTCGTCGACGAACTCAAAGCCGTGTTCGATCCGCGCGGCGGGCAGTGGATGGAGGGCCGCTATGTGCCCTCGTTGCTGGCTGCCATCGGCGAATTGATCGAGCGCCATCTGGTCGCGACCGGGTTCATGAACCCGCGCGAAAAGCTCGATCTTCCGCCCGAGATTCGTGCCATGGCCGTGGCGGGCACCGGCAACCGCGGCCGCACCTGCCCGCGCTGCGGCAGCCCGAGCCTCATGCAGCTCGAAGGCTGCGACACTTGCGTCTCCTGCGGCTTCTCGCGCTGCGGGTAATGTGGCGCGCATGCGCTATTCGAGCCGTTTCTTCCTCTACGCCCCCGTCGTGATGTTCGTGTCGCTCGCTGCGGCCGTGATGGTCTGGTGGTGGATCGCTGCGGCCGCGCTCGACAAAGAGCTTGATGCCGTCAACGGCCGCGAAGCGATTCCCGGGGTGAAGATCAGCTTCACGTCGAAGAAGATCGCGGGTTTTCCGTTTCGACTCGACACGCTTCTGGAAAATCTGCGTATCGAGATTGCGACCACGCAGGGTCCGCTCGTGTGGCGCACGGAGCATTTCGCGTCGCACGCCCTCAATTACGGACGCGACCAGGCGATCTACGAGGCGGCAGGCCGGCAGGGCATTTCCTGGCGCGACGACGACAGCAAACAGCACGACTTCACCTTTGAGGCGGGCTGGCTGAGGGCGAGTTCGATCGCCGTGGCCGGCAAGCTCGCGCGCTTCGATCTCGACATTGTCGAGATTGCATCGCCCGATCTGGGCGCCGGTCGAGTCCAGTTTCATTTGCGCCGCGATCCTGCGAGCGACGCGCTCGATGTCGTATTGTCCGGCGATACACTCAAGCTCGCGCCCGATCTGCGAGCGGGCTTCGGAGACACGCTCTCGCATGTGCTGCTCTCCGGGAAGCTCACGTCGGGACATTCCTTCGCACCGCTTCTGGCCGGAAATACCGATTGGCGGCATGCGACCGAAGAGTGGCGGACGCAGGGCGGCGCTCTTTCCATCGATCAACTCGACGTGAAATGGAACAAACTCGATGCTAAGGGTCATGGCGCAATTGCGCTGGATGCATCGCACCGGCTCGGCGGCAAAATCGCGCTCGATGTGACCGGAGCTGTTCTTCTGGGCGCAACAAGCGATGGCAAGCTTGCCGCTGCTCTTCATGCCCTTGCGGCACAGAATGCTAATGCTGCGGATGGTGCGCTCTCTACACAGCTCGCATTCCAGAACGGATCTGCAAGCGCAGGCAACCAGCCCGCCGGATATCTCGGTCCGCTATACTGATATTTGCTGCGAAATGTCGCCTGCATAGAATGGCCCGCGCAGCGACACAGTTTCGTCACAAAGCGTAACTACTGACCGCGCCCTTCGGGCAGACGCCGGCGCGCAATGCGATCGGCACGCGCCCCGATCAATCATCAGCATGCTCGATTTTCGGGATTGGAGGCAAACAGCCATGGATTCTGACATGCCTTCGCAGATCGATTCGTCCGATTCCGGGCTGATCGCTGTCACGCGCTCCGAAAGAAGCCGCGAATTCGAGAGCTTCTGGCGCGGCCTTCCGAAAGAAGGCCTTGTCCCGCATCGCCGCGACGTGAAGCCCGCGCGCGCGGCATCGCTGTTGCGCGACATCGTGATGCTGGAAGTGCGCCTCGGCGATACGCCTTCGCTTCGCGTTCGCCTCATCGGCAGTTCGATCCAGGAACGCATCCAGAGCAACATCACCGGCCTCGACTACCTCGATTTCCGGCCATCCGAGTATCGTGCCGCCACAATAGAAGCGGTGCGGCTGATGTCGAGCCAGCCTTGCGGCGTGTGGCAGGTGATGGCGATGCATTACGAGCGCGGTTTTGCACAATATTTTGAACTGACCGCATTTCCGCTTCTGGGCGACGACCCCGATGTCCCGATTATTTTCGGCCTGATGAATCCGACGGGTGGGCTCATTCGCGCCGTCAGCGTGCGCGGCAAACCCATCATGGCCGATACGGCAACGACATACGATTACATCGACATCGGCGCCGGCAAACCCGTCCGGACCGATTGAAGCATTGCTCCAGTTCAAATTATTTGGGCAGATTATTTGGGCGGTTTCTTTATTCGGCCGAAGTTCGGCTCCGCGATGTCCTGGCCCGCATCGATGATCGAGCGGCGGATAGCGCGCGTGCGCGTGAAAAGATTGAACAGCATGTCGCCGTCGCCCCAGCGGATCGCGCGCTGCAGCAGGCTGAGATCTTCGCTGAAGCGCCCCAGCATTTCGAGCACGGCTTCGCGGTTGTTCAGGAACACGTCGCGCCACATGGTGGGATCGGATGCCGCGATGCGGGTGAAATCGCGAAAGCCGCCCGCCGAATATTTGATCACTTCGCTTTCGGTGACGGTTTCCAGATCGGCCGCGGTTCCCACGATGTTGTAGGCAATCAGATGCGGCACATGACTCGTGATCGCAAGCACGAGATCGTGATGCTTCGGATCCATCACTTCGACCTGGCTGCCGCAGCGTTGCCAGAACGTCTTGAGCTTTTCGAGCGCGGCCGCATCGACACCAGGCGGCGGCGTCAGGATGCACCAGCGCCCGTCGAACAATTCTGCAAAACCCGCTTCGGGACCGGACTGTTCGGTGCCGGCGATCGGATGGGCCGGAATGAAATGCACGCCGTCGGGCACGAAAGGCCCCACGTCGCGCACGACGGCCGTCTTCACCGAGCCGACATCGCTTAAAATCGCGCCGCGTTTCAGATCGCCTGCAATTTCCTTTGCGATTTCGCCGAAGGCGCCGACCGGCGTGGCAAGCACAATCAAATCCGCGTCGCGCACCGCCGGACCCGGCTTGTCATGCAACGTGTCCGCGAAACCGATCGCGCGAGCTTTCTCCAAAGTCTCGGCCTGATTTGCATATCCGGCGATGTGCGCGGCAAGCCCAGCGCGCCGCATGGCATGCGCCAGCGACGAGCCGATCAGCCCGATGCCGAGCAATGCGACTTTTCCGAAAGCTGGCCTGGAATCGGCGGTCATCACATGATCCTCAGCCCTGAGCCATGAATTCGGCAAACGCTGCCGTGACGCGGCGGTTCGCATCTTCGCTGCCGATCGTGAGGCGCAGGCAATGGGGCAGATTGTAGTTCGCGACGCCGCGCAAAATCAGTCCGCGCGCCGACAGAAACGCATCGGCCGCTTTCGCCGTGTGCGGGCCGTCCGGCGAAAAGTGAATCAGCACGAAATTCGCGACGCTGTCGTCCACGCGCAGACCCGTGCGCCTGATGTGTTCGATGAGCCAGGATTTCCATTTCTCGTTATAGGCGATCGCATCTTCGAGATGGCGGCGGTCGCGCAGGGCAGCGGCAGCTGCGCGTTGCGCGGGCACCGACACATTGAAAGGCCCACGAATGCGATTGAGCACATCGGCGACAGGCGCGGGGCAAAACGCCCAGCCGACGCGCAAACCGGCCAGGCCGTGAATCTTCGAAAACGTTCGCGTCATCACGACATTGTCGAACTGCGACACCATCTCGATGCCGGCTTCGTAATCGTTGCACTGGACATATTCGGCATAGGCCGCATCGATCACGAACAGGGTCGAAGGCGGCACGCCCGCATGAAAGCGTCGCACTTCCGCGCCGGTCAGATAGCTGCCGGTCGGATTGTTCGGGTTGGGCAGGAAGACGATGCGGGTGCGCGGGCTGATCGCACGCAGCATTTCGTCGACATCGACCTTGAGATTCTTCTCCGGCACGACAACGGGCACCGCGCTGTTGGCGAGCGTTAGAATGCGATAAAGGAGAAACGCGTGTTCGCTGAAGAGAACCTCGTCGCCGGGCCTGAGATAGGCGTCAGCCAGCAAGGCGAGAAGTTCGCCGGAGCCATTCCCGCACACGATGCGATCCGGATTGAGGCCGTAAGCCTCGCCGATCGCCGCGCGCAGGCCATGCGTTTCCCCATCCGGATAGATGTTGAGAGAAGTCCGCGCGGATTCGAACGCGGCGATGGCGTCGGGGCTGGGGCCCGTCGCCGATTCATTCGACGAAAGCTTGTGGGTTTCGACCGCATCCGCAGCCGGCGCGCGACCGCCGACATAGGCGGTAATCTCGAGCACGCCGGGTTTGGGTGTGGGAGACATGATGTCCGACGCCTTTGGGTTTCGCTCACAACAGTTCGGCCGATGCCTCGGCACGGCTCCCGCGCAAGCAGACGCGATCCGTCGAGCGGATGACGCGATCCAACGAGCGGGAGGGTTCTATTGATAGTGGCGGATGGCGGCAAAAGCAAAGCCGCGGCCCTGCCTTGCGCGTTGACAGGCGCGGCAAAGAGACCCTAGAGCCCCTCACGAGGCTCGGAACCCAACATGGCCGAAACGGCAAGTCCACGCTTCCTGCGTCCGCTCGCGGCGCCGGGAGAAGATATCGGTCAGGCAATCGCCTTCGACCCGTCGCATCCGCTCGCCCTCGATTCCGGGAAGACACTGAGCCCGTTTACCGTCGCCTATATGACCTATGGAAGGCTCAACGACGCGAAGTCGAACGTGGTGCTGGTGTGCCACGCGCTCACGCTCGATCAATTCGCGGCCCAGCGCCATCCCGTGACCGGCAAGCCGGGCTGGTGGGATGTTCTGGTCGGGCCGGGCAAGCCCATCGATACCAATCGGTTTTTCGTCGTCTGCGCGAATGTGCTCGGCGGCTGCATGGGGACTTCAGGCCCGGCGGAGATCGATCCCGCGACGGGCGAACCCTATGGATTGAACTTCCCGCTCGTCACCGTGCGCGACATGGTGCGGGCGCAGGCGATGCTGCTCGATGCAATGGGCATTGGAGAAATCCTCTGCGTCATCGGCGGCTCGATGGGCGGCATGCAGGTGCTGCAATGGGCCGCGAGTTATCCCGAACGCGTGGTATCCGCCGTGCCGATCGCAACCGCAGCGCGCCACTCGGCGCAGAATATCGCGTTTCACGAAGTGGGCCGCCAGGCGATCTTGGCCGATCCCGACTGGAAAGACGGCGCCTATCAACACTTCAACACGCAGCCGTCCAAAGGTCTCGCAGTCGCCCGCATGGCCGCGCATATCACCTATCTTTCCGAGCTGGCTCTGCAGCGCAAATTCGACCGCAATCTGCAGGATCGCGCGGAGATTTCGTTCGGTTTCGACGCGGACTTCCGGATCGAGAGTTATCTCCGCCATCAGGGCACATCGTTCGTCGACCGCTTCGACGCCAATTCCTATCTCTATCTCACGCGTGCGATGGATTATTTCGATCTCGCAGCGGAATATGGCGGCGTGCTGGCGGAAACATTCCGCGGCACGAAATCGCGGTTCTGCATCATCTCTTTCACCAGCGACTGGTTGTTCCCGACGGCGGAAAACAAGCGCATCGCGCATGCGCTGAATGCGGTTGCGGCAAATGTGAGCTTTGTCGAAATCGCAACGGACCGCGGCCACGACGCATTTCTGCTGGACGAGCCGGAAATGTTCGCGACCGTGCGGGGTTTTTTGAACGCGGTCGCGTCATCGAGAGATGTGAAGTGAGCGGCTTGGTGAAACTTACCGACGAAATATCCCACCCGCCCCTTGAGGGCGNNGAGCGACAGCGAAAAGAGAATTTCGGGGCAGGGTGCTCGATCGACATTACCCCTCCCCGAAAAATATCTCGCTACGCACGAATTTTTCGACCCTCCCTCAAGGGGAGGGTGGGATTATCGATGACCGCCTTGCGCCCCGACCTTGCCGCGATTGCGGAGATGATTCCCGAGCGCGCCCGCGTTCTCGACATCGGCTGCGGCGACGGCGCGTTGCTTGAGTATCTCATTGCGGAAAAGGGCGTGGACGGACGGGGCATCGAGCTGTCGCAACAGAATGTGAATGCCTGCGTCGCGCGCGGACTTTCCGTCATCCAGGGCGATGCCGACACCGACCTTGCGGAATATCCGTCGCAGGTCTTCGATGTGGCAATTCTCAGCCAGACGATTCAGGCAACACGTTCCCCGCGCGCCGTGCTTGCGCATCTACTGCGCATCGGCCGTCGCTCGATCGTCTCGTTCCCCAATTTCGGGCATTGGCGCGTGCGGTTCTCGCTTCTCGTTGAAGGCCGCATGCCGCGAACGGCGACGCTCGGCTATGACTGGTGCGATACGCCCAATATCCATCTGTGCACGATTGCCGACTTCGTCGCGCTCGCGCGCGATTTCGACGCCGAGATCGAACGGGCCATCGCGATCAGCGGCGAAGGACGCACGCATCCGATGTCGCCGGGCGCCTGGGGGCCAAACCTGTTTTCGGAAGGCGCGATTTTTCTGCTTCACCCGACAAAGGCTGCGGCCTGATCCGGAGCGCGGTCCGCCGGGGGGCAGCGGGACCGCGCTCCGGAACGCATAGCCGATATGTGTCGGCCATGCGCCCGATCGGATCAGTTCTTGTTTGCGCCCAAAAGCTGGAGCGCGTGGCTGAAGTGATTGATGCCGTATTGATAAAAGCTTTCGTTGCAGAAGCTCTGACCGTTGTTTTTCTCCTTCACGGCCTCCTGATAATTGGGCGATTGCGAGTTGGCGGCCAACGCGGTTTTCACCTGGTCTGCCATGTCCAGGCAGCTTGCGGCGGTCGGCGTGTCTGCCATTGCAGCTGTCGCACCAGCCATGAGTACGGAACAAAGGACGGCGACACCGGTCGCCAATTTCAGATTACGCATGAACTCCTCCTGGGGATCGAGCCGGCATCGCACCGGCACGTGACACATAGGATTCCATGATGACATTCAAAGGACGCTCACAAAGCCGTGCGCGCGCAACCGGAATGACGAATGCGCATGGCACAAAACATGTCGCAAATTGTAGCGATCGCACCCGTGATTGATGACACACATCTGATCTCCGAATGGCCGTCATGTTACTTTATCTGCGATGCGAAATAGTCCGCGGAGCAGCGACGCGTTAAAGATGAAATCGATTTCAGAATTGTGCGCGATCAACGCGCCGGCGCAAGCACGCGCTTTCTCGCGGTAACTTTGTCGTTGAGCGCGAGCGCGTACATGGACTTGGATGAATCGACGATGTGAACACCGGCAAGCCGCGGCCACAAGCGACGGCCGACGCGCTCCCAGCCGATGCCGCTGCGCACCAGACGGCGCGAGCGGATCGGCGGAAAGTACAAAGCCCTGTCCCAGCGCTCCGGCACGAACAGGGATTCCCGCAAGAGCGTCTCGAGTTGAGTACGGTTGAACGGCCGCCCATAGGCGAAGGGCGAGCGTTCGACCTGTGCCCACAGGCTGGCCCGATTGGGCGCCACGACAATGAGCCGCCCACTCTCCGCCAGCACCCGCCAGATCTGGCGCATCAAGGGCCTCGTCGCTTCGGCCGATTCGAGGCCGTGAACCATGAGCACACGATCGAAGAATGCGTCGGGAAAGGGCAGCGCGCCTTCTTCGCCCACGGCGACAAGGCGGCGGTCCGCGGGCCATGCCACCGCGCCAAGCTGGGCGGGAATGAACGCCAATGCCCGCTCGGCCTCCGGCAGGCAGGCCTTCAGATAGGGCGGCGCGAAGCCATAACCCAGCACCCGCAGGCCGCGCAGGTCGGGCCAGGCGAGGCGGATGCGGCGCATGATCTGGCGCCGGGTCACCTGCCCCATCGGCTCTTCATAGAAGGACGAGAGCTCCAGCGCATCGAGCATGGAATCTGCGTAAACCTGACGGCCCCCAGGTTCAACAGGCGGGTTCAACAGGGCACCGCGCATTGCTACGCTGGCGCCAACCGGGAGAGACCCATGACCATGCTCACCATCGAGCCCGTTGCCTGCCTGAGCGACAACTATGCCTACCTGATCCATGCGCCGGACGCCGGGCTCTGCGCCGTGGTCGATCCTTCCGAACCTGCCCCCGTGCGCAAGGCGCTCGCGGCCCATGGCCTCAAGCTCACGCATATCCTGAACACACACCATCATTTCGATCACACGGGCGGCAACATTGCGTTGAAGGAAGAGTTCGGCGCGGAGATCGTGGGGCCGGCCAAGGATCGCGACCGCATTCCCGGAATCGACGTAGGCGTCACCGAAAATGCGCCCTGGCAGTTCGGATCGCGTAGCGTACGCGTCCTGGAGATTCCGGCGCACACGCGCGCTCATATCGCGTTCGTATTCGATGACGACCATGCGGTGTTCACCGGAGATACGCTGTTTGCGATGGGCTGCGGTCGGCTGTTCGAAGGCACGCCCGATATGATGTGGAACAGCCTTTCCAAGCTCATGCGCCTGCCGGACGACACACGCGTCTATTGCGGCCACGAATACACGCTCAACAACGGGCGCTTCGCGCTCACGCTCGAGCCCGGCAACACGGATCTGCAGTCGCGCATGGAAGAGGTTCGGGCGTTGCGCGCAAAGGATCAGCCCACGATCCCGTCGACCATCGGACTGGAGAAACGGACCAATCCGTTCCTGCGCCCCGGCGCGGGTGAGATCAGACGTACCCTGGCGATGCCGGGCGCGACGGATATCGAGGTCTTCGCCGAAATGCGCCGACGCAAGGATGCATTTTGAGATTCGATATAATGAGGATCACAACGCCTCTACCCACCGTCCGCCGGCGTACCGTTCACAAGGCCGGCTGCGTGCGCCTCAACGGTTAACGCTGCGCCGCCCAGGGCGTGTGCCTGAAGCAACAGCGAGGGCAGCAATGCAACACCAGCGCCCGATCTGCTTTGGCATGCGACAAATCGGGGTATACTGACCAAGTAACAAAAGATGGCGCCGATCGAATCCGGGGGCGGGCACCCCGGTGATCCGAGGGGTCGGTGTCGCAAGAGGGGAAAATGAGCAGGAAAATCGCAATTCGCGCGTTGAGCGCGACGGCTTTGGCGTGCGTCTTGGCGGCTCCGGCCTTTGCACAGACCGCGACGCAGCAGGCTTCAACCGCACCGGCGAAGGTGAACCCGGCGCAGCAGACGGCGATCGAAGAAGTGGTCGTCACGGCGCGGCGGCGCCCGGAAGACCTCGAAAAAATTCCGGTCGCAGTGACCGCGCTTTCGGGCGACGCGATTCGCACCAATGAGATCAAAACCGCGATCGACCTGCAGAATTATGCGCCGTCCCTCAGCGTGTCGGCCAATCTCGGCTCGCGCGACAACGACGTCTACAGCATCCGCGGTCAGGGCCAGCCTTTCGGGGGAGCCGACCCGGGCGTGCAGACTTATTTTGCGGAAGTGCCGTTCAATTCGAGCGGCCCGGGCACTTATTACGACATGGCGAACATCCAGGTGCTGAACGGGCCGCAGGGCACTCTCTTCGGCCGCAGCACCACGGGCGGCGCGGTGCTGTTCGAACCGCAGCGTCCGACCGATCAATTCGGCGGCTACATTGAAACGCAACTCGGCAATTACGGCCTCGTTGAGTTCGATGGCGCACTCAATATCCCGATCATCGGCGATACGCTGATGGCGCGCGCCGCGTTCGACGTCGAGAAACGCAACGGCTTCACGCAGGACACCGTCATCACGGGCACAAGCGCGCCCTATACCGAAGAACAGGACAACGTCGATTATCAGGCATTCCGCTTCGGTGTCACCTGGAAGCCGTTCTCGCATTTCCAGAACTACGCGCTGTTCGATTATCTGCACGACAGCGATAACGGCACGGGCGCCGTCCTGACGGGTATCAGCCCAAGCACGATCGGCAACCTCGCGGCCGCCTTCACGGGCGGGCCCTGCACGGTGCCGCCTACAAGCGCGATCTGCGGAGAAGTCGAAGCTTTCCAGGCGCAGATGGCCAGTGCGTTGGCGGGACAACAGGCTGCAGGCCCGCGCTCGACGACCTCCAGCATTCCGGTCTTCTATCGCCGCGAATCCTGGGGCGTGACGGACATCGCGACCTATGACATCACCGATCACATCCACCTGAAAAATATCTTCGGCTACCGCACCGACAAGGAGCAGCCGTCATTCGACTATGACGGCTCCTATCTGCCGCTCATCGACATTTCCAATCCGCGCACGTGGGAAACCAACAGCGTTCAGGTGACGGAAGAATTTCAGTTCTTCGGCGAGACGGAGGACAACAGGTTCAACTGGATCGGGGGCTTCTATCACGAACTCGACAATCCGGGCGGCTATTCCGAAATCCAGCAGGATGAATTCGGCGGTGCCGGCTATTTTCCGCCTTTCAGCACGACGGATGTGGAATCGCTGTTCAACGGCGGAACGTCCGATGCCGGTTACGGCAGCGTGACATATAACGCCTCGGACTGGTTGCCGGGCCTGAGCTTCACGGCCGGCGGCCGCTATACCTGGGATCATAAGGTCGCCACGGCGATCGAATGCTTCCTGCCGGCGGAAGGTTCCTCGTGCCCCTATCCGCTGCCGAATGTGCCGCCCTATTCGCAACCGACTCAAAGCGCGAACTTCCATGCGCCGACCTGGAACCTTTCGGTTCAGGATCAGATCAACGACGACACGATGGTCTATGCCGCGTATCGGCGCGGCTACAAGAGCGGCGGATTCAACAGCGGCGCGTTCAACGCAACCGACTACGAAGGGTTCAAGCCGGAATTTCTGACGGATGTCGAAGTCGGCACCAAGAACAACTGGACGATTCTGGGCATGCCCGGCCGCACCAATTTCGATGCGTATTACGGCTGGTATCAGGACGTGCAGAAGAACGACCTGGTCGAGGTGGAACAGGAGGTGAATGTCGGCCCACCCCCTCCGGCTCCGCCATTTTACGTCTACGAACCGGAAGGATTCTCGGCTCTCACGTTCAACGCCGCACGCGCAACGATCAAAGGATTGGAATTCCAGTCGACCTTCGTTCCGACGGATAATTTCGATGTGAACGTGTTCTATTCCTACACGGACGCAACCTACAGCTCGTTCATGTTGCCCGGAATAATCCAGGTCGATCATTTGGGGAACCAAACCGCGGCGAACGTAGCCAATCTCGCCGGCAGTGCATTTGCCGACACGCCGAAGAACAAATTCGGTGTCACGCCGCGATTCCGCATTCCTGTCGACCCCGGCATCGGCGTTCCCTACGTCAGCGCGACGGCCTACTGGCAGAGCAAAGAATATTTCACCGATCTGGGTTCGCAGGAAGTCGCCGAAATCGGCCAGTCGCCGGTCCAGAAGGACTACGCAGTGGTCAATTTCCGCGTCGATTGGGACAATTTTCTGGGCCACCCGTTCGACGCCAGCTTCTTCCTCAACAATGCGTTCAACAAAACCTATGCGGAGGGCGCCGACGCGCTGCTCAATCTGACGGGCACATCGGCCACGATCTATGCACCGCCGCGCATGTGGGGCGTGGCACTTCGCTATCGCTTCGGCGCGGACGGAGATACGCCGCAATAATTCGAAAGACCTTGAGAAACAAAACCCGGCCGGGCGCCACGCTCAGCCGGGTTTTTTGTTGCGGGCCGCCGGAGTATGATGTCGTTCGTCCAGGGGGATTTCACCATGCACGATTTGTCCATGCCGACCTTGCAGCTTGCCGGAATGTCCGTCGAGTTGACCATGCTGAGCCTCGCCATCGTGCTGGGCCTGCTTCAGCTCCTGATCGCCGCACGCTCCGGCAATTCGCAGCGCGGCCTTAAATGGAATGTGGGCGCGCGCGATGAGCCGCCTCCCCCGGTAAGCAAAGTAGCGGGCCGGCTGGAACGCGCGTTTCGCAATTTCATGGAGACGTTTCCGTTCTTTGCGGCGTGCGTGCTGATCGTCACGCTGACGGGCCGGCACAATTGGGCGACGGTGTGGGGCGCGCAAATCTATCTCGCGGCGCGCACCGTTTATGTCGTGCTGTACGCGCTGGGCGTGCCGGGATTACGCACGCTGGTGTGGCTCATCGCGACCTTGAGCATCATCCTGATGCTGACGTCGATCCTGTGGGCGGGAATGGCGGCGCTTTAAAGAGTTGCGATGGCGCTGGTCGCTTCGGGCCAGCTGCGAATGAGGCGTTCGGCGCCGGCTGTCAGAAGCCGCGCGCCGAGCGCATCGTCCATATGGCCGCCGCCTGAAAAACCCCAGACGCGCATGCCCGCTGCGCGGGCCGCCGCCACGCCGTTGGTGCTGTCTTCCAGCACGAGGCAGGCGGACGGTGCGATGCGCAACGCTTCGGCCGCATGCAGGAACAGATCCGGCGCGGGCTTGGCATGCATGACATGATCGGCAGAATAGATGTGCGGCGCGAACAGGTCCCATAACGCCGTCTTGCGCAGTTTCTCTCCCAGCGCGTCGCGTGTGCTGGAGCTTGCGACGGCCTTGGGCAATGTGACGCTCGCGACCGCGGCGCGCGCGCCCGGAACTTCGACCAGGCGCTCATAGGCGGCGCGATATTTCGCGTGGCAGGCGTCGCGGAAACCGTCCGGCAGCCCGCAGCCCCGGCGCGCCAGGCTGTCTTCTTCCAGCAGCGCGAAGAACGCTTCGTTGCTGCGGCCCGTAAAGCGCGCGACGAATTCGGGGCGCGAATAATCGAGCCCGATCTCGGCGAGCGAGCCCAGCTCCACCTCGAGCGCCAGCACTTCGCTGTCGACGAGAACGCCGTCGCAATCGAAAATGACCGCTTCGATCATGCGTGGGAGATCATCGAGAATTCGCCCGCGATGGAAGCGAATTGCAGGATTGCCGCGGCCAGCACAAAGGCATGCCAGATCGCCTTGTGATAGGGGATGCGCTCGATCACATAGAACGCGATGCCGGCGGAATNNGGAATAGACGAGGCCGCCACCCAACAGCAGCCACAGATCGATTCCCGCCATCGACGAGAACAAGGGCTTGAGCGCCGCAACGATCAGCCAACCCATCCCGATATAAAGCGCGAGCGACAGCCTCTCGAAGCGATGGGGAAACAGCACCTTGATTGTAATCCCGATCGTGGCGCCCACCCAGATCGCGATCAGAATGGCCGTTCCCACCGCATAGCCCAGCCGGTTGACGGCGAAAGGCGTGTAGGTGGCCGCGATCATGATGAAGATGGCCGAATGATCGAGCCGGCGCAGCACCGTCTTCGAAGGGTGATGATTGGGCGTGAGATTATAGGCCGCCGACATGCCGATCATCGCGAGCAACCCCACGCAATAAACCGACACGCTCGCGATCAGCGAACCCGGGCCCGAAAGATGCGCCAGCAACCATGCACTTGCATTGACCGCGAACAGAATGCCGATCACGTGGACGGCCGCATCCATGCGGTGTTCGGCCCTGGTATATTCGCGAATGCGGTCGACGGCGTTCATGGTGTTTCTCGTTGGGCAGCCGTTATTATGCACATCGCTGGAAATTTTGCGCGCGGGCGGATTAGCAGTCGGTTAATTGGACGCGCAGGTAATTTTCCAACCCTCCCCTTGCGGGA
>PLJH01000105.1 GCA_003139615.1 Alphaproteobacteria bacterium
CAGGGGCCGTCCACACAAGACACGGAGAGCGCGAAGAAGAAGAGAGAGAAGAAGAAGTTTTCTTGCGGGCATTCGCGCGCGACCCCTTTCTTCTCCGTGTTCTCCCTTTTTTCTCCATGTCTCCGTGGTGAATCTTTTTTCCGCGGCTCCGCGCCTCCGCGTGCAACCGCTCTTCTTGAATTGAGATAGAACCCGCCCAATGGACATCGACCATCTCCGCACATGGATCGGCCGCCGTGAGACGGTTGAGGATGTCGCGAGTGAAGTGCCGCTCGCAGGGCTTGCGGCATTGCTGGATCGCGCGGAGCCGCTGCCGAACACCATGCCGCTCCTGGCGCATTGGCTTTATTTCCTGCCGCATGCAAGGCAATCGGAGATCGATATCGACGGCCATCCGCGGCGCGGCGGATTTCTGCCGCCCATCGATCTGCCGCGCCGCATGTGGGCCGGCGGGCAACTGAGCTTTGACGCAGGCATCCCCATCGGCGCGCAGATCACGCGACGTTCGACGATTGCCGATGTCAGCGCGAAAACCGGTTCGACCGGCAACATGGTGTTCGTGACTGTCCATCACGAGATCGCAACCGACGAAGGCGTCGCGATCCGCGAGCAACAGGACATCGTGTTTCGCGAAGCGCCGAAGCCGGACGCACAACCGGCCTCGCGCAAAGCCGAAAGCGAGCCAGCCGAATGTGTGCGGCGCGTCACGCCCGACCCGACGCAACTGTTCCGTTTTTCCGCGCTCACCTTCAATGCGCATCGCATCCATTACGACCGCGACTATTGCCGCGACGTCGAAGGCTATCCCGGGCTTGTCGTGCAGGGACCGTTCACGGCCATGTTGCTGATGGATCACTTGCGCACGAGCCTTCCGCAAGCGCGCGTGCGCAGTTTCAAGTTCCGCGCCCAGAGCCCGCTGTTCGACACCGCGCCGTTCGAGCTTTGCCTCAACGCTCGAGACGGGGGCGCGGATTTGTGGGCGCAGGGGCCTGCCGGAAAAGCGATGGTTGCCGAAGCGCAATTCGCATGATCGTATCCCGCCGACAATTTGGAGAGATGCCATGAGCCGCCTGATGAACGTGACCGAAGATTTGATGACCTATATCAACAAAGTGGGCGTGCGCGAGCATCCCGTGCAGGTGCGCTGCCGCGAGGAGACCGCCAAGCTGCCAATGGCCATGATGCAGATCGGGCCGGACCAGGGCGCGTTCATGGCGCTCACAGCCAAGCTGATCGGCGCAGTTCGCTATCTCGAAGTGGGCTCGTTCACAGGCTACAGCGCGCTCAGCGTGGCGCTTGCGTTGCCGCCCAACGGCAAGATCGTGGCGCTCGATGTGAGCAAGGAATTCACCGATCGCGCGCGCGTTTATTGGAAAGAGGCGCATGTCGATTCCAAGATCGATCTCAGGCTCGGGCCCGGCAAGGACTCGCTCGATGCGATGATCGCGGCCAATGAAGGGCCGTTCGATTTTGCGTTCATCGACGCCGACAAGTCGAACTACGACGCCTATTACGAGCGCATTCTGAAGCTCATGCGCTCCGGCGGGCTCATCGCGCTGGATAACATGCTGTGGAGCGGCGCGGTCGCCAATCCCGAGATCAACGATGCCGACACGAGCGCCTTGCGCGCCCTCAACGCCAAGATCCACGCCGATGATCGCGTCGACATGGCGCTGGCCGCCATCGGCGACGGAGTGATGCTGGCAAGGAAGAAATAGAGGGGCACGGCCTAAGGAAGAGCTTATCTTTGCCTCTACCCCTTCGGGGGAGAGGCAGTGAGCGACAGCGAACGGTGAGGGGGTCTCTATGCAGCGTCAAACCTTTCGAGTGAAGCGCGCTGCATAGACACCCCCTCACCCTAACCCTCTCCCCCTGCGGGGTAGAGGGAAATCTTATTTCTGAGAAAACCACTTCAACGCCACAATCTCCGTCGCCTTGATCCAATCGTTCTTTTCGGCGTTGTAATCGAGGGTGTTGTCGGGATGGAGCGCGGCCGCCCGGATTTTCTCTGCTTCGTATTCCTCCGCTTTCGCCGGATGCGCGCGCAGATAATCGCGAAAGGCGAGGTGCCGCGCGATCTCGGGCGAACCCTTCGCATAGCAATGAAGCTGGAATTGCCGCTTGCCCGTGGCAGGGTCGTTCTTGCGGCAATAGCGCCGGCCCGGCAGGCCGAACTCGCCAAGACATTCATAGCCCAGCGCGGTGACGCGCGGGTTTGCTCCATCGAGCGCTTCGACGCTTGTCACGATGGGGATCAGGTCGACAATGGGCTTCGCCATGATGCCGGGGATGGATGTCGAACCGATATGCTCCACCGTCACCAGCACATCGCCCAGCGCGGCCCTGAGTGCGCGGGTCTCGGCCGCTGCCATCTCCGCCCAATGCGGCGAATGCGGAACAAGCTCGACCGGAATCGCATCGACCATCGCGCTCTCCACAAAAAAGGCCCCGATGTTTCCATCGGGGCCTTGGTTTCGTCAGCCTCGGATCAGCGGCGGTTGCCCATCAACTGGAGGAGGAACAGGAACAGGTTCAGGAAATCGAGATAGAGACGGAGCGCGCCGAAGATCGCCTTGCGGCCTGCGACCGTGCCGTCGTCGCTGGCGACATAGCTTTCCTTGATGCTCTGCGAATCATAGGCGGTGAGACCGGTGAAGATCAGTACGCCGATGATCGACACGACCCACTGCATCATCTGCGATTGGAGGAACATGTTCACGACCATCGCGATGAACAGACCGATCAGCCCCATGAACAGGAACGAGCCGAAGCCCGAAAGATCTCTGCGCGTCGTGTAGCCGTAAAGGCTCATCGCGCCGAAGGTGGCCGCGGTGATGAAGAATACTTCGGCCACGCTGGCGCCCGTATAAACGAGCAGCACGGGCGCAATGCTGATGCCGACAACGGCGGCATAGATCCAGAACGTTGCGCGCGCGGCAGCGACGCTCATCCGGCTGATCCGGAATGACAGGAACATGACAAAACCGATCGGCGCGAACAGGGCGATGAAGCCCAGCATCGTCATGCCGAAGCGGCCGGTCGCCGGATTGATCTGGTAGAACAGCTGGCCGAACGACGTGGTCGCCGTCACCCAGGCCGTGATACCCGTGAGCGCGAGCCCCACGAACATGTAATTGTAAACGCGCAGCATGTAGGCGCGCAGGCCTGCGTCGATGGCGGCGGCGCCGCTCGAGACGGAACGCAGGGTACGATTGTCGTAGTCTGCCATGTGGCAAAATCCTCTGAAGCCCAAATCGGGCCGGTTCGTCCTAATATCGGCCTTGCGACGCGCCCAATCAAGGTGTTGGGAGCTTCGCCCGATGCTGTTATCAGCGGGGCGGGTTTGGGAAGAACTGGTAGTTGGCATCATGAAAGTGGCTGAAATCGGGACAGAACATCGCGCCGCGATTCACGGCGTCGTGAGCGCGGCCTTCGGCCGGCCGGACGAGGCCGATCTGGTGCGACAACTCCGTGACGACGGCGAAGCGGTGCTGGAATTGGCCGCATTCGAGGGCGATACCGTCCTCGGACATATCCTGTTCAGTGCGTTAGCGGTCGATCCGGCCACGCTCCGCGTCGCGGCGCTGGCGCCGGTTTCGGTCGTGCCCACCCATCAGAACCAGGGCATCGGCTCGGCATTGATCCGGGAAGGCCTTGCGCGCTGTGCCGCACAGGGCTTCGACGCCTGCGCCGTGCTGGGCGATCCCGATTATTACAAACGTTTCGGATTCGGGCTCGACGCCGCTCGGACGCTTCAGTCGGTCTATTCGGGACATGCTTATCAGGCGCTCGAATTCAAACCCGGTGCACTCGCGGGCGGCCTCTGGCGTGTCACCTATCCGAAGGCGTTTGGCGGGTCGCATTAAGGGAGGGCAGATATGCAGGATCTCGCCGGCAAAACGGCATTTGTGACAGGCGGCGCGAGCGGCATCGGATTCGCGCTCGGCCAGGCCTTCGCCGAAGAAGGCATGAACGTGATGCTCGCCGACATCGAAGCGGACGCATTGGCGGCGGCGCTCGAACGCCTGCGGAATTTTGCGCCTTGCGTGCGCGGCGTCGTTTGCGACGTCACCGATCCCGCGAGTGTCGCGCAGGCGGCTGAAGCATCCTATGCGGCTTTCGAACAGGTTCACGTGCTCTGCAACAATGCGGGCGTCGCCGCCGGCAGCGGCATCGACAATTTTTCGCTCGAGACATGGCGCTGGGTTCTCGACGTGAACGTGATGGGCGTGCTGCACGGCATCGGCACCTTCCTGCCGCATATCCGCGCGCATGGCGAAGGCGGCCACATCGTCAACACCGCATCCATGGCCGGGCTGCAAAGCGGGTTGGGCTTCAGCCCTTACGCCACGAGCAAATACGCGGTGGTCGCGATGTCCGAAGGTCTCGCGCTGGAGCTGAAACCGCATGGCGTAGGCGTGAGTGTGCTGTGCCCCGGCTTTGTGCGCACGCGCATCGGCCGGAGCGGGCGCAACCGGCCGGAGCGCTATGGCCCGCAGCAAACGCCGGACCCGGAAAGCCCTGCCGGATTGCTGACGGCCCACATCGCCGCAATGCTCGAATCCGGGCTCGACCCCAAGGATGTCGCAGCCCAGGTTCTCGCCGCGATCCGCAACGACGAGCTTTATGTTTTCACGCACCCCGAGATGCGCGACGAGGTCGACGAACGGTTCGCGGCCATCAGGGCGGCATTGGACAAGGCAGAGCAGCGATAGGGGGCTTGGGGCGCGCGCGGCGCTTCGGCATATTGCAGTCACATCGGCCGAAGGAGCGGGACACATGGCGGAGAACAAAACACTGGCGACCAAGGCGAGCGTCACCGCGTTCGTCGACAAGATCGCGGACCCGGCGAAACGCGCCGATGCGAAGGCGCTCGTCAAGCTGATGCAGAAAGCCACCGGCGAAAAACCCGCGATGTGGGGCCCGTCGATCGTCGGTTTCGGCAGCTATCATTATGTCTATGAAAGCGGACGCGAAGGCGACATGCCACTCGTCGGCTTCTCGCCGCGCAACGCGGCAACGGTTCTCTATGTGCGCGCCGGCACGCCCGGCAGCGAAGCGCTGATCGCGAAACTCGGAAAGCACACGGCCGGCAAAGGCTGCGTCTACGTCAAGAAACTCGCCGATGTGGACGAGACGGTGCTGGAGAAGCTGGTTGCGAAATGCGCCGCGGATATGCGGAAGAAATACAGGAGCTAAGAAGGGCGAACTGGATTGCCCCTCACAGCGTTTATCGTTTCGGCGGCCGGACCAACTTTGGCAAATCGCGTCTTCCGTCGATGATCCGCCATACAAGAATGCCGTCACCCGCCGGTTCCGGCTCGTAGATGACGATCCAGGGCCAGATTGAAAACGTATGAGGACGTCCGTCCAATTCGTCGTGAATGCGGCCGATCAACGGCAACTCCGACAGGATATTCAACGATTGTTCGATTCGGCGCAGGACCATTTCGGCGCGATCGACGCCGTTCTCGCGGGCAATGTAATCGAACAAATCGGAAAGATCGCGTTCGGCATCGAGCGATTTCGCGACACGCGCCATGACTAAAGGCGCCTATTTATTTCGTATGTGCCGCTTACGCCCTTCGGCAATGATATCGTCGAAAGTCTTGGAAGAAATTTTTCCCTCCGCGAATTCCCGGCGGGACCGGCGGATCGATTCATTGAGCGCATCTCGATTTCGAGCAATGTAGCCGTCTACCTGGTCGCGGTGCCGTTCGTCGTCTTCAATCGGCAATCCGGCACCCACGGATGTGGGCAAGCGCTTCGCGATTTTGATCTTGGCTTTCATGACGTGCACCGTATCAGATCAACGAGCGGAATGAAACGCGCTTTTCGTGCCGTTGCTTGCGTTTGTCATGGACTCCGCAGCAACCCTGCCGGTTTCGCCGCCAGCGCGGCCCAGGCGGCGATGAGGCCGAAGGTGAGGGTGGCGGCGCCTCCGCCCACGACGATCAGCAGCACTGCGCCGGTATCAAATTCGAGCGGGACTTCGAAGATTTGTTGCGTGACGAGCCATGCGGCCAATGTTCCGGCGCCAAGTGCGAGCAGGCCCGTCAGCAGGCCGATGACACCATATTCGATGGCATAGACGGCTGCGATCTGTGCGCGCGTGGCGCCGAGAACTTTGAGCACCGTCGAATCGTAAAGCCGCGCACGCTGGCCTGCCGCGATGGCGCCGGCCAGCACGAACAAGCCTGCGAGGATCGTGATCAGGCTTGCAGCGCGCACGCCGTCGCTCAGCTCCTGCAGCAATCCATTGACCTGCGCGATGGCATCTTTCACCCGCACGGTGGAGACATTTGGATATTTGTCGGTGATCGCGCGATAGAGCGGTTCCTCGTCGCGCGGCTCCACGCGCACGCTGGCGAGAAAGCTGTGCGGTGCTTTGTCGATGATGCCGGGCGATAAAATCAAAATGAAATTCTGCTGGCCGTTGGAGAAGTTCACATCGCGCAGATTGGCGATGCGGCCCGTGATCTCGCGGCCCAGCACGTTGAGCGTGATCGTGTCGCCGAGCTTGAGCCCCATGCCCTGTGCGAGTTCGGCGTCGAAGGAGATCAGCGTGGGTCCCGTGTAATCGGGTGCCCACCATTTGCCGTCGGTGATATCCGCGCCTTTGGGGGCCACGCTCGCATAGGTGATGCCCCGGTCGCCGTTCAGCGCCCAGCGCGCCGAACTCGCAACTTTCGCATCTTTCGCGGCGATGCCGTTGAGGGCAGTGATCCGTCCACGGATCATCGGCGAGGCTTTGTAACCGGAGACGGTCGGGAAGCGCGCGATATCGCGGTTGAACGAGTCGATCTCGTCCGGCTGGATGTCGATGAAGAAGAAGGTCGGCGCGGTACCGGGCAGGCTGTCTTTCACCTGGGCCGAAATCGTGCGGTCGAGCAGGGTGACGGTCGCGAGCAAGGTGAGCCCCAACCCCAGCGCGACCACGACGGACGAGGTCGACGCGCCTGGCCGCGTGAGATTGGCGAGCGCAAGGCGCAGATTGGGCTGCTTCGGCCGCGGCAATGCCATCAGCACGCGACGCAAAATTCCGGCCGCCACGCGCAACACGATCAGCGCGCCTGCAACGCCGGCCAGAAAATAGGCGGCGAAGGACAGCGACGGCGCCAACACAAGCGCGAGCGCAACGACGATGCCGGCCGCGCTAGCCGAGGCGAGCAGATAGGGCAGGCGTCCGCGCGCATTGACGGGCGCCACGATGTCGCGGAACAGGCTGGCGGGCGCGATCTCGCGCGCGCGGGCGAGCGGCGGGATTGCAAACGCCGCTGCGGAAAAGAGTCCGAAAATGCCGCCTAGAACGAGCGGCCCCGCATAGATCGCGAACGCGGCCTTGATCGGCAAATCGTTGCCGAACGCGGCTTCGACGCCGAACGGCAATGCCGCACCGCAAATGAGCCCCACGATCACGGCCACCACCGCAATTGCCATCACCTGGAAGAAATAAACGAGGAAGATCAGTCCGCCTTCTGCGCCCAATGATTTCAGCGTCGCGATCTCGGCGCGCTTGCGGTCGAGGAATGCGCCGACCGCTTGTCCCGCGCCGACGCCGCCGACCGCGAGCGCGGTCAATCCCACCAAAGTGAGAAACATCGTCACCTGTTCGACGAATTTCTTAATGCCGGGTGCTGCGTCGCCTCGATCATGGATTTCCCAGCCGCTGTCGGGGAATGCCTTCTGCGCCTGATCCTTGAAGTCCGCGATGGACGCATTCGCCGGCATCGCCACGCGATACCCATATTCGATCAGGCTGCCCAGCGTGACGAGGCCGGTGCGCGCGAGTCCGGCATCCGACATCAGCACATGAGGACCAAGCGTAAAGCCGCCGGAGATTCGATCCGGCTCGTTTGCAAGCATCGCCGTAATCCGAAAATCCTGCGAGCCGATCCGCATCAGGCCACCGCGCGTGAGATGCAGACGATCAAGCAACGTTTGCTCGACCACCGCGCCACAGATGGTCTTGCCGCCAATCGGCGTGCAGGCGAATGCGTCGCTCAGCGGAATCTGCGGCGAAAGCGTCACGGAGCCGTAGAGCGGATAGGCGCCGTCCACCGCTTTCAATTCGATCAGCTGCCGATCCGCTTCCGCGCCGCCTTTGAGCGCATAAGCCATCGCGCGCATCGAGATCGCTTCGGAGACGCGTCCGCGCGCGGCGAGGAATGCGTGTTCTTCCGGTGTCGCCTCGCGATGCACGAGATGAACGGAGACGTCGCCGCCCAAGAGCACGCGCCCCTGCTCGGCAAGCCCCGTCAGCATCGCCTGTGCCACGGAGCCCACGCCCGCAATCGCGGCGACACCCAGCACGAGGCAGGCAAAGAAAATCCGAAATCCCGTGAGCCCACCGCGCAACTCGCGGCGCGCCATCCGGACCGCGAGCGCGATCCGGTTCATGCCCGGCGCTCGTCCGCCACAATGCGGCCGTCCTTCAATCGCACGATCCTCTGGCATCGCTGTGCCAGCGCCTCTTCATGCGTCACCAGGAACAATGTCGTCTGCGTGCGGTCGTGGAGCGCGAACAGCAGATCGGCCACTTCCGCACCCGTCTGCCCGTCGAGATTTCCGGTGGGCTCATCGGCAAACAATACGGCCGGACGCGGCGCGATCGCACGCGCCAACGCCACCCTCTGCTGCTCTCCGCCGGACAATTGCCCCGGATAGTGATCGACGCGTGCCGACAAGCCGACCGAGTCGAGCTCGGCGCGGGCGCGCTCGAATGCGTCCTTCGCGCCGGACAGCTCGAGCGGCACGGCCACATTTTCGAGCGCCGTCATGGTGGGGATCAGATGGAAGGATTGGAACACGATGCCGATGGCGCCGCGGCGGAAACGGGCGAGGGCATCTTCGCCGAGATTTGTGAGGTCGGTACCGGAGACGCTGATGCGCCCCGACGTGGGCGCTTCGAGCCCGGCCGCCACCATCAGGAGCGACGACTTGCCGGAGCCGGAAGGACCGAGCAGCGCGACCGTCTCGCCGCGCGCGATTTCCAGCGAGATGCCCGCCAGGATGTTGACCGAGCCTGCCGCGCTCGCCAACGTCAACCGCACATCGTCCAGTCGGATTGCGGCGGAAGGTGGTTGCATCCGGAGGGGCCAATTAAGAGAGGATTGCGGGCGAGGGACGTGATAGGCGATATGGCATGAGCGGCGCGCGATTCAAGCACATCCTGGCACTGATTCTCCTTTCTTTGTCCGTCGCTGCGGCGGCCGGCGCTGCGCCGGTCAAGATTCTGGCATTGGGCACGAGTTTGACGCAGGGGCTCGGCCTTCCGCCGGGCACCGAACTGACTGCGTTGCTCCAGGCGCGGTTGCGGGCATCGGGCATCGACGCCACCGTGATCAATGCGGGCGTTTCGGGCGACACCTCGGCCGGCGGCCTGTCGCGGCTCGATTGGTCGCTGGCCGATCATCCCGATGTTGCGATGGTCGAACTCGGCTCAAACGATGCGCTGCTGGGGCTCAATCCGGCGCAGACGGAAAAGAACCTGTCCGCCATCCTCGCCAGGTTGAAGGCAGCGCATATCCCCGTGCTGCTGCTCGGCATGCGCGCGCCGCGCAATCTGGGTCCCGAATATGCCGCGCAGTTCGATCCGATTTATCCGAAGCTCGCCAGGCAATATGGCGACGATCTTTATCCCTTCGTGCTCGACGGCGTGGCGCTCAATGCGAAGCTCAATCAGGCGGACGGCATCCATCCCAATCCCACCGGCGAAAAGATCGTGGCCGATCGTATCTATCCCTATGTGCTGAAGCTCGTGGCGGAAACGGGCAAGCATTAGATGTTCGCGCGGCTTCTCTCCGTCGGCGGTTTCACGTTGCTCTCGCGCATCACGGGTTTTGCGCGCGATATGTTGATGGCGTGGATCCTCGGCAAGGGGATATTGTCCGATGCGTTCATCGTCGCGTTCCTGTTCCCCAACTATTTTCGTGCGATCTTCGGCGAAGGCACAATCAATCCCGCCTTCCTGCCGCGCTATGCCGCGTTGCGCGCGAAAGGCGAGCACAATGCGGCGACCGTGTTCGGCGACCGTGTGTTTTCCTGGCAGATGCTGGCGCAGCTGGTGATCCTGATCGCGGGCATGATCGCCATGCCGTGGATCGTCCGCGTGCTGGCGCCGGGCTTTGCGGGCAATCCCACCGAGCTTGCGCTCACCGTGCATCTCGCGCGCATCACCTTTCCCTATCTGATCCTCACGCTCGTGGTCGTGCAGCTTTCGGCGATGCTGAATGCCATCGACAGGTTCTGGGCTGCGGCTGCGTGGTCGAACTTCCTCAATCTCGCGATGATCGCGACCTTGCTCGCCTCGCCGTGGTTTCCGAATGCCGCCGAAGCCGCGGCGTGGGGTGTGTTGCTGGGGGGCGTGGCGCAGCTTGGGTTTATCCTTTGGGCCGCCGCGCGCGAGGGGCTTTCGTTGCGCGTGTCCTGGCCGCGCTGGTCGCCGGAGATCAGGGAATTTTTCGTGGCGCTGGGCGCGGTTACGATCGGGGCGGCAAGCGTTGTGATCGCGCCCTTCATCGATACGGTGCTGGCGAGCTTTCTCGCCACCGGCAGCCGGACAGCGCTCTACTATGCCGATCGCATCAACCAGCTGCCGCTCGGCGTGCTGGGAATTGCGCTGGGTACGGTGCTGCTGCCGGAAATGTCGTCGCGGCTCGCCCTGAACGATCGCGCGGGTTCGGATTCCGCGCAGAACCGGGCTGCGGCGCTGTCGTTGTTTCTGACCCTGCCGTTCGCGGTCGTATTTGTGTTGATCCCGGACACGATCATGCGCGCGATCTTCGCCCATGGCGCATTCGACAAGAACGCCGCCGAGCTCGCAGCACTTGGCCTCGCGGCCTATGGCGTGGGTTTGCCGGCCATGGCGCTCGTGCGCATCGTCGCGTCCACTTTTTATGCGCGCCACGACACAATGACGCCGGCCCGTGTGACAGTCACGGCGATTGCCGTGAACATCGCGCTCAAGATCGTGTTCGTGTGGGGATTCCATCTGGGCATTTTCGGCATCGCGCTCGGCACGGCCATCGGCGCCTGGGTCAATGTCGGCACGCTTCTCTTCCTGGCGCGAAAAAGAGACCTGCTGCAGGTGAGCGACGGATTCAAGCGCGCGCTGTTTCCCATTTTGCTGGCCGCGATTGCCGCAGGCGCCGGCGCCTGGTTCGGCACGCAAATGGGGGCATTCCTTGTGCAGCAGGGACGGTGGCATGAAGTCGCGATGCTCGCTTTCGCCATCGTGCTCGGCGGCATCGCCTATCTGACGATTGCGTTCCTGTTCCGCAACACACTTCCGCTCGGTCGCCTGACGCGAGCTGCTGCACCATGATCCGTTTGTTCGTTGCTCTCGCTCTGCCCGACTCGGTGGCGGAGGATCTCGCCCGCCTTCAAGCCGGCGTGCCCGGCGCGCGCTGGAGCACCCGTGACCAGCTTCATCTGACCTTGCGCTTTATCGGCGAAGTGGACGGCCGCGATGCCGCCGCCATCGACGATGCGTTGGCCGCGATCGAGGCGCCGCGCTTCGAGCTCGCGCTCAAAGGCGTGGGCGAATTCGGCGGCAAGTATCCGCGTGCGTTGTGGGCAGGCGTGCGCGATCCCGGGCCGGTCAAATTCCTCGCGCGCAAAATCGAGACGGCGCTGCAGCGAATCGGATTGCCCGCGGAAGAGCGCAAATTCGTGCCGCATGTCACGCTCGCCCGCCTGCGCGCCAGCCCGCGAGGCCGGGTGATGGACTTCCTCACCGACCATGCGCTCTATGCCGGGCCGGCATTCGAAGTCGGCGCGTTTATTCTCTATTCAAGCGTCTTGACGACCGACGGAAGCCTTTATACCGCAGAGCGGGCCTATCGCCTGCGGTAGGCGGAAGGATGTATTTTGTCCGTTCGCCGGAGTGTGACGTTTGGGGGTGACGCCGACTCCCGTTTTGCGGTCCAGATGATATCGATGTTTTCCGAAAACCTTCGCCTCGCGCTCAAGATGATCTCGATGACCAGCGCGCAGCTCGCTGCGGAGTTGGGCACGCACAAATCCGTCGTGAGCCGCTGGTTGAACGGCAGCGTGCAGCCGACGCCGCACAACATTTCGCGGTTAACAGCTCTCGTCCAGACGCAGGTGAAAGAGTTTCGCATCCTCGACTGGGAGCGCGAACCGGTGGCATTTGCCGAGCTGTTCGGCGTCAATCCGGGCACGCTCAAACACAAGGCACCCGGGTTGCCGATCGCCATCTGGGATCAGATGGTCGCGACCTCGGCGCTGCGGGGAAAAGCCTATGAAGGATTTTTCCGCTCGACCCGGCCGAGCCCAACCCATCCCGGACGCTTCGTGCACGATCACGGCATGATCCGGCGCGACGAGAACGGATTGATGCGCCTGACAATGGGAAGTGCCGGCACTGTCGTGGAGGGCTGGATGATCCCGCTGCACAACCAGCTCTACTGTATTGCCGCCGATGTGACAGGAGGCACGTTGCTGTTCGGAATCTTCAATGGGCTCGGCGGATCGCAAGTGAATGCGTTCGACGGGCTGTGCCTGATCACGGGATCTGACCTCGGACGCGCACCAACCGCCACGCCCATGTTCTGCGAGCGGGTTGGTGTGCTCACGGGAGACCGCGCGATCGACGACGCGCGCTGGAACGAACTCGCGGCGCAAAATCCTGTTGCGCCGGAAGGCTCCGTACCGGAGCACATTCAAAAGCACCTCGTGCGCGACATCGGGCCCACGCCGTTCGGCCTCGGCGGCGACCTGCTGCTTGCGCTTCCGCTGGCGCGTTCGTTGAGCCGCGGCCCCGATTTCGACACACAGCCGAAGACGGAACGCAGTTAACGCATTCCGCGGCGGACGCAGGCAGTCAACTCCCGGCAACTTCGTGCAACTTCGTGCGCTTTGGCGTGCTTGCGCTGTGCTTGCGGCCTGCGCGTGCGTGCCCGAATGATCCCCGCTCGCGGGCCGTATTTATTTCCTGCGTAACCGGGAGCGCGATTCATGACGAATACCTACATCAACACAACCGTCGAAACGACCGCGGTGGGCGTGGACACGTTCGACATGACGGGAACGAACGATACGCTATTTCTGGCGGGTACGGGTTCGCTCGTCGCTTTGGGCTCGGGAAGCATCGGCCTTCAGATGGCCGGCCAGGATGAATTCGCAACGATCGACGGCACGGTCTACAGCGCCGAGGGTGACGGCGTATTCATGTTTGGAGGTTACGGATCGAGTCTCATCGTAAACGGCGAAGTGAGCTCGGGCATCGAGGGAATTGAGGTCTCCGACGACGCAGACATGGTGATCGTGAACGGCGCGGTGAACGGCAACGCGGGAATATATCTGGAGGGGCAGGGCGACTCCGTGGCGGTCGACGGATCGGTGAGCGGCGCGGATGTCGGAATTGCCGCGAACGGTTACGGAGACATTATTCACGTCAACGGATCGGTCGAAGCTGCGAGCGAAGGCGGCGCAGTCGGCATCGAACTGGACAGCAGCCAAGCAGAGCAAATCGACATTTCAGCCAAAGGCGACGTGTTCGGGGCGACCGACGGCATTTATGTGCAGCAAAGCAGCGGCGACACAATCAAGAACGGCGGACACGTCTCGGGATATACCGAAGGCGTCGACATCACCGGATCATCGACTCTGACACTCACAAACGATGGAACAATCAGCGGAATTGCACTGAACGATTCTACCGACATCGCGATCCGGAATTCGGGATTGATTTCCACGGAATCGGGCCCGGTTGCAATCGGTTTGACCAACCAGAGCGCCGACGTGACGATCGAAAATTCGGGAACCGTGCACGGCAATCTGAGCGTCGACTCCGCCAGCGACCAGCTTTCCGTCCAGAACGCCGGCAACTGGAACGGTCAGCTCGATATCGGAACGGTTTCCAGTTCGGTGACAAATACCGGTTCGATCTCGGGCGGCATCTCCTTCGGATCGGCGACAATCTCGAGCACCGGCAACGCCGTCGATAATGACGGCACCATTCACGACGGCGTCAGTTTCAGCGGCACCGGAGGGCCGGCCAGCGGCGACACGCTGGTCAATGCCGGCAGCATCTTCGGCGCTGTCAGCATGGGCGTCAACGAAACGCTCACGAACGCGGGAACAATTCATGGCAACGTCTATTTTGCGACCGCAAACCCTACGCCAAGCTCGGACGTTTTCGATAACAGCAACGGCATCGTGATCGGCACCGTCAATGGCGGAAGCGGCAACGACACGTTCATCGTCGGACTTGGCAGCAACACCTATAATTTGGGCGGCGTCGGCGACCATTTCTATTTCGACGCGAGCTTCGGCAACGACGTCATCAGCGGCTTCAAAACCGGCGCCGGACACGACACGATCGCATTCTCGGGCGTCGATTTCACGAGTTTTGCCGAACTTCAGACCCATATGACGCAAGTGGGCGCGAACACCGTTATCACGCTCGAACCCGGCAGCACCATCGAACTGACGCACACGACGATCGCGCATCTGGTCGCCGCCGATTTCATTTTCACTTGATTTGGTTCGGACAGGACAACGACAATGGCAAGCAATCTGCAGAGCGCGTTTGAGTCCCAAGCTGTCGGTGTTGACGAAACATGGCTGGACGCCGGCCCCGCCGATTTGATGTTCGATCCGACAAGCATCTCCGGCCCGATACTCGTCGCGAGTACAACGAATTACGAATCCGACACGATGTCCGAGGTTCCGTCCATAACCTTCGACACGAGATCGCCGGCGACGGCCAAATTCCTCGCCGACCAGTTCGGCGAGGGCAAGATCAGCCAGACGGCGACGATCACCGGCGACGGCAACGCCGACAAGGTGCATGTCGACCTGGGAACGCAACACGATTTTTTTGGCGATGGCCTGCAATTTTCCAACTGGTCGGCGCAGGATGCTTTTGTCATCGACGCCACGTCGGACGGAAGCGACACTATCGTCGGAACAAGCGTGAACGACACAATCGTCGCCCTGGGCGGGGAGAACGATGCCATCAATGGCGGCGGCGGCAATGACACGATCGAGATGGGCGCCAATTTCGACGATACGGCATCAATAGAGGGCGGCGGCGGCGTCAATACGCTGAAGCTCGACGGCGACTACTCCGCCGGAACGATCATCGATTCGACCATGATGCAAAATATTCAGAAACTCGTGCTGGCGGCCGGAAACAGCTATGAGTTTTTCTTCGAGCAGGGCGTGGTTGGAGCCGGGCAGAAATTGACCATCGACGGCGCGCAGTTGCATGCGAGCGATAGCCTCTATCTCAACCTTGCAAACGATGCGGCTGGAAAATATGTCGTCGACGCGGGCGCCGGCCTGACCTCGATATTCATGAACGGAAATGCCGATACCATCCATGGCGGCAGCGGCGGGCTGGACGTCATTTTCGACAGCGAAACGCCGCTCATCAAGGCGGACCATATCGACGGCGGCAACAGCGGAGGCAACAACAACCTTTATCTGACGGGCGACTATTCCGCTGGGGTTACATTCGGCGCATCGACCCTGCAGAATTTTCAGAACATCGAGTTGCACGACGGATTCAATTACAAGCTCGCAACCGTAGACGCGACCGTGGCACCCGGTCAGACCATGACAGTAGACGCATCGTCCTTGAGCGCCGCCTACTCGCTCGACTTCAACGGCTCGAAGGAAACGGACGGGAATTTCATCCTCAACGGCGGAGCAGGCAACGACGTCCTGACCGGCGGCGCGGGAAACGATACATTTGACGGGGGAGGCGGCGCCGATCGTCTGAGCGGCAATGGCGGCTCGGACAGCTTCGTTTACAGCTTCGTCAGCGATTCGACGAGTACGACCCACGACACCATCGTCGGGTTCGACGCGCTGACCGACAATTTCGTCTTGCAGGGAAATCTTCTGCATGTGGGTGCGGTGGACGCAGCGGTCACGGCGGGCAAACTGACGAGCGGCAATTTCGACGCGAACCTTGCCACTGCGATCGGCGTCAACCAGCTTCATCCGACGGACGCCGTTCTGTTCACGCCCAGCACCGGAAATCTTGCAGGGCATACGTTTCTGATCGTCGATGAAAACGGCGTCGCGGGTTACCAGGCCGGGCAGGATCTTGTCATCGACATTACGGGAGCGACCAACCTCGCGCAGCTCGGCATGGCGAACTTCACGACTTGATGCCAGGTCCTAGTCCGCCGCGCCTTCGATCCCTTCCATCTCGTCGTCCGAGAGGCCGAAATGGTGGCCGATCTCGTGGATCAGCACATGGCGCACGATGTCGCCCAGCTTTTCGTGATGCTCGGCCCAATAGTCGAGGATCGGGCGGCGATAGAGGAGAATCATGGTGGGATCCGGCACGCCGATATTGCTTTCGCGCGCGGCCAGATCGGGTCCCTGGAACAGGCCCAGGATTTCGAATTCGCTTTCGAGTTCCATGTCCTTGACCACGTCTTCGTCGGGAAAATCCTGGACGACGAACATGATGCCGTCCACCAACGCGCGGAACTCTTCGGGCAGGCCCGTGAACGCATCGCGCGCGAGCAGCTCGAAATCGTCGAGCGAGGGGGCTTCCGCAATCTTCCAGTCCATGGAACTGGATCGCACAGGCGACCTTATATCTGCAATCGGCTAGACTGCGCCGCCACTCCCAAAGGTCCAAACCCATGAAAAAGCTCGAAGCCCATGCTCGCGCCGCCGCCCTCAAAGGTCTGCCCCATTGGCAGGAGGTCAAAGGCCGTGACGCCATTGCCCACAAATTCGAATTCAAGGATTTCAACGAGGCGTTCGGCTTCATGTCGCGCGCCGCGCTGCTCGCCGAAAAGATGGACCACCATCCCGAATGGTTCAACGTCTACAAGACCGTCGATGTGACGCTCTCCACCCATGACGCCGGCGGTGTGACCGAGAACGACATCAAAATGGCGCAGGCGATGGAGGAATACGCGAAGAAGTGAAGTGAAAATGCACAGCTGCCGATGGACCGCTGGCGTCCCGCCCGCATCTAACTGCATAAGCCGCTTCAGCAGGCGAGCGGTAGATATTCAAGTTTGCCACGGTTCAAAGACAAAAAATGCGGGTGGGACGCCCGCGGTCCATCCGCGCCGGTGTTCACACCTCGAAACGGTAGCTCGCACCGTCTTTCAGGACGCGCGGGCAGCTGACGCTAAAGCCCGCCGAGATGCGCCTGGACCTGTTCGCGCAGCTTTTTGGCGAGGTCGTCGGCGGGATCGAGCTTCAGCTCGGAATCGCAATCGGCCAGCGCCTGATCGTATTTTCCCAAATGAAAATACGCTGTCGCCCGCATGAGGTAGCTGTGCTTCGGCCGTAACGCGACGGCTTTGTCGTAGTCCGCGAGTCCCAGTTCCTTCTTTCCCGACACGAGATAGGCGGCCCCCCGCGACAGATAATCGTCGGCGTCATCGGGGTATGTCGCCAATATCTTCGTGAACGTCGCGATCGCGACGGTGAAATGTCCTTTCTGCGCGTAGGCCACGCCCAAGCCGTGCATCGCCATGCGCGTCTGGTCTTGTGTCAGCGATCCCGATGCCAGCAGCGACTGGCACGTGTCGATCCGGAATGCGGGGGACAGATTTTTCAGGTCGTTGCAATCGACAGTGGGATCCGGCGCGACAGGGTCGACGGCGAGCGCCGGGCCGGCTGCCAGACACAGGAAACATGCGCCGATGATTGCTCGCCGCACCTCACACCTCGAAGCGATAGCTCGCACCGTCTTTTTTGATGCGGCCTGCCGTAGGTCCCGCGAAATGCGTGCCGATAATGAGGATGGGCTGGTCGGCCCAATCCTTGATCAGCGCGCGGCGTGTTACGCTCGCCGCCTCTGCGTCGCCGTCGAAGGTGGGCGCCCATTCCGGATGCGCGATCTGGCAGGGATGGTGCATCATATCGCCGGTGATGATGGCGGTTTCGCCCTTCGACTCGATCACGACCGAGACATGTCCCGGCGTGTGCCCGGTCGACGGCATCAGTCGCAGCTCCGGCGAGATGCGGTGATCCATCTCGACCATTTCGGCGAGGCCCGCATCGAAAACCGGCTTCACGGAATCGTCGAGGATTTCCCGTTGTTCCTCGTTGCTCTCGCCGGACCAATGCTCATATTCCGCGCGACCGATCAGATAGCGGGCCTTCGGGAAGGTGGGAACCCATTTGCCCGCTTCGCGCATTGTGTTCCAGCCGACATGATCGACATGCAGATGCGTGCACACAACGGCGTCCACTTCGTCGCGGCCGAATCCGGCTTCCGCCAGATACTTCAGAAAAGGTGTGTGGAGTTCCTGTCCGCGCAGAAGCCCGCGCGCCTTGTCGTTTCCTACGCAGGTGTCGACGATCAGCTTCATCCCCGGCGCCTCGACGAGGAGGGCATGAATCGAAAGCAGCAGCGCATCTTCCTCCGTGACGAAATGGGGATAGAGCCACGGCATCGTGCGCAAGGTTTCGGGCTTGGCTTCCTTCAGGAAGGAGTATTTTTCGCTGTAGGGGACCGGTATTTCGAGTTCGACGAGCCGACTCACTTTCACGTCGCCGATTTGCCAACTTAGCATATGTGTTTCCCCACCCACTTGCGATCTTTCGACAATGTAGCGGAGGAACCGTGCCGTGCGAAGACCGTTCTCAATTCAGGTTTCTAATTGGAGAACGACATGCAAGAGGGGGCCGACGGGGCTGAGAAGACGAATACCCTCCTTGCCATCGTATTGAGCGGCCTCGTGATCGTGGTTGCCGTTCTTGGTTACCTGATGTTTAACGACAATCAGGGCGGGCACTGGCAGGATCGGGCATTCGATCGACCGAGCGTGACGCGGATTCATTGAACGGGGCGCACAAGCCCGCTTAACAGGGCTTTAATTCCGGTCGAAAGCTCCTTCGCAGCCTTCTTGGGATTTTCCGCCGTGGCACAGACGAGTGCCGCTTCCATGATCGCCCCCATCAAAAGATGCGCCAGCGGCTCGATCTCGCGGGTCGGAACTGTGTCTCCCAACACCCCTGCGAGGCCTGCTTTCGTTAAAGCGCCGAAGTAACGCATGTCTATGTCGCGCCACTTCTGCCAGCCGACGATGGCGGGTCCGTCGATCAGGAGGATGCGCTTGATGTCGGGCTCGGAGATTGCGAGCAGATAGCGCAGCACACCGGCCGAGATCATCTCGAGCGGGTCGCGCGGCCTTGCGGACGGCGCAGGGATTTGCGCCGCGGAGAGTTCCGCCTGGATGGATTCCAAAACGCGCGTGAAGATTTCTTCTTTCGACGAAAAGTGATGATAGACCGCACCTTTGGCGACGCCGGCGCGGGCCGCGATATCGTCGATCGTCGTGTCCGCAAAGCCGCGCGACGCGAAGAGTTTTCGGGCCGCGTCTTCGATGCTGCGAATGGTCGCGGCGCGCCGTTCGGCCTGGCTTACCATCCCGCGAACCTTGCGCTTGACGAACAGACTGTCGGTCTGTATTTACAAACTCTTGGTCTGTTTGTGGAGAGGGCCGTGACGCGCGACGAGATCATGAAAATCTACCGGACTCATGTGGAAGCCGAATTGGCCCATGACTCGGCCAGGGCCGCAAGCACTTATCTCCCGGACGGCACCTATCGGCACATGCCGACGGGGCTCTTCTTCCGCGGCCGCGATCAGGTCAAGCTTCAATATGCGGCGTCCTACGTCAATTTTCCCGACCAGACCTTCGAGATCGAAGGCGAAGTGATCGAGGGCGATACGCTCGTCCATTGGGCGACCTTGCATGCCACCGCAAATGGTCCGTTTCTCGGTTTGCCGCCAACAGGCAAACGCATCGCGCTGCCTTTCGTGGCGCGCATCGAATTCCGCGACGGCGCAATGGCCGGCGAAACGCTCTGGTACGACATGCTGAGCCTGTGCGAGCAGGCGGGTTATTCGCCGGAAGCAGTGCGCGCGGCAAGTGCGGCGGCGCGCGAAAGATTTGCGGCTTAAGGAGATCGCCATGGCTTCCAATTTCGGCGCGTTACTGGCTCAGCGTGGTGTGTTGCTGTTTCTGCTCGGTCTGCTCACAGGGCTTGGGCAGGGTGTCTATCGCAATCCGCGTGTCGGGCTTTCGGCGCATATGACGGGCGTGCAAAGCGGCACGGTGCTGATTGCCTTCGGCCTGTTGTGGCCGTATCTTGGAATTGCGGCCGGCTGGGCCGCGCCGGTCGCGCACACATTGTGGCTGTCGTTCTATGCGATCTGGTTTGCGCTCGTGCTGGCGGCGATTTTCGGCGCCAGTAAGGTTTTGCCCATCGCCGGAAAGGGCTTCAGCGCCAAGCCATGGCAGGAGTCGCTGGTTTCGACGGTGATGATCGCAGGCTCGGTCGCCTGCATCGTGGCGGTAGGGGCGGTTCTGGTGCTCGCTCGGTGGGTGTCGGTCGTCTGATGCTCAGTCCGTTATAATATTTACTCGATCTATTTAGTCGTGTATTGTCTTCCCGTATCCCCGGGCGGACACTTCATGACGGACACGAAAAATGCGGCCCGCGGCCGGCTCTGGACCCTGTGCCCCTGGTCGGGCGAGGTTTCGACCTACGACAAAGAGCATTTGACGCTCTATGCGCGGCTCCTGGATGCGAGTGCCGAAGGCGCCAATCAGGCCGAAATGGCGCGCGCGATTTTCGGTTTCGACCTCTCCAGCAGCGGCGACCGTGCCCTGCAGATTGTCGAAAGCCATCTGGCGCGGGCGATCTGGATGACCGAACATGGCTATCCGGCGCTCAACTGGTGAACCGCCGTTCGGAGCTCCTGGCGATGACACAAATCGGGACTTTGCAGATTGAAACCGTGACGCCCACCATCGGGGCGATTGTGCGCGGGGTCGACCTGTCGCGCGCGATCGACGACAAAACGATCGGTTCTATCCGCACGGCATTTCTTAAGCATCGGGTGATCTTTTTCGAAGATCAGGATATGACGCCGACACAGCAGCGCGATTTCGCACGCCGCTTCGGCTCGCTGCATATTCATCCGCTTTATCCCGAAGTGGATGGCGTTCCGGAAGTGCTGATCCTCGACAATCACGCGAACAACCCGACGGACAACGACGCGTGGCACACCGACGTCACGTTCATCGAAACGCCTCCGATGGGAACCATCCTGCATGCGCGCGAGCTTCCGCCCGAAGGCGGCGACACGATGTTTTCCAGCATGACCGCGGCCTATAACGCGCTGTCGCCGCGGCTGCGCGAATTTCTCGGCACACTGGACGCCGAGCACGATTTTTTGCGCGGCTTTTCACCTAAGCGGCTGGTCGCCCGGAATGCGGGTGAGGATCGCTTCGCCAAGGCGCGAGCCGAAAACCCTCCCGTCGTCCATCCGGTCATCCGCACCCATCCCGAAACGGGCGAGAACGGGCTGTTCGTGAATTTCGGCTTCACGACCAAGATTCTGGGCCTCTCCGGCAAGGAGAGCAGGCTGCTGCTCAAATTCCTGCACGAGCACATCCAGGAGCCGCAATTCACGGTGCGTTGGCGGTGGAAGAAGGGCAGCGTGGCCTTCTGGGACAATCGCTGCACGCAGCATTACGCCGTGAACGATTATCTTCCCAACCGGCGCGTCATGCACCGCGCGACGGTGTTGGGCGACAAGCCGTTCTACCGGGCCCGCCAGTCGGCTGCGGCGTAATCTTCCGAGCTATGCAAATTCGTGGGGGCGGAGCGCCGAACAAAATCGCCCGACAGTGGCCCCGAGGCTGTTACGGCTGCCATTCCCTCCGCTAAGGTAGCGGGCAGAAGAGCGGCTCGACTCGGCCCGCGGGGTTTTCTGAGGGGATTCCATGAAACGCGTATTTGCTGCGATCTGGGCGGTCGCGCTGGGCCTCGCCGTCACGTCGGTTGCGGCCGCGCCCGCGCCGTCCAAGGTCAAGCCGGCGGCGAAGGAAAAAGCGGTCGCCAACCAGAAACCCGAAACACCCGGCGGCAAATATTTCAAACCGGAATCGAGCATGAGTCACGGCTCGGTGACGATCGAAGGCCGCGGCGTGTCCTACGATGCCGTCGCCGGAACGCTTGTGGTGCATCCGAAGGATTGGGACGACGCGGCGCAAGCGGTCGTCACCGATACGGAGACTTCGGCGGGCGACAAGCCGGCAGCCAAGCCCGCCGCGGACGACAAGAACCCCGATGCGGAAGCCTCGATGTCCTATTTCGCCTATTTCAAGCATGGCGACGCGGGCAGGCGGCCGATCACGTTCCTCTATAACGGCGGGCCCGGCTCCTCGACCGTATGGCTGCATATGGGCGCGTTCGGACCGCGCCGTGTGCTCACTGCGGACAACACCCATTCGCCCGCAGCACCCTACAGACTGGTCGGCAATGTCTACAGCCTGCTCGATGCGAGCGATCTCGTGTTCGTCGATGCGCCCGGCACCGGCTTCGGGCGGCTGGCCGGCAAGGACAAGGAGAAAGCCTTCTGGGGCGTCGACGAAGACGCGCACGCCTTCGCCGATTTCGTCACCGCGTTTCTCTCGAAATACGGCCGCTGGAATTCGCCCAAATATCTGTTCGGCGAAAGCTACGGCACGACGCGCTCGGCCGCGCTGGTCGATGTTCTCGAGACCGACCGCGCCGTGGATTTCAACGGCGTGATCCTGCTGTCGCAGGCGCTGAACTTCGACGTGGGGCCCGACGATCCACAGTTCAATGTGGGAGTCGACCTTTCTTATATGCTCGCTCTTCCGACTTATGCCGCGACCGCGTGGTATCACCACAAGCTGCCGGATTATCAGGGCCCGCTGCAGCCCCTGCTCGACGAAGTCGAGCACTTCGCGCTGCACGACTACCTGCTCGCACTCGCGCAAGGGTCGGCGCTGCCGGACGACCAGCGCATGGCGATCGCGGAGAAGCTCCATCGCTATACGGGATTGCCGGCGACCTACATCCTGAAAGCGGATTTGAGAATTAGCGGGGGCGAGTTCGAAAAGAACCTTCAGGACGACAATGGTTTGACCACCGGCCGGCTCGACACGCGGTTCTCCGGCCCTTCGCTCGACCTGCTGAGCAAGGAATCCGATTACGATCCGCAATCCGCATCCATCAGTTCGGCTTACGTGTCCGCGTTCAACGATTATGTGCGCAAGGATTTGAAATTCGGCGAGACGCGGACCTATAAGCCCGAAATCGACGTGGACAAATATTGGAGTTACAAGCACACGCCGCCGGGCGCGCAGATACCGCTGGCGCAGGCGCCCAATGTGATGCCCGACCTTGCCGAGGCGATGAAATACAATCCCAACCTCAAAGTGATGCTGAACACGGGCTATTACGATCTCGCGACGCCCTTCTTCGAAGGAGTCTACGAGATGAAACACCTGCCGATCCCGCCCGATCTCCGGAACAATATCCGCTTCCGCTTCTATGAATCGGGCCACATGGTCTATGCGCACGAAGCGGCGCTGAAAGAGCTGCACGACAATGTGGCGAACTTCATCCGCGAGACGGATAATCTCAAATAACTTTTTGCCTCTCCCATCGGGGGAGAGGCAGTGAGCGGCAGCGAACGGTGAGGGGGTGCTCGTGCAGTGTCAGATCTTTCAAGTTATGAGCGCTTCATAAGCACCCCCTCACCCTGACCCTCTCCCCCGTTGGGGTAGAGGGAAATAGTTGGTGGAAATTTTCGAGGAGGAGATATTTTATGCCGACATTAGCAATCCCCGCCGTCTCGGCACTGACCGGCGGCGTCCTGATCGTATTGCAGATGTTCCTGCTGCTCACCGTCGTGCTCTCGCGACGCAGCAATCAGCAATCCCTGGGCGATGGCGGCAATGCCAATATGCTGCGATCGATCCGGCGTCACGGCAACCTGGCGGAGAACGCTGCCATCTTCGTCGTTTGCGCGGCGTTGCTGGAAATGCTGGGTGGAAGCCGCCTGACGGTGGAGATTCTTTGCGCCGCCTTTGTGCTCGGACGCCTGAGCCATGCCATCGGGCTGAGCTTCGGCCGCACGGTCAATATCTTCCGTTTCCTCGGCACGGTCACGACCGTCATTGTCGGCATCGCCGTGGGCGTAAAGTTGATCCAGATCGCCCTGCCGCTGGCGAATCTGAGCGAGCTGCTCCACGGTCTTTGACCGCTGCCCAAATGTCCGTCTTGTGCTATCCTGCCGGGGAACAATCGGGTGGGGTGGGCAAATGAGCAAGATTCCAGTGGGCCAAACGATCGGCCGGTCTTACGGCTTCGCATTCGGGGACTTCCTGCCGCTTCTGGGCCTATTGTGGTTGCCGCTGCTTCTGTCGGGTGTGGCAGCCTATTTCGTGCTGCTGCCGATGTATCAACATATGCCGGACATGCTGGATGCGATCGCGCGGAACCCGCACGGCATGCGGACCTTTTCGCCGGAGATGGCTGCGACGTTTCGCTGGTCCGGTCTGTTCAATTTGTTCTCTATTGCCATCCTTGCCATAATTGCGGTCGGCGTCACGCGGGAAGCGCTCGGACTGCGGAAGGGGCCGCGCTTCGTTTATCTCTCGTTCGGCATCGATGAAATTCTCATTATCGCAGGCTATCTCCTCATCCTCGTGCTGATGATCATCGGCGCCATCGCGCTCATCATCGTTTCGGGAATTGTGGGGGTTGTGGGCGCAGCCGTATTCGCGTCGGGAGCGACCGGCCATCCGGATCCCAGGTCGTTTATCGGACCCGGTATTGGCCTTGGCGTTCTCATTGTTGTCACCCAATTCGCGTTCGTCTACGTCTTTGTCCGCCTTTCCTATTTGATGATACCGGTCACGGTCGCAGAGCACGGGTTTGGTGTGTTCCGCAGCTGGGAGCTCACCAAGGGCAATTTCTGGCGCATTTTTGTCATATCGCTGGCGGTCTTGCTGCCGCTTGTGATCATCGAATTCGTGGCGATGTCGTTTGCGTTCGGCTCGTCGCTTCCCGGTATCCTGTCCGCGATGCAGAAATCGCCGAACGATATGGCCCATCAAATGGGCCAGCTCATGCGGGGATTCGGGACCGTGCTGCCCTATATGTGGGCCATCGGTTTTGTTTTTTCACCGATCATCTACGGATTGTGGCTGGCTCCGGCCGCCTTCGCGTATCGCGCGCTCGTCCCGGTTGCGCCAGAGGGTGGCGCAACGCCGATGATGGCGGAGGGCGCGCACTCGTGAGCGACGCTGTCGACGCCCTGATCCTCGATCTCCTCGAATATGTGGCGAGCGGCGAGAAGGACTATGTTGAGGTGATGGACGCGTGGCGCACGTCGTGTCCCCGGCTGCCCGTATGGGAAGAAGCGAATGATCGAGGGCTGGTGACCCGCGCCAAGTCCGGCAGCCGTGCGATTGTGGCGATCACCGCGTCCGGGCGTGCGTTACTGCGGCGGCACGTTCGATAAAGGAGCGGCAGCATCGCAATGAAGGTTTCGATTCTCGACGACTATTCCGACACCCTGCGAACGCTCGTCTGTTTCGAAAAACTCAAAGGATTTGACGTCAAAATCTGGACAGATCACGTTCAGGATGCCGATAAGCTTGCACAGCGCCTGAAAGACACCGAAGCGCTGGTTCTGATCCGCGAGCGGACGAAGATCACCGCATCGCTTCTCGACCGTCTCGACAAATTGAAGCTCATCAGCCAACGCAGTGTCTATCCGCATATCGATATTGCGGCCTGCACGCGGCGCGGCGTGATCGTGTCGTCCAACATGCACTCCGACACGCCGTCCTATGCGGCGGCCGAACTGACATGGGCCCTGGTGCTGGCGGCCATGCGCCAGATTCCGCAACAGGTCGCAGCCATGCAGGAAGGCCGCTGGCAGATCGGCGTTGGGAACACCTTGCGCGGCAAGACGCTCGGCATGTTCGGCTATGGCCGCATCGGCAGCGTGGTTGCGGGTTACGGCAAGGCGTTCGGGATGAATGTCGTGGTTTGGGCGCGGGAAGAGTCTCTCGCGCGAGCGCGTGCCGACGGTTACGCGGCCGCCGCGAGCAAGGGCGCGTTCTTCGAAGGCTGCGATGTCATCTCGCTCCACATGCGCCTCGTCGATGCGACGCACGGAATTGTTACCGCGGGCGACCTTGCGCGGATGAAGCCCACTGCGTTGATTGTGAACACGAGCCGCGCGGGCCTGATCGCGCCGGACGCTCTTGTCGTGGCGCTGCGGGCAGGGCGGCCGGGCATGGCCGCCGTCGATGTGTATGAACAGGAACCCGTAACCGATCCGAATTATCCGTTGGTCACAATGGACAATGTCGTCTGCACGCCGCATATCGGCTATGTCACGCGTGACGAATACGAACTCCAGTTCTCGGATATTTTCGACCAGATTGTCGCCTATGCGGCAGGAAAGCCGATCAACGTCGTGAACCCGGACGCGCTCGATCCGAAAAGTCCGTAGATAAAACCAAACCTGCAGGTGACCGGTCTATGCCGTGGCAGGTTTCGCGCTCCACAATTTTCCGCCCAGGGAGCTCAATAGCGGCAGCGAGATCAGGAACGTCAGGTGATACCAGATGGGGAAATGGCTCCAGATCGAATAATGTATGGGAATGAACATAAGCAGCAGAACGACGCCTGCCACCAGCGGCGCCCGTCCATCTCTACCGACCAGCGCCGCCAGATAGCCGCTGACAAGCGAACTGATCGCACTTTCCGACAACCGCGCAATCATCATCGCGAACGTGAACGTCATGGCCTTTTCGACCGCCGCGTAATCATGCCAGCCATAGCGCATGCTCCGGTCCAGCAGCGAAACGACCGCAATCCAGACCGCGAGGCTCACAACCACGCCGCAAATCAGTCTCCACATATCCAATCCCCCTCGACTGCGAACATTTGTAACTACGCCTTCTTCGCGTTCTTCACCAGATCGTCGACCACGGAGGGATCTGCCAGGGTGGAGATGTCGCCGAGGTTGGACATGTCGCCTTCCGCGATCTTGCGCAGAATTCGTCGCATGATCTTGCCGGAGCGCGTCTTCGGCAGGCCCGGCGCGAACTGGATCACGTCGGGGCGCGCGATGGGAGACAATTGCGTCGACACGAATTTCTTGAACTCGTCTGCCAGCGCATCGGACCCGGTCTCGCCAAGCTTGAGCGTCACATAGGCATAGATGCCCTGACCTTTGATGTCGTGCGGCATGCCGACGACGGCGGCTTCCGCCACCTTGTGATGCGCAACGAGCGCGGATTCCACTTCGGCGGTGCCGAGCCTGTGGCCCGACACATTGATCACGTCGTCCACGCGGCCGGTGATCCAGTAATAGCCGTCTTCGTCGCGCCGGCAGCCGTCGCCCGTGAAATATTTGCCGCGATAGGNNTGCGTGAGCACGAGATTGCCGCTGGCGGCGCCCTCCAAAACCTTTCCATCCGCGTCAACGAGTTGCGGTACGATGCCGAACAGCGGCTTCGTCGCGGAACCGGGTTTGAGATCGGTCGCGCCGGGCAGGGGTGAAATGAGAATTCCGCCGGTTTCCGTCTGCCACCACGTGTCGA
>PLJH01000028.1 GCA_003139615.1 Alphaproteobacteria bacterium
GCGCTGCTCGGTTCCGCGCTGAAGCTCGACGGCCGTCTGACCGTGCAAACGAAAAGCGATGGCCCGCTCGATCTCGTCACGGCCGATTACTATGGCGCCAACGAAGAGCACCCTGCGGGCATTCGCGGTTTCGCGCGAATCGACGAGGAACGTTTTGCGGGACTGGGCGAAGCAGCACCCTCTTTCGAGGCGCTCGCGGGCGCGGGCATTGTCGGCATCACCATCGAGCCGCGCCTTGAGGGGCAAAATTATCAGGGCATCGTCTCGCTGGAGCCGGCCGGGATCGCGGCGTCCGCGCAGGCCTATTTCGCGCAATCCGAACAATTGCCGACCGCCATCCGTCTGGCCGCAGCGCCTCTTTATGAGGCGGGCAAGCGTGGCCCGCATTGGCGCGCGGGTGGGCTCATGCTGCAGGCCACCCCTGACGGCAGGGTCGAGGAGGACGACTGGGAGCGGCTCTCCGCCTTTCTCGATACGGTCGAAGACATCGAACTGGTCGATATCGGGTTACCTGCGGAAAAATTGCTGTGGCGGCTGTTCCATGAGGACGATGTGCGCGTTCAACCTGTGGAGCGCCTCACATTCCGCTGCAATTGCGAGCCGACCCGGATCGCCGGTGTGCTGAGATCCTATTCGGCGGCCGCGCGAGACGGGCTCGCTGACCCGGACGGCATCATCCGTGCCCGCTGCGAATTTTGTGGTACGGTTCATGCCATAAGCCCCGCCGACCTCACTCCTGCGACGGATTGAGGACGCGGTCGAAGGATCCGCGTGGGGCTCGTTTGTCGAAGTTCGGGACCGTTATGGAACACAACGTCCATCATTCCGCGCCGCAGGCGCCGCATCACAGCGCCGAGACGCCGTCGCGCCCGGAGTTGCAGAGCGCGTTTTACGGCGCGGGGCTCGCGGCGATCATCGTGGCCGCGATCTATCTGGGCCAGCCGATCTTCATGCCGGCCGCGCTCGCGGTGCTGCTTGCCTTCGCGCTGGCGCCCGTGGCGGAGCGCCTGCGCAGGCTCCATCTGGGGCAGATTCCGTCCGTTCTCCTGACAGTGCTGTTCGCGTTCCTCATCATCGGCGCGTTGGGCGCCTATATCGGCAGCGAATTCGCGCATCTGGCCGAAGACCTGCCGCGCTATCAGACGAACCTTTCGCACAAGATCGAGTCGATCCGCGGCGCCGCCCATGGCAATGGGCTCATCGCGCGCGCTTCTGCCATGCTCGACCAGCTCGACAATGAATTCACGGGCGCCGTTGAAACCGTGAGTACAGCTTCGCAGAGCACCCAGAAGCCCACGCTTGTCGAGATCAAGCAGGACGACGGCGGGCCGCTGCATATCATCCAGGAGATTGCCGGCCCGCTGCTCGCGCCGCTCGCGACCGCCACCATCGTCATCATCTTCGTGATTTTCATTCTGCTGCAGAAAGAAGATCTGCGCGACCGGTTCATCCGGCTCGCGGGCGCGCACGATCTGCGCCGCACGACCCTCGCGCTGGACGACGCGGCCAACCGGCTGAGCCGCTATCTGCTGCTGCAGACCGCGATCAACACCTGTTTCGGCATCGTGATCGGCACGGGACTCTGGCTGATCGGGGTTCCCAATGCGGGTCTGTGGGGCCTGATCGCGACGATGTTCCGCTTCGTGCCCTATATCGGCGTGCCGCTCGCCGCGATCCTGCCATGCGCTCTCGCAATCGCCATCGATCCCGGCTGGGCAAAAGTCGCGATGACCGCCGGACTTTACGCGGTCGCCGAATCGATCACCGGGCAGGCGATCGAACCGGTTGTGTATGGACGCAGCCTCGGACTTTCGGCAACCGCCATTCTCGTCGCCGCCACATTCTGGACCTGGGTGTGGGGACCGGTGGGATTGCTGCTTTCGACACCGCTCACCATGTGCCTCGTGGTGGTCGGCCGCCATGTCGAGCATTTGCGGTTTCTCGACGTGCTGTTGGGCGACAAGCCCGCCCTCGGCAACGAAGAGAGCCTCTATCTACGGCTCCTGCAGGGCGATCCCGACGAAGCTGCGCACCATGCCGAAGCGTTCCTTAAGGACAAGCCGCTGGCGACCTATTACGACGAAGTCGTGCTCAAGGCGCTCATTCTGGCGCAACACGACATCCAGCGCGGCGCGCTCGACTCGGAACGCCGCCACCGCGTGCGCGAAACCCTGCAGGGCCTGTTGCACAATCTGTCGGAGCACGGCGCGCATCTGATCGCGGGCGAAACGGCGCTGCTCGATATATCGGAAGACTGGCAGAACGAACCGGTGCTCTGCGTCGCGGGACACAGCGATTTCGACGAATGGGCGGGACTGCTGCTGATCGATTTGCTGCGCCGGCAGGGTTTGGGCGGTCGCGTGATCTCGAACACCGATGCGATGCCGTCCAACATCCATCACCTCGAAGATGCCGGCTACAAGATCGGCTGCGTCTCTTATCTCGAACCAGCCAATTATACGAACGCGCGCTATCTCGTGCGCCGGTTGCGCAAACGCTTCGGCGCGATGCAGCCCATGCTCGGATTCTGGGGCTTCACCCATGACGATTCGCGCTATCTCGATGCCATCGAGGCGACGGAATGCGACGTGGTCGTCACCAGCCTGAGCGAGGCGGTGGAGCGCATCGTCTCCTTCGCGATCCGCAAGCCGCCGCAGCAAACACAGCCGCGCGACGAGTTGGTGGCGTAGCGCTGTTTACCGACCCGTCGGCCGCGCGCCGCGGATGCCGGCATCATTCTCGGCGATGGCGGCCAGCGGGCGATAAACCTTAACGCGCGCAAGGCTGCGACCGCATTCGTATTTGGCGCCCTTTTGGACTAGTATGGGGGTCAACGGGTGGGGAATTCCATGCACCGATTTATCCTGGCGGCGACAGTCGCGCTTGCGCTCGCGGCGTGCACGCGGCCTTACGATCCGCCGTCTGCTTTCGATGAGATCTTTTCGAACGGCGCCAGCCGGGAAGTGCCGTCGCAGGGTTTTGCGGGCCTCGACGATCTTGCGCAGATGGGCGCGCCCGCGGGCGGCACAGCGCTTCCCACCCGCGTGATGTGGACGCATGGCATGTGCACGCCCTCCGACGGAACGCTGCCGGGCAGTCCCTTTACCTGGTGGCAGATGCGCACGCGCGATCTTCTGGCGGCCTACCCGGGTTCAAGCCAGGCGGGAGAGCCGGCGATCACGACTCTCTCGACCGGCGGCGCGAAGCTGATCAAAGAGACGCTCAATGTTCCGACCCGCACGCCGGGCGCCTCGCGCACGATGGAGCTGTGGTTCTTCGATTGGTCGCCGCTCACGCGGGGGTTCAAGCCGCGCCTGATCGGCGATATCGAAGCGGGCAAAGGCAATCCCTATACCTATGATCGCGCCACGGTGAATCGCGATCTCAAGCAGGGGTTGATCAAGGATTGCTTCGTCGATGTGGTGGTCTATCTTGGGAAAAACGGCAACCACATTCGCAGCGACGCACAGCTTGCGGTCTGCGATATGCTCGACGGCACGTTCGATCCCGCCACGGGCTGCGCCGGCGCATCGGGCGCGCGGTTCACGGCGCTGATCTCCGAAAGCCTGGGCAGCACCATTCTGTTCGATGCATTCCGCAGCCTGCGCCTCAACTATGTGGCGGCCCGAAAGAACGCGGTGGATCGGTTGATGGCGAATGCGCCGAAGCTGCAGGCCATCGTCCGCGGGCCCAAACCCGCCAAACCCAATCCCGCGATAACCACTTACAATGCCAATATGGCGACGGCGCATGATGCGATGGGGCGGGCGCAGACGAACGCGGCCAACATCTCGGTCGCAATGGGTTCGCTCACGAATTTCTATATGCTCGCAAACCAGCTTCCGCTGCTCGACTTCGCGGACCCGTCAAAGGGTCCGGTCGAGGAATTCGTGGCGAGCGCCATGGAAAACCGGAAGCCCGGCGAGGGTGCTGCGGCGCTTACCGTCGTCGCATTTGTGGATCCCAACGATCTCTTGTCGTTCCGCCTTGTGCCGAGATCGGACCGCGGTCGCGTGATCAACTTCGTCGTATCGAACGACGATACCTATTTGGGCTATGCCGAGCTTCCGACGACCGCGCATTGCAACTACATCCGGAACGGATATGTGATGCGCGCGATCGTGTTCGGTTATGCAGGCGGCACGCCGAAATCCGGCCCGGTCTACGATCCGGAGAAATGTTTCTGAGGTAGCCGCCGCGCGCGAAGGGGTGATGCGGGCCGCGAAGTATCGCGGCTGAACGGGACGCGTTTCATGTATCTGGAAAAGTTCAAGCTGACGGATCGCGTCGCTTTGGTGACGGGCGGCGCCAGCGGCATCGGATTGGCGACCGTCGAGGCGCTGGCCGAGGCCGGTGCGCGCGTGACGATTGCCGATCTCAAGGACAATGCCATCGTGGCCGCGCGCGAACAGATGGCGGCAAAGGGTTACGCCGTCGAAGGCGTGACGATGGATGTGACCCGTTCCGCGCGCGTCGCCGAAGTTGCGGATGAGATGGCGGCGCGGCTTGGCCGCATCGACATCCTCATAAACAATGCCGGCATCGCGCGCAGCGAAACGCCGGCCGAACGCGTGGCCGACGAACACTGGCTCAATGTGCTCGACGTCAACCTAAACGGCACGTTCTGGTGCGCGCGCGCCTTCGGCAAACACATGCTGGAGGCCGGCAGTGGCGCCATCGTCAATGTCGGTTCGATGAGCGGCTTCATCGTCAACCGGCCGCAGGAGCAGAGCTATTACAATGCGTCCAAAGCAGCAGTGCATCACCTGACCCGTTCGCTGGCCGCCGAGTGGGCGCCGCGCGGTGTGCGCGTCAATGCGGTCGCGCCCACCTATATCAACACGCCGATCAATGCATTCGCGGACCAGTCGAGCGCCATGCATCGCCGTTGGATCGACAGCACGCCGATGGCGCGACTGGGAGAACCGGAAGAGGTGGCTTCGACGATCCTGTTCCTCGCTTCCGATGCGTCGAGCCTGATGACGGGCAGCATCGTTCTCGTCGACGGCGGCTATAGCTGCTGGTAGAGTCCGCTCTGGAATCTTCCGCGATATCCTCTACCTTCGCCCGACGATTTGGGCCAAGCGGGTGAGGGGATCGCAACAATGTCAAAAATGCCCCCATGGCTCGCACCGGCGCTTGACTACATTCCCCAATGGCTCGGTCACCAGATGCGGGTTACTGGGCAGCCCGGCTGCGCCATCGCTATCGCCTATCGGGGCAACGTCGTGCTCGAAGCGGCATTTGGCCATGCCGATCTCGGCAAAGGCGAGACGCTGACGCCGCGCCATCGCTTCCGGGTCGCGTCGCATTCGAAATCGTTTACGGCGGCCGGCATCATGAAGCTGCGCGAGCAGCGCCGCCTGAAGCTCGACGATGCAGCCGGTCATTACGTCAAAGGCCTTCACCCGGATATTGCCCCCGCCACCATCGCGCAATTGCTGTCGCACACGGCGGGCATTTTCCGTGACGGAACCGATTGCGCCTATTGGGTGGATCGCGCGCCGTTCTCGAATGAGGCGCGGATTCGCAAAGACCTCAAATTGCCGCCCGCCATCGACGCCAACATGCGACTCAAATATTCCAATCATGGTTTTGCGCTTGCCGGGCTCGTCATCGAAGCGATCGCGCGCGAACCCTATGTCGACTGGATCGCACGCGAGATCGTGAAGCCCGCGGGGCTGGCCGAAACCACGCCGGACGTGCCCCTGCCGGCGAAGGCAAAATTCGCGCGCGGCCACGGCACGAAGACGCTACTCGGGCGCAGGCTTGTGTTTCCCGGCGATCAATCGACCCACGCGCTTGCCGCGGCGACGGGCTTTGTCAGCACGGCGGGCGATCTCGCAAAATTCTTCGGCCGGCTTTCGCCCAATGCGAAGACGAGTTTCCTGTCTGTCGCGAGCCGGCGCGAAATGACGCGCCCGCAATGGCGCGATGCCTATTCCGCCCTGCCGCTCTCTTATGGATTGGGCACGATGAGCGGGGTACTCGACGGCTGGTCGTGGTTCGGCCACAGCGGCGGCTTCCAGGGCTACATCACGCGCACGGTCGCCGTTCCGTCGGAGGATCTTTCGATATCCGTTCTGACCAATGCCGTCGACGGGCAATCGCATTTCTGGCTGGACGGCGCGCTGCAAATCTTGAAGCGCTTCAAGGCCGAAGGTGCGCCGACGCGTGCGACGAAAGACTGGTCCGGCCGTTGGTGGAGCGTGTGGACCGCCGTCGATCTCGTCCCGATGGGCGACAAGGTGCTGCTGGCAAATCCCGATTGGCCCAATCCGTTTCTCAAAGTGCCGGAGCTTACGATCGTGTCGCGCGACGAAGCGCGAATCTCCCAGGCCGGCAGCTTTCAGTCGTTCGGCGAACCCGCGCGGCGCGTGCGGGGCAAAGACGGCAAGGTCAGGGAGATTCGCGTCGGGGGCGGTAAATTGGTGCCGGAGGATGTGCTGGCGAAAGAGTTGGTCGGGCGTTACGAAGGTTAGTGTGGTTTGCGCGGAGTTGGATAAAACCTCCACCCTCCCCTTGAGGGAGGGTCGAAAGCTTTCTTTGAGCGCCGGCGAAAAGAAAATTTCGGGGAGGGGCAAGTCGCAGTGTTCGGCGGCCTGCCCCTCCCCGAAAAATTCTTCGAATTTTTCGACCCTCCCNNCTCCCTCAAGGGGAGGGTGGAGTGAGGAGAACAGATATGGCCGCAACGCTTGAATCCGTACGCCCGATTACGCTGGCCGAAATCCGCGCGGCCCGCGAACGCATTGCGGGCACGATTGTGCGCACGCCGCTGATCAAGCTCCAGCTCGGACCGGATTATCCCGACATCCGGCTCAAGCTCGAAAATCTGCAGCCCATCAATGCTTATAAATTGCGCGGCGCGGCGAATGCCGTCGCGATGCTGCCCGAGTCGGATCGCGCGCGCGGCGTTTGGACGATCAGCGCGGGCAATGCGGGGCAGGGCGTCGCTTATGCGGCGCGTCAGGCGGGTGTGCCGTGCACGGTGGTCGCGATCGAAACCGCGCCGCAATCGAAACTCGACCGCATGCGCGCGCTGGGCGCGAAGCTCATCACGGTCCCTTACGACATTGCATGGAAGGCATTGGAGGATCGCGCCTATCCGGGCGCGGAAGGCACGTTCATCCATCCCTTCGACGATCACAATTTCATTGCGGGCCACGGCAGCATGGGACTCGAAATTCTCGAGGACGCGCCCGATACGGCCGCCATCATCGGCGGCATCGGCGGCGGCGGGCTTGTGGTCGGCGTCGGAAGCGCCGTCAAGGCGCTGAAGCCCGATGTGAAGATGTTCGGCGCCGAACCCGAGACGGCAGCGCCCGCGTCCCTGTCGTTCCGGAAGGGATCGCCGCAAGCTTATGCGGACTGGAAATTGTCTTTCGTCGACGGTGCCGGCGGCCAAAGCATGTTTCCGCGCATGTGGGAGCGCATGAAGCCCCTGATGGACGGCTATATCGTCGTGAGTTTGGAAGAGACAAAGGCCGCGATGCGGCTGATGGCGGAAAAAGCGCGGATCATCTCGGAAGGCGCGGGCGCATTGCCGCTCGCCGCTGCGTTGACCGGCAAAGCCGGCAAAGGCCCCATCGTCGCCATCGTTTCGGGCGGCAATATCGATCTCAAGAAATTCTTCGAGTTGATCGAATCCTAGAGCGGTTTTGGAATGGACGGAATTATTCCCTCCCCCAGCCGATGCGCGGACGCGCGTCGGCGATCGTGGGGAGGGTCAGGGTGGGGGGCAAAGAAAAGAGTCTTTCGCGCGCGGACGCGCGCGTCCCCCCATCCCGGCGCGCACATTGTGCGCGCTCCTTCCCCACAAGGGGGAAGGGGTGGACTGTGTCAACCCAATTCAAAAATGGTCTAGCAGTTTGCTGAAAAAGGTTTTTGAGGGGTCACCGTTAGCAACATTGATTCAGTACAACCTCCTGCTACGAACGATAGAGTCAAAGCGGCGCCTCGCCCGATTCTTTTGTTGCTCGACACGACGCTCCTTCCTAGTTTTTCAGCAGACTGCTAGGCCGAAAGATCCACGTTCAGTTCGATCGACACGCCGTCGGGATCGACGACGAAAATCTGGTGCAGCGGCCGGCCCGGGACCGCCGTTTCGCGAAACGGAATACCCGCTTTCTTCAATCTTGCGCGCGTGCCTTCGAGATCGGTTGCCGCAAACGCGACATGATCGAAGCTTCCCGTTTCCGTCATGCCCGCATTGCGGCCTCCCACCAGATGGACGACGGCCCGGCCGCCGAGCCAAAGCCATGCCCCCGGAAAATTGAACGGCGGACGATCTCCATCCACAAGGCCAAGCGCGTTCGCGTAAAACGCGCGGGATCGAGCAAGGTCGCTGCACAAGATCGTCACGTGATCGATTCGCGATAGCGCCATCGTGATTTCCCTGTCGCCGGAACGTTCGGTTAAACATTCATCGTTCGACCGCTGTCGAAGCGACAGTGCCGATCCGATGGTACAATCGTCGTCATGGCGCAAGCAATGCATTCGCTCGGCCCGGTCAACAGACGGCAAGCGTCGGTCGTCGCCGGCGCCGCGATTGCCGCCCTGGCGATGGCGCGGGGGGCGTGGGCGAAAGCCGGGAGACGCAAAATGAAACTGACCTGCTTTATCCGTTATCAGATCGATCCGTTCCAGAAGGATGCTTTCAAAACCTATGCGGAGAATTGGGGCCGCATCATTCCGCGTTGCGGCGGCCACCTCGTGGGCTATTTCCTGCCCTATGAAGGCACGAACGACGTCGCCTGGGGGCTCATCGCGTTCGACAGTCTTGCGGCCTATGAAGCCTATCGCGCGCGGCTGCGCACCGATCCGGAGGCGCGCGAGAATTTCGAGATGGCGCAGAGCAGGAAATTGATCCTGCGGGAGGAGCGCAATTTTGTGGAAATCGTCGACGGCACGTTCGGGATTCCGCCGGGATGATCGCGTGAAGCCGGTCCGCAATTTGTTGTGCGGGATCGCGAGTTGTGCGTCGCTCCTGCCGGTTTTTGCGACTGCCGCACTGGCGCAAAGCGCTCCTGCACCCGTTGCGGGCCTGCAACCCAGCGTCGTGTTCGGCGAAACCTCGCCCTTGTCGGGAAACACGCAGATTCTGCGCCGCATGATCAGTCCGCTCGCCGCGGCCGCCGCGCGCCGCGCACTTGCGCGCTCGGGACAGGGATTGCGCGAACAATCGATCGATCCGGCGAAGGAGATTTTCACGGTCTATGTGCCCGCGACGAAACCGCCGCACGGCTACGGGCTCCTGGTCTTCGTGCCGCCCTGGGGCGAGGCGAAGCTGCCGCAGGATTGGTCGACCGTCCTCGATCAATACGGTGTGATCTATGTGAGTGCTGCCAATTCCGCCAATGACGCGAATGTGCTGGGCCGCCGCGATCCGCTCGCGCTGATTGCGTACCAGAATATCGTGGATCGCTATCCGGTCGATCCGGAGCATGTTTTCATCGGCGGGTTTTCCGGCGGCTCGCGGGTCGCGATGCGTCTCGCGCTCGGTTATCCGGATGTGTTTCGCGGCGCCCTGCTCGACGCCGGCGCCGATCCGATCGGCGACGCCAAGGCGCCATTGCCGCCGCGCGATTTGATGCTGCAATTCCAGAGCACGTCGCGCCTCGTCTATATCAGCGGCGATGAAGACACGCTCAATCTCCAGACTGACAAAGGCAGCATGCGTTCCATGCGCGATTGGTGCGTGACCGACACGGACGACGAGGTGGCGCCCCATACGAGCCACGACACGCCCGACGGTATCGCGCTCGCCCGCGTATTCGCAGCGCTTTACGCGCCCGTGCCGCCGGATCCGTCCGAGCTCGCGTCCTGCCGCGCGGGGATCGATGCCGAAGTGACGTCGAAGCTGCAACAGGTGGATGCACTGATCGCAAGCGGCAATCGCGACGACGCGCGAAAGCTGCTGCTCGAAATCGATACGCGCTTCGGCGGCCTCGCCGCGCCGAAGAGTGTCGAGCTGGATGCGCAGCTCAATTGAGATTCGGGCGATTGCCGCAACTGACGCCGAGAAGTAATGATAGCCGCCAAGGCGCGGGCTTCTATGTTGCGTTCATTCGGGTCCGTCGTGCGCGAGCACCTCGGCAATCTTCGCGATGGTATTCCAGTTGCGCGTGGTCGCAGCGACTCCGTATAGCCGGTCCAGCGTGCCGAGATATCCGATGACCTTCATGTGGCGCCGGTACATCCCGATGACGAATCGGTTTCGTCGCGCGACGATCTTCAGCAGCCACTTGCCGCTCGGCGGAAATTGCATGGGCATCGATGGCGCCAGGCGAGGGGGCCGGGACAGCACGCTCACGAAGCGGACAACATCCGGCGGCAGCTTTTGTCCTTCGAAGGGATCGTTCGACAGCAGATTCAGAATTTCGCGGGACCGGCAAACAACGATCTCGGCGGTAAAGGGAAGCATGCGCGCCACTTCGGCGCGGGCCTGGGCCGGGGTCATCTTGTGGCGGATAACCAGCGTGCCCGCCGCGCCGATGTTCAAGGCGCCGAAATGTTTCAGCGCTGCCGCCAGATCGGTCGGTCTGAAGGTCCTGTGGCCCCCGACGTTTACCCCTCTCAGAAAAACAACGAGTGCCACGAGAGTTGTCTCAACGAATCCGCCCGAATCGTTACACTCTACTGCGAACTCCGTTGCACGCTGCACCGCCTGTCATTCCTGCGGCCGCTCGCAGCACCCCTGAGCCTCGCCGTCGGCGATTTCGCGATGAAGTTGCTGCTGGGCAGGCAGCGAGTCCTGCCCCGCAAAGCGCGGGCGAGCGGCTTCATTTTTTAATTCGCCACGCTGCCTGAGGCGTTGAACGGGATTCTCGACGCGAGGTCGACGGGTTAAATTCCACGAGCGCTTGCCGCCGTTTGACATTTGAGGCTTTGCTTAAATTGCACTCCGACCCCAATACTTTACCGTTTCATTTTCCAAGGAATACCTTAGCCTCTACGCAAACGGGTCAAGGCAAACGAAAATGAATGCCGTTCATTTGCCTTCGGGATGACTGTTAGCCCAATTGCTAATTTTCTTCCGCACCATTTCGCGCCCCTCCGGCGTGAATGGACAGGCGGCTACAAGCTGCGCGTCAGTTATGTGAAGGTCCTTCTGAATTTTGCGAAATAACACGAACATAACGAGTGCTTCCGATTGAGCGCCCCGAAATTTGGTCTGAACGACCTCATCGTTCGGAAATGCTTTGGCGATATCGGCCAGACCGGAAATAATGTCCCACGTATTGAGAAATAATCCTAGTTCGAACGGCTTGAAGTTGCTTTGTCGCTGGCGGTTCGCAGAGCTTGCATCGAAGACGCATTTGGTCGAGTAGATGGGATCAGATTCTCCAATGCATGTACCGGCTGCGCTGGTGCCGCGCGCAATCTCAGATCCGATTGTGGGTTGATTGATGACCGGCGCATTTAGATCAGCGGCCCACGTCGCATTGGATGCGATGACAGCAACGCAAGCCACAGCAAATAGGAGCTTCATTATGTTCTCTCCGGCGCGACAGCGGGACTAGTCTAGCATCAATCACAATATGCGCGAGATACCATTGTGACCCCGCTTGTCAGCGTCCCGATAACGTTATCGGATCGGGGCTTGGTCTAATGCGGGCCGTCAGCCCAATCGAAATACGATGACAGAAATTTCTTGTCACTGTTTTCGAAATCTAGGCAGTTCTCAAAAGTGTGGTTCGCATCTGCGTTCGACAGCCAATCCGCGTCACCGGCCATTTTTTCGGCAACGTCTCTCCAATCTATCAGGGGATACTTGTCGCTTAGAATTTGAAAGAAATAGTTTGCGCGAAAGTCGTCATTCGACGCCGTGATTTCGGCCCCATATTTCTCAGTGCGCTGCTTCGTTGCGTCCGCCACGAAAGATGCCGCGCACTGTTGTAGACGAAAGTCTTGTTTTGATGTCCCTGGGACCTGCCAGCGACTAGCGTCGTATTGTTCTGCTTTCGGTTTTGAGCATGCGGTCACACAGAGCATGGGTAACAAAACCAAGACGATCAAAGCTTTGTGCATTTGCGTGCCCCGAATGACCATGCCGTTTCTAGATGTAATTTCAAGTGTCCGGCGTCAATTGCTTGAAGGCAATAGCCGCTTGACATGGCGTTCGGATCACTGAATTTGAGCGCATGTCATTACTCAAAGACGGAAAGGTTTTTGTCTCTTGCCCAAAGGTGGGCGGGCTCAACTATGGAATGATTGACGGACCTGAGACTAAAGCGGCAGGACTGACGTGCGGGCCAATTCGGCTCCAGGTCGGGTATGAAGGCCCTAAGGGCTTTGGGTTCCTTCATATTCAGGCCTACGCGGATCGCGTGAAGCAGATAAAGGGATTGGGGTTTACGTCTGTCGCCGAATTTTGCTACGCCATCGCAAGCAACTATAGCGTCGTTGGAAAAGCGCGCGACGGTCGCATCCGAGTAATTTGGAAGCGAACCTATGACGATCTTGAGCTTGTCTTGGAATGGAAAGAAGCCGGCCATTGGAACATCGTTACAGCCGTTCCAACCCGCGTCGCTCGAAAATACGAATTGATTTATGAAGTAGTGCGGACGGGTGAGAGCGAACCCACACCAAGCGACGCCAAACGCTCCCGCTTTGCGACCTTGTCGTTGCCTAAAAAAGTGAGTTCTGGCGACAACGGGTCCTAACGCTTACGGGCGTCCGCAGCTAAAGAACAATATGCCCATTAGTTGGTTCCAGTGCAATTAACAGGATCAAATTTTTGTTGCATAGCAAAGGGCCTTGCGCACGTAATTTTATTTCGTCACCGACGGTGGCATTCCGATAACGTTGTCAGATCGCTGTTATGCACCGATTGGAAATCGGCCAGTGTATCGCTCGCAAGCCGTCCGACGAAACAGCGCCGGCTGCTTACCTTCTGCTTGCCCAATCAGCTTACGCAGAAAGGACCGCTTTCGCGGTCCTTTGGTAACTCATTGAATTTATTTATAATACCTGGAGCGGGCGAGGCGATTCGAACGCCCGACCCTAACCTTGGCAAGGTTATGCTCTACCCCTGAGCTACGCCCGCGGTCCAAGTAGGACGGGGCTTATCGCCCACCGGCCGGGAAGATTCAATAGGGACGGGCGATTAGGGTTTCGGGGGCAAGAGACTCGGCTTTTTATGGACCGCGGGCGTCCCCGCCNNGCGGGCGGGACGCCCGCGGTCCATAAGCGCCGGCGTTGCATCACATTTAGCATCAACTTATGAGGGGTCCATGCCCGTTCCCCTTACCGATTCCGATCTTTTCGCCCGGCTCGATGCCCTGGGCATCGCGCACAAGACCCAGTCGCATGCGCCTGTGTTCACGGTGGAGGAGGCGAAGGCGCTGTGGGGTGAAATCGTCGGCGGCCATACCAAGAACCTCTTTCTCAAGGACAAGAAGGATGGGCTGTGGCTGGTCGTGGCGCGGGAGCATCTCGCGATCGATCTGACGGCCTTGTCCAAACAGCTCGGCGTGCCGCGCTTTTCGTTCGGCGCGGCCGAGTTNNCGCTCGATCCGCTGAACTTTCATCCCCTGCGCAACGACCGCACGACGGCCATTTCGCCGGACGACCTGTTGCGCTTCCTGCGTGCCACGGAGCACGAACCACTGATCCTGAAACTTCCGGAGCGCGCCTGATGCAACCCGTGACATCGCTGGGGCCGACGACATTGCGCGGACGCTTCGTCGCGCTCGAACCGCTCGAAGATCGTCATCACGCCGATCTCATTCGCGCAGCCGACGATCCCGATCTGTGGCGCTACATTCCGATCGATATCGAAAAAGGCTTCGCCGGCCGTCTGCCCTGGATCATCGAAGAGATGGCGAAAGGCCGCCAGATCACATTTGTCGTGCGCCGGCTTTCCGATAATGCGGTCGTGGGATCGACATCCTACATGGCGATCACACAAGCGGATGCGAAAGTCGAAATCGGTTCCACCTGGTATGTCGCGGGCGCGCAAGGCGCGGCAGTCAATCCGGAAGCGAAATATCTGTTGCTGTCGAACGCGTTCGCGGCCGGCTATAACCGCGTCGAGTTCAAGACGGATGCGAAGAACCTGCGTTCGCGCGCGGCGCTCCGGAAGCTGGGCGCACAGGAGGAGGGTATCCTGCGAGGCCATATGTGGATGCCGCAGGGCTATTTCCGCGATTCCGCCTATTTTTCGATCCTGGCTGCGGAATGGCCCGAGGTGAAGGCGCAGCTGGAAGCCCGGCTTGCCGCGTTTGCCGCTTAGTTCTACAGAACCCGCCCGCCACGCCGGGCCTTTTCTTTCGCGCCTGTAACGCCCATCTTTTGGGCCGAGAATATTGGAAAGAGTGCCTATGCCATTGATCGGTCCTACCGGCCGCCCCGTCTCCAGCGTCGCCCCCACGGCAGCGGCGCCCGCGCCCGCAGGCGCGACGAGCGCCCATATCAAGGATGCCTCGCTCGAGACCTTCGCGGCCGACGTGCTGGAAGCGTCGCGCGATGTGCCCGTGATTGTCGATTTCTGGGCGCCCTGGTGCGGCCCCTGCAAGCAGCTTGGGCCTGCGCTGGAAAAAGTGGTGGCGGAGGCCAACGGCGCGGTGCGTCTCGTCAAGGTGAATATCGACGAGAACCAGGAGATCGCCCGTCAGCTCCGCATCCAGTCCGTCCCGACAGTCTATGCATTCAAGAACGGCCAGCCGGTCGATGGCTTCATGGGCGCGATTCCGGAATCGCAGATCCGCGCCTTCGTGCAGCAATTGACGGGCGGCGAAGCGGGCGCGAGCCATGCCGATGAAGTGCTCGCCGCCGCAGATGAAGCCTTCGCTGCCGGCGATCTCGGCAATGCGGCGCAAGGCTACGGCCATGTGTTGCAGGAAGAGCCGGGCCATCCGCGCGCGGTCGCGGGGCTCGCGCGTTGCTATCTGCAAAGCGGCGATCTCGAACGCGCGCGTTCCACGCTCGGCCTCGTGCGCCCCGACGGCGCCGCCGACGAAGCGATCCGCACCGTTGAAGCGGAGTTGAAATTGCGCGAGCAGGCGGCGCAGGCCGGCGACAGCGCGCCGCTGAATGCGAAACTTGCAGCCGATCCCAACGATCATCAGGCGCGCTACGATCTCGCGCTGGCGCTGGATGCCAAAGGCGACCGCGACGGCGCGATCGAGCAATTGCTCGAACTGATCAAGCGCGACCGCAAATGGAACGACGACGGCGCGCGCAAACATCTGGTGACTTTGTTCGAAGCGATGGGTCCCACCGATCCGCGCACCATTGCGGCGCGCCGCAAACTCTCATCGCTGCTGTTCTCCTGAGCCATGGCACGATTTTATTCGCTGAACGATCTGCCGTCCGAACTCGGAATTTTTCCGCTGAGCGGCGCGCTTCTGCTGCCGCGCGGGCAATTGCCGCTCAACGTGTTCGAGCCCCGTTATCTGGCGCTTGTCGACGATGCGATGTCGGGCACGCGGCTCATCGGCATGATCCAGCCGACGGAGGCCGAAGACAAAACGCTCACTCCCCCTTTGTCGGCTGTGGGTTGCGTCGGGCGCATCACGTCCTATCGCGAAAGCGATGACGGGCGCTATCTGATCACGCTGTCGGGTCTTTGCCGTTTCAAGGTCGCGGCGGAATTGCCGCCGGGAACGCCGTTCCGGCGCGTGCGCCCGGACTATGCGCCTTTCGCTGCCGATCTCGCGACGCCGCCGTCGGACGATTTCCCCCGCGAGCGGCTCCTCACCGCGCTCAAGGATTATCTCTCGCGCCGCGATCTCAATGCGGATTGGCATTCGGTCATGAGCGCGCCGGCGGAAACGCTGGTGAATGCGCTGGCCATGCTGTGTCCGTTTGCGCCGGCCGAAAAACAGGCGCTGCTGGAGGCGCCGGGTTGGCTTGAGCGTGTCGACACGCTGGTCGCATTGCTCGAAATGGCCGGTGCGCCGGCGCCCGGCGGCTCGACGCTCAATTGAGAACGTGATGGAGCCGGATCCCAAGCTGCTCGAAATCCTCATCTGCCCCGTCACCAAGGGGCCGTTGACCTATGATCGCGAACGGCAGGAATTGGTGAGCAGGCTTGCGGGCCTCGCCTATCCGATCCGCAACGGCGTTCCCATCATGCTGCCCGGTGAAGCGCGCGAACTCACCGAACTTGAACGCATCGCGAAATAGACACGCATGAACGCGCGCCCGTGGCCAGTGGAATTGCGGCTCAATCCGACGAAGACGACGCTCACTGTTGCTTTCGATTCCGGCGCGCGCTTCGCGTTGGCTGCGGAGTATTTGAGAGTTGAATCGCCCAGCGCCGATGTGCAGGGACATGGCTCAGGCGAGAAACAGATCGTGCCCGGCAAGCGGCAAGTGAAGATCGAAGCGCTCGAACCCGTCGGCAATTATGCCGTTCGCATCCGTTTCGACGACGGCCACGATACGGGATTGTTCACCTGGGATTATCTGCACGAACTGGGATCGCATCACGAAACCAAATGGCAGACTTATTTGAGCGCGCTCCGGCGCAAGCATGAGACGCGGGGATAGTCATCCTTCGCAATCTTTCGTGCTGCCCCCCACCCGGCTCGCACATTTTGACTGGCATTGGTCAATCGCCAGGCTCGCCGGCCTCCCCGCAAGGGGGGAGGCGAATCCTTTTACTTTTACCTCCCCCAATGCGGGGAGGTCGAAATCGTGAAGCGATTTCGGGCGGGGGGATTCTCGACAGCACTGGACATGTGCGCCGCAATATTCAAGCCGTCCTTCGCAAAATGTTTCGTCCAGTGCGGCATGGCTTTGTCCGGAGCCATCCCTATATTCCCTCGTGAAAGAATCCTCAGGGAGGGCTGCCCAAGTGGATTTGTCCAGGTTGAATTATCTCGCTGCGCACAGTTCGTTTCTTGACGCGTTGCTGATTGCGCTGTTGGTCGTTTTTGTCATCATCCTGATGAAGTCGACGCGAAACATCGGGCCGACGGAAGTGGGTCTGGTGCGCAAGCGTTTCGGCTCGCGCAAGCTCACGGGCGGCAATGCCGTCGCATTCGATGGCGAGGCCGGCTATCAGGCGAAGCTGTTGCATCCGGGGTTGCAATTCAAACTGTGGCCGCTCTTCGACGTGACGCGCCATCCGATGGTGCAGATTCCGGCAAATCAGATCGGTGTTGTGATCGCGCAGGTGGGCGAGTCGCTTCCGGTGGGCGCGAAGTCCGGCGTCTACAAACCGGAATTCGGCAACTTCCAGGACATCGCGACCTTCGTCGCGAAAGGCGGACAGAAAGGCGTGCAGCGCCCCGTCCTGCCGCCCGGCACGGTCGTGCCGATTCATCCCGTGGGCTTTCTCGTCATCACGCGCAGCACGGTGTTCGGTGTTCCCATCGACGAAGAATATGCGCGCCTGGAATCGCGCGGCGGCCTCAAGCCTGCCTCCTTCGGGCTTCCCGATTCGAAACTGCAGGTCGTGCATATCGATCCGTCCGTCAGCGACGGCGGCAAGATCGTCGACATGATCGGCATCGTCACGACCTATGAAGGCCCGCCATTGCCCAAGGGCGCAATCGCGAACCGCATCGGAGATTTCGAAGACATCGCGGAGATGGAATCGAAACCCGCGACCAAGGACAGCGATCTCATCGAGGCGATTCTTTCGGTCAAGAACGAGGTGCACAACAACTACCAGGATTTCCAGGCGTTCCTCGATCACGGCGGCCGTATCGGCATCCAGCACGATCCGCTGATGTATGGCGCCTACAACCTCAATCCGTTCCTCGTCTCGGTCGAACTTGTTCCCATGCTCGTCGTCAATCAGGGCGAAGTGGCCGTGATCAAGGCCTATGTCGGTCTCGCGACGGAAGACACCTCGGGAGTCGATTTCAAGTTCGGCTCTCTCGTGCGCCCCGGACATCGCGGCATCTGGCAGGAGCCGATCCGCACGGGCAAATATGCTATCAATCCGCGCTGCTACAATGCGGAGATCGTGCCCACTTTCATTCTTACTCTGAACTGGGCCGATGCGTCCTCCTCGGCGCACAATCTCGACAAGGGATTGAAACAGATCACCGCGAAGTCGAAGGAAGGCTTCGTGTTCAACATCGACCTTCAGGTGCAGATCCATGTGCCCGATACGGAAGCGCCGAAGGTGATTTCTATCGTCGGCACCATGCTCAATCTCGTGAACGAGGTGCTGCAGGCCGCGGTCGGCAATCATTTCCGCGACAAGCTGCAATCCATGCCGGCAATCGATTTCATCGAGAAGCGCCAGGAAGTGCAGGCGCAAGCCCAGGCGCACATCACCGAGAAGCTGAAGGAATACCGCGTCGAGACGCGCGGCGTTTACATCCAGGACGTGATCTTTCCGCAAGCGCTGGTCGACGTGCTCACCTCGCGCGAAATCGCCAACCAGCAGAAGGAAACCTACAAAGCCGAAGAGCAGGCGCAGGGCCAGCGTCTCGTGCTCGAACAGGCGAAAGGCCGGGCGGACATGCAGGCCGATCTCGCCAAATCGTCTGTCGGCATCGACATCGCCAAGAACAAGGCCCAGGGCGTCCAGGCGGAAGCGGACGGCGAATCCTATCGTCTCGACAAGGTGGGCCGCGCCAGCGCCGCCAAGACGGAGGCCGAAGGGCTCGCGATCGCGAAGGGCCTCGAGGCGCAGCAGCAGGCCATCGGCAAAGACCAGGCGGCCCTGATCAATGCCATTCGTGCGCTCGCGGCCGGCGGACAGCGCTTCATGCCGGAGAATCTGTCGGTGACGGTCGGCGGCGAAGGCGGCCTCGGCGCGAACGTTAATGCGCTCGTGCCACTGATCATGAGCCGCCTGCAGCGCGCCACCCCGCCGGAGACTGTCGAACCCGCGCCTCCGGCGTCGTGATCGGGCACGCGGTGCAGAGCAGCGTCTGATGCAAACAATCCCCTCGCCCGCGAAGCGACAGCGAAGCGTGGGGAGGTCGAGGTAGCGACAGCGTGCCGAGCGGGTGGGGACGCGCGCGTCCGCGCGCGAAAGACTCTTTTATTTGCCCCCACCCTAACCCTCCCCACAAGGGAGAGGGGAAATTCCGTTCTATGCAAAAAGGTTCTCGTTGGGGAAACTCTGCTATAAGCCGGGCGAGCCCGGTCGAGATCAGCTGACTCCATGACAATTCCATCGCGCCATCCGCATCACGCCCAGCATGTGGAGAACAAGCTGCCGCCTCCGCGCTATGTCAATCCGAATGCACGCCCGCGACGCGCCGTCGTCAAAGGACAGGACAGCTCACGCTGGACGGACGTCTATCATGTCGTGCTGACGGCGCCGTGGTGGCTTTTCTTTCTCGGGCTTCTGGCGCTCTTCGGTTCGTTGAATTTGTTTTTTGCCTCCTTTTACGTGTTCGATCCGCACGGTATTTCGAATTCACGGCCGGGCTCGTTCTGGGATGCGTATCTGTTCAGCGTGCAGACCATCGCCTCGGTCAACAGCGAGATGCTGGCGCAGTCGACCTATGTCAATATCGTCGTGTCGTTCGAGGCTTTTTTCGGCATTCTTTATATGGCGACCGTGACGGGCGTCATGTTCGCCCGCTTCTCGCGGCCCTATGCGCGCGTGCTCTTCAGCAAGGTCGCCGTGATCGCGCCGTTCGACGGCGTGCCGACTTTGATGTTCCGCGCCGCCAACCAACGTGGCAACCAGATCTTCGATGCGTCGGCGAGCGTTTCGCTGGCGCGACAGGCGACGACGCTCGAAGGCGTGACCATGCGTCGGTTCGAAGAGCTGAAGGTGCAGCGCTCGCGTTCGCCGCTTTTTGCGTTGTCCTGGACCATCATGCATGTCATCGACGAAAAAAGCCCGCTTTACGGCGCGACGATCGATCAGCTTTACGACATGCAGTTCGAAATCCTGATCCTTCTGAGCGGCACGGACGACACGCTGGCCGATGTGATCTATGCGCGCCATTCCTATACGCCCGACGAAATTCTGATGGACCATCGGTTCGTGGACGTGATCTCGGTCACGGCCGACGGCCGCCGGCAGGTCAATCTCCACCGCTTCCACGACACGGAGCCTTTGTCCGCTTGAGCAGAGCGAGCCGAGCGGCTAACGTCCGCCCGCCATGGACCCCTTCACGAAACTAACCGCGGTGGCCGCACCGCTCCCCATGATCAATGTCGACACCGACATGATCATCCCCAAGCAATTCCTCAAGACCATCAAACGCACGGGCCTCGGCGGGGCCCTGTTCCATGAGATGCGCACACGCCCGGACGGCAGCGACAATCCGGATTTCGTGCTGAACAAGCCTGCCTACAAACAGGCGAAGATTCTCGTCGCCGGCGCCAATTTCGGTTGCGGTTCGAGCCGCGAGCATGCGCCGTGGGCGTTGCTCGATTTCGGCATTCGCTGCGTGCTGGCGCCGTCGTTCGCCGACATTTTCTACAACAACTGCTTCAAGAACGGCATCCTGCCGATCCCCCTGCCGCAGGAAGATATCGACAAGCTGATGGACGATGCAGAACGCGGCGCCAATGCCGTGATCTCCATCGATCTCGAGAAACAGGAAATCCGCGGCCCCGACGGCGGCTGCCTGAAATTCGAGATCGATCCGTTCCGCAAGCAATGCCTGCTGAACGGCTGGGACGATATCGGTCTCACCTTGCGCAACGAGAGCCGCATCTCGGATTTCGAGGCGCACCGCAAGATGGAAAGCCCTTGGTTATGAGCGAAGACCTCGTCCTGCGCGACGAAAAAGACGGACTTTGCACGCTCACGCTCAACCGGCCGCAGAAGCTGAATGCGCTGAACTATGACGTGTTCAAGGCGCTGGCGGCCCATATCGATCATATCGAAGCCAACAGCGCGAAGATTGGCTGTGTCGTACTGCGCGGCACCGGCCGCAGCTTCTGCGCCGGTCACGATCTCGACGATATCGGCGGCGGCGGTGAAGGCGGCCATGTCGCAAGTTTCGAAAGCAGGACCATCGAGCGGTTGAGCGAATTGCCCATGCCGGTCGTCTGCGTCGTGCAAGGGCATTGTTTGACAGGCGGGCTCGAACTCGCGCTGGGGGGAGACATTCTGATCGTTGCGGAGTCAGCGAAACTCGCCGACACGCATGGCAAATGGGATCTCGTGCCTGTGTGGGGCATGAGCCAGCGCCTGCCGCGCCGGGTCGGCCGCGCCAAGGCGATGGAGATGATGTTCACCTCGCGCACCTATTCTGGGCGTCAGGCCGAAGCGATGGGTCTCGCCAATTTCTGCGTGCCCGATGCCGAACTTGATGCGGCGGTCGATGCGTTCGTGAAAGAGGTGCTGGCCAATTCCTGGCGCAGCAACCGGGCGAACAAGAAGCTGCTCTCCGACACCGAAACGATGAGCCTGAAGGCCGCGCTGGCCCATGAGATTCACCGCAGCGAAGGTCGCGGCCCCGAAATGGTCGAACGCCTGAAGCGCATGCGCAAATGAACCGTATTCTTCTTCTGCCCGGCGATGGGATCGGTCCCGAAGTGATCGCGGAAACGCGCCGTGTGCTCGGCTGGTTCGCGCAGAACCGCAACATGTCGTTCGACATCGAGGAAGACCTCGTCGGCGGCGTGTCCTTTGAGACCTATGGCACGCCGGCCACCGACGCGATGATGGCGAAGGCGCTTGCGGCGGATGCGATCCTGTTCGGCGCGGTCGGTGGTCCGCAATGGGATCCGTTGCCGTTCGCGCAGAAACCCGAGCGCGGGCTGTTGCGCCTGCGCAAAGACCTCGAACTGTTCGCCAATCTGCGCCCGGCCCTGTGTTTCGATGCGCTGAAAGATGCGTCAACTCTCAAACCCGAAATCGTTTCAGGCCTCGATATCCTCATCGTGCGCGAACTGACGGGCGGGGTGTATTTCGGCGAGCCGAAGGAAACGACGACGCTTGCCAATGGCGAAAAGCGCGCCGTCGATACGCAGGTCTATACGACCAGCGAGATCGAACGCATCGCGAGAGTCGCATTCGAGCTGGCGCGGCTTCGCGACAAGCGCGTCGTCTCGGCCGAGAAATCGAATGTGATGGTGACGGGCGTGTTGTGGCGCGAGGTCGTGACCCGCGTGCACAAGGCGGAATATTCCGATGTCGCGCTTTCGCACATCCTCGCCGACAATCTCGCGATGCAGCTGGTGCGCAATCCCAAACAGTTCGACGTGATCGTCACAGACAATCTGTTCGGCGATGTCTTGTCCGACGAAGCGGCCCAGCTCACGGGCTCGATCGGCATGCTGCCGTCCGCGTCGCTGGGTGCGAAGGATGCAAAAACAGGCCGCCAACCCGCACTCTATGAGCCGATCCATGGCAGCGCGCCGGACATTGCCGGCAAAGGCCTCGCCAATCCTATCGCCTGCATCCTCTCGCTCGCGATGTGCCTGCGTTATTCCTTCGGGCGCATCGACGACGCGAAGCTGCTCGAAACTGCGGTCGAGCGCGTGCTGGCCGAAGGCTATCGCACCGCCGACATCATGCAGCCCGGCATGACCAAGCTCGGCACGCAGGAAATGGCGAGCACGGTGCTGAAGGCGCTGGATGCGCTGGCGGCGGGGTAGATAAATTTTCCACCCTCCCCTTGCGGGAGGGTCGAAAAATTCGAGCGCAGCGAGATATTTTTCGGGGAGGGGCAAGACCACCGCAACCGGAGGCTTGCCCCTCCCCGAAGTTTTCTTTTCGCTGGCACTCAAAGAAAGCCTTCGACCCTCCCGCAAGGGGAGGGTGGATGTTTACTCACGGCTCGATCACGGCCTTGCCGATGATCTTGCGGTCCTGGAGCATGCGCATCGCGTCGAGCGCGCCGGAAAGCGGAAAGCGCGCGCCGATATGCGGGCGAATCTTTTTCTCCGCAAGCAACCGGTCGATGGTCGCGATGTTCTCGCGACCTTTCTCCGGAAATTTCCGGCCGTATTCACCCGCGCGCACGCCCACGACTGAGAATCCCTTGATCAGCGGCATGTTCGCGGCAATCGTCGGGATGCGGCCGCTGGTGAACCCCACCACAAGCAGGCGCCCATTGAACGCGATGCAGCGCACGGATTCGTCGAACACGTCTCCGCCCACCGGATCGTAAATCACGTCGGCGCCGCGGCCCTGGGTGAGTTCCTTCACCGTTTCGCGGAAGCCGAAAGGCGGCAAGGTGTATTCCGTGCCATAACCCTTCAGGAAATTGTGCTTCTCTTCGCTCGATGCGGTCGCAATCACATGCGCGCCGAACACGCGTCCCAGATCGACGGCCGCGAGCCCCACGCCGCCTGCCGCGCCATGAACCAGCAGCCATTCGTCCTTCGCGAGTTCGCCGCGACGCATGAGCGCCACATAGGCCGTAAGATACGCCGTCGTGAACGATGCAGCCGTCGCAAAATCGACGCCGTCCGGAATGGCGCGCAAGGAGGCCGCGGGAATCTGCGCCTCTTCGGCAAACGCGCCCGAGAATCCGCCCCCGACGACGCGGTCGCCATTCTTGAATCGCGTGACGCCCTCGCCAACCGCGATCACGTCGCCCGCCATCTCGCCGCCCACAACAAACGGCAATTCCGGCCGGTGCTGGTATTTGCCCTGCGCCATCAGGATGTCGGGGAAATTCACGGAGGCCGCGCGCACGCGAATGCGCACCTGATCGGGCCCAGGCGCCGGCAGGATCATGTCTTCGAACTGCAACGCATTCAGATTGTCGGCATTGCTCCGGCAGACAAGCGCCTTCATGGCGCTGCGATGTCCGGCGGCGTCACGGTCGGCAAAGCGTGAATGCCGCCCAGCAACAGGGCCGTGGCGAAGGCTGTGGCCGTGGCGGGATCGCGAAGTTCGCGCCGCGCCATGCGTTCGGCGAGTTCGAAGGCCACGCCCACAATGGCCGCCATGAGGAAGTCTGCATCGACCGGCGGGAACATCCCCTTGGCGATCGCGCCCACCAGGTCTTCGCGCAGTTCCTCGAAACCCGCGATGGTTTCGGGCGTGTCCATGCGAACCCGCAGCGTGTCGGTGTTCATGCGCAATGTGCGGAAATTCGAATGGTCGCCCGCCACGAATTCGAAAAAGGTGCGGAAGGTGCCCGAAATGAACTCCTCCACGGTGCTGGCTTTGGCGCGTTCTTCATGCAGGCGAGGGCGGATGCGCAGCGCGCTCTCGTCCTGGATCGCCTGGAACACTTCCTCCTTGGATTGGAAGTAGTTGTAGAAGGTGCCGGAGGCGAGAGGCGTGGCGCGGATGATGTCGCGCACGGTCGTGGCGCCATAGCCGAGTTCGGCAAAAACCTGGCGGGCCGCCTCCAGGATCGTCAGGCGGTTTTGCGCCTTTGTCAGCTCGCGCTTTCCGGTGGGTTTGGGGGCCGGCCGGGGCGCAGATTTGATCAGTTCGATATCCAAAACATGTTCCCCGGGTTGTCGGCCGCAATTCTAAAGGATCGTGACGAGCCGTCAACTTTCGGCCTATTCCGCCGGATTTGACAGGGCAATCGGCTTCGCCTTCAACCAGCCCCATGAGCGACAACTGGTTCGACAAGCTCCGGGACCTCGGCAAGCAGATGGGCCAAACGGCCTATATCGCGGGGCTGAAAGGCGAAGTGCTGGAGATGGTCGCTCCCGGCCGTGCCCGCATGCGGCTGCCATATGGTCCGGATCTTGTGGGCGATCCCGACACGGGCATCGTCCATGGCGGCGTGATCACCGGCATTTTGGATCACACCTGCGGGATGTGCGTGACGGCGGCCCTGCGGACTCCCATGCCCATCGCGACGCTCGATTTGCGCATCGACTACATGAAGCCCGCCGTTCCCGGGCAGGATATTTTCGCGGAAGCCGAATGCGTGAAGGTGGGCCATGACGTGGCCTTCGTCCGCGGCCTCGCCCATCAGGGTTCGCGCGAGGAACCGATCGCGCTTTGCACGGGCGCGTTCATGCTCATCCGCGGCGGCTATCAGATGCCGCCGGCTGCGGAGTAGCGCGATGGAGCTGCTCGCCCGCGCGATCGCCGAAGGCCGCGATCCCGATCCCGACGCCCTCATCGCGGCCATTCCCTATTGCCGCTATCTGGGCGTGCGCGCCGCGGTGAAAGACGGCGCCGTCAGCCTCATCATGCCGTTCGCGGCGCATCTTGTCGGCAATCCGATGCTGCCAGCTCTCCATGGCGGCGTGATCGGCTCGCTTTTGGAAACGGCCGCCATCGTGCAGGTCGTGTGGGAGACGCGCGCACCGAAGATGCCCAAGCCCGTCGATATCACCGTCGATTATCTACGGACCGGCAAGCCCGTCGAAACCTATGCGCGCGCCCGCATCGCGCGACAGGGCCGCCGCGTGGTGAATGTGCATGCCGAGCTGTGGCAGGAAGACGAAACGAAGCCGATTGCCGCGTTGCGCGGCCACTTCCTGATCCAAAGCTAGGTCAGGTCAGTTCCAGCGTCCGTTGACGCCGCCGACACTGAGGCGGCCGGCGCCCAGGAACACGACGGCCAGACCGGAGAACAGAAAGAACGCTTCGAGTTCGAGAATGTAGCCGCCAAAGTTGGTCAGCCCAAGCAAGCCCACTTCCTTGTTCAGCACGGCAAGCGCAATCGCTGCAATCATATCGATGACGATCAGCAGGCCGCCGACGCGCGACAGGAGCCCGATGATGACAAGGACAGGGCCCAATACCTCACCCAGATAGACGCCATAAGAAAGCCAATCCGGCAGGCCCTGGGCCGCGATCATGTGCTTGATGGGGTCGATTCCGGTCAAAACCTTGTGGACGCCGTGAAAAAGCATCAACACGCCGACGGTCAGTCGCACGACAAGCTTGCCGAAATCCTCGTCCATGAAGCCCCCAAGCCATCATTTGTTAGGACCATCGTAGCGCAATCAACTCTGCGCTGCGAGCGGAAGAGGCCGCTCGAAGGGTCCAAATTTACCATCGTGGATCATATTTCATGTGCGGGTTGGAACCGGCATCGCGCGTCGATCGCCGTTCCTCTCAGCGGTGGTCGGCGCCGACAGCGTCGGAGATGGCTGCGAATCCGTCGGATGCGAGCAAAGACAACAGATCTTTCTTGATACGCGCGACCAGGCCGGGACCTTGATAGGCAAGCGCAGTGTAAAGCTGGACAAGCGAGGCGCCCGCGCGAATTTTTGCATAGGCTTGCTTGCCCGAACTCACGCCGCCGACGCCCACCAGCACCAGTTTTGAACCCACACGCGCTCGCACCGCGCGCAACACATGCGTCGAAAGATCGAAAAGGGGCGCGCCCGACAGGCCGCCTGTTTCGACGGTATGTGCGGACATCAACGAAGCGGGTCGCGAGACGGTTGTGTTGCCGACGATCAATCCTTCGATGCCGAAGGTGAGCGCCGCATTCGCGATGTCGTCCATGGCCGCATCGTCGATATCGGGCGCGATCTTGAGCAGCAATGGAAGGTTCTGCCCCATCGTCGCGCGCGTTTCGGTGAGAAGACCGAGCAGCCGCGCGAGCTCGTCCTTGTTCTGAAGGCCACGTAATCCCGGCGTATTGGGGGACGACACATTGATCGCAATGTAATCGGCAAACGGCGCGAGCCGCTCGAACGCGATGCGGTAGTCGGCAATGCGATCGGCGCTGTCCTTGTTCGCGCCGATATTGATTCCGAGAATGCCGCGGCGCCCGCGTCGGGCGAGGCGGTGGGCCGCCCGATCCATTCCCCCATTGTTGAATCCCATGCGGTTGATGACGGCATGATCACCGGCCAGACGAAAAAGCCGCGGCCGCGGATTGCCGGCTTGAGGCCGGGGTGTGATCGAGCCGCATTCGACGAACCCGAAGCCGAGCTTCAGCATGGCGTCGGGCACTTCGGCGTCCTTGTCGAAGCCCGCGGCAAGGCCGATCGGATTGGGGAATGTGAGGCCGAATGCGGTTACCGCGAGGCGCGGATCGTCCGGCGCCGCCGCAGGCAGAAGCGGCGCCGCCATCCGCAGCAACTTAAGCGTCGCCCGGTGCGCCGTTTCCGGCGGCAGGCAGCGCAGAAGCGCCGCACCGGCATCCATCAGCATGTCGCGGGACTCGCTTGATTCCCCGGAAGCACTCTAGCGCGTCCTGCAACGCACGCGATCAAGGGTAACCCTGATCGCGGCGGACCATTTGTGAGAAATTCTGCAGGTCGCCCGATTTGATCGCATCCAGCAGCGCGCGCGCGCGCGCTTGCTCGAATTTGTCGAATTCGCTGTGGGGCGCGCCCGCGACAGCACGGGCCAGCGTGTCTTCGATCTCCTTGCGGTAGGCCTCCGGATCGTAAGCTCCCAGCACGAGCGCATATTGATAGCGCAGCACCAGATTGTTGGGTTCCGCCGCGAAGGCTCTCGCGAAATATTCGCGCCCCGTTTTGATGCTGGCGCCATAGGTCCATCTTGCCAGCGTCTCGCCCGCGGTGCGCACGATTTCGATGTTCCAGCCACCCAATCCCGCAAGCGCCCAGGCATTGTTCGGTTCGACGGCAAGCACATCGTCGAGGTTTTCCCTGGCCTGTTCGGCATAGCCCTTAAAGCGCGCCTCGATCATGCCGATGATGCGAGCCTCATAACCGAACGTCACCGCGAGATAGATGTGTCCTTCGGGATATTTCGGATCGGCCGCAATGGCTTTGCGCGCATAGGCCTCGGCACGTTGAAGACATTCGAGACAGGGCGGGTGCATCAGTTCGTCCGCCAGGACGGAGCGCGTTGCGATCGCATAGCCGGCGGCATCTCCCGCCGCGACGCCCGCTTTCTCGGCTTGCGCGTATTTGCCCACAGTAAAGAGCGCGAGCGCGCCATTGTCGGCGGCCAATGCGCCGGGCGCCCAGAGAAACGCGGCCATCAATACTAGATACGCAACTCGCGTCATGTGTTGTCCGTGAATTCGCCTGCCAAAGCCCGGCCGATCAGTGAAGCCGTTTCCGCGCATCCGAACAAGGCCGCGAAGGAGCCGAAGCGGGGACCCTGCGTCTGGCCGAACAACACTTCGTAAAGCGCCTTGAACCAGTCGCGCAGCGGCTCGAAGTCGTATTTCTTGCCGACCGCGTAAACGGCGTTCTGAACAGTCTCCGCATTGCGCTCGCCCGCCATTCCGTCGAGCGCCATAGCGAGGTCTTCGAGGGCGGCACGTTCCTTTTCGGTTGCCGCTCTATAGCGCTTCTGCGGCTTCACGAAGTCGTCATAATATTTGAGCGCGTATCCCACCAGGCGATCGAGCCCGGGATTGTCCTTGGCGTTGGCTTCCGGCGCATATGCGCGGATGAATCCCCACAGCACATCCCGATCGCCGGCATTCGATGCACTCACGAGATTGAGCAGCAACGCAAAGCTGACCGGATAGGTTTCCGCGGGCGGATGGCCGTGGTGGAGGTGCCAGATCGGGCTTTCGAGGCGTTGCGCTTCGTCCATCTCGTTCGAGCGATATTGCTTGAGGAGATCGATGTAATCATCGACCGCTTTCGGGATCACGTCGAAATAAAGCCGCTTTGCCGCGCGCGGCTTCTGGTACATGAAGAGCGCGATGCTTTCTTCCGGCCCATAGGTGAGCCATTCGTCGACGGTGAGTCCGTTGCCGCGCGATTTGGAGATGCGCTCGCCGTTCTCGTCGAGGAACAGTTCGTAGTTGAAACCGTCCGGCGGCAGTCCACCCAATGAACGCTGGATCTTGGACGCCAATTCGACCGAGGAAATCAAATCCTTGCCCGCCATTTCATAGTCGACGCCGAGGGCTTCCCAGCGCATCGCCCAGTCGGCCTTCCATTGAAGCTTGCAATGGCCGCCGGTGACGGGAACTTCGGTTTTTTTGCCGTCCTCGTCGTAAACGATCGTGCCGCGTTCCTTGTGCCATTCGAGAATGGGAACCTGGAGCACGGCCCCTGTGCGGGGCGACAGCGGCAGGAACGGCGAGTAGGTCGCGCGGCGCTCCGGGCCCAATGTCGGCAATACGATGTCGCGCACTTTCTCGTAGTTCGCGAGCACGTTGAGCAGTGCTGCATCAAAGCGCCCGCTTTTATAGCACTCGGTCGAGCTCAGGAATTCGTAGTCGAAGCCGAACCGGTCGAGGAACGCGCGCAGCCGCGCGTTGTTGTGCGCGCCATAGCTTTCATGCGTGCCGAACGGATCGGGCACCGCCGTCAGCGGCTGACCCAAATGAGCCGTCAGCATGTCCTGGTTGGGCACATTGCCCGGAACTTTGCGAAGCCCGTCCATGTCGTCGGAGAACGAGATCAGCCGCGTCTTGACGCCCGACATCGCTTCGAAGGCGCGACGCACCCAAGTTGTGCGCGCCACTTCCCCGAAGGTCCCGATATGCGGCAGGCCGGACGGGCCGTAGCCGGTCTCGAACAGCACGTAATCCTTGGGTTTTCCACTCGCCGCCCGCTTTTCGACGCGCGCCAGCACTTTGCGAGCCTCTTCGAACGGCCAGGCATGTGCGTCACGGGCGATTTCTTGGGACGGCGAGACGGAAGTCATTGGAATTACTTAACCTTAAGCGTTTTGAAAGGGGCGAAAGCTAGGCTCGCGAAGGGGAGGCCGTCAATGACCGGGCCTGACGCGACGCAACCGACGATGGAAGCCGCCTCTGCGCCCGTCTGCGCCGATCGCGTCGACATTCTTTATCGCATCGGCCGCCATCATCTGTTCCTGCCTTTTTCGGCATTGTGCATTGCCGGTGTGCTCTATCTCCAGATCGTTCCGATCTGGATCGCCGTGCTGCCGCTTCTGCTGCAGATCGGCGCGACGGTTTTCACCGGACAATTGGCGGAAGCCTATCGCCGGCGCGATCCCGCCGATTCGCCGCTGCTCTGGGCTCGGCGCTTTACTTTCGCATCGGGACTTTCCGGAGCGGCCTGGGGCATCGGCGCAATCATCTGGTTCTCGCCGGACTTTTTTCCGGCCCAGGCGTTTCTGACGCTCGCCATGCTCGGCATGACGGCCACCGAGTTCATCGCGCGCTGCAGCTATCGTCCGGCCTATCTCGCGCATGCCGCTTTGTCTCTCGGGCCACTCGCGGCGATGTTGCTGCTGGCAGGCAACGTCTACGCCAGCCTGTCGAGCCTGCTCGTGCTCTTCTTCGGCGGCGTGCTCTATTCTTATTGCGAAGGCATTGCGGGAATGCTCGACGAAAGTTTCCGCCTGCGCCGCACAAATGCCGATCTCGTGGTTCAGCTGTCGCGCGAGAAAAACGATGTCGAGACCAGCCGCGATCTGGCCGAAGCAAGCACGCGTGCCAAATCCGCTTTCGTTGCCAATATCAGCCACGAAATCCGCACGCCGCTGAATGCGCTACTGGGCATGGCGCAACTTCTGGAGCGCAGCGAGCTCGACCGGGCGCAGAAGAGCCATGTGAAAGTCCTGCTCGAAGCGGGCCGCGGCCTGAAAACCCTGCTCGACGATGTGATCGCGCTCTCGCGCGACGAAGGCGAAGACCGGCATGTCGCCGATGAGGATTGCGATGCGGCGCAGACGGCGCGCACTGTTGCGCGATTGCTGCAGCCAAGGGCCTGGGAAAAGCAGCTTCGCCTCGGCGTGAGCGCGGCTTCGAATCTGCCGCGTGTGGCGGCCGATCCGCGCCGCGTGCGCCAGGTCCTGCTCAAGCTTGCCGACAACGCCATCAAATTCACGCCGCGCGGCGGCGTCGAGATCAGAGTCGAAGCCGAAGACGGGAACGATAGCAGTCAACGTTTGCGCTTTTCGGTCATCGATACGGGCCTCGGAATTCCGCCGGAGATGGCGGCGAGCGTTTTCGAGCCGTTTGCGTCGGGCGACAATTCCTACACCCGCCGCAATGACGGTGCGGGCCTCGGCCTCGCAGTCGCCAAACGCGTGATCGAGACGCTGGGCGGCGAAATCGGTTTCGAGAGCGAACCCGGCCAGGGCTCGACCTTCTGGTTTACGGTTCCCGCCATCGGCGCCGATCAGTCCATACCGTCCGCGTCGGTAGCACATGCGGACGCGTCGCCGCCCTGGGGATTGGCGCTGCTCGTCCGTGTTGCGGATGACGCGATGCACAAGCAGGTCGCCGATATGCTCGAGCCGTTCGGCAACCGGCTCGTGTTCGCCGAAAGTGCGGCAGAAGCCATCGGCCTGGCCGGCCGCGAAACATTCGACGCCATCATTGTCGGCGCATCGGATGCCGACTCGATTGCGGCCGCGCCGGGTGTGAAAGCGCCGTTGCTGGCGCTTGTGCTGAGCGGTATGCGCACGCCTGCGGCTGCCGGCGAAATGCTGCGCTGGCCTGCGCCTGCGGGCGCGCTTTATGCCGCGCTGCGCGAGTTGCTGGGACGCGGCGCGGATTCGAGCGGCATGCGGCCGGATGCAGCCCAGCAGGCGACGGCCGCGATCGATGCGCCCGCCTTCGCGGCGCTGGAGAAATCACTGGGCCTGCGCACGCTGATCGAAATCCTGCAGTCCTACATGACGACGGCCGAGGAGCTTTGCACCAAGCTGGAGCAGGCCAGCGCAGACGAGAATTGGGACGAGGCTGCCCGCCTTGCGCAGGATATTGCAGGCGCGGCCGGCGGGCTCGGCCTTGCCGCGTTGACCACCGCTGCGCGCGGCTTCACGCAGCGGGCCCGCGAAGGCGATACGGGCGCAGACCTTCACGACGCCGCCAAAAGCATCGCGGCCGAGCATGCGCGGGTCTCGCGCGCGCTTGCGAACCTCTATCCCGAACTCGCGGCCTGACCGCGGCCGATGAATGCCGGATGAACGGACGCGCCAGCGTCGGTTCAGAGAGCTTGATCCATGTTGGCGGCACTGGTTCGCACCATTGAACAACGGATTTCGGTGCGACCGAGAAAGAGGAGATCGCCATGAACACGAAGTTTTCGATGATAGCGCTTGCCGTTCTTTTCACCCTGGCCGGATACGGAGCTGCCAGCGCTCTCAATCCGCAACCCTTGCCGCCGCGCCGGATGCCGGTCGCGACGGTTGTCATCCCACACGGCCAATCGTCCGGCATCCATCGTCTCAATCCGCAGCCCCTGCCCCCGGGTTGAATGCGCGCGGGTAGCCGCTCCGGTGACTTTCCGCCGGAGCGGATCACGCGGCAAGTCATCTCAGGCCAACCTTTGCCCATCACTTTCGCCCCGCGCGTCAGATTCGAATTGCGGCGCGCCATCGGTGATAACGACCCAAGGCGCTTTTGAGCCGACAAAGATGTGTTGGGCATAACCGCGAAATCCCGGGTCGTCATCGAGCAGTCCCGCCGGCACGAAATAGATTTTCTTGTCGTCGTTCGGGAAAGGGACGGGGCTTCCGCAGGTCACGCAAAAGCGCGATTTCCATGTGCTTTCCGGCACGATGAAGATTTTCGTATTTTCCTCTCCGCTAAGCCAACGAAGCGCTCCGTAAGCGGTGATAAAAACCGCATTGCCGTCGGACCCCGAAACTTTCCGGCATTTCGAGCAGTGGCATTGGCCGACGGGTGAATATTTGCCGTCGATCGCAAAGGAGACGGCTCCGCAGAGGCACGAGCCCTTAATTGTGGTGGACATTTCGATCATCCTTCATGCAACGGCGCGCGCTTTCGCTCATATGGACCATACAGAAATCCCGCAAATGAGTGACCACCGCAGCGTTCCCCAACCGTTGCTTTGTGCCGTGCCGCGATAGGGGCCATCGCTGCTGTCATCTAATTCCTACTTGCTTCAACAAGAAGGTAGAGCTCGCTGCGTATTCGCTATGGGCGAAATCCGAACGGATGCCCGCCTTTTTGATCACACTCCTTCTCGGTACTAACATGAATTATCTGGGAATTGGCTAGCTTGCAGCGGAAGGTATCCTCACCCGGTGGACATCGCTCTTTGTTCGCGTCAACGTCGTAATATGTGCCGTTAGCTCTTTCGCAAAGATAGAAGTAGTCGCTCCTGGCGCTGCTGCGCGCAGTTACATTTTCTGAGCATGCTGCAGCAAAGATGCACGAACCACTCAATGCTACAAGGCACGACAGAAGCGGCGCTAGACAGATGCGTTTCATCACTTTGGGCGTCCTCTTCCCCACGAAATAAGGTGACAGCGGCAGCGATCCCCAACTGTTACTTTGCGCCGCGCCGCGATAGGGAACATTGTTGGCATCCAATTCCCGACAATAGCGCCTCCCACCGGTTCTTTGAAGCTTGCGGTGCGGCCAAGCCGGCCCAATCGCGGTTGGCACAACTTCGTCCGCGACTTTCCTGCTAACAATCGTGCATGATCGCATCCGGTTTTCCCCGGATGCATCTTTGAGCGACGTTTTCGAAATTCCTGCCCTTGTGCCCGCGCCCGGCGGCGCCGTCGTCGAAGCAGCAGACGGCTCCTGCCGGATGGCGGCGCTCGACGAGGCACGCGCGCTGTTTCGCGGCGGCGAAGTCCTTGTGGCGCACGGCGTTTTTGTCGCCGGTCGTCTCAAGACCGCGCCGCATGGACCCTTGTTCGATCTGCTCGAACTGTTCGCGTTTGTCCGGCCGGGCATTCCCTTCGTGCCGAGTCCGGTGGGCCTCGCGCGTGCGCTCGGCCTGGAAATTCCCCGCAGCGCGGAGGCGCAGGCGCAGATATTGCGCCAGGCTGCGACGCTTCTGCTCGAAGAATTGCGGGAGCAGCCGGAGGCCTTGCGCCTGCGCGCGCGCGCTTTGGGCGGATTGCTCGCGCGCTCCGGCTGGCGTTGGGGTGCAATGGTGCTTCGCGCGGCGGGCGAGCCCGAGAAATCCACGTCGCCGATTGCCGGCCTCGAAGTCTGGCGCGCGCTCCCCCAGTGGGAAGACGAAGCGCCGCCCGCCAAGCCGGGCTCGCTGCCGGTGGCGGTCGGTGAAACGCGCGCGCGTTTGGCCCAGCTTGTCGGCGATGCGGGCGAGGTGCGCGTCGAGCAGGGCGATTATGCGGAAGCGGCGGCCTATGCGTTTGGACCGCGCGATGCGGCCGGTGCTCCCAAGGTAGCGCTTCTCGAAGCGGGAACAGGCATCGGCAAGACGCTGGGCTATCTCGCGCCCGCAAGCCTGTGGGCGGAGAAGAACGGTCCCGGGCTCTGGATTTCGACTTACACCCGCAACCTGCAGCGCCAGATCGTGCAGGAGCTCGCGCGGCTCTATCCCGATCCGGCCGAACGCGAAGAGAAGATGGTGGTCCGCAAGGGCCGCGAAAATTATCTGTGCCTGCTCAACTACGAAGACGCCGCCAAACGCAGTGCGCTCGCGCCCGGTCAGCGCACGGTGGCGCTTGGGCTGATCGCGCGCTGGATTGCGGCGACCTCCGACGGTGATATATCGGGCGCGGGATTTCCGGCGTTTCTCGCCGCATCTTTTCCGGTGCGCGAGATCACCGACCGGCGCGGCGAATGCATCTATGCCGCGTGTCCGCATTATCGCACCTGTTTCATCGAGCGGGCGATACGGCGCTCGCGCCATGCCTCGATCGTCGTCGCCAATCATGCGCTCGTGATCGCGCAAGCCTCGCAGGATTGGCTTGCGGTGGACGAAACGACGGACACGCCGCCCGAGCGTCGCGTGCGCTATGTGTTTGACGAAGGCCATCATTTGTTCGACGCGGCCGATTCCGGATTCGCCGCGCTGATCTCCGGCACCGAGATGGCCGATATGCGTCGCTGGATTCGCGGCGCCGAGGGTCGCGCGCGCAGCCGCATGCGCGGGCTTCAGGAGCGGCTGAAGGATCTGATTGAAGACGATCCGGTCGCGCAATCCGCACTGGAGGAAACGCTTGCGTCCTCGGGCGCGCTCGCAGGCGAAGGCTGGACGGCACGCATTGTAGGCGGGGGACCGCGCGGCCCCGGAGAACTGTTCCTGGCGGCAGCTTACCAGCATGTGCGCGCCCGCACCGAAGACCGCGATGCGTTTTATTCGCTGGAAGCGGATACCGAACCGCTCGGCGACGACACGATTGCAGCCGCGCGCGCACTGGGCGCGAGCATGAAGCGGATCGCGGCGCCGCTCGCGCGTTTGGCGAAATCTCTGCGCGCGCAGATCGCGGACAAATCCGAAGATCTCGAAAGCTTCAGCCGCGGCCGTATCGAAGCGGCGGCGCGCGGTCTCGAACGTCGCGCCAAACTCATTTTGCCTGCGTGGATCGCGATGCTCGATGCGCTGGAGACGGGCGAACGGCGCGAAGAATTCGTCGACTGGTTTGAGATCGAGCGGGAAGACGGCCGCGATGTCGATGTGGGGCTGCGGCGGCATTGGATCGATCCCACGATTCCGCTTTCGGGCGAAGTGCTGGCGCCGGCGCATGGCGCGCTGATTACCTCGGCGACGTTGCGCGACGCCGAGTCCGGCGGCGACGATTGGCAATCGGCCGAAGTGCGCACGGGCGCGGCGCATCTGCCGGAGCCTGCCCGCCGCGCGAGCTTCGGTTCGCCGTTCGATTATGCGCAGCAGGCGCGCATCTTCATCGTGCGCGATGTCGAGCGCCGCGATCCGGGCGCGCAGGCCGCCGCTTATCGCGAATTGTTTCTCGCCGCCGGTGGCGGAGCGCTCGGACTGTTCACGGCGGTGCGCGCGTTGCGGGCGGTCGAGGAACGCATCGCGGGTCCGCTCGCCGATGCTGGCCTCACGCTTTATGCCCAGCATGTCGACCGTCTCGATACCGGCGCGCTGGTCGATCTGTTCCGCGCCGAAGAAAACGCCTGTCTGCTCGGGACGGATGCATTGCGCGACGGTGTCGATGTTCCCGGACGTTCGCTGCGCCTCGTGGTATTCGACAAAGTGCCGTGGCCCAAGCCCACCATCCTCCACAAGGCGCGCCGCGCACGCTTCGGAAAATCCTATGACGACCTGCTGACGCGGCTCCGGCTCAAGCAGGCGTTCGGACGCCTGATCCGCAGCCAGACCGACAAGGGCTGCTTCGTGATCCTGGAATCCGCGACACCGTCGCGGCTGCTGACGGCGTTTCCGCCGGAGACGCCCATTAAACGGTGCGGGCTGGCGGAGGCGATAGCGGAGATATGCGCATTCCTGCACGAAGGCGGCGTCTAAATACTATTTCGGGTTCTCAAGGTATGTCGACTCTGACCCCGATTCTTTATATTGTCACTACTTCGCGCACCACCTTGACAAAAACCGAGAAAGCACTCGTTCCAGTCGGATCGATCCTGTCGATAGGATCATTTCCAACGTAGGTGTAAAAAGCCGAAGCCGACACGAGCGCGCCGTAGTCAAACGCGTTTTTGCTAGTCGCTATATGGACTTGGCTTAGCTGTTCGAAGACACGCCCCCGCTGTCAGCATTAATTTTTCCCCGACGCGAATTTTCAACCAGCGGGCTGTCTTGCACAAGACGCGCCCGGTAACTTGCATTCCCCTATGTTCCACGTCTGTTCTTTCGTAGATTCACACCGTTTGAGCCGATTCGGGCAGCTACGGAGGTACGGTGATATGGAAATGCCAATCGCGAAGGGCGACGTGGTGCATGAGAGGATGGGTGGGCCGGTCATGAGGGTTACTGGCGTCGATGGCGCGCGCGTCCGCTGCATCATGTCGACCAAATCGGGATGGAAATATCGCGAGTTCAAGAGTTCGGAACTGGAGAAGGTCGTGCCGGTCAGACGCCGTCCGATCACGTTCCGATTTTCTTGAAGGCCGATATTGATGAGGCGCTGGAATGACCTGTGCGCCATAGCGGGACCGGGAACGTGCCGAGCAAACGGCATCTAAAAATTGCCATTGCGGCGGTCGTGGCCGTGGTGTGCGTTTGGTTGTTCTGGTGGTGGGCAGCAGTGGGATACCCGACGCAAGAACAAATATGCGATCCGCCCCCTGCCGATTATGACTGTTCGAGCTATAGCATCGTTGTCTATTTGATCTTGGCCGCTCTTGATAAATTGAATTTTTACGGCGCGGTAATCACCGCTATAGCGACGGCAATTATCGCTTGGTTCACATACACTTTGCGTGCCGCCGCGCTGAAATCCGCAGACCTGACTCAGCAATCCATTGATCTGGCACGCGACGATTTCAGCGCCACTCATAGGCCATGGATTCAGATCACAACTGTTTCAAATTCCAACGGCCTTTGGTGGAGTGGCGATAATGCATTTACCGGCTTGAACGTATTTTGCAGAAACACCGGCAGTTCGCCCGCGCAGCGTGTTTCTGTCGCGGCCAAGTTTTTCCCATTTCTTCCCAACGACGCGATTCTGAAAGAATTGGAAATCCTCAAAGAATTTCATCGAATAGAGCCAGCTTCACGGCAGCTTGAGCATACTATGTTCCCCGATCCTGACGACACACTTATCGAACGCATTTTGATGATCAGTAGTGCCGAGATTGCAGCGTTGAAAGACGGCTACGGAGACCCAGCGAAGGAAATGATCCCCGTCATTATCGGTGCCATTCAATATTACTTTCCCTTCGGGCCTCAGATTCCACACTACACGCCATTTGTCCGCTTTTTGTGGCACAAGAAGGACGGCGTCGAAGGAACATTCAAGCTGGATGGCGCTCGCATCCCGACGAGCGAAATCGTCTTGAAGTCCCACATCGCGGCCGGGGATGCGTCCTAAGAATATTAGCTTGGCTGCTACCCCTCGTCCTCGTCCTCATTGAGAAGCGCTTCAAGCAGCGCCCGCGCGCGCTCGTAGTTCGCGGGGGAGATTTTTGCGGGACGCTTGCGCTTGAGCCTCGCGGGGTGCGTGTCGGCGTGGACACGTTGCAGCTTGCCGATGGCGACGTGCGTGTAGCGTTCCGTGGATGACAGCGCCGCGTGTCCGAGCAGCGCTTGTGGCCTTAGGGTCAGAGTGGAATTATCGGCAGGTCGACCGAGTTCCCGCGCTCTCGGCGGCCCCGCGTGCTGACTCACATTCTCACCGGTCCGGTCGCAACACGGTGAGCCGGAGCGGGCCGGCGTTGGCGGCGGCGTGGGCGACAGCTTCGTTGGCGTCGTCGAGCGCGAATTCGGTTACGTCGAATTTTCCCAGATCGATGATCCCGGCGCGCACCAGCCGCACCATCCGGGTCACGGCCTCGCGCGCATACATCCACTTGCCGCGAATGGTGATGTCGTTGCGCATCAGCCACGGGTAAGGCAGCGCGAGATCGGTGCCGCCCTGCCGGCCGACGCCTCCCATCAGCACCACGCGCCCGCCCGGACACACGGCCAGCACGGCCGCGAGGACTTGCGAGGCATTCGCTTCGCGCGGCAGCAGATCGAGCACGCAATCGATCGGCCCGCCCGCGAGCTCGATAATGCGGCGCCGGTCATCCGCCTCGACTCCCGTCATCTGCGCCGGCTGCACCCGCGCACCGAAGCGGCGGACGAGATCGTCCAGCGCGCGCCCGTTGCGTCCCGTGGCAACAACACGCGCAGCGCCCATCGCGAGCGCAACGGCCGCTCCCGCGCTGCCGAAGCCGCCGGTCGCGCCGTTCACCACCAGCGTTTCGCCCGCGCGCAAATCGATTGCGAGCAATCCGCCGAATGGCACAAGCAGGCTCGAGAGCGCGCACCAGCGTCCCGCATCCGCCGCATCGATTTGGCCGATGGGCGTGACGTTTTCGGTCGGCAGCAGCATCTGCTCGGCAAACGAGCCGTGATGATAGAAGCGATGTAGCGGCAGCGACGCGGCGCTCACGGCCGTCCAGCCCTGCAGGATCATGTCGGGATTGATGGCGTCGTCGCGCGCGCGGATCGTGGGATCGCAGAACACCCAGTCGCCGACCGCGAGCTTCGTCGCGTCCGGCCCGGTCGCGCGCACCCTTCCGATTCCGCCCGGCCCCGGCACGACAGGCGGTTCCAGCAGATAATTGCGCGCGCCCGAGAAGACGCCGCCGGCATAATTGGCGACACCGGCCGCTGCGACATCGACGATGATCTCTCCCGTGCCGAGGACAGGATCGGGGAGCGTCTCGATGGCGAGCGGCGTGCCGAACGCGTTGAGGACGGCGGCTTTCATGAATCCTATCGCTCGGCGTCGACCGCGCGCCAGGCCGCCGTCATTTCGTCGAGCTTTGCCTTGAGATCGTCGGGGAGCGCGCCCTTTTCGCCGGCCGCCAGATTGTCGGCCAGCTGTTCGGGGCGGCTGGCGCCGATGATGGGCGCGGTGATCGCTTTGTTCGACATCACCCAGCGAACCGCCAGCGTGGTGAGGCTCATGTCGGCGTCTTTGGCGACGCCGCGCAGGGCTTCGATCGTGTCGAATTCGCGCTCGTGCCAATAGCGCGTCTGATACATCGCGCCGGCGCGGCCGACGGTAAAGCGCGTTCCCCGCTCGGGCGGCGCGGTGCGATTGTGCTTTCCCGTGAGGAGGCCTCCGGCAAGCGGATTATAGGGAATGACCGCCACGCCTTCTTCTTCGCAGAGCGGCAGCAGATCGCGCTCGAGCGTGCGGAACAGCAGGTTGTAGCGGGGTTGCACGGAATCGATGCGCACCAGATTCTTCACTTCGCTGCGGCCGAGCGCGCGGGCCACGCGATGCGCCATCCAGTTCGAAACGCCGATATAGCGCGCTCTTCCGGATCGCACGACTGTGTCGAGCGCCTCCAGCGCCTCATCGATCGGTGTGGACGGATCGAAACCGTGCAGTTGATAAAGATCGACATAGTCCGTCTGCAACCGCTTCAGCGACGCGTCGACCGCATCGAGAATGTGCTTGCGCGACATGCCCTGGTCCCACGGTTTGGGACCCATCTGGCCCACGCATTTCGTGGCGAGCACGAAGCTCGCGCGCTTGCCCTTCAGCCAGCGGCCGAGAATCTCCTCGGTGCGTCCGGCCGTCGTGCGGTCTCCGCCGAGAGGATAAACGTCGGCGGTATCGAGAAAATCGATGCCGCCTTCCGCGGCGGCATCAAGGATGGGGATGCTTTCGAGCTCGTTGCATTGAAGCCCGAAATTCATCGTTCCGAGGCAGAGCCTGGAAACGCGTAAGCCTGTGCGGCCGAAGTTCGTGTGGTGCATGCGGTCAGTCTAGCGCGTGTTTGGGTCGGTACGAAAGGGATTCTTGCCCCGATTGGATCATCACTCCGCCTTCTGCGCCAGCACCCAATCCATCACGGGATCGCGGCCCGCTTTCACATCGTCCCAGGTCGGAATGATTTCCTTGTTGGGACGAACTGCGTTTTCGCCGTGCTTGCGGAATTCGTAATAGAGCGTCGGAAGTCCGGGATCAGAGTGAGAATTCGTGCAGACGATCTCACTCCGACTCTCGACTTCTTTTCGTCAGATATCCTCGCGGTGTAATCCCTGCTGTTCGGATCGGCGCAGCCTCGTATTGAAAACAGCCGGGCGCTTTTCTGCAAAGGCTCTCATGCCCTCTCGGCCGTCATCGAGTCCAAAGGCGGCGTGACTCATGCGCCGCTCGAACAATAGCCCCTCGGCGAGCGGCATTTCGTAGGCGCGACCGACGCACTCCTTGATCATCATCACGACGGGACGCGACAGGTTTGCGATGCTCGCCGCCGTGCGGAGCGCTTCCTCAAGCAGGCCGGCGGCGGGGATGATGCGGCTCACCATGCCTGCGCGCTCCGCCTCGACAGCGTCCATCAGCCTGCCGGACAAGCACATTTCCATGGCCTTGGACTTGCCCACCAGGCGCGGCAGCCGCTGCGTCCCGCCACCCCCGGGAACCAAACCCAGGGTGACTTCCAACTGTCCGAATTTGGCCGTATCGGCTGCCAAGATGAAATCGCACATCATTGCCAATTCACATCCGCCGCCGAAGGCATAGCCGGCAACGGCCGCAATCGTCGGCTTGCGGCATGTCGATAGTCGCAGCCAGTCTCCTGCATTGAATTCCTGCAGATAGGCCTGGTCAAGGGAACCGAGCGAAGACATTTCCTTGATATCGCCGCCGGCCGCGAAGCCGAACTCGGTGCCCGTCACGACGATGGCGCCGATCGTGTCGTCTGCCTCAAAAACATCGAGTGCACGTCGAAGCTCGCCGATGAGAGCCGCGCAGAGCGCATTTCGCGCCTGCGGCCGGTTGAGTCGAATGAGACCCACGCGGTCACGCACTTCGGTGAGGATCAGCCTATCGCTCATGGAGCCATCCTTGGGAGGCGGGGTGCTGCAGCACCGGCGATAAGATTAGGGTGGAAGCCGACCATAATGGGAATATATTATTTGGATGTCGTTCCATAGGTAAACGCGATGAAACTGCAGCATTTGCGCTTCCTTGTCGCGACCGTCGAATGCGGCGGAGTTGTAAAGGCGGCGGTGCGGCTGCATGTGTCCCAGCCCGCGGTTTCTGCCGGCCTTAAGTCCCTGGAACAGGAGACTGGTCAGCCCCTGTTCGAGCGATCCGGCCGCGGGGGAAGGGCACGCCCGACATCCAAAGCCCTGCAACTGCACCAGCATGCGATTGGGATCCTCCAACAATGCGATCTCGCTCTATCGCAATTGCGGAGCCCGGAGCGACGTCCCGCCGCACTTCACATGGGGGTGCTTCCCACAATTGCCGCGCGCGAAATCGTCGGGCTGTCGGCGGCCTTGAGCGGACAGGCCGGATGCCCACGCATTCAGCTCCGGGAGGGAGGCATGACTCGTCTCGCCGACTGGCTGCGACAAGGGCGTATCGACGCCGCGTTGACGGTGGTGGAGAATGACGCCTCCACCGCAAGGCGACTCTGGCGGGAGCGCTACGTGGTGGTCGTCTCCCGAAGCCATCGCTTTGCGCAAAATCGCCGTTCGAAGGTTTTTCTATCGGACCTCGAGGGGGAACCGGTCGTCTTGCGCACCGCCTGCGAAATGCGCCGGGGTTCGCTCTGGCCTGACACGCGGCGGATACGGGTGGCTGCGAGGGTTGAGCGCGACGAACTTGCGATGCTTTTGGTTGCCCAAGGGCTCGGTATTGCAATTGTACCGGAGAGCCTCGTCTCCAGGGAGGTTGTTGCCCGACCGATTCACGATCTCGATGTGCAGCGTTCGATTGGTCTTCGATGGCGAAAGGACTTGTCCCAAGAACATGTCACCGCGCTTGTCGAGGCGATATCGGCACTGAAAGGAGGACGGAAAATCCGGGACGCTTGACGAGGAGTGTTTGCGCGCGTTGCCGATTCCCGACGCGAATGAGAGTTGGAGAACCGGCATATTTCCCGGGGTTGCGGCGGTCCGGTTCAAGCAGCACCCGATGACGCGAAGCCCGCGCAGGGGACGATCCGTTACAAGAGAAGCCGTGCGCCGCCCGCAGCAGCCGCGGGAAAGTCTGGAGATTGATTTCACGTACCCGCATTCGGCCGCCCTGACCGTTCAGCGAGAAGGGATGATTGGCGTCCTCAAGAGAGCGAAAGCTGCGGCTTCGAGGTTCATGACGTCAAGCGTACAGGCGACAACCCGTTGAAAGTTTGTTGTTTCTGCACAGTCCAAAATCGCCGAACCTTTCTATGTCATGGCCCCGCTCGCCGAGATAGTATGGCGACGTCTCATGGGCAGGAGAGATCGATGCCGAATATCGATACGGGCAACACCGGCTTCATGCTGCTTTGCAGCAGTTTGGTGATGCTCATGACTCCGGGTCTGGCTTTCTTTTATGGCGGCCTGGTCAGTCGGCGGAATGTTCTGACCATCATGATGCAATCGTTCGTATCGATGGGCTGGACCACCGTCATCTGGTTCGCCGTGGGTTATTCGCTTTGCTTTTCCGGCGGCGCCGGCGGCGTCATCGGCAATCTGGACATGGCGTTCCTGCGCGGCGTGACGCTTTCGACACCTTCGCCGACGCCCGGAATTCCGCTGCTCGTGCACGTTGCCTATCAGATGATGTTCGCGATCATCACGCCTGCGCTGATCACCGGCGCCTTCGCCAACAGGGTCACGTTCAAGGCCTATTTGGTGTTCCTCACGCTTTGGCTTCTTTTCGTTTATTTTCCCTTCGTACATATGATCTGGGGCGGCGGACTCCTGCAGAAATGGGGCGTGCTCGACTTTGCCGGCGGAATCGTGGTGCACAACACCGCAGGACTCGCAGCGCTCGCATCGGTTCTCTATGTGGGCAGGCGGAAAGTGCTCGACGGCGGAGCGCATAATGTTCCGTTGGTGGCGCTGGGAACCGGTTTGCTGTGGTTCGGCTGGTACGGCTTCAATGCCGGCAGCGAATTTCGCGTTGACGGAGTAACGGCAGTCGCTTTCCTCAATACCGATGTGGCGGCGTCGTTTGCGGCAATCACCTGGCTCGCCGTCGGCTGGTGGATGGAAAAGCGGCCCACCTTCGTTGGCCTGTTGACGGGGGCCGTCGCCGGCCTGGCGACGATTACGCCCGCCGCCGGTTATGTCTCCCCTGTCTCTGCGGTCATCATCGGAATCGTATCGGGGGGCGTATGCTACTTCGCGGTGGCGCTGAAAAACCGTCTCCGTTGGGATGACGCGCTCGATGTGTGGGGTGTCCACGGTGTCGGCGGTGCGCTGGGAACCGTGTTACTGGGCGTCTTCGCGGCTACGGCTTTCAACCCCAATGGCGCCGACGGTCTGATCGCCGGCAATTGGACGTTCTTCACGAAACAGCTTGCCGCTGTTGCGCTTTCATCGGTCTGGGCTTTCGGCTTCACATACGGAATGCTGTGGCTCATCGACAAAATCACGCCCGTGAAGGTGAACCAGCAGGCCGAGGAGAGCGGGCTCGATGCGGCGCTTCACGGCGAGACGGCTTATTTGGGCGGAAACTGAAATGCGGATGATCGCGAAAGCTGTTCCCGTTCTCGACTGAACTTAAAGGCTTCCTTCTCCTTTTATGCTGGAAGCGTCGCCAGCAAAGCGCGCGTCTCGGCGACGACGCGATCCTGGAAGCTCGTGTCGCGCACGAGCGCGGAGCCCTGTGTCGGATGGCCGCCGTCGTCGTAGTAGATGCCGGTCTCGCCTCGCGCATTGATCAGGACTTTGGCGGCCACGCGCCCGGCCCGCTTCGGGTTGCTCCAATACTTCATAAAGGGCGCGAGCAATGGCAGAACATGGTTCAGCAGGAAGCGTACAAAGAAATTGCCGCCGCGCCCGAGGCCCGTGTTCGGAATAAAGCCCGGTTCGAGCGCGTTGATGCGCAACCGCGGAGTCTCGCGGGCAAACACCATCGCTGTCGCGAGATTGCATTGCTTCGACGTGGCGTAGGCATCCGCGCCCGGCCTCGCGGAGCCGCCGGGTTTCCACGCGCCGCGGGCGCTCGCCTCGGCGGAGATATAGCGTCCGCCGCGGAAGCCGACGGCCTTGGCGGGCTTGCGCTCGGGGTCTTCAACGGCCGAGCAGATGAAGACGACGTTCGCACCGTCCGGGAGATGCGGCATGAGCGCTTCGGTCAGCACGAACGGTCCCAAATGGTTGGTTGCGAACGTCATGTCCCAGCCCTGCGCGCTGTTGGTGGCGTGCTGCTGGGTGATACCCGCGTTGTTGAGCAGACCCGCGATCGGAAGATCGAGCGCTATGATCTCCGCGGCCGCGCGCCTGACGCTCGCAATATCGGACAGGTCGCACACGACCGACACTGCGTGCCGGCCTTTTTTCCGCTCGATGGTCTTCTGCACCTCGTCGAGCTTTCTCCGATCGCGGCCGACCAGGACGACCGTGCCGCGCTTGGCCAGCTCGAGTGCCGTGCGCAGACCTATGCCGGAGGTCGGGCCGGTGACGATGTACGCTTTGCGATCTCCAGTCTTCGGCATATCTTTCTCCTGATAGGCGTCCGCCTCGTCGGTCATGACTCAATGAAAAAAATCAGGCGAGCATGCGCCAAAGGGCATCGAACCCGGCCTTGCAATGCTTTTTCGCGTGGGTTGGATCGTGGATCATGAAATCCATCGTTGCGTCCCCCATCGCGTTCATGATCGCGACGATAAAACCCATCGGAACCTGGCGCATCGGACCTTTGGCGCGGCTCCGTTCAAGCAGCGCCGCGATACCCGTCATGGTCTTGTGCCCCGCCTCGCGGCTTGCCGGCGTGATCTCGTCGGAAACGCCGAGCTGCGCGAGCGCGCGCCGCTTCCCGGGATTGGACACCGCCCAGTCCATCGAACGCGACCACGCGTGAAGCATCTGCTTGCGAAGATCGGCCGTGACCGGAAGTCCCTTGAGCGAGACAGAGGCCAGTTCGGATTTCAGTTCGAGATAGAGCTGGTTGAACAGGTCGGCCTTGGTCTCGAAATAGGTGAACAGCGAACCGTTGGCCACGCCGGCCTCCTGGGCGATCGTCGCGGTCGGCGCACCCAACCCCTGCGCCGCGATCACGCGCACCGCAGCCGCCATGATGGCGCTCCGCTTTTCCTCGCTCCTGGGCTTGGCCATGCGTCCTGTCCGTCAACACAGGCGTCTATAATCAAGAGTGACTAGACAGTCAATTAAAATCCGAACTCTCCGTCTCGCGCCGCGGCGGGCTCGCAATTTGCCGGCGCGCGACCGGCCTCTTTTGCATTCCGGCCCGGGCCGCTACGCTGGTTCTATGACCACCGGTCACAGCACCCGATGATCCGCATCATTGTTCTTTGGGCCCTCGTTCTGGCCGCCGGCGCCTTCGCCCTCGAGTGGCTGCAATACCAATATCTGGTGCGCCTGTTCTCGGAGCAGATCTATATCGCCATCATCGCAGCCGGGTTCGCGGCCGGTGGAATCTGGGTCGGCTGGAAGCTGACGGCCCGCCCGGCGCCGGGACCGTTTGCGCGCAACGACGCCGCCCTCACAGCCCTCGGGCTGACGGGGCAGGAGATGAAGGTGCTGGTTCTCCTGGCGGCCGGGCAATCCAACAAGGAGATCGCGCAAACGCTCGGGCTCTCGCCCAACACGGTGAAGACCCACATCGCCAATCTGTTCGCCAAGCTCGAGGTCGCGCGCCGCAGCCAGGCGGTGAACAAGGCCCGCGAGCTGGCGCTCATCCCCTGAATTTGCGCCATCCGAAGGGACGAAACATGCGAATTCACCCTTTTGGGCGATACCCTGACGGCGGCATTCCGCCCAAAGATTGCACCGTTCAAACCGCAAAGGAGCACGGGGCATGACCCGCACGATATCGATTTACGGCGTGATCTCGGGGGCGCTGGCCGCGCTCGGGATCGTCGGCACCATTCTACTGCCGGCGGGCAACCCGCTGCATGAAAGCCTCTGGGTCGGTTATCTCGTCATGCTGGTTGCGCTGTCGGCGATCCTCGTCGGCGTGAAGCAATATCGCGACGAGGTGCAGGGGGGCGTGATCGGTTTCGGCCGGGCGTTCCTGATCGGGCTCGGCATCGCGGCCGTGGCAGCGCTCGCCTATGCCGTGGTGTGGGAGGTGTATCTGGCGCTGACGCATTACGGCTTCACCGAGGCTTACATCAACGAGGCGCTGGCGGCGAAGCGCGCGGCGGGCGTGAGCGGGGCGGAATATCGCAAGGCCGTCGCCGACATGGACGCGTTCCGCACGCAATATGCGAGCCCCCTGTTCCGCATGCCGATGACGTTTCTCGAAATCTTCCCGGTCGGGCTCCTGGTCGCGCTCGTCAGCGCGGCGCTGCTGCGCAATCCAAGGTTCCTGCCGGCGCGCGCACGCACGGCATAGAACGCGCGTGCGCAGAAGAATCCGGCGACAGGTTATGTGTTGCAATTTGTGGTGCAGGAGCATTCCGCGAAGAAGCATTGCATGCGTTCGAGTGGATTTCGCGAATGGATCCGATCTTGCTGTAATCCGGCGCGAGAGCTTTAACTGCAACAGATAACCTGTCGCCGGAATCCCGCGATTTCCGCTGTTTAGGGCTCCGAGGAATATCTTAGCTCCGAGACGCCGGATCAGGCAGCGCCCCTGAATGCTCGGAGTGTTCCCTCTAGGTGTTGCGGCGCTGTGCACTCTCCCTGATCGCTCACGGCAGCGTGAGGCAGCCGAACCTTTGCGACGGTGCCCTCGCTTGGTACGGACTCGATTGAGATCGTGCCACCATGCAGGGCTGCGAGTGTCTTAACGAGCGCGAGACCTAATCCAGTACGGTCTTGGAAGAGCGTACGCCCGCCGCCCTCATGCTCGAGGGATGCGACGAGGTGCTTCAAGGCCTCAGCGTCGATACCGGCGCCCGTGTCGGCGACTTCGATCTCAATGCCGCCCGCATCGCGCCTTGCACAAATGTGCACTTGGCCGCCCTGGGGCGCGAATTTCAGAATTCGGGGACGTTTAATCCATTGGCGAGAGAAGCGATGAGTTGGAGTGAACCCCTCGGGTGAGTCACGGCAATTGGAGACAGTTGGGCCCTATCCGAAATACAGGGACGCTCAATCCATTGCGAGAGAAGCGGTCAGCCGCCCGCGGCAGCCGTAGGAAACTTCGGAAATCGATTTCACGTCCCCGCATTCCCGCCGCATTCCCGTCCCCGCATTCCAGTAAGCGTCCGGTGTGGGCCGCGGGGCCATGCCTGGTGATCGGACGCCGCGCAGTTTGCGAACAATCCGACGCGGATTAGCCGCCTTTGCTTTCAGTGTAGGGCGCTTGAGCGAAGGTGATATGCATCGCGCGGAGCTGCTCTTTTCCGCGGATCGTCAGGTCGGTGATCATGGCGAACTGATCGCGGCTGTCGCGCACATAGGCTTTAACCTTGTAACGCGTGCCCCATGGCAGTTCCGCCGCAACGACCTTCACTGCCGTGTCCTGGCGCCGGTATCCGCTGGTTTCGGCGATTGCGATGAGGGTCTTGCAGACCGCAGCGCCGTCGTGGTCGGCGGCGAGGTAGAAGTTTGCCACGCAGAGCAGACTGTGGCTGCCGCTGCTGGCGTTGAACACGCTGGTCGACCATAGCCTTGCATGGGGGATGATGACCTCGGTGTCGTCGGCCGTCACGATATGCACGGCCCGGGTTGCAATCGTTTTCACCTCGCCATAGGCGCCGTCGACCTCGATCCAATCTCCCGGCTGATAGGTGTTCTCCAGGATGGTCACGATCCCGGCGGCGAGAGAACTGACATAATCCTTGAGCGCGAATGCGAGCGCCAACGCCACTGTGGCGATCAATGCTACGATATCGTCGAACGTGGGCTCGACCAGAATGGGGATGATGATCGCGATGCCGGCGATGGCGATCAGCAATGTTGCGAGCGGCGCCATCCGCAGGATCGACAATCGCCAATGCGAGGGTGCGCTCTCGGCCGCGCGGTGAACGCACCATCGCACGATCCCGATGAGCAACCGGCAACCGACAACAATGGCGAGGACGAAAAGAACATGGCTCCAGGTCAGTTCGCGCAGGTCGCCGAGTTGGCGGACAGATTCGTCCATGGTGTGGTCTCCCCGCCTCGAAGATTTCGGTTCGCCGATCCGGCGGATCGCACGGCGTCGACGATGTTATCATGCCAATCCTTGAGAAAGACCTCCAGCTCCGTGCTCTTGAACTTGGAGGGCTGGCCGTCAAACAGGCGGCAGTCCGATTTCCGCCGGCGATTGGCCCCAGTTGCCGTGCGGACTAGACGTTCGGTGATCGACTGGTTTTGTCGATTTGGTCTTTGATGATTTCTCGCAGGTTCTCGATGCCGAACTTGCCGAACTTACAAAATCCGAATCGAGATTGATGTTGTCGGCTTCCGATTGAACCATCAGACATGGCTGACCTGCGGCCGTTCCAGAATTCGGCATTGGAATGCAACGCACTTGTGTTGCCCCACGGCTCGTGGCAGGTGAACCGGCGCATCAACCGACTTTACAAGAACCAGCCGTGCCGAACTATGTCTGAACCCTCATCCAAGGAACGCCCTCTCAATCTCGTCGCATTTTCGCTTGTGGCGGTCTTCGTGGGTATTGTGACCGGGTTTGGCGCCGTGCTTTTCCGCGATCTGATTTCCGTCCTCCACAATCTGTTTTTCTTCGGTCGGTTTTCGTTCCTCTACGACGCAAACACCTACACGTCCGTGTCGGCGTGGGGCGCGTTCGTTGTTCTCGTTCCCGTCTTGGGCGGAATGGGCGTCGTGTTCCTGGTCAAGACGTTTGCGCCCGAGGCGCGGGGGCATGGCGTGCCGGAAGTCATGGACGCCATCTTCTACAATGAGGGTCGCATCAGGCCGGTCGTCGCTGCGGTCAAATCGCTCGCGTCCGCGCTCGCGATCGGAAGCGGCTCCTCGGTGGGCCGGGAGGGACCCATCATCCAGATCGGCGCCTCCCTCGGCTCCAGCATCGGGCAGCTGATCCGGCTCGAAGCGTGGCAACGCATCACGCTGGTGGCGGCCGGCGCGGGCGCCGGCATCGCCGCGACATTCAACACGCCGATCGGCGGCGTCATCTTCGCCATCGAGCTGATGATGCCGGAAGTGAGCACACGAACCTTTTTGCCGGTCGCCCTCGCTACGGGCACAGCGACGTACATCGGCCGGATTTTCTTCGGACTGCGCCCGGCCTTCGACGTCCCTGCCGTCGGCAGTGTGTCCACAGACCCCAGGGCGGTATCTCTGCTGCTTCTATACGCCGTTCTGGGAGCGGTTATCGGCGTGGCGAGCGCCGCATTCATTCGCGGACTTCATTTTGCCGAAGACAAGTTCGGGCAAATTGGAAACCCGTATCTGCGTCACGCACTTGGGATGACGGTTCTGGGCGGAATGATGTACGCGCTGCTGCGCATGACGGGGCACTACCACGTCGACGGCGTGGGCTACGCAACTATTCAGGACGTTTTGCTGGGTGGGCTCGCTGCTGCGCCGCTCCTTGTACTGTTGTTTGCATCGAAGATTGTCGCAACCTCACTGAGCCTCGGCTCCGGCTCATCGGGTGGCATCTTTTCCCCTTCGCTGTTCATGGGCGCGACATTGGGCGGGGCCTTCGGCGCGTTTGCCCATCTGCTGTTTCCGGCCGCGTCCATCAGCATTCCGGCTTTTGCGATGGTCGGGATGGCTGCCATGGTCGGCGGCACGACAGGGGCTGCGATGACGGCTGTCACGATGATCTTCGAAATGACACTCGATTATGGGATCGTCATGCCGATGATTATCGCCGTGGCGATCAGCATCGGTTGCCGACGCGTCCTGTCGCGCGAAAATATCTACTCCATCAAACTCGTCGCACGGCATCACTTCATCCCGAAGGCGTTGCACGCCAACATGTTCCTCGTACGGCGCGCGGGCGAAGTGATGGACAAGGATATTGTCATTCTTCCGGACAACACGAAATTCGACGACTTTCTGCGGCTACCGGAGCATCAGGGTCGGACGCGTCACGTCGTCGTGACGCATGACAATAGCATTGTCGGCGTGCTGCGCGTGAACACCGCCCTGCGCGGTGGTCTCGAAGGCACCTTCACGGGTATCTCGCTCAAGGATGTCGCAAGTCGCAATTACACAATTGCGCGCAGCCAGGACATCATGTTCACGGTCATCGGTCGCATGTGGCGCAAGAAGGCGATGATGTCCATCGTCGTGGAATCCGAGGCCGGACTTCCGCGTCCGAAAGATGTTCGCGGCGTGATCACAAAAGAACATGTTGCCGATTCGGTCGCCGACAGCATCAAGCCATATGCCGATGGCGGCGGAATGCTTTGAGATTGCCGGCCGAACATTTCTTTGCGCTATCCACGGAGTTGCGCTAGTGGGGAGTGCGACGACGCCCGTTGACCATATTCCGAAGCGCTTCAAGGTCACGTATTTCGATGAGACGCGACGAGATGCGGCGAACCACGGAAACTTTTTCTAACTTGCCAAATGCCCGCGCGACCGTTTCCGGCGCTGTTCCCAGATAGTCACCAAGATCGAAGCGCGTGAGAGGCAATGTCAGTTGACGCCGCTTCTCGTCATAAAAATCGCGGTGCTGAATAAATTCCAGAAGAAACGACGCAAGCTTCTGGACCGTATTATGCTGGCCCAGGAGCATGATGCGACGCTGCGCCTGCCGCAGATCGAATGCGACCCGCACCAAGGGAATTCGGGGACGTTTAATCCATTGGCGAGAGAAGCGATGAGTTGGAGTGAACCCCTCTAAATACAGGGACGCTCAATCCATTGCGAGAGAAGCGGTCAGCCGCCCGCGGCAGCCGTAGGAAACTTCGGAAATCGATTTCACGTCCCCGCATTCCGGGATGGTCTGGACCATCCGTTCTGCGATCTGCGGAGAGAGAATGTCGGACAGTGCGCCGCGAATGATTAGCGTCGGCGCTTCGATGTTCGCGCATGACCGCCAGACTGTTTCCGAATCCCGCAAATGCAGATTGCGCGGCGATCGCAGAGCGTGATCGTAGCGATAGGTCCAGCGACCGTCTTCCGTTCGCATCAGGCCAGCGTCGGAACGCTGTCTATGAAGCATTTCGGGCGGTCGGTTATTGTCGGCGCGAGCCGCCGCAAACGCGTCTTCGCGGCTGGCAAAGACATCTGCCGCCTGCACGCTGACCTGGATACGACTGGACCCGGATTGGACAATCTCCGGACCGATATCGACGATGACACAAGCAGCGAGTGGCTCAAGGTGGCGACCGGCATATTCCATCGCCACCAGGCCGCCCATGGACAGGCCGAGGAGCGCAAAGCGTTTCAAGCCCAGCGCCCGCGCGAATGTCTCCAGATCATCGGCCATGTTGTCGACTCCGTACTGATCGGCGGCGACCCAGCCGGTCTCGCCGTGACCGCGCTGATCAAGCGCCAACACGCGATAGCGATCGGTCATCGCCCCGGCGAAAGCATCCCAGGACCTTGCGTGCCCGGTAAATCCATGCAGCAGAACGAGACTTGGCGCATCCGAACGGTTCGACGGCCAATCGCGAAAATGGAAGCGAAGGCCGCGCATCTCAATAAGTTCGTCGATGACGGCCGTGGTCCTGCTTGCAGCCATCATTTCACTCTCGTCGATGCGTGACATGGTGTCCCTCATAAGTACGTGTCCAGTCAGTCATTTATCAAGCAAAAAAATTCAGGCCAAAGCGCGCCAGAGCGCGTCGAACCCGGCCTTGCTGTGCTTTTTCGCGTTGGCGGGATCCTGGATCATGAAATCCATCGTGGCATCGCCCACCGCGTTCATGATCGTGACGACGAATGCCATCGGCGCGTTGCGCATTGGGCCGTTGGCGCGGGCCCGCTGCAGCAGCGCTGCCACACCCGCCATGGTCTTATGCCCCGCCGCCCGGCTTGCCGGCGTGATCTCGTCGGACACAGTGAGTTGCGCCAGCGCGCGCCGCTTTTCCGGACTGGACACCGCCCAGTCCATCGAATTCGACCAGACGTGAAACATCTGTTTGCGAAAATCGGCCTTTGCCGGAAGCCCCTTCAGCGAGGCGGAAGCCATCTCGGCTTTCAGTTCGAGATAAAGCGCGTTGAACAAATCGGCCTTGGTTTCGAAATAGGTGAACAGCGAGCCGTTGGCCACGCCGGCCTCCGCGGCGATCGTCGCCGTCGGCGCACCGAGCCCCTGGCTCGCGATCACGCGCACAGCAGCCGCCACGATCGCGCTCCGCTTCTCCTCGCTCCTGGGCTTGGCCATGTGTCCTGCTCCTGGCGCAGGCGACTATAATCAAGAGTGACTGGACAGTCAATTATCCGAAAATGACCCATTGACGAATGCAGAGATACGGGAGACTTAATCCAATATCGGAGAAGTGGTCCCCACCCGCCTCGGAAAATTTGGAAATTGATTTCACGTCGCCATATTCCGATAAGGGCCGGATCGAAACAGCGTCGGCAAAATCGAAATGAGTTGACCGGGGCAATGTTCCCCCGCTGATACTTTGTGCCACGGCGCGAAGGGGGCATTACCACTGTCACCCTATTTGCCCCGTCCCGGCTCTAAAGACTCCGCCAATTAGGTGAAACCGGTTTTGTCAATAAAAGCGAATCGTTTTCTATGCCAACCTCCGACAGCGAACGTAAATCAATGCCGTTCTCGTTGCGATGAATTGCTATCCGTCCCCCATCCTCGTTCTCCAAATACCATTGAATGCCATATTTACGAGGTACGAGACTTCCATCTACATGGCTCATCTCCATAAATAATTGATCCAGTAAGTCCTGGAAACCCTCCGATTTCGTGTGGCTAATTTTAAAAATTCGGCCCACCTTCCCGAGAAGGGGGCGAGTGTCAATAACGATTAAGGAATTTCTGAAGGCTGGGGATGTCGATTTTCCGCGCAAGTTCCTTTTTCGGTCGAACTCACCAAGTTGTTCTTCGATGAAAAAGAGTCGTTCCTGGAGTCCTCCAATCACGCGGTCCCGAGGATCAGCGCTCCCGCGCATCTTAAAAGAGGCGTTGGCTTGTGTGATTGGATTGCTCACATGAAACCCAGGCTCTTTGATCGCTCGAGCGAGGTCAGCAAGCGCTTTTCTGCTGCTCTCAATGCTATGCCAATCGGCTACATCAACAAAAAGTGTACGATGACTAATATTGTCGAATGGAAGGGCAGTTCCCGTACGAGCGATATGAATCGTTGGTTTCTCTGTTGCATGCCGAATACCCAATTCGTAGAAAGCGTTAGGGTTCAATTCCGTCAGATCGGCGACCACGAGCTCGGCGTTCAAAATATCGATTACAACGCGATCGCCTATCATGCCAGGGTCGGTGTCTTCGTCCGATCGTTTCACACGGTAGCCGAATTGTTCAGTCTCTAAGACATGTCTGACGACAGCATTGAGCAACATATCGGCGTGTTTACGAGTATCTGATCCATTCCCTCCAATCGGGCCAATTACGAAGCACAGTGGGCGTTGCGCAGCTGTCGTGGGAAAGGTGTCTGCAGGCATTGGATGAGAATCCATCATTCTACAAATAAGTAAGCGTTGATTAGAAGATCGGTTTCAATTTAGTTTATTGAAGTTACGCGGACACGAACTGCAATACCCAGATGCTCGCCGCTTCGGAATTGAGGTACTGTAGCCCATGTCACTGAATCTCACTTTATACTAGGGGGCGACAATGCCGAAGCCTCGCCGTAATATCCCGCAGTATAGCCCCAAGCCGCAAGAACCCTGTCTTTGCGGGTCAGGCGCAGCGTTTGGTGATTGTTGCGCCGAGCGGCTTCCTGGCTTTGAGCATGGGGAGCGGGTGCGGGAGGCGTGGAACAGCGGAGATTTGGAAGCGGCGCTCGTTGCGGCTCGCGCCGCGCTTTGTCAGTACGCCATTTGGCACAAGAGCCACACTGCGCCGATAATGGCATTGGGTGACCGCAGGATCGAGAAACTGCTGGCCGTTGACATTGAAGCCTTGAGCGAATTTGTAGGCGATGTCTGCACTTTGCATTTTCGGCTCGCGCGGCAGCGTGAATTGCCGGCTCAGTTGGAACGGCTACGCGCATTGGTTGCCGATCCGCGCTGGCAGCGCAAGCTGACCTATCATCAGGCTTTGGTGCTGGATGCGACTAGTGCCCATGACGAGGCGCGGGCCGAATTTGCGAAGCTGGGGCCGATCGTGGCGGATACGGAAACGGATGTCGAGATTCTGCAGGCACATCTCGATTTGTTTGGCGCAGATATGCCCTTTGCCGAAAAGCTTGCAGTTTGCGACCGCATTCTCAAACTGACCCACTCGATCAGCGATCACGTGCAATACGGCGGGGTCAAAGCGATGACCTATGCCGCGATCGGCGATGTTGGTCAGGCAAAAAAGGAATTGGCCCTAGCGGTGGCCTACGCTCATATGCGGGCCAAGGAAAAGCCGTTGGGATCGCGCGCGCAGCTGCTGTTGGCATCGGCCTTGAGTTTCTTAGGGCTTTTCACTCGCGAAGAGCGTCGGTTTGTGGAAGCGGAAGAGGTTTTCAAGGCGCTATTGGCGGACGATGGGCATTGGAGTGCGGAGGGCTTCGCCATGCTCTGGGACCATTTGGGCGAATGTTATCGCTATTGGGGCAAATGGGCGGCCGGCGACAACGCCTATCGCAAGGCGCTTAGCTTACATCCCACTGGCATCCGTTCGGTGTTCTTGGCGGAATGCGTGCTCAGGCTGGGCCACAAACACGCCGCGGCGGCAATTCTTGACGCGGTGAAGTTTGAAGAATTACGACCGGCAGAACAGGTCGACTACGCCTATATAACCGCTGAGATCGCGGTGGAGTATTCCGACCGAGATAGGCTCAAGACCGCGCTTGCCGTCTTGGAAGGTGTAGTGGCTGAGGAGCCTTACTTTGAGCAGAGACGGCTCGAGTTCATTGTTGCGGTGCAAGCAGAGTTGGCCAAAGGGTCGACGTCATGGCAAGCGCTCAAGGACCTGCTTGCGCAGCCGTTGCGCCAACTCAATCGCTATATAATGCTCCAGCCTAACATCGCGGGATTCGGACTCAATCTCAATGCCATGATTGAGGACGCCCTGGGACCCAAGGACAAAGAGACGGACTAGGAAAGAGGTGCCAGTGGCAGCGTTTCCCGGCCGCTACTTGATGTCATGTCGGGACCGTAAAGACCGCGCCGTAACCCTAGCTACGACCCTTCCTGTATTCGAACGCATTATTCGAAATGGACACGGTCATCACCGCCCGCTCGCCTCCCCCCGATGCGCGTCAAGCCACGCAGCGAGTGAAATCCGCGAAATGCCGGATTGTCCTGTGACGTAGATGGCGTTTCCGTCCGGCGCGAGGTGCGCGCCCCAGGGAAGGTCTTTGTTGAGCGCGTCGCCGAGGTCGATGGGTTTGCCCCAATGATCGCCCTCGCGGAATGCGATGCAAAGACGTCCCAAACCGCCCTTCACCTTGCCGTAGTCGAACACGATGAAGGATTGATCCGCCGCGACCGCAGGGTCGTGCAGCGACTGGGACGGATCGCCCAATATCACCCGCTCCGGTGCTTGATACAGGCCGCCTCTCAGAGACGCGCGCCAAAGGTGCATGGCCTTTGCGCTGGCGTTCCAGCGGATGAAATAGAGCGTGCCGTCGCCGGCGAGACTCGCGAAGTCGATGAACACATCGTTGTTGATGGTGGGACCGAGCCGGCGCGGCGCACCCCAACCGTCCGCCGTGCGATCGACCCGCCAGATGTTCGAGCCCGGCCCCGGCGGGCCTGCGAAATAGTTTTGCTTCAGCGGTTGGCCTGCGGGTGCAACCGGACGATCCGAATCGAACAGCAGATAGGTGCCGTCCGGCGCGACCAAGGGGTCCTGGTCGAACCACTTGCCCGAGAAACCCGCGATCCCAGGCTGAGACCAACGACCGCCGACGCGATGCGAGACCATGATCGTCTTTTGCGGGCCTTTGCTGCGATCGAAGAAGACGGTGTTGCCGTCGGGCGTAAATGCAAGGGTGTCGTCGCTGTCCGCATCGATGATGCCGTCCAGCGTCATGGGCGAGGCTTTTGTCTCTGCGGCGTTTGCCGCGAACACGGGCGGCGACATGCAAACCACAGCTACGCCCGCGAAAAGCAAACCTATGACGAAAGACATGCGGCGCACGCAATTTCCCCCTGTTCACGGAACGAAACAGAGCGTAGCCCCGGGCGAGCGCGCGAACCCAGTCACAATTCTGTGCGGTGCGGGAACCTGCAGCGCGGGAGCACAGGAAATCCGATGCTCGCTGGATCAAGAAATAGTTTGGAAAAATCGGCCGCGTCCTAACCGCCTGACGCGCAAAAACATTCTCCGAAAATTCGCGCCAACTGTTCGTTTCTTGTTCAACTATTTTCTCCGATCGAACATTTGTTCGATTGCGCGCGTGAATTTGCGTCGCCATGTTGGGTGTTTTCCAGTGATGGAAAGCGCGCATGGAAGAGAAGCGGTCCGGCATCGGGACGCGCCGGAAGACGGAAGGTGAGGGCGCCGCGCCTGTCGCGTGGGCAAAGTTTGCGCGCCCGCGCCTCCAGCGTCTGGTAATCGCGCCGGTACGCGCGCGTTCGCGTGTGACGGCACGCCTTCAGTTGGATGCACGTCCCGTTACGGAAACTGCGCACCTGTTATTGCCTGTTATGTTTTCGAGAAAGTCGGGCTTTGACTGGAGAATCCGGGCGATAACAGGTGAATTTTTTTTCGCGCGAAATGATTCTCTGAACGCCGACAATGCAGGCTCGAGGGCAGGGAAATTTGCAGGGCAAAAAAGCCCTGTTCCGGCGGATCAAGTCATTGATTTTGTTGAATATTACGGCGTACAAAAATATTCGCGAAAGACGGCGGCGTCTGCTCCGCAACCCGTCGCGGCCCGAACCTTGCGACCCTTGCACAGCTTTGTTCGCGTGCGCGCGTGACGCCTCTCAACGTGGGCCTTATAAACGGCGCATGGCCCAGACCGAAGACAATCTGTTCGGCGAGAGCGGCGTGGCGGACGCCGGCGAAAGCTATGGCCGCCACTCGACCGGTATCCTGCCCAGCCATGTTCTGAAGCGACTGATCCGGTCGCGGCGCGAAGTGCTGGCCTCCGAAGATATCGACGACGCGCAGATCCAGCCGGCCAGCCTCGACCTTCGGGTCGGCGCGATGGCATGGCGGGTGCGCGCGAGTTTCCTGCCCGGGCCGAATGCGACCGTGCGCGACAAGCTCGCGACCGTCGCGCTGCACGAGATCGACCTCACGCAAGGCGCGGTGCTGGAAACCGGCTGTGTCTATGTGGTGCCTCTCCTGGAGAGCGTGGAGTTTTCCTCGCGCGTCTCCGGCATCGCCAATCCCAAAAGCTCGACCGGGCGGCTGGATGTGTTCACCCGCCTGATCACGGATCGCGCCCAGGGTTTCGACCGGATCGAGTCGGGCTATCGCGGGCCCCTCTATGCCGAGATTTCGCCGCGCACGTTCCCCGTGCTGGTGCGCAAGGGCTCGCGGCTGAACCAGTTGCGCGTCCGCAGCGGTTCGCCGCAATTCACCGATACGCAGCTCAAGCGTCTCCATGCCGAGCAGCCGCTCGTGGATGGGCCGGCGGATATCGACAACGGCCTCGCGCTCTCCGTCGATTTGCGGGGCGATTCCGTCAGCAAGCAGGTCGGCTGGCGGGCGAAGCGCCACACCGGCATCATCGACATCGACCTGCGCGCGGCGCTCGACCCGCTCGATTACTGGGAGCCGATCTATGCCAGCCGGTCGGAGACGATCGTGCTCGACCCCGACGAGTTCTACATCCTGGCCTCGCAGGAAGCGGTGGCGATCCCGCCGGAGTTCGCGGCCGAGATGGTGCCGTTCAATCCGCTGGTGGGCGAGTTCCGGGTTCACTATGCGGGTTTCTTCGATCCCGGTTTCGGCCACGAGGCGGGCCGGGGCCGCGGCTCGCGCGCGGTGCTGGAAGTCCGCTCCCGCGAAGTGCCGTTCATCCTGGAGCACGGCCAGATCATCGGGCGGCTGGTGTTCGAACGACTCACCGATCCGCCGCCCGAAGTTTATGGACAGGGCATTGGCTCAAACTATCAGCGGCAAGGCCTGAAGCTGTCCAAGCACTTCCGGCAGGGTTGATCTATATTGCTCACTTGTTCCGGAAGCGCTTGTTTCTGTTGCAAAGAAATCACTTCGAGTGGCCAAAACGCACAGGACTCGTATGGTCCCATTGCAAGCGGTCGCCGTCCCAGCACACTTGCGCCGCTGCGAGGCTACGGCAGGGGGCCAGGCCGCGCAGCTTCTGGGTCCGTTTTGACGGGGGCAGACATGAGGCGGCCACGGCGCCAACGTGCCGGCCGCCTCATGACATTTCAGGGCCTGATAATCCTTTTGGCCACCCCGCCCGATGCCACAGCTCCGAACATCCCGTCTCTCGCTCCGGCCGCTGTCCACCGGCGATGCGCCCGTCATGTTCGCCATGATGCGCGATGCCGAAACCATGCAGTTCTGGGACTGGCCCGCCTTCACGGATCCGGAAACGGTGGAGGAGGTCGTCGCGGCCCAGATCGCCGATATGGACGCCGGCAACTCGCTCTACTGGGCCGTCTGCCTAGAACCGGGCGGACCGGTCATCGGCTGCTGCGATCTCAGCGAGATCGACCGGCATCATGCGCGCGGGGAAGTCGGGTTCCTGTTCGGCCGCGCGAGCTGGGGGCAGGGCTATGCCTTCGAGGCGATGACGGCCATTGCGGACTACGCTTTCGGCGAACTCGGCCTCGCGCGGCTCTGGGCCCGTTTTCACGCCGGCAACGAGAAGTCCCGCGTTCTGCTCGAACGGTTGGGATTCACCTATGAGGGCACCCTGCGCGGGCATGTGCTGCGAGAAGGCGTGCGGCGCGATTGCAGTCTTTACGGGTGCATCCGCAGTTGATTGGCATTACGGACAGTCCACGTGCTATCGGAACGTTCGGGGTGCCGATGTCGTTCGCCGTTTTTCCGAGCCGGCGGATCGATTGACTCGATTTTCGCCACGCGAAAATTCATGGATATGTGAATGGTGACCGTTTTCCTGAGTTGGTGGCATGCGATCGGAGCCTTCCTGGACTGGATGGTGCATGCGTCGGTCGAGTTCATCAAATTGCATCAGCAATGGTCCTTCCCCGTAATGTTCCTGGTGTCGTTCGGCGAGTCTTTTGTGGGCTTCAGCTTCCTCTTTCCCGGCACCACGATTCTTGTGTTGGCCGGAACACTGGTCGCGTGGCCGTTGAACCCGCATGGTGCGCTGAGTATCTGGCCCGTGTTGTCGGGCGCCATTCTCGGCGCGGTGATCGGGGACACGATCTCTTACATGCTCGGCCAGCGCTTCGGGCACCTGCTCGAAAAGCACTGGTTTTTCATCCGCTACCCGGAAGTGCTTGCACGCGGCTACAGCTTCTTCGACCGATTCGGCACTGTCAGCGTTTTCGTCGGGCGGTTTTTCGGCCCTGTGCGCGCCGTGATTCCGCTGGTGGCCGGGATCATGGGGATGCCGACGCGGAAGTTCTGGGTCGCCAACATTGCGTCGGCTTTCATTTGGGCGCCCGCGCTGCTGCTTGTCGGGGCGGGGATTCACCAGCTCGCGGCCCTCTTCACGGAAAAGCACGAACGGCTGCTGATCAGTGCGGCCGTCGTGGTGGCGTTGATGGCGACGATCTGGGCGCTGGAGAAATACGGCATACTGGACCGCTTCAAACCGGCGAGGACGGACCGTTGAGCCATCTCACGCCTGTCATGTTTTCGTCTCATACTGCACGCATGCGCATCGCGATCCGTCTTTGGCTCATCTCTCTGCTCTTGGGCCTGGCCGGCGCTGCAAACGCGGCGACACCGGCGCTTCTCAGCCATTGGGCGCAACTGGCGCCCGGCGGAGGCGCGGAAGCGCGAATCGTCCTGCAGGGCAATGTGTGTCCGCCCGCCATCGTTGACGGCGCAAACATGCCGATGCGCGTGCGCGCCGCCGCCGACAAGAATTTTCCCGTGCTTCTGTGCGCAGTGACTTTGCCCGCGGGCGCGAAACATCTTTCCATTCTCGGCACCGACATGCCGGTGCCCGTCGCCGACCCGCAACGCATTATCGTGCTGGGCGATACGGGGTGCCGCATCAAAGGCTCGGCCGTGCAGGCCTGCAACGATCCCGCCAAATGGGAATTCCCGGAAATCGCCGCCGCCGCCGCGAAGCTGAAACCGGACCTCACGATCCATGTCGGCGATTATCTGTATCGCGAAGGACCTTGTCCCGGAGTCGACAGCGGCTGCACCGGAAGTCCGTGGGGCGACAATTGGAATGCATGGGCCGCGGATTTCTTCACGCCCGCTCAGCCGTTGCTTGGCGCCTCGGCATGGGTTGTCGTGCGCGGCAATCATGAAGATTGCACGCGCGGCGGCCCCGGATGGCTGAGGTTGTTGGGACCACTCGCGGTCGATACTGCGAATTGCGTGTCGCATCTCGCGCCCTATCCCGTACCGCTGAAGCCGATGACCCTTATTGTGATGGACGATGCCGATGCGTCCGATGTTCTCGCGCCGTCCGATCAGGTTGCGGTTTATCGCGGAGACTTTGCGGCGATCGGAAGACTTGCGCCGGCTCCGAGCTGGCTCGTGATGCATCGCCCCATCTGGGGCGTCGTCAAAGGGCCGATGGGCATGGTGCTGGGCGGCAACAGCACGATGATGGCGGCGGTCGATAGAACCAGGATCGCGCCCAATATTTCGCTTCTGCTTGCGGGCCACATCCATACATTCGAGGCGATCAACTACGAGAAAGGCGCGCCGCCGCAGATCCTGGCGGGCGAAGGCGGCGATTTGCTCGATCCCGCGCCCGCCGATCTGACCGGCCAAAGCGTGGGCGCGATGAAAATCACCAGCGGGCTTTCCTTGCCCGGTTACGGTTTCCTGCTTTTCACCCGTGCCGGAAACATCTGGAACGTCGATGTGCGCGCCGCCGACGGCTCGCATGAGCGGAGCTGCGAGTTCGCGTCCGGCCATATCGCGTGCGCAGCCAAGTAGGCGCATTCGACCGCGATATCTGAATGCGGAATGAATGCACTGCTCGCATTTCCGTGAAGCGAACGCGAAGCAATCACCCTCGCGTGATGCGCCGCCAAATGATCCGTACAAAGACAGATGACGGCAATAGTTCGGACATGTTTCGGACGCACTCGGCATCCAGATTCCTTCACGAGAGGCGGCACTGAAGAAATCGTTCGAAGGATATCGATCATGCTTACGTCAAATCTGCGCAAGACCGTTCTCGCCGTTGCCGCACTCGCTCTCTGCCCATCGCTTGCCTTTGCGCAGGCCGGCAGCGAACCGGCGAAACCCATGACCACGACGACGATGTCGACCCCGGCGGCAGCCAACGTCAAGGCGACGAAGACCGTCGTGAAAGCCAAGACGCACAAGACGACCAAAGTCTCGCAGCTCGCCAAACACAAGCATCTCGGCAAGGTGGCGCGCACGAAGACCAAGACCGCGAAGACGGCATCGCTGTCGACCAGCGACACGATGAAGGCCAAGACCGCGGCGAAATAAGCCCGCCAGGCATTGCCGAAACTTGAAGGGCGCCTGTAACGGGCGCCCTTTCTTTTTGTTATGCGAGCTCCCGGATTGCCTCGACAACTGTCGACATTTCGTCGATGCGCGATGGGGCAAAAACTTCCAGTCGATCCGAGAAATCGCGTGTCAGATTGCGTTCGCGCAAGATGCGCTTGAAATCCGCGAATTTCCGCGATCCGCCGGGCAGATCGTAGATCCGGACGGGTCGGCCGGTGGCGCAGGCTTCGGAGATCATGTTCACGGAGTCGCACGTGACGATCAGATGATCGGCGAGACCGAGGATTCCGTAATAGGGGTTTGCACCGGAACCGTCCCACACGAATGCGGGCACATCGGAAAGCTCCGAGCGAAGGATCGCGACATTCTCGTCGCCTGTGCGGCGGGACGGTGTGACGAGGAGGCTGACATTTTCGGCTTTTGCGAGATCGCGTAGCGCGCCTGCAAATGCGCGCATCTCTTCAGGTCCAAAACGGAACGCTGCATTCGGACCGCCGATCAGCACGCCGATATAGGGTCGGGGCAGATTCGCAACTTGCGGCGCGAACGCGGCCGCGTCGGCTGCCAGCCGCTCGGGCGTGACGCGATGGAGCGCGCCAATGGTCGAGATCACATTCGGCCCGCTCAGCCTGTCGTGCAAGGGTGTGACGACCAGATCGAAATGCGAAGGCGCGATGACGGGGTTCTGAATCTGAACTGTCAGCGTCGGCTTTCCGGCGCGCCGGCTTTCGCGCCGAACATAAAGCGACGCCGGTACGCTGTGGCGTCCCGTGGCAATGAGGATGTCGGGCCAGGGCGGCGCGAGCGCGTCGCTGCCTTCGGAATACGCATGCGAAAGCCCGATGCGAAGATAGGGCGACAATTGACGCCAGGGCATGCGAAGCGTGACCCGCTTGACGATCGTCGTGACACCCAACGCTTCGGCGAGGCCGAGACACTGGCTCTCCATGCCTGCCTTGCCGTCGGTCACGACCCAGCATGTCGACAAGCGAGCTTCCACGCTCAGAAGCCGAACATGTGATCCAGGCTGAAGCTGCCGCCCGAGCCCAGAACGCCGTGATAGCCGAACAGCCGGCAGGTCTCGTCGCGGATGATCACATAAGGATGCTGTCCCGCTTCGCGCAGCAAATCCGCATCGAACATCTCGCCGACACGCCAGTGCAACGAACCGGAGGCGGGAATCGCGATATCCTTGCGCGCAAGTTCGGCACCGCTTTCACTGCGCAGTGTGAGCGTGGTCGTCGACTTCGGAAGCCATTTTTCCGAAACCGGATAGATCAGGTGGCAAATCGTTTCCGCCGGGCGCGGCGCCACACGCAGAAACAAGCGCGTCGACAATCCGGGCGGTGGGCCGGCATAGGATTGGGGCTCGCCGCGATAGGTGAGCGCCGTGTTGAACACATGCGAGCCGAAGCTCGTTTCGGCATGATGCCCGCTTGCGCGATCGCCATAGCGGAAAAGCGCGTGAAGCCAACCGTCGGCTTCTTCGCCGGCATCGAAATCGTAGACAAGTTCGACATGGCCGTAGCCGCCGGGAAGTTTCCCGGCTGCGAGTTCGGTAACGTCGAGCGCGACAGATTGATTGCGCCTGAGATTGCCGAATTTGTGCTCGGCGACGAGTTGGCCGTCTGCCGTGTAAACCAGCGCCTTCACCGGCAGATGCGTCTGCGCGGTGGACATCGGCGTGGGCAGCACTGTCGTTGTGAAGGACGCGGTCGGAAGAATTGCTGCCGGCAGAAGATGCACTTTGCCCAGCAGAGCTCGCAAACCCGCCAGTGCCGGGTCGTTCTTCAGATCGACGCGCTCGACATTCGGATGTGCCACGCGCGAGCGGCCGTTCTTGCCCACGATCTCATAGCGCGGACGCACGAGATGCTTGCCGGCGTGAATCTCGATCTGATCGGGCCAGCGCAAGTCCGGCAGCAATTCCGAAACGCTCAGCCGCCGCGTGGCGAAGGGCGAAATCTCTTCCTGAAGACGCGTCACGCCCTCGCGGCCCGTCGCACCCATGCCGATATCGCCGGCCGGAATCGAAATCGGATGGCTGTTCTGCACCCAGAGGATCACGTCCTCGCCGTCTGCGGGGGCAGGCAGCCCGGCATAGAGATCCGCAGGCCATGAATTCGCGTCATGCGTGGCGGAAAGAACATTGGGTTCGTCGCCATAGGTGTCGAGCGCATATTTGACGATGTCATGGCCCGCGACGCCCACCGCGTGCACGAACAATTGTCCGGTGAAGGCGGGCAGTTCGAAGCGCGCGCGGATTTCGCGGCTGTCGATGACGACGGAACTCTCGGGCGCGCCGCAGGATTCCGTCCATGTCGCGAGAACCGATCCGTCGGCCGCAAACAGCCGGCACCAAAGCGAGACGGCCTTCGCACCATAACGCGTCCAGTAGTTTGCCGTGACGAGGCGCGTGTGGTGGCCGCCTTCGTCGCGGAAAAACACGTGATTGGTCGCGAAATTGAGGGTGGACAGATAGCGATCCGGAACCGTTTGCAGCTCCGCGGGCGTCTTCAGATGCGCGAAGCTGATCGTCTGCGCATTCTTGGGCAGCAAATGCCGGATCTGTGCGAGCGGCTTCTTGTCGTCGAAGCTGGCAATGAGCACGGTGCCGCATTGCGTGTTTGCGAGGTCCGTCACGGCCCGCGCCGACAGATTGCGGAAGCGCCGGTTCAGATGCTCGATGTTCTGGACGAAATAACCGGCGAGTTCGATTCCGGTCAGCGGATAAAAGGTCTCGAACGCTTCGATGATGCCGTCGGGATCGTAGATCGCGGTGCCGCCGTTCGCACTGAGCTTCGCAAGCAATGCGCGCGCGGGCTCTGCCGCAAGCGGATGCGAAATCGCCTTGTAGATCGAACTGCCGCCGATATCGTTGCGGAAAGTGTCAATGCGCAGCGGCATGCTTGCCCGCCCCGCCGGAAAAGAGGCCGCCCAGTCGTTTGATGAATGCACTCAGGCGATGGCGCGCCTGTTCGCGACGCACGACGGATTCGTCCGTCACCCAATTCACCTGGATCACGCGCCGCATGCCGTCGACCGGCTCGAAGCCGTGCCACGCATTGGGGCCGTTGCGGAAGATCAGGAGCGTGCCTTCGTCCGGCGGAATCTCCGCGGCGTAATCGTTCAGATCGGTCGACGAGCGCAGGATGCGCAGCCGGCCGCGTTCGCTCTCGTCCTTGCTGTTCATATAAAGCAGCAGGGTGACAAGCTTTGTCGTGCTGTCGGTGTGGATGTGCCCATCGCGGGCGGAGCATTGGCCGCGCACCGTCACCATCACGGGGCGGCCGTTCAAATCGATCTTCAGCTTGTCGGTGATGATCGCCGCCATTTGTGAACTCGAAAGTTCCGCGATCAGCGAGGAGAAGGCGGGACCGTAAGTCAGGCTGGCCAGAGGAAAGCTGCCCGTCTTTTCGACTTTCGGAAAGTCGCCGTCTATCGCTGCGAGCGCATCGCTCTTGATGAACCCCGGCACGATCGCAAACGGATAAGGCGCTTGCTGGACGTTTGCAGAAACGAGACGTTCTAGATCGACCATGCTTGTTCTTCGAAGGTTTCGCGTTACGCCGCCGTCATATTTTGTCCGCGTGGGTTCGACAGGGCGGACGCGGTCTGAAACCAGACGGCGAATGCCAGCCACCTAACAGCCTAAGTGCCGAAAGTGTAGGCCTTTTTTCGTTTTGGTTTAAGAGCGCCGCAGGAATCCCGGCTTTTCACGGCCGGTCGCGCGTCGTGCGGCACCAGCACACTTATTTGAAGCGCCTGTTCGTGGTAGGGTTATTGCCGATGGGGCGTGGGCGACGGCGTGTCGCCATCAGGAGGGGCATATGATGTGGATGGGTCTGATTCATCACGCGACGGCGGCTTTGATCGTCGCGTTTTTCGTCTTGTTTGCGGCCGGCAAGTCCGAGGGGTTGGTCAAGCTCCTGGGTACGGTGCTCGGTCTTTGGATTCTGGTGCTGACCATTGTCGGGGTGGTGGGCATCGTTACCGCGCCGATGTTTGGCGGCAAGCCGTTTGGGATGGATTTTCACGGGATGCACGATCATTGGATGCATCATGACGGCGGCCCGGGAATGACGCCCCCGCCGGCCGGCACGCCCATGCAGCCTGCACCCACGCCGGGCAGCCACTAGCACTTGTTCGCGTTTCGAAGTTTGATCGCGGCCGCCGCCGTTCTCGCAGCGGTCGCAGTTTTGCGTTCGCCTTCATCAAGGAGTTTGTCGATGAGTCTTTCATCCGTCGGTCGCCGCGCGCTGCCGGCGCTGCTGGCCTGTCTCGCTGCAGGCTCGTCCCTCGCGGCAACGCCGGACATGAGCGTTATCGGAAAAATTCCCGGACCGGATGGCGGTTGGGATTATGCATCGATCAACGCGGCAACCCATCAACTTTATGTCGGACGCACCGACGGCGTCATGGCAGTTGATCTCGACACCGGCAAGCTTACCGACCCGTTTGTGCCGGGCAGCGTCGTGCATGGCGTGATCGCCATCGGCGATTCGGAACTCGGTGTGAGCGCCAACGGCAAAAGCCGGATGGCGATCATTTTCGATACGAAAAGCGGAAGGGTTCTGGCCTCGATCCCGACAGGCGAAGGTCCCGATGCGGTCGCCTACGATCCGGCCACCAGTCTTGTCGCAATCATGGAAGGCGATGCTCAGGCCGTGTTCCTGATCGACCCCAAGGCAATGAAGAACGTGGGCACTATTGCGTTGGACGGCAAACCGGAATTCGCGGCTTCGGACGGCCATGGCCACTTGCTCATCAACATCGAGGACAAGCACGAGATTGCCAGGGTGGATATCGCGTCGCGTAAGGTCGTCTACAGCGTTGCGCTGCCGGGCTGCGAAAGTCCCACGGGCCTTGCGTATGACGGCGACGACGATGTTGCGATCTCAACCTGCCGCAACGGCGTGGCGGATGTGACAGACGCGAAGACCGGCGCCGCGCGCGCGACGGTCGCGATCGGCCAGGGCCCCGATGCGGCGATCTACGATTCCACGCACAAGGTCTTTTACGTGCCCTGCGGTCGCTCGGGAACGCTTTCCGTGATCGCGGTCAGGAGCCCGGCGGATATCGCGCTCGTCGCAACGGTGCCGACCGCGCTCGGCGCGCGCACGGGCGCGTTCGATGCGAAGACGGGGAAACTTTATCTTCCGACCGCGCAGTATCAATTGCCGATCGCGCCGGGCACGCGGCCGCAGACGGTGCCCGGCACGTTTGAAATCGTGGTCGTCGGGCCAAAGTGAGCGCAAGGCGTTCCGCGGCGCGTGGCCTCAAGGCCACGATTGCGAAGCTTGCAACGCTTTATCCTGTGCCGAAGCCGTTGAGCGATCCGCTCGCAATGATCGTGTGGGACAATATCGGGTATCTGATCGACGACACGCGCAGGGCCGAACTGTTCGAGGAATTCTACGCCCGCGTGGGTCTCGATGCGGACAAGATCATGCGGGCCCCGGGCAACGTGCTGCTCGACATCGCCAAGCGTGGCGGCATGAATCCCGGCACGCGCGTCGCGCGGCTCAAGAACATCGCGGCGATCGCGCGCGAATGCGGCGACGGCGGCCTTTTGGCCGCGCTCAAATCTCTGCCTTTGCCCAAGGCGCGCACGCTCTTGAAGAAATTTCCCAGCATCGCCGATCCGGGCGCGGACAAGATTCTGCTGTTCTCAGGCATCAGCGTGCAGCCGGCGCTGGAATCCAATGGGTTGCGCGTGCTGGTGCGCCTGGGCTTTGCGCCGCAGCAATCGTCCTACACGGCCGGCTACAAAGCGGCGGTCACGGCGCTCAAGGAGCAGGGCGTGATGGAGCGTGACTGGCTGGTGCAGGCCTATGTCCTTCTGCGCGCACACGGCCAAGCATTATGCAAACGCTCCGCGCCGAACTGCATGGCCTGTCCGCTCGACAAAAGCTGCGCCCATCAGCCCGCAACGGGCCTATGACGATACGAAATTCTGTTAGATTGGCTTGCTTAGCCCGTGAAAGTCCGGATCCCCTGACCGCACACATCACCCGCGCCGATCTCGAAGCGCTCGACCGCGAAGATAGACTGCGGCCGTTCCGCGATCGCTTCTTCCTGCCCGAAGACACCATCTATCTCGACGGCAATTCGCTAGGCGCGATGCCGAAAGCCGTGCCCGCGCGCATGCGCGAAGTCGCCGAGGAGGAATGGGGCCGCGATGTCATCTGCAGCTGGAACATACATGGCTGGATCGATCTGCAGACGAAGATCGGCGGCAAGATCGGGCGTCTGATCGGGGCAGGCGAAGGCGAAACGATCGTCGCGGACTCCACCTCGATCAATCTGTTCAAGGTTCTGTCGGCGGCACTCGCGCTCAATCCAACACGAAAGGTCATTCTCTCGGAGCGCGAGAATTTTCCGACCGATCTCTATGTCGCCGAAGGTCTGATCCGCCTGTTGGATCAGGGACACGTTCTCAGGACCGCATTGCCCGAAGAATTTCCGGAGGTCATCGACGATACTATCGCCTGCGTAATGCTCACCCATGTGAGCTATCGCACCGGCCGCATGTACGACATGGCGAAGATCACCGAAGCGGCCCACGCCAAGGGCGCACTGATGATTTGGGACCTCGCGCATTCGGCCGGCGCGATGCCACTCGATCTTGCCGGCGTGCGCGCCGATTTCGCGGTCGGCTGCGGCTACAAATTTCTCAACGGCGGGCCCGGCGCGCCGGCCTTTCTCACGATCGCGAAGCGACACCAGGATCGCGTTGTGCCTGCGCTGTCAGGCTGGTTCGGCCACGCGGCGCCGTTCGCGTTCGAAGGCACGTTTCGGCCGGCGGAAGGTATTGCGCGCGCCGCCGTTGGCACGCCGCCGGTGCTGAGTTTGGCTGCGCTCGAAGTGGGTGTCGATCTGATGCTCGAAGCATCGCTCGACGAGATACGTGCGAAATCGCTACGGCAGGCGGATATTTTCGCGGGCCTGATGGAACAGGAGTTGGCGGATCACGGCTTCCGCCGCGTGACGCCGGAAGACCCGGCGCAATGCGGTAGCCAGATGTGCTTTGCGCACGAGCAGGGCTGGCCGATCATCCAATGCCTGACGGCGCACAACGTCATCGGCGATTTCCGCGCGCCCGACATCGTGCGCTTCGGGGTTACGCCACTTTATCTGGGCTACACGGAACTGTGGGACGCCGTCGCGATCCTGCGCCGCATCATGGACGCGCGACTGTGGGACGCACCGGAATTCCATCGCCGGGCGAAGGTGACGTAACAACCACCCGCCCCATGAGGGCGGGTCGAAAAATTCGAAGAATTTTTCGGGGCGGGGTGCTGCTTCCACACGACCCCGCCCCGAAATTCTCTTTTCGCTGGCGCTCAAAGATAATTTCGACCCGCCCTCAAGTGGCGGGTGGATTGAGGGGCCGGACTTTCCCATCGACCACTTCGCATGCTATCCAAGATCGCGCGCGGGCGTAGCTCAATGGTAGAGCTGTAGCTTCCCAAGCTACTGACGAGGGTTCGATTCCCTTCGCCCGCTCCAAATGTTAGCTGCTTTCGTAGGTCAACGGCGTCCGCGCGCATGCGGAATTTGCTTTGCAACCAAGTATCGCGTCACCGGGGTTTCGAAAACCTGCTCATCGGACAATTCCTGAGAATCACGATGGCCCAATTTCTGATAAAGGTGAATGCATCTGCGTGCCCCAATCAAAACGGGCGACCAACAGGCGCCGAAGATTGGCAACGTGGATGGTTCGACGTGTCGAGCTCCACTCGGCGATACAAGGAGACTATCCCTCACGAGCGCGACTTCGCACTTATATGGGTCAACGAAACTTCGCGCGCTCGCCTGAATGGTGATGGTTTGATTGCATCTGCGACAATCCAAACTGTCCGGCCAAGCACTATGCCGGATGCGATACAAATCTTGAATCCAATTTTATTTCCTCGACCGTTAATCACGCGAGAGGTTATACGGCAGTACGTCGCAAGGCATTCGCGTTTAGGCGTAGAACATATTTTGGTGCGGCTGAATAACGATCGCCACCGGACGCTCTATCATTTGACCGACGATGATTTTAGCGAACTCGTTCGTCCGATAGTCTAACTTATCACGGTGACGGCGTAGCGCCGGCAAGGGCTGATGACTTCGGCAAACTCCTAACGGCACCGCTAGACAATCGTAGTTCGTCAGCAAGATACCTTAAAACTGTGGTGTCGATTTATGACATGGGAAAGATGTAACATTTCCGTAGTTGGACGCGTCAAGGCTAGCACGATTGAAAGTACCCCCTACGCGGTCAATCCACATTTTCTGATACAAAACTGTTCCCGTATCCTGTTCGACCCACTTCTTTTCCCAGCTAACGAGAGTATCAGTGATTTGAACCCGAAATGTCTGCGGGGCATGATTTTCATTCGGAACGGTCAGATTTCCGAGGACAGACGTGACGTGTCTGGTGCCGCTGATGGGGCACTGTTGTGCCACTTTCATCGCCGCGTGATCCAAATCTATCGTATAGACAAATAATTCATTTGGTCGCTCAAACGTGTCTACAGAACCGGAGCATATTACCGTCAGTGTAGCGGCGGATGCCGGAGTCATCGTGCAAGCTAACGCACCGAGCATCGCGTAAAGAACTCCGCCCGACAAATTGGGTCGAGTGCTGGTCCGGAACGGATTGTGCGCCGTCTGTGTCATGACACCCCTTGATTGGCGTAATTTCCGACAAGTCGAGACAACCTTCGACCGGCGTTCGTCGCCAGATGCTCACCGCTATAGTTCGAATGATAGCAGAATTCACACGTGAAATGGCCGGACGCATTCGAAGCCGCCAGCCGCGAGCATCTGGAGTATATTTCGAACGGAAGGTCTGACGGCTAAAGGAAGCATCGCTTTGATTCCCGTCGCCTCCAAATGTCGCTACCCCTTTTTGATCCGGAACAGCGTTCGACGTGTCTGGCAACCGCCTTTCCCGCTCAGTCACTCAATCGCACTTGACACTCATTCGCAACTAACCTACATATCCGTTGTAGCTCCCGGGCCTGCGTTGGATGATTGTCTGCGTCTGCAATAGGTTGAACGAAGCGCGGGTCCGCACGGCCATCCGCTCCGGCGCAGGGTGTGCAGACGAGGTTTATGCCCGTTGCGGGGTCGAAAGGAATTGCGGCCGATGCCAGGACGAGATCGAGCACATGCTGGACGAGGTGCAGGCCGAAACCCCGCTGGTCAAGGCGGCGTAGGCCCCGAGCCGGTTGCTTCGGTCGCGGGCGACGCGAAAGTCATCGCGTTCCTCAATCTCGTTCTCAAGAACGAGCTCACCGCGATCAACCAATATTTCCTCCATTCGCGGATGCTCGCGGATTGGGGCTTGTCCGAACTCGCCAAACACGAATACGAAGAATCCGTTGACGAGATGCGCCACGCGGACCGGCTCATCAAGCGCGTGCTGTTCCTGGGCGGTCTGCCGAATTTGCAGGATCTCGGCAAGCTGATGATCGGCGAGAATGTCAGCGAAGTCATCGGCTGCGATCTCAAGCTCGAGCAGCGCTCCTATCCCGATCTCAAGGATGCCATCGCCTATTGCGAGACAGTGCGCGATTACGCCTCGCGCGAGCTGTTCGTGGATATCCTCGAAAGCGAAGAGGAACATATCGACTGGTTGCAGACGCAATTGCGGCTGATCGAGCAGATGGGCATCCAGAACTTCGTGCAGCTCCAGACCAAGCCCAATGAATCGGGCGCGGGTTCGTAGTCGAAGCTTTGCCGAGCTTTACTCCGGCCAGAGCGCTGCGCGGTCTTCGGCATAACGCGCATAGGAATCGATGAGTGTTGCGCTATTCAGCAGCATCGTCGCGAGCACGTCGTTCGAACCGGGCGCGTAGAAATTCGCGCGCATCCAGACGCTTTCGGTGCGGCGGCTGCCGCTCAACGCCACGACCTCGCGCTCGACTTCGTAAGGCTCGCCGACAAAAAGCGGCCCCTTGATGAGGCGGATTTCCTGGTCGGCGAACAATCCGACCGCCGGTCCGCGCGAGGGCAGGCGATCGCCCTGCGAGCTGTAATAACCCAGCACGCTGATCATCTCGAAAGGAATGATTGCGCGATTGAATGGGGAGCCTTCCGCGCGATCCGGATCGTACCAGGGCGAGGGCTCGGTAATCTTCGCAAGCTTTTCGCGCAACGAAAACGGATAGAGCGCGCCCATATTCTGGTCGATCGCCATGCGCACGGGATGACGCTTCAGCTTCATCCCGACTTTCACGTCGTGCAGGATGACAGGCCTTTCCAACGGCGGCAGTGTCGCGAGTCTTTGTTCGAGCGCGGTCGGGCCATGCTTGCTGCCGACCGACGCCGTGCCTTTGAGAACTTCTGTGCCGTCTTCCTTCTGCGCCCAGATCGCGACGAGATTGGGATCGTCCGCCGGTTTCGCCATGAACGCGCGGACCTTTTCGCCCTCCACGACCATGTTGCGGTAATGCGCGGACAGACATCCTTCCTCGAACCAGCGTTTGCCCCAGAGCGCCGCGCCCAGAGGCGCGAACTGGCTGAAATGCGTCGGGCCCTCGATGGCCGCGCCCTTGAAGCCGAGCTTGGCGGCGGTCGCTTCGTCGTGAATCGACGAATGCTTGTCGTATGTCTGTGCCTGGAGCATCTGGCGAGGGCCTCGCCATGGGCCGGCGATCGCGTTGCCGAGATCTTCGAGTGTGCTGTCGAATGCCTGTTGCGCCAATTTCTGCTCCATCTGAATTGTCAGCCACCGCTCGCGGCTCGGCGTGCCTTGAAACGCGGCGCAAGCTCCGCCATCGAAGCTGCCTTGCGCGGCAATTCGATCAGTTCGAACATCGTACCGTCGGGATCGCGCACCCACACGAGCTTTGCGCGGCCCATTTCCTGGGGGCCGTCACCGGTCACCAGTCCTTGCGCCTTCAACGCCGCGAACGTCGCGTCCATGTCTTCGACCGCGAAGGCGAACGCGGCCAGCCCGGGTGGCCGGTTTGTCCCCTCCGCGGACGCAGCATGCTCGGACGAATTCGTCTTTACCAATTCCACGGCCGCGCCGGCGATCGTGCCGAACACGCGCGGCAGGCGCGGATCGTCCCGCAAATCGTCGAACATGTCGAAGCCCAGCACGCGCGAATAGAATTCGACGGACCGCTTGAGGTCCGTGACGCGGATCGCGAAATGCGAAAATCCCTTGGGTGCGGCGAGGGGCGCATCGGCCATGGCAGTCACTCCCGGAAAGCGCGGCCATTTGGCGATCCGGTGCGCGCTTAAGTCAAGCTCGCAGGCGGGGTGACGATAGAGTAAGTTTCCGCGCGACGCGTGAAGTGGACGGGGACAATGCGGGTTTCGATCATTGCGGCAACGGCACTGTGCGTGCTGACGGGCGGGGCATCTGCGAGCGATGCGCCGCTCTACAAGACCAGGGACTGCGACAAGGAGATGGTGCAGATGGAGATGAACCTCTGCGCCGGCGCCAATCTCGATGCGGCCAACGCGGAGCTGAATCACGTCTATCAGAAACTGATGTCGCAGCAGGCCGATCCGAAGTCGAAAGACCAGTTGAAGGATGTCGAGCGCACCTGGATGTCCTATCGCGACAAGGAATGCGCCTGGGAGATCGGTCCGCAGGAAGACGGCGGCTCCATCTGGCCGATGGCCATGGACAACTGCCTGCAGGACCAGACGGATGCGCGCATCCGCGAACTCAAATCGCAACTCGACTGCGCCGAAGGCGACGTGTCGTGCAAGAAGTGACGGCGCCTACCGTCCCTTGAACACGGGTTCGCGTTTTTCGACAAAGGCGCGGGCCGCTTCCTTGTGATCTTCGGTCATGCCCGTGTGGATGTGATGCGTCGCTTCGAGGTCGAGGCAATCGTCGGTCTCCCCGGCCGCCGCGCGATTGAGATTTTCCTTCATGTAGCGATAGGCCACACGCGGGCCGGAGGCGAGGCGCTGCGCAATCTCCAGCGTTTTCTTTTCGAGCTGGTCCGCGGGCACAACCCAGTTGACGAGGCCGAGGCGCAGCGCCTCCTTCATGTCGACGCGCTCGGAGAGAAGATAGAGTTCGCGCGCCTTCCCCGTGCCCACAAGCTGCGTGAGGAAATAGGTGCCGCCGTAATCGCCGGAGAATCCCACACGTGCAAAGGCGGTCGTCATCACGGCGTTCTCGGCTGCTATGCGCAAATCGCAGGCGAGTGCGAGCGCGAAACCCGCGCCGGCCGCGGCGCCTGGAAGCGCTGCCAAGGTCGGCTTGGGCATTTTGTGGAGCCTGCCGGCCGTCGCGCGCTGGCTGACACGTTGCAGGTGAATCCGGCTGTCGAGATCGAGCTTCACGCCGTCTCCCGCCGCCATGCCTTTCACGTCGCCGCCCGCACAGAAGCCGCCGCCGGCCCCCGTTAATACGACGACGCCCACATCGGGGTCCGTCTCGCATTTCGCCAGCACAGCGCCCATCGCCTGCAGCATGTCCTGGCTCAGCGCGTTGCGCCGTTCGGGGCGGTTCATGGTGATGGTTGCGACACCGTGTTCCACATGGGCCAGAAGATCATTGGTGCCGGTTTCGATCGTGCGTGCGGTCATGGCTGTCTCCCAGTTTGAGCAGAGCCTTGCACGCTCGCGGGTGCACGAAAAGGCCGGGATCGTCCGGAATTCGGTCGTTTCCGAGTCCGCCCGCTGGTTCATGGATGCGACTTACAAGGCTTGGACGTATGCCGCATGCGCATGGCTCCTAACAATTGCACTGCAGCAAATGCGCCCCATCTGAGTGCCAAGGCCGGTTAAGGCGAATTCACCAACCCCGCCCGACCGAAGTGGAGAGGCACATGCGTAACATTTCTTTCAAGACAGCATCCGTCGACAATTCATCAAGCGAATCCGTCGGGACAGCGCTGACCGTCACCGTCATCGTCGGTTCCGTGCTGTTGCTGCTGGCTGCGATGGCCGGCCCGGCGCCGGTGCTTGCCGATACGAGCGTGGCTCAGGTTGCGAAGCCCGCGATCGAACAGGTTGTCGTCACGGCGGCGCGGCTGCATCATGTTTCGTGATGCCGAACGGTAAGTGCGATGGGCGGGAAGCCCGTCGCGCTTACTCCTCGTTCGGGACTTCCTCGAAGATGACTTCGTGGCCCCACAGCCGTTCGATATGGGCGCAGACAAGCTCCCGGCTCTGCACTTGCAGCGGAACGCCGCGGTTCATGCGATGCTCGACAAACAGTTTGCGGTCGCTGTGAAGGTTGGCGCCTGTGATCTGGATGTTCGCATCCGCCGATCCGACATCGTATTGACGGGCAAGCGAGGCGCGCACGCGGCGATAGCCGGTTTCGTTGTGGATCGATGAAACCTTGTAGGCTCCTTCGTCCGCCTTGTCGAAAAGCGCGAACATCCGGAAGTCGCGCATGAGCTTCGGGCTCAGGAACTGCTCGATGAAGCTTTCGTCGCGATAGTTGGCCCAGCCGTCCTTGAGCACATCCATCCAGTCGCCCTTGCCGGCGATATGGGGAAACCAGTCGCGGTCTTCCGGTGTGGGTGTTGTGCAGATGCGCTTGATGTCCGCCATCATGCCGTAGCCCAGCGCATAGGGGTTGAGGCCGTAGTATCGGCGGTCGTCGAAGTCCGGCTGGAACACGACGCTCGTATGGCTGTGCAGGAATTCGAGCAGCGAGCTTTCCGTGATGAGGCCCTTGTCGTAGAGCGCGTTCATCAGGGTGTAATGCACAAAGGTCGCGCAGCCCTCGTTCATGACTTTGGTCTGCCGCTGAGGATAGAAATATTGCGAGAGGTTACGCACGATCCGCAGCATTTCCCGCTGCCAGGGCTTGAGCGCCGGGGAATGTTTTTCGAGGAAGTAGAGGATGTTCTCCTCGGGAACCTTCATTTCGCCCGGATAGTCTTCTTCCGGATCTATAGCGGGTGAGACTGCCGGTGGCTCGATACCCGCAGGCAGTGTGCGCCACAACTCGCTATAGGCCTCTTCCTCGTGCTCCACGCGCTTGCGGCGCTTCTCGAGCACGCGTTCCTTCGACGGTCGCGGCGGGCGGCGGTAGCGGAACACGCCCTGATCCATCAGCGCATGCGCCGAATCGAGCACAGCTTCGACGTCGTCGCGTCCATGCCGGTCTTCGCAGGCGGCGATATAGCGCTTGGCGAAAGCGAGATAGTCGAGAATGCCTTCGGCGTTGGTCCATTGCCGGAACAGGTAATTGTTCTTGAAGAAATGGTTGTGGCCGAAGGCGGCATGCGCGATGACCAGCGCCTGCATCGTCATCGAATTTTCTTCGAGCAGATAGGAAATGCAGGGGCTCGAATTGATCACGATCTCATAGGCAAGCGCGCTGTAGCCCGCGCGATACATCGCTTCCTCGCGGGCAAACAGCTTGCCGAAGGACCAATGATTGTACATCAGCGGCATGGCGAGCGAGGAATAGGCGTCGAGCATCTGCTCCGACGAGATGACCTCGATCTGGTTCGGATAGACATCGAGCTTGAGTTCGCCCAGCGCGATCTCCTCGATTGCCTTGTAGACGCGGTCAAGCGTCCCAAAGTCCCATTCGGACTCGGTAAACAGAGGAGTCATCTTGCGTCCTTCGGGGCTCGCTGCGCTCGCACCTCAGGATGACGAGAGCCGGACGAGTGGAAAGAATGAACGAGTGCCCGCTTGGACGGGCGAGGATCTTTCTTGGGTTTGCCGGCGCGACGTTTGGACAGTTGCTTCAATCCGGCGGCGTCGCTGGCGATCAGCGCTTTCTTTTTCGCACGACCCCATCCTTTGATTCGACGTTCGGCGTCATGCGCGTCCTGAAGATCGTCGAAACGCTTCGACCAGACTAGAACGACAGGTCTACGCGAGGATGTATAGCCGATAAACTTTGCGTCGTTATGCTCATCCACGCGGGTCTGAACGTCTTGGTAGGAGGTGGAACCCACATAATAGCTCTGATCCGAGCAGCGCAGCATGTAGGTCCAGCCGCTCATTTCGGCGTCATCCTGAGGTGCGAGCGCAGCGAGCCCCGAAGGATCATGACGTGACCTCCGTTTTCTTGAAAAGTTCGCGGAACACCGGAAAGATATCCGCCGGCTTGGAAATACGCTTGGTCGCGAAATTGGGCCACAGATCGGCGACGGTGCGATAGGCGCGCCACAGTTCGGCGCCGGAATCCTCGCTCGCGAACACTTCCATTTCGCGCTCGTCGAGGATTTCGATATAGGCATAATATTGGCAGAGCGGCATGATGTCGGCGTTCAGCATCTCCACGCAGTGTCGCGCATCGCCGGATTGCGTGTAGCCGTCGGAGGCTTGCGCCGCGTAGATATTCCAGTCGGCAGTCGCGTAACGCTCCTTCTGAATCTCCAGCATCTTGTCCAGCGCTGTCGACACGATCGTGCCGCCCGATTGGCGCGAATAGAAGAACTCCTGCTCGTCTACTTCCTGTGCGTCGTGCGTGTGGCGAATGAACACGATGTCGACGCGCTCGTAGCGCCGCTTCAGGAACAGATGCAGCAGCATGTAGAACCGCTTGGCGAGGTCTTTCTCGCGCTCGCCCATCGAACCCGAGACATCCATCAGGCAGAACATCACGGCCTGGCTCGTGGGTATCGGTTGCTCGGTGAACGCGTTGTACCGCACGTCGATCGGGTCGATGAACCCGATCCATTTGCGCTTCGCATTCGCCTTGGCGATGTCTTCCCTGAGTGTCACGATCCGCGCGCGTATCTCGTCGGTCTGCGGCTCCTCGCGCTCGAGCGCGTCCAGCTGTTCCACGAGCAGATTGAGATTGGCGATCGACGGTCGTTTGAGCGCTATGCGCCGGCCGAAGGCGTGGCGCATGGTCCGGATCAGATTGATCTGGGTGGGCGAACCGGCCGTCGTGATGCCGGAACGGCGCCAGGTGCGGCTGGGCGTTTCCTTGAGTGTGGTGCGTACGAGGTTGGGAAGCTCGAGATCCTCGAAGAAGATGTCGAGAATCTCGTCCTGCGTCATCGTGAATTCGAAATCGTCCTCGCCGTCGCCGGAATCGCCTGCCTGCTTACCGCGCCCGCCGTCTTCACCCGAGCGCGGTTTCTTGATCTCGTCGCCCGGCGAAAACTCTTTGTTGCCGGGCAGCACGAAATCGCGCTCGCCTCCCGCCTTGGGATCGAGCCGGAAGCGGGGCTCGCGGGTGCCCCTGGATGAAATCTTGATTTTGCGATTCTTGCCGATATCGGCGACGGCCGAATCCTTGAGCGATTTCTGGACCGCTTCGCGGATTTGCGTGCGCGCCCGGCGCAAAAAACGTTGCCGGTTGGCAAGGCTCTTGCCCTTGGGATTGAGGCGGCGGTCGATGAATTGGGTCATGGCATCATCCTTCGAGGGCCGCTACGCGGCCACCTCAGGATGACGCCACAGCGTCATGGTGAGGTGCGAGCGCAGCGAGCCCCGAACCACCAACCTTACCCCGCCTTGTTGACGCGCATATACCATTCAACAAGCCGGCGGACTTGGCGGGCGGTGTAGCCGCGGGCCAGCATGCGCTTGATGAATTCGTTATGCTTGGTCTGGGTTTCGGAGTCCTTCTTCGACTCGAAGCTGATCACCGGCAACAAATCCTCGACCTGGGTGAACATCCGCTTTTCGATGACGGTGCGAATCTTTTCGTAGGCCGTCCATGCGGGGTTCTTGCCGTCATTCGAGGCGCGATAGCGCAGCGAAAACTTCACGACTTCGTTGCGGAAGTCCTTCGGATTCGCGATGCCTGCAGGCTTTTCGATCTTGGAAAGCTCGTTGTCGAGCGCGCCGCGGTCGAGCAACTGGCCCGTATCGGCGTCCTTGAAGTCCTGGTCTTCGATCCAGGCGTCGGCATAGGAGATGTAGCGGTCGAACAGGTTCTGGCCGTATTCGCCATANNGGATATTGCTCGCGCTTGAGCGACTGCTCGAGCACGTACATGAGGTGCACCGGGTCGGCGGCGATTTCCGTCGAGTCGAAATTGAAGGTCTCCGACAGCGTCTTGTAGGCGAAGCGGGTCGAGATGCCCGTCATGCCTTCATCGACGCCGGCCGCATCCTTGTATTCCTGCAAGGTCTTAGCCTTGGGATCGGTGTCCTTCAGCTTCTCGCCGTCATAGACGCGCATCTTGGAAATGAGGTTGGAATTCTCATGTTCCTTGAGGCGGGTCATTACGCAGAACTTCGCCAGCATCTCCAACGTTTCCGGCGCGCAGGACGTCGAACTGAGTTCACTCGTCTGCAGCAGCTTCTTGTAGATCTGGGTCTCTTCGGTCACCCGCAGCGAATAGGGCACCGTGATCACGCAGATGCGATCCAGGAACGCCTCGTTGTTGCGGTTCGCCTTGAACACCTGCCATTCGGCTTCGTTCGAATGGGCGAGGATGGTGCCGTTGAAGGGAATCGGGCCGAGGGTCTCGGTGCCGATATAATTGCCTTCCTGTGTCGCGGTCAGCAGCGGATGGAGCACTTTGATGGGCGCCTTGAACATCTCGACGAATTCGAGAAGACCCTGGTTGGCGCGGCACAAGCCGCCGGAGAAGGAATAGGCATCCGGATCGTTCTGGCTGAAATGTTCGAGCTTGCGGATGTCGACCTTGCCGACGAGCGAGGAGATATCCTGGTTGTTGTCGTCGCCCGGCTCGGTCTTGGCGATGGCGAGCTGGCGCAGCTTCGACGGATAGATGCGCGCCACATTGAATTTCGAGATGTCGCCGCCGAACTCGTCCAGGCGCTTGACGGCCCAGGGGCTCATCACGCCAGTGAGGCGATGACGTTCGATGCCATAGCGATCGGACAACAGCGAACCGAGTTCTGCGGAGCGGAACAGACCGAGAGGCGATTCGAACACCGGGCTGATGTCGTCGCCGGCCTTCAGCACATAGATCGGATGCTTCTCCATCATATCCTTGAGCCGCTCGGCGAGCGAAGACTTGCCGCCGCCGACTGGCCCGAGCAGATAAAGAATCTGGCGCTTCTCTTCGAGACCCTGCGCTGCGTGCTTGAAATAGCCCACGATGCGCTCGATCGTGTCTTCCATCCCATAGAAGCCTTCGAAAGCGGGATAGACCTTGATCGTGCGGTTGAAGAAGATTCGGCTGAGGCGCGAGTCTTGCGCGGTATCGACAAGAGCAGGTTCGCCGATCGCCTCGACCATCCTTTCGGATGGACTTGCGTAGAGCATCTTGTCGTCGCGGGCGGCGAGGAGCCAATCCCGCAGGCTCATTGTTTCGAAGCGTTCTCGGGCATAGTCCCGGGAGAAGATGTCGAAGACGTCAAGCGTGCTCATCGCTAACACTCTCCTTGTGTGTCACGCACGCCCTCCACAATGAAACATCGTGGCCCCTGGCGTTCTTGACAAGACAGGTGAATCCCTCGATATGCGAAAATCTTCTCACTGCCCCGTGAAGTAATCCTTAACCAAGCCCGTCCGTTCCCCTACCTGCGGTTCTGCAGGTACAAATCCCCAATATCTGCGCAGGGTTTGTGCCCCCGGCCCAGACTGTCTCCCTGTACCAACGTTCTTTTGTCGACACTTCGACGGCCTCGCTTGGCGTTTTCGCTCAGGCGACCTCAGGCACGGTCGATTTGGTGCAAGTGTAAACCCGTTTGCGTCATTCCCAAAGAGATTCGTGCACATTGTTGCGCCATGTCGCATTTGCGCCATCACATCTCGCAACATGAACAAGCCGAATCACGCCTGCCACAATTGCCCCGATCCGAAGCCCAACGACTGGCTGGTCACTGACGAAGCCAAGCACGCGCGGGAATTTGACTGCCGATGCTCGCGGAAATGCTTGCCGAACAACCCCGACTTCGTCCAAGCTTCGTTCATGGGCGACCATCCGATTGTGGTGAGAGCAGCGCGGCCGGACGACGCGGCGGGAGTGGCGCGCGTCTATATCGAGTCCTGGCACGACACCTATCCGTCGATTCTTCCGACGCAACTTTTGTGCGCGATGACTCCCAGAGGCCAGACGGCGCGCTGGCAGGCCGCGATTCAGGCGCGCGGTCGCGAGCAGGTTCTGGTGGCGGAGAAGTCGGGTGCGGGCATCATCGCCATGGTGAGTTTCGGCCCGTCGCGCGATTCGGACCTCGGTTTCGACGGTGAGGTCTATACGCTCTATGTTGATCCTTCCTATTTCGGGCTCGGTTTGGGGCGCGCGTTGCTGCGCTCTTCGTTCAGCGCGCTCGGCGCACGCGGGTATTCGTCCTGCGTGATCTGGGCTCACGCGAAGAATCCGGCGCGGTTTTTCTACGAGAAAATGGGCGGCCGCCTGATCGCCGAGCGCACGGCGCGCATGATGGGCGACGCGGTGCCCGAGACCGCCTTCGGCTGGCGCAGGCTCGCCTTGGTCGAGCGCAGCGCCGCACGCTGACGGACACCGGTTCAGATCCGAATCAGTTCACGCCGTGGAAAAACCGCGAGAGCCGGACGGCGGCAATCCACCCGGAGATCGGCGCGGCATTCAGGAAATCATAGGAGCCGATCACGAATTCGGCCCGGCCCACAAGGTTGCCCAGCGGGACGAACCCGACGCCGCCGTCATTCGCCGCCACGCGGCTGTCGGTCGAATCGTCCCGGTTGTCGCCCATCATGAACAGTTCGCCCTGCGGCACGACGAAAACCTGTGTGTTGTCCAGTTCGCCCGACCATCGCCATTTGTATATCGGGTGTTCGCGCCCGCCGGGCAGTGTTTCGATATAGCGGGGCACGGCAGCGATATTGCCGCTCGCATCCTCGACATCGCCCTGGCCGGCTGCCTGCAATGGCAGTTCGGTGCCGTTAATCCAGAGGCGCCCATCTTTCATTTGCACCCGGTCTCCGGGAAGTCCGATCAAGCGCTTGATGTAATTCACGCCCGGATCTCGGGGCAGGCGGAAGATCACGACATCGCCGCGCGCAGGCAGGCTTCCAAACAATCGATTCGCGGCCGGCCGCGCATTGTTGAACGGCACGGAATAGCTGCTGTACCCGTAGGGAAATTTCGTTGCGATGAGTGCGTCGCCGATGGCGATGGTTGGCTCCATCGAGCCCGAGGGAATATAGAAAGGCTGGGCGAACGCGGTCGTCGAAGCGAAAGTGACAGCGATGACCGCGAGCGGTTCGGCGAACCAGCGCAACGCAGGCAGGACCTTCTTTTTCGCCGCCCGGACGGTCTCGGGCAGACCTGGAAACCGGCGCCGAACCGATTCGATCGAAGATCTGAGGCTGTCGGTCCACGATTCACGCATGCCAGAACTCCCGGTCGAGGCAGCTTTTAATATAGGAGGCTTTTGCAGGTCCGACAGTAGCGCAGACATGCCTGCGCTGTAATGATTCGGAAATGTCAGTGCGTGAACCGGCGGAAACCGAAGGGGCTGAGATCAAGTCGGCTGTTGCCGTCAACCACCCGTTGCGCCAGGGCTTCGCCGATGGCGGCCGAATGCTTGAAGCCGTGGCCGGAACAGGCCGAAACGAAAATGACCTTGTCCATGTCCGGGTGGCGGTCGATCACGAAGCCGGCGTCGGGCGTGACCGTATAAAGGCAGGTTTCGGTTCGCAGGCAGCGGGAGCCGACGCGGGGAATATTGCCGGCGATCAGGTTGCGGTGCATCTCAGCAGCGTCGCTTGTTTTCGAATTCGGACTGTCCGCCGTGGTCGTCGCGTCGTAACGCTCGCTTGCGATCTTGATACCGCCACGCGCGCCGTCGATCGCCGGAAAGCCATAGATCGCTTTTCCGGCGCCCTGCATTTCCCAGATGAAAATGGGAAACCGCCCCGGCTCGAAGTCAGCAATCGGGCCTTCGAGATCGAACCAATGCAGCTCCTGCCGGAATATCCGAAATAATGGCGCCACCTTCCTGTCGATAAAATCGGGGACCCACGCTCCCACGCTGAGGATCGCGTGCCGGGCGCGATAAGTCGTTCGGTCCGTTTCCACGGTAATGCCGTCGGCAGATTGAACCACGCCGGTCGTTTTTTCGTTCGTGGCGATCTCTGCGCCAAACTTTTGCGCGAGTTGCAGTTGGCTGCGGATGCAAGGGTCGACGCGCAGAAAACCTGCCTGCGGTTCGAAATAGCCGGCGTCATTGTCGTGCACCCGAAATTGCGGAAACCGGCGCCGGATTGCGGTCGCGTCGAGCAATTCGTGCGGAATGCCATGTGCGTTGGCCGCCGCAATCGTGTTTTCAAAAAATTGCGGGACATGCGTATGCGCGGTCGCGAATGGGTTCGATATGATGAGGCCGCCGGTGACTGTGAGCAGCTCTACGCCGGTTTCGCGCTCGATTTCGCGCCAGATATCATGCGAGCGGCGCACGAAAGGCGTGAGGTGGCGGCCTTCCCCGATGGCGAGCCGCGTGATGCGCGTGTCGCCGTGGGACGAGCCCCGGTCGTGGGGTGGCGAAAAGCGATCGATTCCCAGTACGTGTTTGCCGGCTTTGGCAAGTTGATAAACGGCCGCGCTTCCCATCGCGCCCAGGCCGATTACGATCGTATCGAATTCGCGAAGGGGCAAAGCTATTAGCCCTTAAGGTCCGTCGGGCGAATGAAGTCGGTTAGCGCGCCCGATCCCGGCTCGATGTCGCGCCAGTTTTTCAGATCGAAATCGAGCACCGCCAACGCACAGGTGGGAAATTTGTGGCGCAGCCCATTCAGGTTTGCGCGCTCGCTATCGGAACCATGCTTGCGCGCCAGAATGAGCGCGCAGTCTTCGAGTCCGGGATTGTGGCCGACAACAAGCAGAGTTTCGGCCTGATCGTCGGCCGAATGCACAAGTTTGAGGATCGCCTTTGGTGCGGCGAGGTAGAGGGCATCCAGGAATTCGGCCTTCGGTGGGGCGTCGAATTCCGCTGCAATGCGCGCCCAGGTTTCGATTGTGCGTCGTGCCGTCGAGCAGAGCGCGAGATCGGGGGTGTAGAGTCGATGGTGCATCTCCGCGCCCATGAGCGGCGCATCTTGCTGTCCTCGCGCATTGAGGGCGCGCTCGTGATCGTCGGTTCTGGCGTCGCCGGGAATTGCTTTGGCGTGCCGCAGAAGAAGCAGCCTTTTCACGCGACCTGGTAGCGCGCTCGCGCGCCCCTTTCGAGCGCCGCCGCAATCAGACGCTCGATTCCGAGCGCACGGCGCAACAACTCGCTCACGCGAATCTCTTCCTGCATCATGCGCGAATCCGAGAGCGCCACTTCAAGCGCAAGCCAATAGGCCGTTTCGCGCAAATGTTCGGGCAGCGCATTTTTGATCAGGCCGAGCACGGCGTCGAGCCCGTCATCCTCCTGCAGGATGGCCGCGCATTCCTGCGACGCCGCGATCAATCGTTCCTCGTCGAAGTCTCGGAAGATGGGCAGGTTTTTGACGAGATCGCCGATCGCGCGCAACTCTTTCGCGCTCATCGTGCCGTCTGCGGCCGCCACGACGACCATCACATAGATGAGAGCGGAATGGTGGCTGATCGTCGTGCGGGTTTGCTTCATTTGCGGGACTTCCCAATATGCGCGCGACCTTATGCGGCTTGACCCCGCCGGGCAAGGCACGGCAATGCTGGGCAAACATTCACACCAACGAGCCGACACATGGCGACGAACAAAAAGCCCGGCAATTGGCGCGCGCGAACGCAGGCCGTGCGCGGTGGCCAGACGCGAACCGGATTCCAGGAGACAGCCGAAGCGCTGTTCCTGACTTCGGGCTACGCTTATGAAACCGCCGAGGAAGCCGAAGCGCGCTTCAAGGGTGCAGACGGTTTTACCTATACGCGTTTCGGCAATCCGACCGTGTCGATGTTCGAGGCGCGCATGGCTGCCCTCGAAGGTGCGCCTGTCGCGCGCGGTACGGCCAGCGGCATGGCTGCGGTGACGGCGGTGTTTCTCAGTTCGCTGCGTGTCGGCGATCACATCGTTGCCGCGAAGGCGATGTTCGGCGCCTGCCGCTATGTGGTCGAGGATGTGCTGCCGCGTTTCGGCATCACACACACGCTGGTCGACGGCCATGACACCGCACAGTGGCAGGATGCGGTAAAGCCTGAAACGAAAATGCTGTTTTTGGAAACGCCGGCCAATCCCACGCTTGCGATCGTCGACATCGCCGGCGTCGTGAAGATCGCGAAGCGGGTTGGCGCGCGCGTGGTCGTGGACAACGCGTTTGCGAGTCCGGCTTTGCAGCGACCGATGGAGTTCGGCGCGGATATCGTCGTGCACTCTTCGACCAAATACATCGACGGGCAGGGCCGCTGTCTCGGTGGGGTGATCCTTTGCCGGGAGGATTTCCTCAAGGATCACCTGCAGATATTCCTGCGCAATACGGGACCCGCGATGAGTCCGTTCAATGCCTGGGTGCATCTGAAGAGTCTGGAGACGCTCGATCTGCGCATGCGGGCGCATTGCACCAATGCCGCAACTGTCGCCGATTTCCTGGCAGGCCAATCGAAAGTCTCACGAGTGCTGTATCCCTTCCGCGAGGATCATCCGCAGCACAAGCTCGCGCGCGCGCAGATGGAAGCGGGCGGCGGCGTCGTCACGTTCGAGATCGCGGGCGGCAAGGAAGCGGCCTATCGCTTCGCGGACGCGCTCAAACTGATCGATATTTCGAACAATCTGGGCGATGCGAAGAGCCTGATCACCCATCCCGCGACGACGACACATCAAAGGCTGTCGCCCGAGGCGCGCGCCGGGTTGGGTGTCACCGAAGGGATGATGCGGTTATCGGTCGGGCTCGAAGACGAGGCCGATCTTTGCGAGGATATCGTCTCGGCACTCGCCGCCGTTTGAAGGAGACGGAATATGTCCGTTCATTGCGCCGCAATCCGTTGGAAACGTACCAGCGCCGACTTCACCTACGACACCTACAATCGCGCACATGATGTGACGTTCAAAGACGGGACAATCGTGTTGCCGGGATCTGCCGCACCGACTTTCAGAGGCGATGCGGACCGCGTCGATCCCGAAGAAGCCTTTGTCGCATCCCTGTCGAGCTGTCACATGCTCACCTTCCTCGCGATCTGCGCTCGCAAACGTCTGGTCGTTGACAGTTACGAGGACGAAGCCGACGGCCATCTCGAGAAAGGTTCGAACGGGCGGCTGTGGATGGCACATGTCACGTTGCGCCCCCGCGTGCATTTTGCGCCGGGAACTTCCATCGACGAAGCCACGCTCGCCGATATTCACCACAAATCGCACGAGGAATGCTTTATCGCGAACTCGGTGAAGACCGAAGTTGCCGTCGAGCAACAGCTTTAAGCCTATGTGTTAACCGGCTCCCTGTCCGGCGCTTGCACGGAGGGCGCGGAGCAGGCGATAGTCCCGCTATGGAACAGCGCCACCACCAGCCGTCTTCCCGGAACAAGCCGTCGGGCCATCTCATCTATGAACGCGTCACGCGCGGCATACGGGTCGCGGTGCGGCCTGCTTTTCTCGACGATCAGTCCGATCCCGAGGCGAGCCGGTATCTGTGGTCCTACACCGTGACCATCGAAAACAAGAGCCCCGAGACGGTTCAGCTGATGTCCCGCTACTGGCACATCACCGATGCGGTGGGTCATATCCAGGAAGTGCGCGGACCCGGTGTCGTGGGCGCGCAGCCCGTTCTCGAGCCCGGGCAGGTGTTCGAATATACCAGCGGCTGTCCGCTGCCGACCGCGTCCGGCGCCATGGCAGGCAAGTACCAGATGAAAGCAGCGTCCGGCGAGGCGTTTGAGGCCGAAATTCCGGCGTTCCTGCTTGAAAGTCCGCACGAGCGGCGCCAGATCCATTAAAGCTTATTGTTCCTGCGGTTGATCCGGCAGGCGGAATAAGGCGTAAATCCGTCTTCAGCTCGAGATCGCCCCGGATAATCCCATGTCCCAATCGCCCAAGAAAACCTCGCTTCGTTCCGTGGCCCGTTCCGCGGCGACGGATCCTCAGCCCACACGTGCGGAAGCCGAAGAGGCTGTACGCACGCTTCTGCGCTGGGCAGGCGACGATCCGACGCGCGAGGGGCTGATCGATACGCCAAAGCGCGTCGCCAGCGCTTATGAGGATTGGTTTTCCGGTTACAAGGAAGATCCGGAAGAATATCTGCTGCGCACCTTCGAGGAAGTCGAAGGCTATGACGACATGATCGTGCTCAAGGACATCCGTTTCGAATCGCATTGCGAGCATCATCTGGCACCGATCATCGGCCGTGCGCATGTGGGTTACCTGCCCAACAACAAGGTTGTGGGCATCTCCAAGCTTGCGCGCGTGGTGGAAGCCTATGCGCGCCGGCTGCAGGTACAGGAAAAAATGAATGCGCAGATCGCGCGCTGCATCCAGAAGGTGTTGGAGCCCAAGGGCGTCGCCGTCGTGATCGAAGCGGCGCATCAATGCATGACGACCCGCGGCGTCCACAAGCAGGGCGTCAGTATGGTGACGTCGTCGATGCTGGGCGAGTTCCGCAAGAACCCGCTGACCCGCCGCGAATTCCTCAGCGTGATCGGAAATCCCGCCTCGAATTTCGACGGCTGAACGATGGCCACAGCGCCGCAATCCCTGGGGCTCGTCGAGAAGCTTGTCGCGTTCGACACGACGAGCCGCAATTCCAATCTCGCTTTGATCGATTTTGCGGCCGAGTTGCTGGAGGCCGCAGGTGCGCGGTGCCGACGCAGCTACAACGAGGCGCGCACCAAAGCCAATCTGTTTGCGAGTTTCGGGCCCGACGGTAACGGCGGAATCGTTTTGTCCGGGCATACCGATGTGGTGCCCGTCGACGGCCAGGCCTGGTCGAGCGATCCGTTCAAGGTCGATAAACGCGACGGCAATCTGTTCGGCCGCGGCACGGCCGACATGAAGGGCTTCCTTGCAGCAGCGCTGTCGTTTGCGCGCGGCATCGGCAAGATGAAACTCGCGCGGCCGCTGCACTTCGCATTGTCGTATGACGAAGAGGTCGGCTGTGCCGGCGTGGGCGGTCTGCTGGCCGATCTCGCAAGCGCGGAGATCAAGCCCGCTTTCGCGATCATTGGCGAGCCCACGGAAATGAAAATCGTGGGTGCGCACAAATCGGGCGCGGTGATTCACACGAGGTGCCATGGCCGCGAAGGCCATTCGAGCGCGCCCGACAAGGGCGCGAACGCCGTCATGATGGCTGGCGAGTTCGTCGCCGCGCTCGAGGCTCTCGGCAATGAATTGAAATCCGATCGCGATGCGCTATTCGAGCCGCCCTATACGACGGTGCAGGCGAACATGATTTCGGGCGGCACGGCGGTGAACGTGCTTGCGCGCGAAGCCTTTGTAACCTGGGAATATCGCGGCTTACCGGACCGGGATGCGGCTTCCGTCGTCGCGCGCGCCCGCGAAGCCGCCGCAACGCGCATACTACCGAAATACCGCACGCATGTGGCCGAAGCGCGGATCGAGACGGAGGTGCATGCCTCCTATCCCGGCCTCGCGCTCGATCCCCTATCGCCGGCCGTAGCGTTTGTGCGCGAGGTGAGTGGCGCCAATGCGGTGGATACGGTTGCCTATGGCACGGAAGCCGGGTTGTTCCAGCAGGCTGGAATTCCGGCCGTCGTCTGCGGCCCCGGTTCCATCGATCAGGCGCACAAGGCCGATGAATTTCTTGCATTGTCCGAGCTTGCGGCCTGTGAAGCCTTTCTTCGGAAGGTTTTGGCGCGCGTCGCCGCCTGACGCGGATTGCCGACACGTGAACGCCGGATGAACGGGCACCCCAGACTTCGTTCAGGCAGGGGATGGCATCCTCCTTCTCGAAGTTGAGGCGCCCGACCCGTTGTAAGCCCCTCCCAACAGGGCCGGACACCATCAGGAAAAAGCCCGCACCGGTTCGCCGTTGCGGGCTTTTTTCCTACAGGGCTTCTCCGGCGGATCGCGCAATTGCCTCAGCCGATTTTGATCCAAACGACGTCCCAACTCTCGCGCCGTTCGACGAACCCGGTGATCTTGCCTGACGCATCGTGCTGGAAAATCTTGCGGATGCGCGGATCGCCTTTGATGAAGAACACGTCCGAAGCCTCGGCATTCCACGTTGCCGGTTTGCGGCTGTCGCGTGTGCCGATGAGAATTCCGTTTTCAAGCGTCAGCCTGTAGATCGAGGCGGAATCCTTAAGCTTGTACGTCCCGATATATTGAGCAAGCTGGCCCGCGGGCAGAGTGATCGCCGGAGGATCCGTCTTCTCGGCCAGCACTTGTCCCGCAATCAACTTCCAGCCGTCGGCGCGTTTCTTCCATGTCGTGTTGGTGAGATATTTGGCGAAGATGGTCTGGCCGAAAAAGTGTTCGGTTTCGTTCTGGCGAAACAGCGCGACGGCTGTGTCGCCATCCTCGTAATAGGAAAGCAGGTCGATCTTGATTTCGCCGCTTAGCCCCTTCGGCAGGGGCACAATCTCCTTCAACAGGTTCGCCTTGCCTTTGTAGGAATCGTCTTCCTCGGCATAGATCACGCTCGCGTCGATATATTTATCCCACACCGCGACGTCGCCCGACGCGATGGCATCGGACATTTCCTGCATCTGTGTGGTGATGAGAGCGCGATCGTCTGCGAGCGCGGGCGACGACAACAGCACCGCGAATGCGACCAATGCAAGTGCGCGCATCACTCTCCCGCTCTCCCGACGTTGTCGGAATATTGTCCGGTCAGACTCCCCAAAACACCGCCGACTGTCTTGAACGAATGTGACCTTCGGCGGCTTTAAGTGGGCGCATCGATCAAAAGTTGCATTCGCACGATGGGCATTCGTTCGATCAGCAGCGGCCGCTTGTCGACCAACCGAAACCCCAGCGTTTCGTAGTACGCCGGCAATTTGCCGTTGGCCAGCGTATCGAGACGAAGCGCGCGAGCGTTTTCGGTCCGGCATTCGCCCACGGCCCAGTCCACCATTCTTGCAGTCCACCCTTTGCCGGATGAAGCGCGCCGCACCGCCAATTTGTGGAGGTACAGGGCTTCGCCGGGCGGGTCGTCGGGCCAGAAAATGCGATCCCTCTTTTGCAATCGCATGCAGGCGACCATTTCGGAATCTTCAAATCCGCCCACTTGCTCGCCGGCCGCGGCGATTTTGCGCTGGTCGTCAACCGTGAAGCTTTCAAGCGGCCAGATCGGTTGGCCGAACGTCGATGTCCAGACGGATGCCTCGCGAAGAATATCGATTGCTCCGAGCGCCTCCACGTCATAAACGCGCCGCACATGGCGTAACTGCTCGTTCATTTCGTCTTTCCGTAGATTCCTTCGCGAAAGCTCACATTAGCGTGGCAAACAGGCATGCCAATCCCGGCCATCGCAGCATCGGAACGAAGTAAATCTTTTGTGAGATCGGGGCCGTTTCTTACAAATGCCCGGCAACTTCTCTATCGTTTCGGCTGGCTGGAACGATTGCATGGGGTTTGCGGCGTGAAGTCGGATATAGCGCGTCGAAATGTTCGGTTCGGCCTGGATCATCTGGCGTCCGTCGAGAGCATGCCGCGACACCGCCATCTGCACGCTTACGCCACTCTCGTCCTCGCAGGCGCGTTTGAACAATATTCCTATGCCGGTCGCCTGACACTCCAGGCCGGCGATGTGCTTATCAACCCGACCTTCGATTGTCATTCCAACAAAATGCTCAGTCGCGGAATAATTTTGATCAGACTTCCCTGGCGCCACGACGCGACATTTGGCGGCGTCTATCGCAATCTTGCCGTCGACACGATCGAACGTGCGTCTGCCTGCGACGTGCGGGATGCAGCGGGTTTGTTGGAAGAGCAACTCGTCGGAAAGGCGTGTGCCTCTTCTTTCGTAGAAGACTGGTCGGACAAGCTGGCGATCGATCTCAGGACAAATCCAAGGTTGCGCATATCGCACTGGGCGGAGTCGCGAGGCATAACGCGGGAATACGCGTGGCGCTGCTTCATCCGCGCCTTCGACGTGGCCCCGACGCAATTTCGTTCGGAGATGAACGCGCGTGCAGCTCTCCTGACGCTTATGCGCTCGAACGATCCGCTGTCCAAAGTCGCGGCGGATTTCGGCTTTGCCGATCAATCTCATATGACCCGCGCAATAAAGGCCCTGACGGGCAAGCCGCCCGCAATGTGGCGACGTTCTCGGTTCAAGACAGCCGGTGCGGCGCGCGCCACTTTGGGGCGCATCGGATGAACGACGATGAGGAGTCAAATAAGCGCCCTCAAGCAACCTGTCAGCCGTGAAGGATCGCGATAGGAATAGTGCTTTGCATCGGTCATGGTTGCCCATTGTTTCCATCGCCATCGCGTGCGAATCGCTCATGCACCCCAGACATCGCGCGCATAACGCAGGAAATTGAGTCCGAGAATCTTGTCGATGCGCGTTTCGGTGTGGCCGCGCGCTTTGAGCAGCTGCGACAGCTTGCGGAACTGATCCACGCCGCGAAGATCGACGATGAAGGGATAGGAATCCGCGCGTTCTCCCGTTGCGCCGAGCCCTCTTTTCCGACGGTCTTCGACCTGTTTGGCAAGAAAGGCGCTATAGGCGCCGAGATCGTCGATCGGCGTGGCCGAGCCGTCGGTTGCGATGCCGATATGATCTTCGCCGCAAACATTGATCGCGTGCTCGATATGGGCGACGACGTCTTCGGCATTGGGATGCCCGTCGGACTTGAGAAACGGCATGAAATAGATACCGACGAAGCCGCCTTTCGAGGCCACGAGTCGTAACTCCTCGTCGGATTTGTTGCGGGGCAGGTCGGTCAGCGCGCGGCAGCCCGTGTGATTGATCGAGATCGGCGCCTTGGACACGCGCGCCGCCTCGAGGCAGGTCTGCGTTCCGCTGTGCGACAGATCGACCATGATGCGGTTCGCATTCAATCGCTCCACAACCTCGTGACCGAATGCCGACAGACCGGTGTCTTTGTCCGACATGCAGCCATGGCCGATCTGATTGGCCGGATTGTAAGTCAACTGGATCACGCGGACGCCGAGATCGGCGAAGATATCGGCGCGCGATGCGTCCGCGCCCATCATCGCCCCGTTCTGGAAACCGTAGATGATTCCGATTTTGCCGTTTTTCTCGGCCGCCAGGATGTCGGCTGCGGAATGGACCTTCGCAAGGCCGTCCGCATGGCGGCGCAGAATCGCGTCCCACACACCGATGGTGCGGATCGTGTATTCGAACGGTTCGTCGGCGCCGCCCACATAACCGAGAGTTACATTGACCGCGGTGCATCCCGAAGCCCGCGTGTCGCGGATCGCGCGCGCATCGACGTCGGGCGCCGAGGAATCGACCGGATTGTCGCCTTGCGGGCGCGCGAGCGCGAGATTGGGATTTTCGAGTCCGCCGAGTGCATTGACGATCATGATCAGTGCCGGGTGAATTTCGGTTCGCGTTTCTCGCGGAACGCAGTCAGCGCCTCCGCATGATCCGCGGTTTTCACCAATGCTTCGAACTCGGCGCCGACGGCTCGCGCGGCCTCGTCCGGCACCAGATCGACGGCGCGCGATGCGATGCGTTTGGTCGCCTCGACAGACAAAGGCGCGCGCGAAGCGATGCGTTCGGCCAATGCGAGCGCAGCCGGCATCAAATCGGCGGATGGGTGAACGCCGGTCACCAGCCCAAATCTTTCGGCCGTCATGGCATCGAATGGTAGTCCGCTCAGCAACATATGTTTGGCGCGTCCCGGTCCGATCAATCGCGGCAGCCGCCAGGCCGACGCGATCAGACCCACATTCACTCCCGCGCACACGAATTGAGCCTCGGTCGCCGCCAGCCTTATGTCACAAGTTAAAGCCAGTTCGAGACCGCCGCCGGCGGCCCAGCCATTGACCGCCGCGATGATGGGCAGGCGAAAATTCTCCAGCCGATCCAGAAGCTGCGCGAAGCTCGCGGTGGTATCGCGCGCACCGGATTTGAGCGCCGCTCCACGCTCCTTCAGATCGTCGCCGCTGCAAAAGGTGCGGCCCTTGCCGGTTACGATCACAGCGCGGATGGCGCCGTCGCGCTCCAGCGCGTCCAGCCTGCCCAGAAAGACCGTGCGCACGGCGCTTCCGAGCGCATTGGTCGGCGGATTGTCGATCTCGAGAATCGCCACCGCGTGTGTTGCCGCCGTGAAATGGATTGTGCTGTCTGCCATATCCCGGTCCCGCGTTGCCCATCCCGATGGGAGCGGTGCCGAACGGCCTCTGTCAACGAAAGAATCGCGAACCCTACGGGAAAGAATGGAACCGGATATGTCAGCAATCATTACCTCTGAGGCTGGCGTGTTGGCTTTTCCCCAGCCCACAAGGTTCGAACATGCAGCACATGGCAATTGCAGCGGCGGTGACCGCACTCTTCATTGGAGCGGGCGCCGGCGCCGTCACCAATGTCGGACCGAAGGCGGATCCGAATATGATTGGCGATGTCTCCAATCCGATGATCCAGGGGCAGGCGCTGCTTCCCAGCATCGACATTTATGACAACGCCACGAAATCCCCCGTGCATTCGACTCTGGTGGCCGAATTGCGCGCGGCCGGGCTTGCCGACACGCTAAAGGGGAAGGGTCCATACACCGTCTTCGCGCCGACGAACGAGGCTTACGCGGCATTGCCGCATGGAATGGTGGCGTCGTTGCTCCAGAATCGCGCCGCGGCTGCGAAATCGGTGGGCTATCTCGTCGTCAAGGGTCGCTACGATTCGCAGGCGCTTCTCAAGCTGATCAACGAGAATGGCGGAGAGGCGAAGCTCGTCACGCTCGAAGGCGGGCTGCTGGTCGCGACGCTCAACGGTCCCACCAACATCGCGCTGATGGACCAGAAGGGTAATGTCGCCGATATCGCGATCTACGACATTTATCAGTCGAACGGCGTTATTCAGGTGATCGACAAGGTCGTCTCGCCGGACTGATGACGGCTTAATCCAGCCATTGCGCGAGCCAGTCGGCTACGGCCTGCGGCGTCAATGCGCGCATGTTTTCCAGCGCTTCCGTGTGGTCGCGATCGAGCAGCTGGCCATTGGGATCGACGACCAGAATGCAGGGTACGGCCTCCGGCCGCCCGGTGAGCCCGAAGCGCGCGGGAATTTGAAGATTGCGGTTGATCCGTCCCACATCGACATCGACAACGACATAATGCGATTCCACGAAAGGCTTGAGATCGTGCAGCGCCATGACGCCGGCCAGGATTCGGCAATCCGCGCACCAATTCGCGCCCAGATTGATCAACACGAGCTTGTGCTCGGCACGAGCCTGCGCGAAGGCCGCATCGACCGCCGCATCGGCGTCGCTGCTCTCGTCGAACGGACGGTCCGGAACCCAGAGCTGATCGATGGACGAAACGCTCGTGATGCGCGGTGCGGTCGCGGCCAATGCAGGCATCACAGCCATGGCCGCCAGCGCTGCCGCGAGAATGAAAATTTTTCCGGGAATCATGCTCGCTATGTCCACTCTCACGCCGCCTTCAGGCCGCGACCCTCCAGCAATGCGTCGATCCCCGGTTCACGCCCGCGAAACAGACGGTAGGCCTCGGCGAAATCTCGGGTCCCTCCTGCAGAGTATACAAACTCATAGAGCCTTTGTGCGGTTGCCGGGTCGAACGCGTCACCCGTTTCCTTGAAGGCCTTGAACCCGTCGGCATCCAGCACCTCCGACCACAGATAGCTGTAATAGCCCGCCGAATAGCCGTCGCCCGCAAAGACATGCTGGAAATGCGCGCTTCTGTGGCGCATCGCGATTTCGTCCGGCATGCCGATCCGCGCGAGTGCGGCGCGCTCAAACTCATGCGCATCCACGTTTTCCGCGTTCGACAGCGCGTGAAAATCGAGGTCGACAAAGGCGGACGCCAGGAACTCGACGGTGTGGAAGCCCTGGTTGAAGTTGCGCGCGGCGACAAGCTTTTCCAAGAGCGCCTTGGGCATCGGCTGGTCCGTCGCGGCGTGCACGGCGAAACGTTCCAGGATCGCGGGCTCTTCCAGCCAATGTTCGAAGATCTGCGATGGCAATTCGACGAAATCGCGCGCGACATTCGTCCCCGAAAGCCGCGGGAAGCGGACATTCGACAGCAAGCCGTGCAGCGCATGTCCGAATTCGTGAAACAGGGTGCGCGCCTCATCGAAACTCAGCAGAGCGGGTTCGCCGGGTGCGGCCTTCGGGAAATTGCACACATTGACGATCAGGGGCGTCACGTCGCCGTCAAGCCGCTCCTGGTCGCGGAACGAACTCATCCACGCACCGCCGCGCTTGGAGGGTCGCGCGAAATAATCGCCGTAGAACAATCCCACATGCGCGCCTTTGCGGGTGACGTCCCACACGCGCACGTCGGAATGATAAACAGGAACATCGTGGCGTTCGGCAAAATCGAGGCCGAACAGAAGATGCGCGGTGTAGAACGCCGCCTCGATCATCTTCGACAGTTGCAGGTAGGGCTGGATTTCGCCTTCGTCGAGATCGTAGCGCGCCTTGCGCAGCTTCTCGGCGTAGAACCGCCAATCCCACGCCGCCAGCGTGAAATTGCCGCCTTCCTCCGCGACGAGCGCCTGAAGCGCGTTGCGCTCTTCCATCGCGCGTGCGCGCGCCGGACCCCATACTTTGTCGAGCAACTTGCGGGCAGTCTCCGGCGTCTTCGCCATCGTGTCGGCGAGACGGAAATGGGCAAACGTCGGATAACCCATCAATTGCGCGCGCCGCACGCGCAGCTTCGCGGTCTCGGCGATGAGCGCATTGTTGTCATACGCATTGCCGTTGTCGCCGCGCGCCGTCCACGCCTTGAACACTTTCTCGCGCAAATCGCGGCGCTCGGCGAATTGCAGGAAGGGCTCCGCGCTGGACCGCGACGTGGTCACCGCATAACCTTCAAGACCGCGCTCGGTGGCGGTCTCGCGCGCCGCGGCGATGGCCGACTCGGGCAGGCCCGCGAGATCGTCGCGTGTCAGCGACAATATGTAGTTCTGCTCATCGGCGAGCACGTTCTGGCCGAATTGCACGCCGAGACCCGCCAGCTCTTCGGTCAGCTTCGATAGCTCGGCCTTGTCGTTCGCGGCCAGCTTCGCGCCCGCCCGCACGAAATCGAGATGGATGCGTTCCAGCACGCGCATTTCTTCCGTATCGAGACCGAGGGCCTCCGGCCGCGCGAACAGATCGTCGATACGCGCAAACAGACCGGCATCGAGATAAATTTCGTTCCAGTGCCGCGCGAGGACCGGTGCGAGCTCGCGCTCGATTTCCTGCAGTTCATCGTTGGTATCCGCGCTTGCCAGATTCGAGAACACGCTTTCCACCCGCATCAGCAGCTTCCCGCTGCGCTCGAGCGCAGCGATCGTATTGTCGAACGAGGCCGGTTCGCCGCTGGCTGCGATCTGTGCGATTTCGGCGCGGTGTAGGATCAGCGCGCGATCGTATGCCGCGCGGAAATGTTCGGGCCGGATACGGTCGAAGGGTGGCGCCTCGTGCGGCGTCGACCAGTTTTCCAGCAGGGGATTGACGGACATTCGTTTCTTCCTTCGGGCGCAGGACTCTTCCGGACCGCCCGGCATTCCATCCAGATGGGGCTTTCTTCCTTAATTTTGAATGGCCGGCATGTCGATGGCGCAGATCACGCCGAACGCCAAAGCGCACAAATCCGATGAGCCGGCCGTGTGGCTTTGAAGCCCATTTTCGCCTACAGACTTCAGCCTATAGTATTGCCGATTGCCGATTCCGGCCGCCCGGATCGCGGCCGATTGCCTGGGGAAAACCATGAAACGCGTCCTTCTCGCCGGCCTGGGCGTTGTCGGCATTATCGTGGTCGTTCTCGCCATCGTGATCGCACGCACGATGATGCTGGCGCGGCCGCCCGCCGCGGCGCCTGCCGGAGCACCCATCGCCGTCAATGCGATCGGTGTCGCGCAGCATCTGGCGCAGGCTGTTCGGTTCAAGACCATTTCCTATGGCGGCGGCGCTCACGAAGACGAAAAGAACGCGGCGCTCGATGCGATGCGCAATTGGCTTGCAAAGACCTATCCGAATTTTCATCGTGTCGCGAAGCGCGAAGTGATCGGCAAGAGCCTTCTGTTCACATGGAAGGGCCAGAACCCGAACCTGCCGCCAGTCCTTCTGATGGCGCATATGGACGTGGTGCCGGTCGTGCCGGGCACGGAAAAGGATTGGTCGCATCCTCCGTTCTCCGGCGACATTTCCGGCGGCTATGTGTGGGGACGCGGCGCGGTCGACGACAAAGGCTGCCTGATCATGATCCTGGAGGCGGCCGAGCGGCTCGCATCCACGGGCTTCACGCCGACGCGCACGGTCATGGTCGCAGCGGGACAAGACGAAGAAGTGGGCGGCGCAGGGGGCAATGGCGTCATCGCGGCCACGCTTGCGCAACGTGGCGTGCATTTCGCCTGGGTACTCGACGAAGGCGGCATGATTCTCGACGAGCCGTTTCCGGGCGTGCTGCGTCCGATGGCATCGGTCTCCATCGCCGAGAAGGGGTATCTCACGCTTGAACTCGTCGCCCATGGCGAAGGCGGCCATTCTTCGCGGCCGACCCACGACATGGCCGTGGTGCGCCTCGCGCAAGCGGTTCTCAGCGTGGTCGATCATCCCTTCGCATCGGGCCTCGACGATATTCAACGCGAGAAATACGAAGCGATCGCGCCATTCGTCCCGTTCCCGCAGCGCATGCTGCTCGCCAATCTCTGGCTGACCGGGCCGATCATGGACCGCGTGATGGAAACCCAGCCCGAACTGGCCGCGCGTCTGCACACGACCATCGCGCCGACGATTCTCGCGGCGGGCATCAAAGACAATGTGATTCCGCCCGAAGCCCGCGCGACGATCAATTTCCGGCTGCATCCGCGCGACACGATCGAGAGCGCGATCGCCCATGTGCGCAAGGCAATCGACGATCCGAAGGTCGATGTGATCGAATCGAAAGAATCGCCATCCGAGGCGTCGAAGGTCGCCGACATCCATGGCCGCGCCTATACCTTCCTGACGGAAGAGATTCAGCGCTCGTTCAACGGCATTCCCGTAGCGCCGGACATCACCACGGGCGCCACGGATTCGCGGCACTATCTCGGAATCGCCGACGATGTGCTCAGGCTCGATCCGTTTCACTTCGCCCCCGACGACCTGCACATGATCCACGGCACAAATGAGCGCCTAGCCATCCGCGACATCGGCCCCGCAGTTGGTTTCTATATGCGGGTGATCCAGGATTGGAAGTGACGCTTACCGGATTTCGAAGGTGATCGAGACGCCGGCGGTGATGCTGTCTTCCCCGGCGGCGACGGGCGTTACCGAATCGTTCGCCGCCGACATCGTCATCATCTTTCTCATCATCGGTCGCGGCGTCACATCGCCATTCTCGCCGATCGAGGTGATCGGGCCGAGCGTCAGGCCGGCGGCGCTCGCGTAAGTGTTCGCGCGTTGCAGCGCGTCCTTCACGGCCTCGGCTCGCGCTTCGGTGAGCAAGGGCTTCGGATCGCGGATGGTGAAAGCGATTCCACCCATCGAATTTGCGCCGGAGGTGACCAGCGCATCGATGGCGGAGCCGAGCTTGCCGAGATCGTCGACAATGACCGTGACGTTGTTCGAAACCTGATAACCGATGATCTTCTGGGTGGTGTTGCCGTGCTGGTCCGTCTGGTATTGCGCCGTCACGGAAAAGTCAGAGGTCTGGACCGATTTGTCGGGGATGCCGATCCGTTTCAGCGCATCGAACACGCCGTTCATCGCGCGGCTGTTGGCGGCGAGGGCCGCGGCCGCACTGCGCGCCTGGGTGACGACGCCCGCCGAAAGCACCGCCTCATCGGGTGCGGCCTTGACCTCGCCCTGGCCGGAGACCGTCATCGTGCGCGGCGGCGGGGTTTCATCGGCCATTGAGGCGCCGGGCAGGGCGATGAGAGCGAACAGACCTGTGCCCAAGGCCAGCGCCGCGGCGCGCGAAAAATTGCGTTTCATCGATCGATACTCCCGGTAGGGTGGCCGGAAGTTGGGCGGGCGCTGCGGCGAAACTTGGGCGGACTGGCGGCCAAACGCGGCCGGAACCCGCAGACTTGCGACAATGAGGGATTCTTGCCGCCCGAAAATCCTGATAGGAAGGCCGGCCCCGAACGGGCCCGTAGCTCAGTTGGTTAGAGCTGGCCGCTCATAACGGTCTGGTCGCAGGTTCGAGTCCTGCCGGGCCCACCAATCTTTTCAAGGGCTCGCGAGTTGTCGACATCTGAACTTTCGGCGGAGAGGTACGCGAAAGCGACGCTAAGACCTGACTCGGAGTTGCGATAGAGCGGAATCACCTCGCGCATTTCGCTGCGGATCAGGCTCACCGTCCCACTCGAAACACCGCTACGTTTGACGAGCTCGGCATGGGGCAAGCCGGAGAGAATGAGGAAGCGAACCTCCTCGCGCTTCGTGTCGCCAATGCCCGCTTTGGTCTTGCTGGTAATGGATTTTGCCAACGCCGCAACGTCGAGAACAGGCTGGTCGATGTTGGCGCGCTTCAGGTGTTTGCGGACTTCGACCATGACACTTTCGATGGCCGCAACGGCTTCGGTGCAATAGTCAGGCTCATAGGGCGCTTAGATCGAGGTTGTGGCGTCGGAATCTTTTGGCAGACGACCAAGGAAGATACTGATCTGCACCTTGGGCACTTTGCGTTTGCGCATCTCGCGAGCGATGCCGTGGCGAATGGAGTAGGGCGTCACTCGGTCATCCAATCCGGCCTCTGTTCGAAGCAGCTCCCATGCGTGGCTGATGGATTTGATCGGCCGACTTTAGAAGCCCGCAGAATCCCCGGAAATTGGTAGGCTCGACAGGGATTGAACCCGTGCCCCCTCTCGTGTGAAGGGATGCCAATATCTTCTTGAATCAATGGCTTAGTACTCGCCGAAGGCGTTTTCCACGAGTTCTCCACAGGCGCCGGCGGGTTTGCTTCGAGGCCGCATAATGCGAGGCGTTGGCGGACGCGCGTTGGCCGGCGCTTGCTTGCCGCACGATTTGGCCGCTGATGCAACCTGGCCGCGCTATCGGCGAGCGCGATCGCGAAAGGTTGCGATTGAGAACCAATTTGTCGGTTTTCAGACGATTGGCTGAGGATTCTTGTGGCGGGGTAGCGCGTATCTGATCGTTCCCCTTGCGGCCGAAACTGCGCGCTGCTTAGGATATAATGTGTGTTTTGTTAAACATCAGGCCGCTATTCGGGGGGATGGCGGCTTATTCTGATTTTCCAGGCGTCCCGCCGTCCCTCCACCCTTCCGGGATGCCCAGCCACGCCGGAGCGACATGTCCAAACATACTGCAGCGCGTTTTCGTGCCGATTTGAAGTCGTCCGCTTCGTTTCGCTGGTCAAAACTCCTGGTTACGGGCGTGGGCGCGGGGCTGTTCCTCGCGTTTCCGGCGCTGACGGTGCCGGCTTGGGCCAATCCGAAAGACGGTACCGTCTCCACCGGTTCCGCATCCATCGCCACGTCCTCGACGAATGTCACAAAAGTCGACCAGACGAGCGAGGATGTCGTCATCAATTGGTCGAGCTTCAACGTCGGCGCCGGGCAGACCACGCAATTCGTCCAACCCAATGCGTCCGCCATCGCCGTCAACCGTATCGGCGGCGCAAGCGCCAGTCAGGTTCTGGGCACGCTCGATGCGAACGGCCGCGTGGTTCTGATCAACGGCAACGGCATTCTGTTCGGCAAGAATTCCCAGGTGAATGTCGGGTCGCTGATCGCCACTTCGACGGACGGCTCAGATTCGGATCTTCTTTCCGGCAAGTTCACGAAGGCCGGCAAGCAGAATGCCGCGATCGTCAACAATGGCGTCATTACCGTCGGCACTAATGGCACCGTCGCGCTGGTGGCCCCCAATGTCACCAACAATGGCACCGTGCAGGCCAGGCTCGGCACGGTTGCACTCGGCGCGGCCAATCAGTTCACCGTGGACTTTGCCGGCGACGGTCTCGTGTCGTTCGCGGCGCAGGGAAGCGTGAACGGCCATGCGACCGCGGCGAATATGGGCATGCTCTCGGGTGCAAACGTCTCGATGACGGCGCGCTCGGCGGAAGGGTTCGCGGAAGGCGTCGTCAACGCCGGTGGAATCATTCAGGCGCAGGGCGTCCAGAATATCGGCGGCATGATCGTGCTCGACGCGGGTGACGGCGGACGGATCAATGTTCAGGGCGCGAATCTTAACGCGTCCGGCGCAAACGGCGGCGGCGCCGTCACGATCGGCGGCTGGAACGAGGCGGCCGCCAGTGTCGACAACTCAAGCACCATCAATGCCTCTGCGATCCAGTTCGGCAATGGCGGCAGCATTTCCGTCGTCTCGAACGATACCAGCTTTGCGGGTGTAGCATCGGCGCGCGGCGGAGCTTCCAGCGGCAGCGGCGGGACGATCGAAACATCGGGGCACACATTATCGTTTGCCGGTTCGCATATCGACGCCGGCGCCGCGCATGGGGCGGCAGGATCGTGGCTGCTCGATCCCGACGACCTCGATGTCGATTCTGCGGCAGCAACGAGCATCGACGGCACGCTGAATGGCGACACGAATGTCGTTCTTCAGACGACCTCCAGCACCACCAGCGGCCCCGGAAATGCGGTCGCCGGCCAAGGCAACATCAACATCCAGAGCGCGCTTGACTGGAACACCGGCGCCACGCTGACGCTCGAGGCCTATCATTCGATCAATATCGATGCGCCGATTACGATTGCCGGCGCGGGCAAACTCGTGCTCACGACCAACTACGCCGGCGGTTCCGGCGGGAGCTATTTCTTCAATGGCGGCAATGTCGCCTACACGGATGTGGTGAGCGGGAACACGCAAGGTTCGCTGACCATCAACGGTCAATCGTTTGGGCTCGCAAACAGCGTAAGTCAGCTTGCCGGCGATATTTCCGCGAATGCCTACAACAATTACGCGCTGGCCAATTCCTACAACGCGAGCGACGACGGTACTTACAGTACGTCTCCGATCGGCACACAGTTTGGCGGGACTCTCGAAGGCCTCGGCAATACGATTTCCAACCTCTCGGTCAACCAATCTACCTCCGGCTCCGTTGGCCTGTTCAACAATATCGGATCGAGCGCAACCGTCCGCGACCTCGGCCTCGTCAATGCCGATGTTCGAGGAAGTGGATCGAACAGCGACGTCGGCGCTCTCGCGGGCACCAACAACGGCAAGATCGAAGCATCCTTTGTGACGGGAACGGTGACCGGCGGCGCGGGCAGCAGTGTCGGCGGTTTGGTCGGATACAGCACCAGCAGCGGAGCGATATATGAATCCTCCGCGACAGGTACGGTGACTGAGCTTTCTGCCGGCAGCTATGTCGGTGGACTGATCGGTGACAACAAAGGCCCCCTCTCCGGGTCCAGCGCCAACGAGACCGTTTCGGGAGGTGCCGGAAGCTATATCGGCGGACTCGTCGGCTACAATGAGAGCACGATCACATCCTCTTACGCGACGGGTTCGGTCTCCGGTCCCGGCAATGAGGGCGGGCTCGTCGGAGATAATTCCGACTCCATCACTGCGTCCTACGCTGCGTCTTCGGTGGAAGCCAACGGTTTCTATGCGGGCGGTTTCGTCGGGATAAATACCGGCACGATCACGGGTTCCTACTCCACCGGCCCTGTCGGCGGAAATTCTTATCTTGGCGGGTTTGTCGGCAACAACAGCGCCGGCTCGATCAGCGACGACTATTCTACGTCTGCGGTCAGCGGCGCGGACGATCTCGGCGGATTTGTCGGTGAAAACGGTGCTTCGATTTCCTACTCCTATGCGATGGGGTCTGTGACGGGCGGAAGCGAGAGCATCGCCGTCGGCGGGTTCGCCGGCCTGAACGAAAGCGGCAGCACCATCGCGAATGCCTATTCCGTCGGAAGCGTCGTCGGACTGAGCTATGTGGGCGGGTTTGTCGGGACCGATCAAAGCTCCGGCGGCATCACGACTTCCTATTGGGATACAACGTCGAGCGGCGTCACCGACACGACGCAGGGCGCGGGCAACCTCGCAAACGACAGCGGCATTACGGGGCTCGACGCGGCCGGGATGGCGAATTCCGCGAATTTTTCGGGCTGGACATTCGGCGGCCTCAATTCCGGGGCGAACTGGGTGATCGTCGATGTCGACGGATCGCTCAACAATGCGGGCGGCGCCGCAGGCGGCACAACGCCGATGCTGCTCAGCGAATATTCCACAACTGTCACGAATGCCCATCAGTTGCAGCTGATGGAGCTCGAACCCACCGCGAACTATACGCTGGCGAACAACATCAATGCGAGCGGCACGGCCGGCGGCGATGTGTGGGGCACCGCGGGTTTCGTCGCCGTCGGCGGCAATGCGGCAGCAACTTACAGCGGCACGTTCGACGGTGCTGGCCACACGATCAGCGGCCTGACCATAGACGACACAACCAACGCCAATGTCGGACTGTTCGGCTACGTCTCGGGCACGATCGAAAATGTGGGGCTGCTGAATGCATCCGTGACAGGCTCCGGCACGAATGTCGGAGCGCTGATCGGCCAAAGCTATAGTGGTACCGTCAGCAATTCCTACGCCACGGGCTCGGTCGTCGGAACGGATTCGAGTTTCGGCTATGTCGGCGGCCTTGTCGGTTACGCCGTGTATTCGACGATCGGCAACTCCAACACGTCAGACACTGTTACGGCGGAGGGCTTCGATGCTGTTGGCGGTCTGCTCGGCGAGGGGTTCGACTCCACGATCAACAGTTCTTTTGCGACGGGCGCAGTTGCCGGCGAAGACGCAGAGATCGGCGGCCTGGTTGGTGAGGCGTATGGCGGCACGATCAATGCATCCTATGCGACGGGTACGACCACGAGCCTTGCGAGTAACGGCAGCCTGTTTATCGGCGGCTTGATCGGCTGGAACCAGAGCAACACAATCACCGGCTCCTACGCGACGGGCACCGTCAATGGTCAGCTAAGCAACGGCGGCTATGTCGGCGGACTGGCCGGCTACAACTGGAGCGGGACCATCACCGGCTCCTACGCCACCGGCGCAGTGACCGGCGGACCGAACGCGGATGTTGGCGGTCTCGTCGGATATAATTATGAAGCATCGATCACCGATTCCTATGCGACGGGCGCCGTCGCGGCGGGGACCAGCAGCGACGCCGGCGGACTGGTCGGCAACTCGCAGAATTATCAATCGAACCAAAGTTCGATTACCTATTCTTACGCCTCAGGCTCCGTCACCGGCGCGTCTCAGAATGTCGTCGGCGGATTCATCGGCGAGAATGACGGCTATATCGAAGACGCCTATTCGACCGGGTCTGTGACCGGCGGCACCGACAGTGGCGCGGGTGGGTTTGCCGGCTACCTCGACAGCAACTCCCAGGTCTATGAATCCTATTCGCGCGGTGCGGTCACGGCTTCTCACGGAAGCTCAATCGGCGGCTTCGTCGGCTTCGATGGCAGCGAGGGCGGCGTCGGCCTCGGATCGGACTACTGGGACACGACGACAAGCGGCATCAGCAATGCGGCGCAGGGTGCCGGCAATATTACAAACGACAGCGGCGTCGGCGGGCTGACCGCCACGCAGATGACGAATTCCGCGAACTTCAGCGGTTGGGAATTCGGCGGACTCAATTCCGACCAGGTCTGGGTGATCGTCGATACGGATGGATCGCTCAATAATGCGGGCGGTGCGGCCGGCGGCACGACACCGATGCTGATCAACGAATATTCCACGACCATCACCAACGCTCATCAGTTGCAGTTGATGGCGCTCGATCCGACCGCAAGCTATTCGCTTGCAACAAGCATCAATGCGAGCGGCACTTCGGGCGGCGATGTGTGGGTCGCGCAGGGCTTCATGCCGGTCGGCAATTCGACGACACCGTTCAGCGGATCATTCTCGGGCAACGGCAACACGATCTCCAATCTCACGATCTATCTTCCGAGTGCCAGCGATATCGGCCTGTTCGGCAATGCGAGCGGCACGATCACCAGTGTGGGACTGGTGGGCGGTTCCGTCACCGGCAACAGCGAAGTCGGCGGGCTGGTGGGATCCGGCTCTGCCGCGATCATCATCAATTCGTACAACACCGGCGCGGTCATCGGCAGCGGCAGCGGCCAAGAGATCGGCGGCCTGGTCGGCGTTATCGCCGGCGGCTTGATCACAGGCAGTTACGCGTCCGGCTCTGTCACAGGCTCCAGCACAAACGCCGTGGGCGGGTTGGTCGGCTGGAACGATGGCGCGATCTCGGAATCCTATGCGTCAGGTTCGGTCACGGGACACAACAGCGTCGGCGGCCTGACGGGAATCAATGTCGGATCGGTTGTCGACTCCTACGAGACAGGCGCCGTTACCGGCAATTCTGATGTCGGTGGTCTTACGGGCTACAACTTCAGCACCGGCTCAATCGACGAATCCTACGAGGTCGGCGCCGTCAGCGGTGCTTCCTCCGGCGGCATCGCGGGCTACAACAGTTCCGGTACTCTCGGCGCCACGACGGCGGTCTATTACAACAACACCGCGAACGGCCAGGGCGTCGGCGGCGGCACGGCCATCGCGCAAGGCGGCGGGTTGTCATTCGACAACATGCAATATAGCGGCAACTTCACCGGTTGGACCTTCGGAACCACCGGTGGCGCAAGCGGCTGGGTGATCGTCGATGTCGATGGTTCGCTGAACAATTTCGGTGAGGGGGGGCTCGGCGGCACGACGCCGCTGCTGCTCGACGAATATTCCACGACGATCACGAATGCGCATCAGCTGCAGCTGATGGAGCTCGATCCTGCCGCAAGCTACACGCTCGCCAACAACATCGACGCGAGTGCGTCGACTGGTGGCGATGTCTGGGGCGGCGGGGGCTTTATTGCCATTGGCGGCAATGGCGCGGCAAATTTCAGCGGTACATTCAACGGCGAAGGTCACACGATCGGCGGCCTGACGATCCTCGATTCAACCAATTTGGAAGTCGGGTTGTTCGGAGTGGTTGCCGCATCGGGAAGCGTGGAAGATGTAGCGTTGACGAACGTCTCGGTTACCGGCGGCGTCAACGAAGCCGATATCGGTGGTCTCGTCGGCGAGAATTACGGGCTTTTGTCCCACGTCTCAGTCTCGGGAGTCGTCTCGGACGCGGACAATTCGGCCTATCTACTTGGCGGCATCGTGGGCACGAATGGCGGCACGATCTCGCAATCCTTCGCGACGGATCTCGTCCTCGACAACAGCACGGGCGCGTCGTCTGTCGGCGGTCTCGTAGGCGACAATCAGGTCGCGGGGTCGATCGAGCAGTCTTATGCGACAGGAGCGATCCTTCTCGGTTCGGGAAATGCGATGGGCGGCGGCCTCGTCGGCATCAATCTCGGTACGATCGATCAGACTTATTCGCTGGGCTCGATTACCGGCGGCGGAACCGTCGGTGGGTTGATCGGAGAGCAGGCAGGCGGCACGGTCACCAATTCCTACTGGGACACCGACACGAGCAATATTTATCAGTCGACAGGCTCCGGTTCGTCATCGGGCATCACGGCGGACACCACCACGGAATTGCAAGCGGCATTGCCGGCGGGCTTCGATCCCACGGTGTGGAACATCGTCGCCGACTCAAGCTTCCCCTATTTGTCCTGGCAGTTCAGCGGGACCCCCGAAGTCGTCTCCGGATATGTTTACAGCGACGCGGGATTCACGCCGGTGGGCGGAGCGTCCGTCAATATCATTTCCGGTGGAAGCGAGCTCGGGACGACGTCGAGTTATACCAGCGGCTACTATTACGATCTCCTCGCGCCTGGCGCGATCGCATCGACCGGCGTGGCCGCAAGCGTCACCGGCGACGGAATCGGCTACAGCGATGCGACGGGTTCCGTCGGCAATCTCGACATTTTCGGCGGAGAACTGATTGCGTCGACATCGGGCAGTTCGCTTGCCGCTCTGGGCGCGAATCTCGGAGCCACATTCGGCACCCTTTTTGGTCCTGCCCAGACAACGATCAACGGCGTTCTCGGAAATATCGACGACACCCTTGCCGTAAATGCGTCGGGAAGCTTCACGGTCGATCAGGGCGTGAACGTGTCGCAAGCCATATTGATTATTGCCGGCGGAAATTTGACGGTTTCCGACGCCATCGACACAACCAACACCCTCGTTCTGTCGACAACCGCGGGAAATATCGCGGTCCAGAACCTGTTGTCGGGCAGCTTTGTCGACTTCAATTCGAGTGGAACGGTCAGTGAAAGCGGCGCCGGTGCGATCGATGCCGGTGTCCTGGAAGGCAGCTCGTCCGGCGGCACGACCTTGAATGGCGCCAATGAGGTCACGACGCTGAACGGCTATTCGAACATCAATTCCGGTGGCTTCAACCTGAACAACACCCAGGCGCTGATTGTTTCCGATGAAGTCGTTTCGGGATCCGGGAACCTGTCGCTCACGACCACATCGGGCGGAATCTCGATCGAATCGCTGCTGTCGGCGGGAAATCAGGTGGCATTGCATTCGGCAGATACGATTGCTGAAACCGGAAATGGACAGATCGAAGCAAACACGCTGACCGGTTCGTCGGCCGGCGCTGCGACACTGACGGGCGGCAACGACGTCGGCGCGCTCGGTGCTTTCACGAACACGGGCTCCGGCGGGTTCGCGCTGACCAATGACGAATCTCTCACAGTCAACGGCGCGGTCGGCGCCGGAAGCGGCGGACTGACGCTGCCGACAGATGGCGGCAACATCCTCATCACGGGTTCGCTGACGACGACCGGGACTGCGGACTTGTCGGCGAGCGCAACGGGAGGCGTGAACGGCACGATCAAAGAGAGCGGGGCCGGCGCGATTAGTGCCGCGACGCTCACAGGCAGCGCCGACAGCGCGACGACGCTCAACGGCGCAAACCAGATCGCGACGCTGGCAGCGTTCTCCAATACCGGCGGCGCTTTCGCTTTGACCGACGATGAAGGCCTGACCATCAGCGGAACGCTGAATGTCTCCAGCCACGGCGTTACACTCGTTGATACAGGCACGATCGGCGAATCCTCGGGCACCATCGACTCGGGAACGTTGACCGGCAGCGCCGGCGGTGCGACGACGCTGAACGGCGCCAACGAGATTGCGGCACTCGGCGCATTCACCAATACCTCGGGAAGCTTTGCGCTCACGGACGGCGAGAACCTGACAATCACCGGGACACTGAATGCCAGCGGGCAGAGTGTGACGCTTGCGGATACCGGTGTGCTCGGCGAAAGCGGATCGGGTGCGATCGATGCGTCGTCGTTGTCCGGCAGCGCAACCGGCGTGACTACGCTCAACGGCGCTAACCAGATTGCAGGTCTCGGTGGCTTCACGAATACCGGCGGCAATTTCACGCTGACCGACGACGAAGGCCTGACCATCAGCGGCACGCTGAATGCCTCCAGCTACGGCGTAACGCTCGTCGATACCGGAACGATCGGCGAGAGCACGGGCACCATCGACGCGGGTTCGCTGACCGGCAGTTCGAGCGGCGGCGCGACATTGACCGGCGGCAATCAGATCGCAACGCTCAATGCATTCACGAACACCGGTTCGGGAGGATTCGGGTTAACCGACGGGGAAGCATTAACGGTCAACGGCGCGGTCGATTCCGGCACGGGCACACTCGCGCTCACGACCACATCCGGCAACATTCTCATCAAGAGCCAGCTGACAGCGGGCGGCAACGCAATCCTGAATTCGGACGGTACGCTCGTCGAAAGCGGGTCGGGCGCAATTTCGGCCTCGTCGTTGTCCGGCAGCGCAACCGGCGCAACCACGCTCAACGGTGCCAACCAGATCGCAGGTCTGGGCGCCTTCACGAACACCGGCGGCAATTTCGCACTGACCGACGATGAAGGCCTGACCATCAGCGGCACGCTGAATGCGTCCAGCTACGGCGTGACGCTCGTTGATACAGGCACGATCGGCGAGAGCACGGGCACGATCGACTCCGGGTCTCTGACCGGCAGTTCGACCGGCGGCACAACATTGAACGGCGCCAACCAGATCGCCACGCTCGGTGCATTCACGAACACCGGCTCAGGCGGTTTTTCGTTGACCGACGACGAAGCGTTGACTGTGAACGGTGCGGTCAACTCCGGCACCGGCAACCTCGCGCTGACCACCACATCCGGCAATATTGCCGTCAAGAGCCAGCTGACAGCGGGCGGCGCTGCAATCCTGAATTCAGACGGCACGCTCGTCGAAAGCGGGTCGGGCGCTATCTCCGCGTCGTCGCTGACGGGAAGCGCAGTCGGCACGACCACGCTCAACGGCGCCAACCAGATCGCAGGTCTGGGCGCCTTCACGAATACCGGCGGCAATTTCGCACTGACGGACAATGAGGGCCTGACCATCAGCGGCACGCTGAATGCGTCCAGCTACGGCGTAACGCTCGTCGATACGGGAACGATCGGCGAGAGCACGGGCACCATCGACTCCGGGTCTCTGACCGGCAGCTCGACCGGCGGCACAACATTGAACGGCGCCAACCAGATCGCCGCGCTCGGTGCATTCACGAACACCGGCTCAGGCGGTTTTTCGCTGACCGACGGCGAAGCGTTGACTGTGAACGGTGCGGTCAATTCCGGCACGGGGAATCTCTCGCTGACCACCACATCCGGCAATATTCTCATCAAGAGCCAGCTGACAGCGGGCGACACTGCAATCCTGAATTCGGACGGCACGCTTGTCGAAAGCGGGTCGGGCGCAATTTCGGCATCGTCGCTGACGGGGAGCTCTGCAGGCGCAACCACGCTCAACGGTGCCAACCAGATCGCAGGTCTGGGCGCCTTCACGAATACCGGCGGCAATTTTGCGTTGACGGACGATGAAGGCCTGGCCATCAGCGGCACGCTGAACGCGTCCAGCTACGGCGTAACGCTCGTCGATAGCGGAACGATCGGTGAATCCACGGGCACTATCGATTCAGGAACGCTGACCGGCAGTTCGAATGGCGGCGCGACGTTGACCGGCGCCAATCAGGTCGCGACGCTTAATGCCTTCACCAATACCGGCTCCGGCGGTTTCGCGTTGACCGACGGCGAAGCGTTGACTGTGAACGGTGCGGTCAATTCCGGCACGGGGAATCTCTCGCTGACCACCACATCCGGCAATATTCTCATCAAGAGCCAGCTGACAGCGGGCGGCACTGCAATCCTGAATTCGGACGGTACGCTCGTCGAAAGCGGGTCGGGCGCAATTTCGGCATCGTCGCTGACGGGGAGCTCAGTCGGCGCGACCACGCTCAACGGCGCCAACCAGATCGCAGGTCTGGGCGCGTTCACGAACACCGGCGGCAATTTCGCGCTGACCGACGATGAAGGCCTGACCATCAGTGGAACGCTGAATGCCTCCAGCTACGGCGTTACGCTCGTCGATAGCGGAACGATCGGTGAATCCACGGGCACTATCGATTCAGGAACGCTGACCGGCAGTTCGAATGGCGGCGCGACGTTGACCGGCGCCAATCAGGTCGCGACGCTCAATGCCTTCACCAACACCGGCTCCGGCGGATTCGCCTTGACCGACGGCGAAGCTTTGACGGTGAACGGCGCCGTTAATTCCGGCACGGGAGATATGGCGCTCACAACGAATTCCGGCAATATCGCGATCCGAAGCCAGTTGACGGCCGGCGGCAACGCGATTTTGAACTCGTCCGGCACGCTTGTCGAAAGCGGGTCGGGTGCAATTTCGGCGTCCTCGCTGACGGGCGGCGCCTCGGGCGTGACCACGCTCAATGGTGCCAATCAGATCACAAGCCTCGGTGCATTCTCCAATACCGGCGGCAATTTCGCACTGACCGACGATGAAGGCCTGGCCATCAGCGGAACGCTGAATGCCTCCAGCTACGGCGTGACGCTGGTCGATACCGGAACGATCGGCGAGAGCACGGGCACCATCGACGCGGGTTCGCTGACCGGCAGCTCGAATGGCGGCACAACATTGAACGGCACGAACGAAATCGCCGCGCTCAATGCATTCACGAACACCGGCTCCGGCGGATTCGCCTTGACCGACGGCGAAGCTTTGACGGTGAGCGGCGCCGTCAATTCCGGCACGGGAGATTTGGCGCTCAAGACAACATCCGGCAATATCGCCATCCGGAACCAGCTGACGGCTGGTGGCAATGCGATCCTGAATTCGGACGGTACGCTGATCGAAAACGGGTCTGGTGCAATTTCGGCGTCGTCGCTGACGGGCAGCGCGGATGGTGCGACCGCGCTCAATGGCGCCAACCAGATCGCCGGCCTCGGCGCATTCTCCAATGCCGCCGGCAATTTCGCTCTGACAGACGATGAAGGCCTGACAATCAGCGGCTTCCTGAACGCCGGCGCGAACACTGTCACGCTCGCGGATACCGCTACGCTCAAGGAAAGCACGGGCAGTGTCGAAGCGAGAACACTCACGGGTTCTTCGGTCGGCGGCGCAACGCTGAATGGCAGCAACCAGGTCGGGACACTCGGTGCTTTCACGAACACGGGCGTGGGCGGGTTTGAATTCACCGACGACGAGTCACTCACAGTGGCCGGCGCAGTGAATGCCGGATCCGGCGGCCTTTCGTTGACGACGGATGGCGGAAACCTCCTCATCACGGCATTGCTCACGACGACGGGAACGGTGAATCTGTCGGCGAGCGCGACCGAAGGCGTGAACGGCACCATCAAGGAGAGCGGGTCCGGCGCGATCGGCGCCGCAACGCTGACGGGCAGTGCCGACAGCACGACGACGCTCAATGGTGCCAACCAGATTGCGACTCTCGGCGCGTTCACCAATACCGGCGGCGCATTCGCTTTGACCGACGATGAAAATCTGACGATCAACGGAGCGGTCAATTCCGGCAACTACGGCACCACGCTTGTCGATACCGGAACGATCGGCGAGAGCGCGGGCACCATCGACGCGGGGTCCCTGACGGGTAGTTCGACCGGAGGGACCACACTCAATGGTTCCAATCTGATCGCATCTCTGGTGGCGTTCACGAACACGGGGGCAGGCGGCATAGCTCTGAAGGATGGCGAGGCGCTCACAGTCAATGGCATCGTCAATGCCGGCACGGGCACGCTTGCGCTGACCACGACGTCCGGCAATCTCGCGATTGCCAATGCACTCTCGACGACTGGTGCCGCATCGCTCAATTCAGCCGGCACGCTGAAGGAAACCGGCTCGGGCGCCATCGACTCTGCGTCGCTCAACGGCGGCTCGGTCGGCGGGACGGTGCTGAACGGCGCGAATGAGATCGCCACGCTCAACGCATTTACGAACTCCGGAGCAGGCGGCTTTGCGCTGACGGACGGCGAGGCGCTCACGGTCAATGGCGCAGTCAATGCGGGCACCGGCAATCTGGCGCTCGCGACGACGTCCGGCAATATCGCAATCAAGAACCAGCTGACGGCGGGCAATCAGGCCACGCTCACGTCTGCGGGCACGTTGATCGAAAGCGGATCTGGCGCCCTCTCGGCCGCCTCGCTCACCGGCAGTTCGTCCGGCACGGTCACCCTCAACGGCGCCAACCAGATCGCGTCACTGGGGACGTTCGCGAATACGGGTACGGGCGGCATCGCCCTGAAAGACGGCGAAGCGCTCACGGTCAACGGCGCCCTGAACAGCGGTACCGGCAATCTAAAGCTGACGACGACGTCGGGCGGCATTGCGCTCAAGAACCAGCTGACCTCGGGCAACCAGGTCACATTGATTTCCGCGGGAACGATCGGCGAGACCGGTTCCGGCGCCATCAGCGCATCCTCGCTGACAGGCTCGTCGGTGGGCAGCGCTGTTCTCAACGGTACAAACCTCGTTTCGACACTCGCCGCCTTTACGGATACGTCCACGGGCGGCTTCGGATTGACCGATGGCGAAACGCTCACCGTCGGAGGCGCGGTGAACGCAGGTAGTGGAAATCTGTCCCTGACCACGACGGCGGGAAATATCAACGTCAACAATACGCTCTCTACAACTGGTGCGGCGATGCTGATTTCGGCGGGAACGCTCGGCGAGACGGGTGCAATCCAGGCTGCATCCTTGTCGGGCAGTTCCGTCGGTGGCGCGACGCTTGGCGACTCCAACCTCGTCGCAACCTTGAATGCGTTCACTAACACGGGCGCGGGTGGTTTCGCGCTCACGGACGGCGAAGCGCTCACAGTGGGCGGAGCGGTGAGCGCCGGGTCCGGTACGTTGTCGCTGGCAACCACTGTCGGCGGCATCACGATCGACAAGAGTTTGACCTCGGGTGGCCAGACCTCGCTGACATCGGTGGGAACTATCTCGGAAAGCGGACACGGCGCTGTCACTGCCGCCTCGCTGACCGGCAGTTCGAGCGGTGGTGCAACGCTCAACGGTTCCAATCTGGTCGCCACACTGGATGCCTTCACGAATAGCGGCGCCGGCGGATTCGCTCTAACCGATGGCCAGGCACTCACGGTCGGCGCCATCCTGAATGCCGGTTCGGGCAACGTCGCCCTGATGACGACTTCGGGCGGCATCAGCATCGCGAATACCGTGAACGCCGGCGGGCAGGCGAGCCTCTCCTCGTCGGGAACGATCGGAGAAACCGGCCCCGGCGTGCTCGACGTGGGGTCGCTGACCGGCAGTTCCGTCGGCGGCGCGAATCTGAACGGTTCGAACCGAATCGCGACGCTGGGAGCATTCGCGAACACAGCATCAGGCGACATTGTCGTGGAGGACGGCGAAGCGCTGACCGTGACCGGGTCCGTCAATGCGGGATCCGGAAATCTGACTTTGGCCACGACATCCGGCGGCATCGCCGTCGAAGCTCAATTGACCACCGGCGCACAGGCGACCTTGAATTCGGCAGGCACCCTTGTGGAAAGCGGTTCCGGATCGATTTCGGCCTCATCTCTGACGGGCAGCGCCATCGGCGGCGCGACACTGAACGGCGCAAACGAGATTGGCGCTCTGAATGCGTTCACGAACGCCGGTTCCGGAGGTTTCGCGCTGACAGATGGCGAGTCGCTCGAAGTCGATGGTGCGGTGAATCCGGGCACGGGCAATCTCGCCCTGACGACCACCTCGGGCGGCATCGAAATCGATGCAGCGCTAAACGCGCCGACGATCACTTTGTCGAGCGCCGGGGCGGTCACGCAAAGCCAGGCCATCACGGCAAGCGATCTCGATCTGCTTGGCGCGGGTGGAAGCTACGCGCTTACAGATGCGTCCAACAGTATCGGAACGCTGGCCGCGAATACGGGATCGATCAATCTTGCTGACAGCCCCACTCTCATCGTCAACGCCGTCGGGGGCACCAATGGCGTCACCACGTCGGGCAACGCATCATTGACCTCGATCTCGGGCGGAATCGAAATCGAAAATCTGCTCTCGTCCGCTGCCAGGGTGACCTTGAATTCGGCAGGCCCGCTCAGCGAAGTTGGTTCGGGTGCGATCGACGCGGCATTGCTGACGGGCTCAACGACAGGTGGCGCAGCGCTCGGTGGCGCCAACCTGATTGCGGGACTGGGTCCATTCACCAACACACTCACAGGGAACGTGTCGATCAAGGACAATGAGGGCCTTACGATCAACGGAGCCGTCGATGTCGTGACCGGAACGATTTCGACACCGTTTGGTTCGGAGCCCATAGGCGCGCTGACACTCGTCTCCACCGGAACGCTTTCCGAAAGTGGAGCCGGCAGGATTGAAGCCGGGACATTGATGGGCAGCTCGGTCGGCGGCGCAACTTTGAACGGCGCAAACCTGATCACGACAATCGGTTCCTTCGCAAACGCCGGCTTCGGCGATATCGGGTTGACCAACAACCAGACACTGACCGTTGCGGGACCGCTCAATGCCGGTACCGGCAATCTCGCTCTGACGGCGACTGCCGGAAATCTTCTGATCAACGGTACGGTCGAAGGAAACACCGTAACGTTCGGATCGACACTCGGCTCGGTGACGGGCCCGGGTCCGATCACCGCAGCGGTGCTGAACGTGACGGCGAACACCGGAATCGATCTGACTGGACCGAACGAGATCACGACGATCGGAACCAACGATACGAATTCCGGGCCGGACTTCATCAACCAGTAACGTACCGGCGTTTTGGTCTGGAGCAGCAATGCTTCAGTGTCCGTCGCCATCCGGCGGCGGACGCTGCCCGAAGCGCATCACGGTTTAAACTCGGGTCAATTGTGAAAAAACCTCTCGCAGCGCGTTCTCGGTTCCTGTCTCCGAGTAGGACCGCGCCGTTGCAAATCCGGCATCCCGTATCGCGGCGAATTTCGGATCGCCCCTTTCGGTGCCGACCAGGGCCTCTGCCAGAGCATCGGCTGTTTCTTCCAGAAAATCCGGGCGGAGCCAGAGACCGTTCTGCGCGCTGGCGTAATCCTGGCCGCCGTAGCCGTGAAATCCAACCACAACGCAGCCGGAGGCCATCGCTTCCAAAGGCGTGAGCGGCGCGCATTCCAGATGACAGAGCGACAGGAACACGGTCGCGCGGCCGAGACTCTCGGCAACTTCCGATTCCTTTTTTTGTTCAATGACGTCCCATGGAACGCCGCGAAGTGCGGGATATTTCAACAGAAATATGGATTTGATGATGCGGTACTCGTTCGGCAGTTTTCGCGGGATGACGGCGATACGCGCCTGCTTGTCTCTGGGATGGAAAAGCTTGGAATCGACAAAGACGGGCACAACGTCAAACCTGCTTGGGGCGAAAACGTGTTCGAGATATCCCCGGGCGGTCCGGCCGACGGTCAGGTGCTTTGCAAAATTCAATTCGGCGAGTGAATGCTTCGAAATCGTCTCGCTGAACATATAATATTGATTTTGACACAGCAGCACTTTCGAGTATTGGGCAGGCTTTCGGGACAACTCCCCCAAAACGCCGTTCAGCACTTCCGGGAAGACAATGATATCGTCCGGCGCGGTGTGCCCGTTGAACAATCTTGCATCCGAGGCAAACCACTCATTGTGCCCCTCAGATACGCTGACCCAGGCATCGAAACCCATGCGCGCAAGCATCTCGACATGGCGATAGTGCATTTTGATCCCGCCCGAGATCTCATTTTTGGGATGCCAGGACAAATAGATGATACGGCCCACGATTGTCTCGCTTCCATCATTCGGCAGGGCATTCTATACCTTTGCAGCGCTTCCGTTGATTCAATAGCTTGAGTCGCGTTCAATCGATTTTTCACCTATTCTTCGCGGGCCTGAACGCCGTCTCGCTTCGCTGAATTGCGGCAGCTTGCGCACAGGAGATTTGCGTCAGGGCGCCATCTTAATGCGAATCGGGACTGACTTCGGGCCGCCGACGAAGTTGGTGACAGTTCGGCGGGGCGTACCGGCCAGTTCCACGGATTTGAGCCTCGGCAGCAATTCCTCGAAAAAGACCGCCATTTCCATGCGCGCCAGATGCATGCCGAGGCACATATGGGCCCCGTAGCCGAAGCCGATCTGGCGGTTCGACTGCCGGTCGACGCGAAATGCGAACGGGTCTTCGAATATGGTTTCATCGCGATTGCCGGACGGAAAACACAACACAACCCAATCGCCTTTCTTCACCGTTTGGCCGCGCACTTCGTGATCCGACGCCGCAATGCGCACGAATTGGTGGATGGGGGTCGTCCAGCGCACGGCTTCCTCGACGAGCCGCGGAATTAGCGAACGATCCGCTTGAACAAGCGCAAGCTGTTCCGGATTCTCGGCCAGCGCCCAGATTGCGCCCGCCAGTGAAGACGACGTCGTATCGTGCCCGGCGAACGCGACCGTGATGTAATAGCCCATCGCATCGATGTCGCTGATCGGTGTGCCGTCAATTTCGGCATTGGCGATCACAGTTGCCAGATCGTCCTTCGGTTCGCGCCGCCTTTGCTCCGAAACCTTGCGGAAATAGGTATTCGCATCCGCAACCACTTTCGAGATCGACGCCTGGACTTCGACAGGGGACATGGCCGCCTTGGCGCGGTTCATCTCCGCGTCTTCGCTGCCGAAATATTCCTGGGTGAGCCGAAGCATAAACGGCTCGTCCTCGTCGGGAACGCCGAGGATCGACATGATGACCATCAGCGGATAGTGCACCGCAATCTCGCTGACAAAATCGCATTCGCCGCCTGTCGCGGCGAGCTTGTCCACGTACTGCTTCGCCAGCTTCCGCAGCCTTTCTTCGATCTGCTTCAAATTCTTGGGCTGAAACCAGGCTTGCGTCAGCAGCCGGTATTTCCGGTGATCGGGCTCGTTCATCGCGACGACGCTGCGAAACTGCGTGCCGGCGCCGGATTCCTGCATGAATTTGAGCGCCTCGTTTGTTTGCAGCCCGCCCAATCCGCTGAGGAATACGTCGTTCCGGCGCGCCACGGTCTGGATGTTGTCATAGCGCGAGGCGACCCAGAACGGCCGGTATTCCGGCAGGCTCGCGCGCGCGAACGGAAAATCCCGCCGCACCGTCGTCAGCGTGCGATGGAGGTCGTCCCATTCTGCATAGGAGCGAGGATCGGCGATTTGGCGCGCGATGTCATCCGGCAGTGCTGCCTGTTCGGTCATGCGATCTCCTCAATGGCTGCCGCAGGCTTCGTGCGTTCTTCTTGACAGCTTGCCGACATCGCCCATAGTTGGGGCAATGGATCAAAGGTTAGACCAATGGATTTTCGATTGCCAGCCGAAAACGATCCGCGCCGCGCCGTCGTGCGAAAGTGGCTCTCCGAGCATCCCAAACCGAGCGGACGGCAACTGGCCGAAGCGGGATACACGGTGCCGCACTGGCCGAAGCCCTGGGGTGTTGCCGCCGAGCCGGAACTGCAATTCATCATCGACGAGGAGATGGGCCGTGCCGGCGTGATGCCGCCCAACCTGATCAACCCTGTGGCCGTCAACAATTGTGCGCAGACGCTTCTTTCCCACGGCACGGATGCGCAACACGAGCGCTTTCTGATGCCCGCGCTCGCCTGCGAAGAAATCTGGTGCATGCTGTTCAGCGAACCTGCGGGCGGTTCGGATCTCGCCGCGTTGCGCACGACGGCCAGGCGCGATGGCGACCACTACGTCGTGAAAGGCCAGAAAACCTGGACCTCGCTCGCACACAAGGCGCAGATCGGCGTGCTGATCGCGCGCACCGACACGGCTGCGCCGAAGCATGCAGGCCTCTCTGCGTTTCTGATGGACATGAAAAGCCCCGGCGTCACGGTGAGGCCCATCATCGATCTCTCCGGATGCAAGAACGAATACAACGAAGTTTTCCTTGATGACGTGCGCGTTCCGGCGGACCGGCTCCTGGGCAAGGAGGGCGAAGGCTGGCGGATTGCGACCAGCCAACTGCAGACCGAGCGTGTGGCGCTGTCCAAGCCGGGCGCGATCTGGGGAGCGGGGCCTTCGGCGCGAGACCTCGTCAATGGATTGGCTGTATCGGGACATTTGTCCGATCCCGTCGTGCGGGATGAAGCCGCCAAGATATTCATCGAAGGCGAGTTGCTGCGCCTTTTGGCCTATCGCGCGCTCAGCGACCGCATGAATGCCAAACCATCGGGTCCCGAAGGCGCCATCCGAAAAATGCTCGCGGCGCCGCACGGGCAGCACATCGTCGAAATGGCGAAGAAGGTGCAGGGGCCGCGCGGCATGATTGCAGGCGAGCAGCCCTTTCCCTCGCAGGTCGGAAGCGGCAAGGGCATGTTCGCGGATTGGGATTATGCGTTCTGGTTCAGCCCAGCCGTCACGCTTGGTGTCGGCACGCAGGAAATCCTCAAGAACATCGTCGCCGAACGAACGCTTGGGCTGCCGCGCGAAAACGATCCCACGGCGAAACTTCCCTGGACGGAAATCAACCGCGCGAAAAGCGCCTGAGGGAGCGAAGATGAACTTCTTGCTGGACGAGGACCATCTTGCATTGAAGCAATCTGCTGCCGTGTTTCTCGACAAGGAGATTGTGCTCGATGCCCTGCTGAAGCCTGGCGCCAGTGTTGATCAGGCGAACTATCGCGGGAACTGGGAAAAGATTGCGGCCATGGGCTGGACGGGGATCACGGTGCCCGAATCCTATGGCGGCCTCGGGTTATCTTGCGTCGATGTTGCGATGGTGTTGGGGGAGATGGGACGCACGCTCGCGCCCAGCCCGTTCCTCGGCAATCTGATCGGAACCTGGGCGCTGCTCCGGCTCGGAACCGAAGAACAAAAACAACGCATTCTTCCGGCCGTCGCTGCCGGAACCGCGAGACTGGCGCTGGCTGTTGGCGATGCCGCCGGCGACGTCGCGGATCATTCGCGAGAGCTCGGCGCGGAACGGAGCGCGCAGGGTTTCCTGCTCAAAGGCGCACGCGCCTTCGCGATCGATGCCGCCGGTGCGGATTGGCTGATCGTGGACGCTCACAACGCCGAGACGGGCCGTCGCGGATTCTTCCTGGTCGATACGAAAAGCGACGACCTCACCGTTGACATCATGAACTGGCGAGACCTGACGCGGCAGGTTTGCGACGTGCGGCTGAACGGCTGTGTCGGCGAAGAGCTGGCGCCCCTCACGCCTGCGGATTGGGCCTGGGTGCGGGACCGAATCCTCTTTGCGCTTGCCGCCGAATGCGCGGCCGGAACGCAGCAAATACTATCCATGACGGCGGAGTATGCCAAAGAGCGTGTCGCATTCGGCAAGCCCATCGGATCATACCAGGCGATCAAACATTCGCTGGCCGACATGCTGGGACAGGCGGAATGCGCGAATGTCGCCGTTCTCTATGCCGCCTGGGCCTTGTCGGAAGAGGCGCCGCAAGCCTCGCTGGCGGCCGCGATGGCAAAAGCGTTTGCAGCAGACGCCTATGTCGACTGCACGCATCGCAGCATCCAGATTTTCGGCGCGATCGGCTTCACCTGGGAGATGAAGAACCATCTCTATCTGAAGCGGGCCCATGCCAATGCGGAGCTGTTCGGCAATTCCCGCGCGCATCGCTCGCGGGTGATAGATCTCGCGCAACAGGCGGCTGCGTGAACGCTGCCCTGCCGAATTTGCGACCGCTCGACGGCATCCGTGTCGTGGATTTTACGTCGCTGGTCGCGGGTCCCTGGTGCACGCGATTGATGGCGGATTGCGGCGCGGAGGTGATCAAGGTCGAAGCAGTGGGCGACGGCGACATTCTGCGCCACGCCCCACCTCTCGCAGACGGCATGAGTCGTGTTTTCGCGCAGTTCAATTGCGGCAAGAAGTCGATTTCGCTCGATTTGAAATCGCCGTCCGGCCTGGCGCTCGCCCGCCGGCTGGTCGAGAAGGCCGACGTCGTCATCGAGAATTATCGTCCCGGTGTGATGGCGCGGCTGGGACTCGACTATGCGAGCGTCGTGGCCGCCAACACGACCCTGATCTATTGCTCGATCTCCGGCTTCGGACAGAGCGGACCGCGCGCCAAGCAGGCCGCCTACGCACCTGTCGTTCACGCGCTCAGCGGTTTCGACCATGTCTTCATGCAAGGTCAGGGCGGTGCGGGAGCACCGCCTGTGAGCGGGATCATGATCGCCGACGTGGCGGCGGCCGTTTATGCATTTGGTGCGATCCAGACCTCGCTCGTTCACCGCGAACGGCACGGTATCGGCAGCTATATCGATGCGACCCTGATCGAATCGATGATGAGCCTGATCGGCATTCAATTCCAGGAAACGCAGTCGGACGAAGCGGTTGCGTCGCGGCGCTTTGCGCCGGTCCGCGTGCGTGACGGCCACGTGATCATTCCGCTGGTCTCGGTTCCCAATTATCTCGCGCTGTTCGAGCTCATCGGTCGCCCCGAATGGAAAGACGAATTCGGGAGCCTGAAGGGCGTCGCCCGCAACCGACATACGATCGAGGCCGAGCTCGCGCGCTGGGCCACGGACAAGACGGCCGACGATGTCGAGCGCGCAACGGTCGCGGCGGGCCTGCCTTTCGCGCGCTATCTTGCGCCCGCCGATATGCTCGAAGACGAGCATCTTCGGCAGCGCGGCAGCTTTGCGCCACTCACAGATGCCGATGGCGACTTCGTCGTGCTCAATCCGCCGTTCCAGTTCTCGGCGACGTCTTGCGTGGCGAATCCGCGCGTGGCCCGCGCCGGAGAAGATACCGCCGATGTCCTGGTTGGCATCCTCGGCGTAGGCGAGGCCGAAATCATGCAGATGCGGCAGGACGGCGCGTTCGGCTCATGATGGTTTTGGAAATGCGGGCTTCGTCTATAGTGCGGGACTCATGAACCGCCAACAGCCCCACGCCTTTGCCGCCGTCAAGACCTCTCGCCTGTTCGAGGAGATCTGCGACCGCATTCGCGAAAGCATTGCTGCGGGCTCGCTGAAACCGGGAGACAAGCTTCCGGCTGAGCGCGAATTGTCCATTCAGTTCGGCGTCAGCCGCACGGTCCTGCGCGAAGCGTTGCGCAGCCTCGAGATCGCGGGCCTCGTGCGCCTCTACAAAGGCGCCAAGGGCGGGGCAGTCATTCTCGACGGCGGCTCTGCGCTCACGCGGGCCTTCAAGGATATGATCACGCTCGGTCGCGTGACGATCGAAGATCTCACCGAAGCGCGCATCCTGATCGAGGAAGTGATTGTCGGACTTGCGTGCGAGCGGGCGACGCCGGCGGATTTCAAAGCCATCGCGGCAGATGTCGCACGAGTCGAGGAGCTGACGAAGTCCGGCCTGATCGGCCAGAAGATCGAAGACAACGTCGCCTTTTACGAACTGCTGGCCCAGGCGACGCACAACCAGACGCTGGTTCTGATCAGCCAATCGCTGTCGCGCATCGTCTATCATATCGTGCTGTTAATCGGGCCCGGCCCGCTGAACGATTTGGCCCAGGTCCGCAAACGGTTCCTCGATCATTTCTTGAAGCGCGACGCCAAGGGCGCTTCGCGCGTTCTACGCGAACATTTTATGCGGCTGCAGGCGCATCTGGTCCGGCATCAGAAGAGCCCGTCCAATCGGCTTCAACTCGCCTCGTCCGAACTGAACGAGGCGGCGCAGCCGGCGTCTCCCGGCCGGCCACGGGTGCGGCAGCAGCAAAGAATTGCGCGCCTGGGCGGCCGGAGCCGGCCCGCCGGGGGCGCCTGATTTCACAATTGACCAATGGTTAGACCATTGTTGCGTCGGTCTTGGTTTCGTGCGAGTTTTTGCGGGCCGATGCACACGCCGCCGGCAGGCCAGGGAGGCCGCTATGGGATACGAGACGCCGAGATCGAACGCGGGCACGCCGTGGGTTCGCGAGGATCGCGACAATCATCGTTTCAAGGTGGCGCGGCGGGCCTTCATCGACAAAGACGTGCTCGAACTGGAGCGCCGTGCGATCTTCGACTGCTGCTGGATTTATGTCGGCCATGAATCGGAAATCCCGAATGCGAATGATTTCCTCACCCGCAGCGTGGCCGGGCGCGATATCGTGTTCAATCGCGACCGGGCCGGGAACGTTCATGCCTTCTTCAACATCTGTCCGCATCGGGGCGCAACGGTCGTGCGCGAAAGGCGCGGCAATGCGCTGGGCTTTCAATGTTTTTATCATGGCTGGGCGTTCAGCAACACGGGAACGTTTGCAACCCGCATCGCCAACGGCAATTACCCGGACGATTTCGGCAAGGACAAATGCACGGACCTGACCGCCGTCCCGAGGCTGGAGAATTATCGCGGCCTCTATTTCCTGAATCTGGATCGCGATGCAATTTCGCTGGCCGATTATCTCGCCGATGCCAAGAGATACATCGACGTCGTGATGGACCAGACCGAAGCGAGCATGGAAATCGTCGGCGGCACCCAGGAATACAGTATTCGTGCGAACTGGAAGCTCCTGGTGGAAAACAGCTTCGACGGCTATCACGCGGCGACCACGCACTCGACCTATTTCGATTACCTCACCAGTACCGTCGGCAGCATGACCCAGCCGTTTGGAAACGGGACCAACCAGAGCCGCGCCGTCGACCTCGGCAACGGTCACGCTCTTGTCGAATATCCCGCGCCCTGGGGCCGGCCGATCGCGCAGTGGATTCCGGCCTGGGGCGACGCCGTCAAGGCCGAGCTGGATTCGAAATTCGCGCGCCTGGCGAAACTCTACGGCGAGGATCGCGCGCACCAGATCGCGCATCTCAACCGCAACATCGTGATCTTTCCTAATCTGGTGATCAACGACATCATGGCGCTGACGGTTCGAACCTTCTATCCGGACGAGCCGGGTTTCATGACCGTCAACGCATGGGCAATGGCGCCGAAGGACGAGTCGGCGGACTTGCGCAAATGGCGACTCTACAATTTTCTCGAGTTCCTTGGTCCGGGAGGTTTTGCAACGCCTGACGATGTCGAGGCGCTCGAATCCTGTCAGCGCTCCTATCGCAATCACGAGCAGGCCGGCTGGAACGATATTTCCAAAGGGATGATGAAAGCCGCGCCCGCGACAGATGACGAGGAACAGATGCGGTGTTTCTGGCGGGGCTGGAATCGACGGATGTCGCAGGCCGTTACGTCATGAGTGCGGCTCTGCGGCAGTCAAGCATTGCTCTTCCGCGCGCCGATTGCGAGGATTTCCTCTACGAAGAAGCGGCCATGCTCGACGAATGGCGGCTTGACGGCTGGATCGCGTTGTTTGCCAAGGGTGCTATCTATGAAGTGCCGGCGGCCGGCGCGGCTGACGACGTGAACCCGGCGAGCGCGCTGTTCTATATCGCGGATGACTACCACCGGCTTTGCCAGCGGGTGGAGCGGCTCAAAAAAGATGCCGCGCATTCGGAATTTCCGCGCTCGGACGGACTGCGTCTCATCAGCAATGTGCGCATTCTTGGAAACGCCAAGACCGGAACGTCGGTAGGTTGTGCCTTCGTGACCTACCGTTCCAAGAACGATGTCACCGACATCTATTTCGGCCATCATCGCTACGTTCTGCAGCCGTCCGACGGCGCCATCAGGATCGTTTCCAAGCGGACATTGCTGGACATGAGCAGCCTGCGTCCGCAGGGCCGCGTCAGCATCATTCTCTAGCGCAGAGGAGTTTCCCATGGCCGACATCCGCTACGACAGGCTTGGCTATGTCGCACTCAATGTGAGCGATCTGGAGCGTTCGCGGCGCTTTTACCGCGACGTGCTCGGTCTGCAGCCCGTCGAATCGGGCGATGCGGGCCGCGCGTTCTTCCGTTGCAGCGGCTTCCATCACGATATCGTTCTGCACGAGTCCTCCAAGCCCGGTCTGAAGCGGATCGGCTGGGCCATGGAAGATGCCGCGAGCCTGCGCGGGGCAAAGCATCATCTCGCGTCGCTCGATTTGCCGACCGTGGAGGTGAGCAAGGCGGAATGCGACGCGCTTGCCGTGGCCGAAGCGTTCCGCAGCGTCGAACCGAACAGCGGCGCGGTGTTCGAGTTCTTCTGCGGCATGGCAGAGGCCGATGGGCCGTTTGTTCCGACGCACACCAGGATCGCGCGTCTCGGCCATGTCGTGTTGAATGTCGCGGACCGATCTGCCGCGGAGAAATTCCTGACCGAGCAGCTCAATTTTCGGGTCTCGGATCGCATCGAGGGCGCGGTCTCGTTCCTGCGCTGCTTTCCCAACCCGTTTCACCACAGTCTCGGGGTCGGCGGCGTGGGCGCGCGCGGCCTGCACCACGTCAATTTCATGGTCACCGAGGTCGACGACATCGGCAAGGCGATGTATCGCTGCAAGAAAAACGACGTGCCCGTCGTGTTCGGTCCGGGCCGCCATCCGCCGTCGGAATCCATGTTCTTCTATTTCCTCGATCCCGACGGAATCACGCTCGAATACAGTTTCGGCATGGAAGAGTTTCCCGAAGTGGGGGCACGGGCGCCGCGGTTGATGCCCAACAAAATGGAATCGATCGATTATTGGGGCGCTGTTCCCGATCCGCGCTTCGCCAAGATTGGCGCGATCGAACCGTTGCAGACCGGATCGACCGCGTGACTGCGGAAAAACAGGTTGCCATTGTCACAGGAGCCGCCAGTCCCATCGGTCAGGCGATCGCGCGACGCTTCGCGGACCAGGGGATGCGGCTGGTGCTGGGCGACCTCGCAGCCGAGCAGCTCGCCGTGTTCGCCGCCGAGTTGGGCGGCGAAACGCGCCATCTCGTCGGCGATCTGAGCCACGAAGATGTGGCGGCCGAACTTATCGGCGCGGCAAAAAACGAATTCGGCCGGATCGACATTCTCGTCAACAATGCGGGCGGCGGCATCATCCGCGAATTCCTGAAGCACACGCCGGAAACGCTGCGCGCCACGATCGACCGCAATTTGTGGACATGCCTGTGGTGCTGCCGCGAAGCATTGCCCCACATGATTGCGCAGAACTACGGCCGCATCGTCAATATCGGCGCAGATTCCGTGCGCAACGGTTTGTGGCAGCACGCCGCCTACAACGCGGCGAAGGGCGGAATGCACGGGCTGACAACGGGGCTGGCGCGCGAGTTCGCTGCTTACGACATCACGGTCAACACGGTCGCGCCGTGCATGGTGTATACGCCTCAGGTCAAGGCGGCGGCAGCGGCCGGCAATCCGCTCGTCCGCCAATTCACCGACATCATTCCAAAGGGCCGGCCTGCGGAAACAGACGAAGTCGCCTCCATGGTATCCTATCTGGCGTCCGACGAAGCGCGCTTCGTCACCGGCCAGGTGATCAGCGTGAACGGCGGCAGCACGATGCTGTGAGCACAAGGGAACACACCATGGATCTCGGCATTGCAGGACGAACCGCCATTGTCTGCGGCGGCAGCGCAGGATTGGGTCGCGGGGCGGCCACGGCTCTTGCGCGCGACGGCGTCGTCACGTTCATTGCCGCGCGCGACAAAGACCGGCTGGAGAATGCGGCAGCGGAGATCGCCGCGGACACCGGCGGAACGATTCATCCGGTGGTGGCCGATGTGACGACGGATGCGGGCCGCGAGGCGCTGCTGGCGGCCTGCCCGAAACCCGACATTCTCATCAACAATGCGGGCGGTCCGCCGCCTGGAGATTTTCGCAGCTGGTCGCGCGAGGACTGGATCAAGGCGCTCGATGCCAACATGTTGTCTGCGATCATGCTGATCAAGGCGACCATCGACGGTATGATCGAGCGTCGCTTCGGCCGCATCGTGAACATCACGAGCCATATGGTGAAGCAGCCGGTCGGAATTCTGGGTCTTTCCAATGGCGCGCGCTCGGGATTGACCGGCTTTGTCGGCGGTCTGGCGCGCGACGTGGCGCGCCACGGCGTCACCGTCAACAACGTGTTGCCCGGTCAGTTCGATACGGACCGGCTTCGCTCCAATCACCAGAAATTCTCGTCCGCCCGCAAGATCGACTACGAGCAGTTCCGCAACCAGATGCGCGAGCAGATCCCCGCGCAACGCTTCGGCGAGCCCGCCGAATTCGGGGCCATGTGCGCGTTCCTGTGCAGCGTCCATTGTGGTTATGTGACGGGCCAGAACATCCTGCTCGATGGCGGGCAATATCCGGGCCTGCTGTGACGGCCAATCCGAATTTCGGCAAGCTCATCGACGTGCATTGCCACGTCATTCCCGAGTCCTTTCCCGACAATCCGTCGCCGGAGCGCAACACGCGCTGGCCGTGCCTCAAAATAACGCCGCAATCCGCATCCCTGATTATCGACGGCAAGCCGTTCCGCGACGTGGATGTGCGCTCCTGGAATGTCGCGCGGCGCATCGATGACATGGATCGCGACGGCGTGGCGGTGCAGGTACTCTCGCCATTGCCGGAACTTCTTTCCTATTGGTTCGATGACGTCGACGCGCTTTCGATGTGCGATCATGTCAATGCCGTGATCGCGCGCATGGTTGCGCAGCATCCGGATCGCTTTCGCGGGCTCGGCCTTGTGCCGCTGCAAAAGCCGGAACTGGCGGCGCGTTATCTCGAACGCATCAAGACCGAATTCGGTTTTGCGGGAATCGAGATCGGCAGCAACATCAACGGCGTGCCATTGGGCGACGCGCGGTTCGATCCGGTCTATGAGGCGGCACAGGCGCTGAGCCTCGCGATCTTCGTGCATGCGCTGCATCCTGTGGCGACCAAGGCCATCGGCGCCGATCCCGGCTTCACCGCGCTCGCCGGATTTCCCCTGGATACCGGGATGGCTGCCGCATCGATTCTGCTGTCCGGCGCGGTGGAGCGTTTTCCCAAGTTGCGGCTGGGCTTCAGCCACGGCGGCGGCACGATCGGCAGCATGCTGGGGCGCCTCGACAAAGGCTTCGCGCTCACCAACGCCTATGGGGGCAAGCTCGTGCGAAAGCCCAGCGAACTGGCGCGCGAACTTTATTACGACAGCAATGTCTATGACGGCGATTTCCTGAGGCATCTCGCTCGGCACACGGCGCCGGACCGCATCTTTCTCGGCACCGACTATCCGTTCTCGCTGATGCAGACGGACCCAAGCCATTATCTTGCGGGTTGCGGTCTGACGCCGGACGAACTTCAAGGCATTTGCTTCGCCGCAGCCGCTCATTTTCTGGCCTGATCTTCAACAGTTGGCGAAATCTTCACCTACCGCAAAATCGGAAAGATCGTCGGCCTTTACCGAAAAGTTTCCTGAGCTCGGTTTTGGCGCGCTCAAGCTTCTGTTTGTGCCGGGCGGATAATTTCCTGCCGGCACGGTTGATATAGAAAACGAGCATCGACAAGGCCGAGCGATAGGGATTCTCCTTGCGTCGGTGGCTGTGTTCGGCGGACCGCTTGAGGGACGTTGCAATCGCCTTCGAATCGCCCGTCTTGAAGACACCCTTGCGAAGATCGAGCGCATCGCTTTCCTCTACCACGCGTGCAGACCGGTGACGCGAGGCTTTCGTCGCCCGGGGGCGCCCCGCTTTTTCGGCGGGGCTTCGGTCCGGGTGTCCGGGTCATGCCGTGTCCTGTCGATGGAAAACACCCCAGTGCGAACGGGCGGCAAGCATATACGTTCCGTGGCCGGCCGCGCGAAAGCCCTCGCGCCCGTGAACAATCCCGTCCGCTCCGCGTTACAAAATTGCAAGTGGCCGCGCGAGCAAATCGCGGGCTGGAAACGATTGTGAGGGATCAATGGCCAGATATTCGCGCAGCGCCGGATCGGATGTCGAGCGCGCAATGGATCGACGCAAGAAAGGCAAGTTGAAACGGGGCAAAGGCGGGAAGGGCGGAACTGTCAAAAGCCGCAAGCAGGCGATCGCCATCGGCCTCTCCGAAGCCCGCAAGAAGGGAAAAAAGGTTCCTGCAAAGCGCAAGACCAAGAAGCGCAAGACGAAAAAGCAGTGATAGCGGTCAGACGAATATAGCTGAAGGCCGGAACCTCCCCGTGTTCTGACGGTTTGATTGAAGAACCGAGGGCTACATTTGCAGTTCGAGCAAACACAGATTGCGTTGGCCGATCCCCGGATTGCCGCCGCCGTGGCGGGTTTGCGCTATCTGTCGGACGAAGAAACGCCTGAAGGCAAAAGCGGGCTGATCAGGTCGATATCTGAAAATTGCCGCCGCCGAGGACAGGCGAAGGCAGGTGCTGCGTCTCGCTGTCTTCGTTACGCATGCTGCCATAGGTCTCGGAATAAACTTTGGTGAATTCCGCGCCCAGCAGGAACACCTGTGCCGAATAATAGACCCAGATGAGAAGTGCGATCAGGCCGCCCGCCGCGCCATAAGGCGTCGCGAGCGTGCTGCTCTCAAGATAATAGCCGAGAAGGAATTGCCCGATCTGAAACAGCAGTGCCGTGCCGACGGCGCCTGCAAGCACGTCGCGCCATTCGATATCCTTGTTGGGAAGCACTTTGTAGATCGCGGCAAACAGGATCGTAGTCATCAGGAAAGAAAACGCGACATTGAACATCCCGATGGCGAACTCGCTATAGGCGGTGTGCAGGTCGAAATACCGTCCCAGCACAGCGACAGCTGCGGTCAGTATCATGGTGAAGACGAGAAGAAGCCCGAGGCTGATCACCAGCGCGAGGCTCACGGCCCGGCCCCGCAGCAACCGGAGCAATAACGCGCCTTTGCGCGGCGCCTTCCAGATCGCATTGAGCGCGTCTTCCATTTCGCCGAACACGCCGGAGGCCGTCGCGATCAGGGTGACGAGGCCCACAATGCCTTCGAATATCCCGGTGGACGTTCCGCGCGCATTGCGGATGGCCAGTTCCAGCAATGCGACACTGTCGCGGCTCATGATGTGGCCCAGCACGCCGCCGATCGCATCGCGCGCGGCGGTGCGGCCGAATATAAGTCCGGCGATGGTTGCCGCAATGTAGAGAACCGGCGCCACGGCCGTCACCGCATAAAACGCGATGGCCGCGCCGCGGGTGAGCGCCTCGTCGCGAACGAACGCGGCGAAACCCTCCCGGATCAGGTGCCAGATCTGCTTGAACATGTCGCAATCGATTTCTGCCCGAGAGAAACAACGTACAGAACGCCTGTGCGTTTCCCGGCCGCGAGGTTTACGCGGTTGCGATTGGGAAGTCGGGTCTTTCCCGGACGTTCGATCATGCCACGGCGCCGGAAGCGGGCCAATTTTGCCGTAAACAGGGTCTTTCGGCAACCGCATCTACGCAGCGTGTCGGGGATGTTTTACGGCGGCCCGGGTCACGGTAGATTGCGCTGCCACAATTGTCTCCGGGCCTTTTGGGAACGAATTGGCTATGCCGGCCTTGAAGAGTTAGATCGCAATATCGCGGCAGGAGGAACTGATGCCGGAACAATCGAAGGCCAGCGGTCCGGATCTGACGCAAGGGGTCGCATCTGTGGACCTCAAGGGCGGCAAGCTGCTCGGTCACGTCGGCGATCGGGATGTATTGCTCGTGCAATCCGGCGCTGAAATCTTCGCCATAGACGCACAATGCACGCACTATCACGGGCCGCTCGCGGAAGGTCTTGTGGTGGGAGGAACCGTTCGCTGCCCCTGGCACCATGCCTGCTTCGATCTGCGCAGCGGCGAGGCTGTGCATGCGCCCGCGATAGCGCCTCTCGCGATATGGCGCGTGGAACAAACGGACGGACGGATATTCGTTCGGGAAAAGCGCGCGGCGGAAAACCCGAAGCGCATAGCCGATTCCACCGCACCGCAAAAGATCGTCATCGTCGGTGGAGGTGCTGCCGGTTACGCCGCGACCGAGATGCTTCGGCGTCTGGGTTTTGCGGGAAGCATCGTCATGCTCAGCAACGATGCGGACGCACCGATAGACCGGCCCAATCTGTCCAAAGATTATCTGGCAGGCAGCGCACCGGAAGAGTGGATGCCGCTGCAGCCGGACAGTTTCTACACGGACGCCAAGATCGACCTGCGCCTGAAGACCGATGTGTGTTCGATCGATACGAAAGCACACCACGTCGTCACCGCCGACGGCACAAAGATCGCCTATGATCGATTGTTGCTCGCCACCGGCGCGGACCCCGTGCGGCTCACAATCCCCGGCGCTTCACAGGCAAACGTTTACACGCTGCGTACCATGGCCGATTGCCGGGCCATCATTGAGGCGACGAAAGGCGCACGCCGCGCCGTCGTCGTCGGCGCCGGCTTCATCGGGTTGGAAGCTGCCGCTGCGTTGCGCGCGCGCAATATCGAAGTGCATATCGTGGCGCCGGAGAAACGTCCGATGGAACATATTCTCGGACCCGACATGGGCGATTTCGTCCGGGCTTTGCACGAGGAGCACGGCGTGATTTTTCATCTCGAGAACACGGTCACCGCGATTGACGGCAATCGGATCACGCTCAAGAGCGGTGGATCGCTCGAAGCCGATTTCGTCATCGCCGGCATCGGTGTGCGGCCGCGGCTGTCGCTCGCGGAACAGGCAGGGCTGGCGATGGATCGCGGCGTGCTGGTGAACGAATACCTCCAAACCAGCGTCCCGGAAATTTACGCCGCGGGCGACATCGCCCGCTGGCCCGATCCTCATTCCGGGGAGAACATCCGCGTCGAGCATTGGGTGGTGGCGGAGCGTCAGGGGCAAACCGCCGCGCGCAATATGCTGAACCAACGCCGCAAATTCGATGCGGTGCCGTTCTTCTGGAGCCGGCACTACGACATACCGATCAATTATATCGGTCATGCCGAGCAATGGGACGAGATCACGATCGACGGCGACATCAAGGCGAAGGATTGCCTGCTGAAATACCGCAACAAGAGCCGCACGCTCGCCGTCGCATCGATATTCCGCGATCTTGCGAGCCTTGAAATCGAAGCCCGGATGGAAGGCGCGGTCGCCGCACAATAAGCATTCGAGCCGTCTGGCCACGATATCGGAGAATTTCCATTATGCGTTCGTCAATTCACATCGAGGCCTATGCGATTGTTTCCGAGGACGGCATGTTGGCCGACGCCGCAGGCGCCATGCCGCCTGCGCTTCATATCGAGGCCGATCAGCATTTCTTCGAGAGCGGTCTTGACGCAGTCGACATTGCGGTTCACGGGCGGAATTCGCAGGAGCAGCTGTCGCATTCGTCGACGCGCCGCCGCGTGATCGTGACCCGAAGCATTCCATCCATCGCCGCGGATCCCTCGAACAGCAGGGCGATCCTCTGGAATCCTGCCGGCGCATCCTTCGATCGGGCACTGGACCAATTTGCAGCGCCGAATCGCAGCGTTGCCGTGATCGGAGGGCCCGGCATATTCGAATTTTTTCTGGATCGTTACGACGTCTTTTATCTGTCGCGCGCGGCCAATGTGCGTCTTCCAGGCGGGCGGGCGGTCTTTGGCGGCGTGCCCTTGCGCATGCCGGAGGCGGTGCTTGCAGAACACGGGCTGGACAACCCGCAGCGCGCGTTGCCGGACGCCGCCCATGGCCTGACGATCACGGCATGGTTGCGTTCGGAAATCTGACAACACGCCGATGGTATTGCCGGCACTTTGATATCTATGATGCGGCGGCGCGACACCGCCAGATGTCCATAGAAGGGTGCTCCTGAAACCATGATCGCGACAATTCAGATCCTGGTCGTGCTGCTGGTCGTCATGGCCGGTGTCGCGGTCGTGGCGTCGCGGCTGAAAATCCCGCCATCCATCCTTTTGGTGCTTGCCGGCGTGATTCTCGCGCTGATCCCCGGTTTGCCGGCTGTCGAACTGGCGCCGGGATTCGTGTTGCTTCTCGTATTGCCGCCGATCATCTACGCCTCTGCCGTCGCGATGAGCTGGCGCGAGTTTCGCTTCAGTCTGCGCCCGATTTCGCTTCTGGCGGTCGGGTGCGTCGCATTCACGACGGTCGCAGTCGCCGCCGCAACGCATATGTTCCTGAACCTTCCCTGGCCGGTGGGTTTCGCATTGGGCGCCATCGTGTCCCCGCCGGATGCCGTGGCGCCCCTTTCCATCGTGCGCCGCATGCAGCTTCCGAAACGCCTCGCCGTGATCCTGGAGGGTGAGGGATTGGCGAACGACGCCACCGCGCTGATCCTCTATCGCTTTGCCGTCGTGGCCGTCAGCACCGGGACGTTTTCGATCGGTCGCGCCGCGGGAACGTTCGGCGCCATTGTCGTCGGCGAGTTGCTTTGGGGACTCGTTGTCGGCTGGACGATGCTGCGGCTGCGCAGCCGCGTGCGGGATCCCCAAATCGAAATCCTGCTCTCTCTTCTCACGCCGTTTCTCGCCTATTGGCCGCCCGAAATGCTGGGGGGATCCGGCGTGTTGGCGACGGTCGTGACCGGGCTCTATATCAGCTGGAACGGGCTCAGGCTCATCAGCGCGGCAACGCGCCTGCAGGGCGTCTTCTTCTGGAGCTTTCTCATTTACCTGATCGAAGGCCTCGTCTTCCTCATCACGGGCCTGCAGGCGCGAACATTGATCGAAGGCATTCGCGGCTATTCGATTTCCGAACTGGTCGCGTCGGCTGCGATCGTCTGCGCGGTGGTGATCGCCGCGCGCTTCGTCTGGATGTATCCCGCAACCTATCTGCCGCGCTGGCTCGTTCCCGCGATCGCGCGCAAGGATCCCTCGCCGCCCTGGCAATGGCCGTTTGCATTGGCGTTTACGGGCATTCGCGGCATCGTTTCGCTCGCGGCCGCGCTCGCGATCCCGTTGACGATCGAAAGCGGCGCACCGTTCCCGCACCGCGATCTCATCCTGTTCCTGACATTCGCCGTGATCCTGGTGACGTTGGTCGGGCAGGGATTGTTGTTGCCGCTTGTGATCCGCCTGCTGGGACTCGCAAATGCGGGGCAATTGGAAGCGCATGCCGACAGGACGCAAGAATTCGCCGCCCGCGAACTGGCGGCCGAAACGGCGATGCGCCGTCTCGAGGAACTGGCGGCACAGCGCAATCTGTCCGACGACGTCATCAAGCCGCTGCGGGTGCGCAATCGCGATCAGCTCGATCTGATCCGGCAGAGAAGCGACGATGGCGACGACACGCACCGGAAATATGCCGACCTCCGCGACGAAATCGAGTTCGAACTGATCGATGCCGAACGGTCGACAATCAACAAACTCTATCGCGCCGGCAAACTGAAAGACGAAGCAAGGCGCCGGATCGAGCTCGAGCTGGACCTTCGCGACGCGAAGCTCGCCAATCAGCGCAGTGAACCCTGACGGGTGGCGGGCTCTCCGCCCGGTCCCAGCGCCGCGTCGTAAGACGCCGGTGCAACAATCCGCGGTCTGCGCCGTTCTCATGGGGTTCACCCCACGAAAGGCGCCGCCATGCCCGAGACCGATCAGATCCTGCGCGACCCGACAACGGCCTACCCGAAGCCGCCATTTGAGAAGCAATCGCAGCCCTGGCCGGGCCTCGCCTGCAAAATGACGCCGCCGCCGGATCATGGCGAGAAGACCTATCGCGGCTCGGGCCGCCTGAAGGGACGCAAAGCTCTCATCACCGGCGGGGATTCCGGCATGGGCCGGGCTGCCGCCATCGCTTATGCGCGCGAGGGCGCGGATGTCGCCATCAACTATCATCCGGACGAGGAAGAGGATGCCAAGAACGTCATCGCGCTCATCCAGGAAGTGGGCCGCAAGGGCGTCGCCATCCCCGGCGATCTGCGCGACGAGCGATTTTGCGTGGATTTGGTCAGGCGGGCGGTGCGCGAACTCGACGGTCTGGACATCCTCGTGAGCAACGCCGGGCGCCAACAGGCAAACGAATCGATCCTCGACATCTCGACCGAAGAATTCGACGCGACGATGAAGACGAACATCTATGCGCCGTTCTGGATCATCAAGGCGGCGTTGCCGTACCTGAAACCGGGCTCTGTCATCGTCGCCACGACGTCGGAGCAGGCTTATGATCCGTCGCCAGACCTTTATGACTACGCGCAGACCAAAGCGGCCACGATGAATTTCGTGAAGTCGCTGGCGAAGCAACTCGCGAAGAAAGGCATTCGGGTCAACGGCGTGGCGCCCGGCCCGATCTGGACGCCATTGCAGGTGAGTGGCGGCGCCGGCATGGAAAAGCTTCAACAGTTCGGCGGCCAGACGCCGATGGGACGCCCCGGCCAGCCGGCCGAACTCGCCTCGATCTATGTGCAGCTTGCGGCGGCCGATGCGAGCTATGCGACGGGGCAGGTCTATGGGTCCGCGGGCGGCTCGGGCCAGCCTTGAGGAAATGAAATCGGAGACCGAGCGATGACGAAAATCCGCAAGATGCGCATCCACAGATTTGGCGGGCCGGGCCTCGTCCAATCCGACGACGTCGAATATTCGCAAGCGGACGCCTTGCAGGTTCTGGTGAACGTGCGTGCGGCAAGCGTCAACCCCGTCGATTTCAAGATACGCAACGGCAAATATCCGTCGGTCCAGGAAGACCGGTTGCCTTACACGCTCGGGCGCGACGTCTCGGGCGTGGTCGAGAAATGCGGCGCGCAGTCCACTCGGTTCGCCGTCGGCGACGAAGTGTTCGGGATCGTCGGTGTTGGCGGCGGCGGATACGCGCAGAAAGCGGTGCTGGACCAGGCGGCGATTGCCCGAAAGCCTGCGGGGCTCGATCACGTCCACGCCGCGGCAATCCCGTTGGCCGGACAGACGGCCTGGCAGGGACTGTTTCGCTATGGCGGCTTGGGCGCCGGCCAGTCCGTCCTGATCCATGGCGGGTCCGGCGGCGTCGGGCACTTCGCGGTGCAATTCGCCAAGGCGAAGGGCGCACGCGTGACGACGACGGTGTCGACCGAAAATGTGGCGTTTGCCCGCGCGCTCGGCGCCGACATTGTCATCGACTACAAGACGCAGCGTTTCGAGGATCACGCGTCCGATCTCGACATGGTCTTCGACCTGATCGACGGCGAAACGCGCGAGCGCTCCTGGAAGCTCCTGAAGAAAGGCGGAGTCCTCGTTTCGACGTTGAGCGAGCCTTCCCGGGACAGGGCCCGCGAACACGGCGTGCGCGCATTGCGCTACACCGTCGAAGCCGACGGAAACGAGTTGGCCCAAATCGCGGAGCTTGTCGCGACGGGAAAGGTCAAGCCGCACATCCAGGATACCTATCCGTTGACCGATGCGGCCGATGCATTGGCCGCCGTCGAAAGCGGACATGCCGTCGGCAAGATCGTGCTCGTCGTGGAATAGATGCACGCGGAGCCGCGGAGCAATGCCGGAGCGCGGGCTTCCAGCCCGCATTTTCCGGAGCTATTGCGCGCAAGATGCGCGCGCTCCAGGTCTCTACCGCCCAAACATACTCGCAATGCAACACGCCACCGGCGCGTTTTCATCCCAGTGCCAGCCGGCGCATATCCGGTGCTGACCGTCCGCAATGGTCAGCGTGACCCCATGCCTGCCGTCGCCGCGGACCAGGAGCACGGGCGAAAGCTTCTTGCCCTTGTTGATCTTCTTCAAATCTGCCGCGACGTGGGGATCGTCCTCGTCCAGCAGATGCGTCTGGCTTGCGCGAAGCAAGTCTTTTCCCTCGCGCAGGATCGTCGGCGCCCGGCGCAGCCTGTGGACGATCTTGCGGGTCTCCGCCTCGCCGAACAGCAGGGTCAGATAAGCATGCGCGGCGGCATAATCTTCGTTGGCGGGCTTGCTTTCCCAAATACTGTCGGCCTTTTTCGCCACGCTGTGCCTCGGGTTCCGATTCGACGGCGGAAAAACACCGACCGTCTTGTTCCAAAGGGAACCAGCAACGCCCGGTGCGGTTCCATCATCCTGGAAGACACCGTGGCCGGCGCGTCTTTTCAAAGAACGGAAGCGTAACCCCGGTTCTCGGCTTTCCAGTTCGTCGCGCCGCTCAGCGTCGGACACATTGTCCCTGGCCTTCCGCGGGCATGAGATCGAAGCGGCCCTGCTCGAGCGTGTCCGCGAGCTTGGGGTAGTGCGTTGTCATGAAAGCCCTGGCCGCGTCGAACTCATTGCCGAACCGCGGCGCCACGCCGCCGGCAATGCTCTCGTAGCGCACGCTCCCGATGTAAATCACCTTTCCCGCAGGCACGGTGAACACGACTGTCTTCGAGCCTTCGCAGGGGACCAGCAAGCGCGGGAACAGTGCGTTCTCGCTGTAGACCACGACATTGGTGATCGCCACGGCCTCACCCGCGCTCGATCGGGTGACGACGAAACCGTCTTCGGGTTCGCCGGCGAACGTCGCCGGCAAAAGGGGGTTCTGATGGAAGACGCCGTTGGATATCCATCCCCTGAAGACGTTGACCTGCGTGTTCTGGGGCTGGAGCCCCAGGATCACAAAGCTCTCATTCGCCGAGGGCGGATCGGCATCACGGTCGGCGCGTCCCATTTCCCACTTGCCTCCCGCGCACCCCGCGGTCAACAACGCAAGTGCGAAGGCAAATGCGGTTGCGACTCTCGCAACTGAGAATCCCGCGATCGGCATCTTTGTTCCCCCCTCGAACGGATGTCGGCGAAGTAAAAATCGCTGAATGGAAGTTGTCCCGCCCTTACCCCCGACAGCGTCGCGTTACGGCATCATGCGGGTGTTCCAACTATAACGTCGGTGGGCGAAGCGTTGTCAATTCGCGTCGGTGTCGGACAAGAAATGATTGTGACAGTTGCCCCCGGCACCATAACTTCCGCATTCTTTAGGCTCCTTGCTTGGCTCTACCTATTGCGCTCAATCGCAGGTCGAGGCCCATGACAGCTAAGCTGATCTCCTCAGGGTTCGTCCGCACGATCTCGCGCGCCACTTCTTGCAGTCGATCAAGCAAGTCCTCGAAAGATACCGGCGTGCCGGTATTTGGGTCTTTCCAATGCCGGCGCCGGCCCGCGTATGTGATCAACAGTATGCCTGCCTTTCGGTTGGCATCGCGCATGTAATCCCTCACGAGTTGCGTGCGGAGAGCATGCTCAAGATCGGGAATTGTCCATTTGTTGTCTCCGATCTTGATCTCCACCACCCCCTTACAGTCATCCATAACGGTAGAAAAATGGATATCGGTTCGCTTACTGTTGATCGTTTCATTCTCGCGCGACAAGTGATACGCGCTGTTTGACGTAAGCTTCAGGCGCAGCGCGAGAGTACGCTGCATATCTGCTTCATTTTCGATAGCCTGTACTATGGCACGATCGCTGAAATCGTCTTCGGCTAGAAGATAAGCGAGATCTTCGAGACGATCCTGCATGATGTGAAAAAGCCCTTCTCTGTCTCGAGGAGGTGCTTCGTGCTGCTTTTCCATCTGGCGCACTTGCTCGGCTTGGAAAGCTGGAAACTCTGCGTCGATTGCAGCCCGCCGCCTCGCGAGCAACCGCAACCGGTCAGGGAAATCTGCAAAGTCAGGCTCATTGGCAAGGCTCAGCATTTCCGCCTGGGCAACCGGACCCGGTGTATTGATGAGCTGGGCGAGCAGCGTCTCACGGCCGCGCTGGCCACGGTCCCGAACGTCCGGCTCGAACGAGCCCTCGTGCTGGTTGTCGTCCTTCAGACGGATTAACCGGTAGGCTGCACGGACCAATTTCCCCAGGACCCGTGCACGCAGATTGTCATCGTCTATGAGCAAGCCGGGACCACCATAATCACCGAATAGATTGGCAAAGATTTCCAGAGCCCTGGGGTCGGTATCGTTTCGTTCCGACAATACGTCTAACAGACAGTCCGTCGCGCGTTGGGAATTGAAGCGGAAGAGTCCGCGTAACCACACAAGCGAAAATGGACCATGCGGTCGCGCCTCAAAAGCCGCTTGGCAGATATCGCCCGCCACGGCGCGGTCTTCATCAAACAAGACATCGCTTAGAATACCCAAAGCCGAATGTAGATGCGAAACTCGCCGGGTCAGTTGGTTACCTTCGCCGTCTGTGGGCCATCTCCGTACTTCGTTCAGCAAGCAGTCTGAGATCAGCGCCTTAACCGTTTGATCCGCATGTCCTACATCTTGGAGCATGCCGACGTGACCTACCTCATCACTTTTCTTAAGCTGGTTGGTGAGTTCGTTTCCAATCACGGTCTTGACCACATCCGGATGCGTTCGCGCCAAGTCCGTAATGAATGGCGCAAGTCCGTTGATCTCGATCGTGGCATATCGGGTCGCGGTCTCTGCGTCTTCAGGTGTAATGGTATCGGACCAGCCAGCGCACATGGCTTCTGCCGACACACCACACAATCCGATGATCCAGGAATATGGCATCGAGTTGAGTTGCTCGGGTGCACGCTCGCTCGCGAGATGGGGCCTTTCTTTGCGCCATTGCTCCGCAAGCGCAATTTGGGCAAGTCGGGCGACCTCCGTTCCGAATGCCCGCCGGACCATCTCGCTATTCCACACATTGTAGTAGTTGGACGAGCCGGGCAGATTAGTAAGCCACTTGTATATGTTTAGGAGGGTTGTCTGCACGCGCTCAGGCCCGAAACACACACCGGGACTAGAAAGCAATTCTTCGCGCCACTTTTTCCAGTCGGCCACTACTTTTCGCTTACGCCCTTCCGCGAGAACACGGTGGCGCCGACTGTTACGTTCGAGCGCTTCCATCTGGGGGTTCGGTACAAGCGGTGCATCTACGTTTGCAATGCGCTCCAAAAGTTCGGCGTCGTCGCTGATGGCATCCCGCATATCGATCAAGAGATCGATTGGTTTTCCGCTGCTGAGATAGAGTTCAAGCAGTGCACGTTGTGCCAAAATGCGGTGGCTCGGATTGGATTTGTTGGAGAGCGCCTTCATAAGCCACGTCCTGTCCGCCGACAAAAATTGGCTGACGAGCCCGTCATGAATGGCATAGAAAAACCGCTGATCCGCCGGCTCGGTGGGGACAAGCGCGTGCATCACGTCCGATTCTGTCCAAAACACAATTTCGCGGCCAGCCTTGAGCGATGCGGTGAGCGCAAGTCGGTTTTCATTCGACTCATTTAGTGCGGAACCGTCTGCTGGCGCGAATCTCGAAGCGATGACACACGCTCTTGCCAACGCCTCATCCACAATGAAACCGGACCCAAGTTGCCGCAAACACAGGCGCCCCAAGGCCGGCGACAGGAAGTTAAAGCGGCCCAAGATCCGGAAGAACTCTTGCGTTTGATTACGACCGCTCCAAATCAGAGCTGCGAGCCGATCGCGCAGTTCGATGGCCAGCGAGTTCCGTGGATCCATTTGATCTACTATGAGCTTCATGCCCCAGCTGAATCCGCCGACTGGAAGCTCGTCCTCCCGAACGCTGTCCAGCAGCGAAATTAGCTCATCAACTGACAATGCCACCGGGAACAGATCGGCGACTAAAATATGGACAGCTTTGATCGGCCACCTTTGGGTGTTCGCGACCAAGTCGACCGCGACCGCCGTTATCGCTTTGCTATCGCCGCAGGCGACCAACGCTCGGACCGCAATAACTCTGTGATCGTAGGGGGCGCTTTCATCCATGGCCTTCGCAAATGCTAAGTCGCTACAGCTGCGGATCGCACCTTGCCAGATCAGTTCGACGAGCAGCTCACCCACGTCCGCCTGCTGCTGACAGGAAACCCACAGATTCCGGATAGTGTCTCCGAGGATCGGATGCGCCAGCCTGCGCACTTCTTCGGTCGGAACATTCAGACCGCGCCAACCGCCTTGCCCATAGTGCGCTGCAAAGCTTTTTAGGATATCGACCCGTGCGGGCACGTTCAGGGACTCAGGATCACCCTCGGTGAGCAGGGCTTCGGGCTCGCGCGCTGTCAGAGTTTTTCTTACAGCATCATCCCATAAAGACAGCCAAGCTGCGATCGGACGCATTGACGGTAAAACGAGTTGCTCGCCATATTTCTCGCCAAACAGCAACCGGCTGACTGCCTTAGTAGACATTCCGGCTTCGCGCATTCGCTTAAGATGCCTGGAGGCCAAATATTCCTGTACACTGCGATGGTGAAATCGCACGCGTCCGTAAGTCGCTGGGTCGAACAATGCTCGCCGCAACAATGTACGGCGCTCATCGTCCCGCCATTCCGGTAAGATGTCGCGAGGGTCCAATACGCCTTCGCGATTGCTCACTGCGGTCGACTGCTCGGGCGCCCGGATTGTCCTTGTTCGGGTTAATGCAAGCGCCAGAGCTAGTCGTTCAGCACCTACTAACGCTTTATCATCGCTCAAAACATTGAAGTCTGGACGGTCGGGATCATCTTGCAGCTTGAGCCTCACGTTTTCCCCGTGCTGCTCGGTGCGGGTTCCGAGGCGACCAAGGTTGCGCCATGTATTGGCTAGCTCCATTAAATCTAAGGGGCGCCGCGCAAAGGACCAAGCATCCCGCCGAGCTATTTCGGCGACGAGAGCATCAGAGTCCTTAACACCCAGATGTGACACGAACGCTTTTATTTGCTGGTCACTCAACGGCAACAGAATGACTGTTTTCACGGCGCTATCATTGACGACGACGTTTTCTTTGGCTTCCTGCTTCATCTCCTCATCGATGGCGCTAAGAAAAATCGCGTCGGGGTCGTCTGGTTTCAACTCACGCGACGGGACGGGCAAATGCTTCAGATAGGTCGCGAGATCGACATCGGGACGCCAGTCCAGCGGACGGCAAGACAAGACAATGTGACTTTGACCTTGCCGGCCATCGATCGCTCTCGAAAAGGAGCGCAATGCCCTGTCGAGTTTTCCGTCAGTCAGCTTCAACTCGTCCACTGCGTCAAGGAAGAACCAGGCTGGGTCTGATTCCGTTCTAAGCCACGCGTCAAAACGCGCTTGTTCTGGCAACGTCAGCAAATCGGTGAGCGGTTGGCGATCGAGCGATTCTAGCGGGAGGAAAAATGCGGCCGAGCCGGCATCCGCCAGACGTCTTGTCTGGAATTGCATTTCTTCGGTTTTTCCAGAACCCGCCTCGGCGATGAGCAGAACCCGGCGATATTGCAGGATATTCTTCCAGTCGTTGGGCGTCGCGTACTTCCATTGGTTCAAGGAAGCCAAGAAATCGGGATCATCGAGTTCCTTCTCGGTGAGATCACGAAAATGTCTGTTCAGCTCAACGTAGGTCATTTTCGAATACCATATTGACCGAGGTTGTTTGGGGAGGCCAGGTTGCTTCAGAAAAGCGGTGACAGCAGCAACGTTCCCCCGCAACCGCATTGCGTCATACCGAGAAGGGGAGCGCTGCAGCCGCCATCGTACTTCTTATCCATATCTCCGATTTCGCAGGCGGCCCTGGCCTATGCCGCCCGCCGAACTGTCTTCACCCGGACTGAGAGACCCGCACGCGTCGCGATATCGACGAGCGCGTCCAGGCTGAATTTGTCGATCCGGCCGCGAAGCAGATCGTTGAGACGCGGTTGCGTAAGGCCCAGCCGCTTTGCCGCCACGGTCTGCGTCGCCTTCCAGCCGTCGACAATCTTGCGGATCGCCATCATGACCTCCGAGCGCGCCTTCATGCTTGCGGCTTCGGCAGGCGTGGGTTCGATAGCGTCCCAAACGCTTTCGAATCGGTGTTCCTTCGTCATCTGTTTCTCCGCATCAATTCCATGTAACGCCCAGTCGCCACATCCAAGTCCCGCGTTGCTGTCGCTTGTGTCTTCTTCTGGAACGCATGGAGGACGTAAACCGCATCGGGTAGAGTCGCGATGTAGATCACGCGAAAAGCGCCGCTCGCGTCACGCACGCGAATTTCCCGAGCGCCCTGGCCAACGGTCTTCATCGGCTTCCATCTGTCGGGATCGAGACCTCTCTGCACACGATCAATCTGAAAGCCGGTTTCCCGGCGCGCTTCCCCCGGAAAGGAACGAACGGCCGCTAGCGAGTCTCCCAGAAACGAGACGGGCTTCATGGCCTCTCCTATATCCGTTTCGATATAGAATGTCCAGTGGTGCCGCGCGAACTGCGTCAGGGGATGCTTCAGTGAGTGCGGGGACTGAACCGCACTTTCAGACTTCAGCCCAATGCGAGCAGGCGCACAACCGCCCAACCATGTTGGTTGGTCCGCGCGTAAGTGGCGAAAATTCGTTGCTCACTGGATCAAAATAAATTTTGACAATATCTTCCCCTTTCTAACCTCCTGACTCGCAAAAACATTCGCCGAAAAGCTCGCACCAAAGATTCGATGTTTGTTCCAACTATTTTTCGGAGTTGCAGTTTCGTTGCATTGCGCGAAGCGAATTGCATCGCCATCTTGGGTGTTTCCCTCGCGAAGGAGATCGCGCATGGAAGATGCCGGCACGTGTCGGAAGAGGTCCGGCGAGCGCGAAGCCGCGTGGATTGAATTTGCGCGCGGGCGCCTCCTGCAGCGTGCGATCGCGTCTTCGCGCGTGGAGGTGCGCCTTCCATTGGACACGCGTCACGCTACAGAAGGCGGAGCACCTGTTATCGCCTGTTATGTTTTCGGGAACGCCACGGTTTGCCTGGAGATTCGGGGAGATAACAGGTGAAATTTTTTCCCGCGCGAAATGGTTCGCCGCACGCAGGAAATATGCAATCGCGCCGAGCGCTGTCGGACGGCCTTCGCATTCCGTTGCCCGTGCCGGTCGAACAGGCGGAGAGGTCGGGGGGCGCTTGCAAGGTCGAACACAGGGAAAATGCAGCGGATTCAGCAGGGCGAAAAAGCCCTGCTCCGAAGGATCAAGTCATTGATTATAAACGATATTTCGGAGCGAAAAAATTTTCGCGATGTGAACCCGCTCCGGCGGGCAGTTTCGACGGTCCCGGAGCAATGATTCGCCGCCTGCTCCCGCATGCCCGCAGCGGTTCTTTCCGGCGCCCGCAAAAACCTCTCGCATTGTTGATATGCGTGGCGCGAGTAGCGGCCGTGCCGGGCTTGCGCGCGCTTGCCGCGCCGGACGCGGCGGCTAAACTCATCCGGGGTGCCAAGCCGAATCGTAGGCCGGTCCGTGAGGGCAGGCCATTTTGTCGTCAGGCGCTATCGCGCACGACTGCGCCTGCAATCTCGCTTTCGAGGAGACTTTTATGAATCGCACTTACGTTCTGGTTGGTGGGGTGGTGCTGGCGGTGACCGCGCTGGTGGCCGTGGCATTCGCGATGGGCGCGCCGCCGAAACCCGCGGACAACAGCGCCGATATCTATTCCGGCAAGTTCTTCAAGGCCGAAGAATCGATCACGACGGGCAGCGTCACCACCGCCGGAACAAACGTCTCCTACCAGGCGATCGCGGGCACGCTCGTCGTCCACGACAAGGATTGGAACGATGCGGCGCAGAGCGGCGGCGACAAGAACCCCGATGCCAAGGCCGACAGCACGTCGCCGGAAGCCTCCATGTTCTTCGTCTATTATGCCAAGCGCGGCGCAAGCCTCCAGGATCGCCCGATCACGTTTCTCTACAATGGCGGGCCCGGTTCCTCGACCGTTTGGCTGCATATGGGCGCCTTCGGTCCCAAGCGCGTGGTGACGGCCGACGACTCGCACACACCGGCTGCGCCTTACAGGGTGATCGACAATGACGAGAGCCTGCTCGATGCGAGCGACCTCGTCTTCATCGATGCGCCCGGAACGGGCTTCAGCCGCATCGCGGGCAAGGACAAGGAAAAGGCGTTTTACGGCGTCGATCCGGATGCGCATGCCTTCTCGGCTTTCATCCAGGAATTCCTTTCGAAATACGGCCGCTGGAATTCGCCGAAATATCTGTTCGGCGAAAGCTACGGCACGCCGCGCTCGGCAGTGGTCGTGAACGATCTCGAGACCAACCACGATATCGATTTCAACGGCGTGATTCTGCTCTCGCAGATTTTGAATTTCGATCTCAGCGTCGACGGGCCCACGACAAATCCCGGCAACGATCTGCCTTATGAGATCGCGCTGCCGACCTATGCGGCGACGGCCTGGTATCACAACAAGCTGCCGGGCCAGAAGCCTGCCGATCTCATTGCCTTCGTGCACGGAGTCGAAAACTGGGCGATGAACGATTACGCGCTCGCCCTGCAACAAGGTACGAGTCTTTCCCCAGGCCGCCGCGCGGCGGTCGCGGAGAAGCTGCATGAGCTCACCGGCCTTCCGGTTTCCTATATTTTGAAGGCCGATCTGCGCATCGACGGCGGCGAGTTCGAGAAGAACCTGCAGGACGATAACGGCCTCACGACGGGCCGGCTCGACACGCGCTTCTCCGGCCCCACCATCGACCCGCTGAGCAAGGAGTCCGATTACGATCCGCAATCGGCCGCCATCAGCTCGGCCTATGTTTCGGGCTTCAACGATTATGTCCGCAACCAGCTCCAATACGGCCAGGGCAAGATCTACAATCCGGAAATCGACGTCTTCAAATGGTGGGAATTCAAGCATGCGCAGCCGGGCGCGCCTTTCGCTTTCCCCGGCGCCACCAATGTGATGCCGGACATCGCGGACGCGATGAAATACAATCCGCAGCTGAAGATCATGCTGAACGGCGGCTATTACGATCTCGCCACGCCCTATTACGAAGGCTGGTACGAGATGCATCATTTGCCGATCCCGCCGAACCTCGCGAACAACATTCAGTATCGCTATTACCAATCGGGCCACATGGTCTATGCGCATGAGCAATCGCTGAAGGAACTGCACGACAACGTCGCAGCCTTCATCCGCCAGACGCAGAACACGACGAAGTAGGAATTCGAGTCGATTTTACGAAGAGCGGCGCGCGAAGGCGTGCCGCTCTTTTTTTTGGGTTTACGCGACGCTGTCGGAGGCGGCCGGGCGCAACTTCATGCGCGCCGCTGCATCCCGATGCACCTTCCCGCATTGCCGGTCTCAGACGATAAGCCGCTCCTTCGGCGCGTAGGACCGAAATCGCAAACAGAGGAATTGACACGTCGGAATTTGTACGCAGGTTTTCGCCCATCGGCGCCGCAAACCCTCGTTTGCGCGCTTGGTGCCGCGAGCGCTGATTCTGCGCAGGCGGCGACCAAGGTCGGTTGGCTTTGGGCGAGTCAGCCGACGGACACTAGTCCGTATGCTGCCGATCCTTCCTACAGTTACAATTCGGCGAGCGGCGCCATCACGATCTCGCGTCTCGGCATGGGCCATTATCAGGTCGATTTTGCGGGTCTCGGCGTCAACGCGCTCGCGAGCAACGTGCAGCTCTCAGCCTATGGGACCAATGGCTATTGCGCCTCGGCGGGCTGGGGATCAAAAGGGGCGGGCAACGGTGCCCTCATGTGGGTGACGTGTTTCGATCCGAACGGAAACCTTGCCGACGCCAAGTTCACGCTTCTCTACCAGTCTTACACGTCTCCGATCGGCAACGGTGAACGCGGCCGCGCTCTTGTCTACGACGGTGCTCCGAGTTCGAGCTTCACGCCCACCTCATACACCTACAATTCCACGGGCGGGACGAACAGCATAGTCCACAATGGCAGCGGCAACTACACGATCGTCATGCCCGGCCTGGTCGGAAACGGCGGCCATGTGCAGGTTACCGCGCTCGTCGACTACGGGTCGCCTTCGACTCCGGGCGCTCGATGCAAAGTGTATGGCTGGAGCACGGATTTGGCCGGAACGACGGCGGCCATCCAATGCTTCAACAAAGCCGGCGCCTACTCCGACGAACAGTTTTCGTTCGCGTACACGCTCGGCGAGTCGTTGGCCGGCAATGGAACCGCGACAAAGCTCGATGCCTATGAATGGGCCAACAATCCGGTCGCGACGAAACGCTATGACCCCGATAAAACATACATATATAACGGTTTCGGAACCGGGCGTCTGACGTCGGTCATGGAGTCCACCGGCGTGTACACCGCAACCATTCCGAATTCGCCCGGCTTCTCCACTTCGAACGTTCTCGTGACCGCCTTCGGAAACGACAACGCTTATTGCAACACCGGATTCTGGGGAAACACCACTATCGACGTCCAATGCTACGCGCAGGGTGGGAGCCCCGCGCTATCGGTCTTCGATATGAACTTTCAGGCGTCCCAGTAATTTTCCGGGCAAGACGAACGCACGAAGCTCGTCCCCCTCCTCGAAGGGGGACGAGCTTCGCGATGCACATTGGCTGAAGTTCCGAGGCCGTCTGAGCGCGGCTTTACGATTGCGGGTCGTCCGGTTTTTCGAAAACGGACAGAGAGTTATGTCGTGTGGTCATGTCGCCGTCGGGAAATCGTCCGCGAAGGCTCTCGTATCTTATTGAATAGATTGAATTAATTCGGTAATCAGAGAAATTGCTGCGGCTGCTTCCCATTTGCCGAGGATTTCGACTAGCCTCCGCCGCGCGCGTAAGACGCGCGGGGTCGGGCGGTCGTTGGCGCTCGACTGCAAAGGGCCAAGAGCTTCGTAACCTTTCAGTTTGTGAGCCCCACTCACGCCACAGTGGGCCCGCTCCGAATGACGACTCCGTTCTCCGAAAAGCTTCGCCTCGTGCTCAAGATGCTGTCGATGAGCAGCGCGCAACTCGCTTCGGAGTTGGGCACCGACAAGTCGGTCGTGAGCCGATGGCTGAAGGGCAGCGTACTGCCTTCGGCGCACAATCTGTCGCGATTGACGTCCGTAATTGCGACACGGGTCACGAGCTTCCGCACGCTGGATTGGGAGCGCGAGCCGCAGGATTTCGCCGAAATGTTCGGCGCCGATCCGGATGCGATCAGCCGCGCGATGGGCGGCCCGCTGCAGTCGCGCGGTCTCCCGCTTTCCAATTTCGTTCAGATGCTCGAATCCGCCGAGCGTCGCGGCAAGTCCTACGAAGGCTTCTTTCGCTCGACGCGTCCGGCGCCGACGGCCCCCGGACGCTTCATTCACGAACAGGGCATGATAAGGCGCGACCCGATCGGGTTGCTGAAATTAACGATGGGAAGCGCGGGGACGGTCGTAGAAGGATGGATGATTCCGCTGCACGGCCAGCTCTATTCTATTGCCACCGAGATGAATAGCGGAACCCTCTTGTTCGGCATCTTCAACGGCTTGGGCGCGACAAAGGTTGATGTATTCGATGGACTCACTCTTCTCCCGGGTGCCGACAAGGGGCGATCACCGACGGCCACCGCCATTCTTTGCGAACGGGTCGGCAACCTCAGCGGCGACCCAGAGACCGACGACCGCTGCTGCCGCGAATTGATGGCGATCAATCCCCTGGCGCCCGAAGGCTCGGTTCCGGAACACATCCGCAATCATCTGGTGCGCGATATCGGACCGGCTCAACTGGCGTTGGGCGGAGATTGGCTCTTGAACGCGCTGCTGAGCCGCTCGATGAGCAGCGGACCGGACTTCGACACGTTGCACGCAGCCGAAGAAGTTAAGACTAAAAAGTAGGTTTGCAAACTTGCCTACATGCGTGCCGGCGACTCTGTGCAACTTCGTGCATCGCGAAGACGTGCGATGCGCTTGTAAGCGACACCCAGCGTCGCCGATAAGGGACGGCGCTGTGACGCGGCCGGGATCGGCCTCAACACGTAAAAAAATTGAAATCCGACCAGTGACTGCGGAGCGTATCGCTGCGCGGCGATGGAACCGGTTTGCCAGGAAAGAAGCCAAGAAATGACTGTCGCAAACAACCAGATTTTCCCGGACGATGACCGGGTTTATTCGGGCGAATGGAACCACACGCCCACCGCTGCAACGGGCCTTCAAACGGTTTCCCCGAACGCGCCCATCGTCGTCACCGCGACCACGGATTATACGGGCACGACCCTCTCGGATGTGTCCGCCATCACTTTCAACACAAGCGTTGCCTCGACGGCCACGTTCCTTGCATCCCAGTTCGGTGCCGGCGGAATCGCGACGAACGCCGCCATTGCGGGCGACAGCAACAGCGACACGATTGCGGTCGATATGGGTGCCGGTCAGACATTCGATGCGTCGGGCCTGCAACTCCAAAGCTGGTCGAGTTCCGACAAGTTCACGTTCACCGGTACCGGCAACAACGATATCAACGGCACCGGCGGCACCAACGCATATGTACTTCACGGCGACCATGACGTTCTCACGGGAGGTGCCGGAAACGACACGTTCTATATGGGCGATCAATTCGATTTCACCGACTCCATCAACGGCGGCGCCGGCATCAACACTCTTGCACGTTCCGGCGACTACAACGCGCCGTCGATTACGATTACGGCGGCGATGCTGCAAAACGTGGGAAAGATCGTGCTGACCGCTGGAAACGGCTACGGGCTCACCATCGACAGCGGCGTGGTAAGTTCGGGCCAGACAATGACGGTCGACGGGGCCGCAATGGTCGCGGGCAATAATCTGACGCTTGACGTATCGGCGGATACGGGCGGCCGATATGTTGTCGACCTCGGTGGAGGCTACAATATCGTCGATTTGAACGCTCAGGTTGACGTCGTTCATGCAGGCGCCGGACAAAATTTCATCTATGTCGAGAACGGCATCATGTCCGCGCAGGACAAGATCGTGGGTGCGGGAACGACCGTGCTTACGCTCAGCGGCGATTACTCCCACGGCTATGCATTCGGCGCTTCCACGATAACCGGTGTGAACGAGATCGATCTGGTCGCCGGCAACAGCTACAAGCTCTACTCCAACGACGCCAATCTTGCAGCCGGGAAAGTAATGGGCATCGACGGTTCCCAACTCGGCACGGCCGATTCGATGTCTTTCGATGGCTCCCACGAAACGGATGGCGCGTTCAGTTTCTCTGCCGGCGCCGGCAGGGACACATTGATCGGCGGTGCAGGCAATGACGATTTTTTCTTCGCATCCGGCGAGATGTTGACTGCTGCGGATCATGTCAACGGCGGAGGCGACAACAACAACCGTCTCTTTCTGACCGGCGATTATTCGGCTGGCGTGAAATTCGGAGTTTCGACCGTCGAAAACATTCAATCCATCAATCTGGGCACCGGTTACAGCTACAAGCTGACGACGAATGATGCCACGGTTGCGGCGGGTCAGACTTTGACCGTCAATGGCCTTAGTCTCGACGCGGCCCACTCGCTTTATTTCAACGGTTCCGCGGAGACGAATGGCGCGTTCAATTTCCTCGGCGGCGCCGGCAACGATACGTTGATAGGCGGAAAAGGAAACGATGTCTTCAACGGTGGTGGCGGCGCCGACGTTATGACTTCGGGCGGCGGTGGCGACCAGTTTTATTACTCCAATGTCAGCGATTCGACGAGCACGAGCCACGACACGATTCACGGGTTCGACGCTTTGGGAGATTACTTTGTCATGGTCGGCAGCATGGCGCTTCCCAATGCGATCGATGCCACTGTGAGCACGGGCAAGCTGACGAGCGGCGCCTTTGATACCGGTCTTTCGCAGGCTGTCGGCGCAGCCCAGCTCCATCCCCACGATGCCGTTTTGTTCACACCGACACTGGGGAATCTGATGGGGCATACGTTTCTCGTCATCGACGAAAACGGCGTCGCCGGATATCAAGCCGGCCAGGATCTCGTGATCGACATCACGGGTGCAACAAACCTCCTCCACCTCGGCACTGGAAATTTCATTTAGTTCGAAGGAACATTCGATCGCTCAATAGCGCAAAAAGGCGCGCCGCTCGCCGAGCCAGCTTTGCTCGTCGGGAATGGTGAACGCATCGAGGTCGTGCGGCGTGGCGCGCGCATCGTCCACCCATTCGCGCAACAGCGGGCCGCCGTTGATGACATCGATGGCGTGCTTGCCGTGCTCGTATTCATAGGCGAAGTCGCGCCACAGCGGATAATCCGGATAGAGCTTCCGGATCGCCTTGAACGCGAGCGCCTGGATGCGCCATGGCTTGAACGCGTCGTGCTGGTAGCCGGGCCCCTCGGTGTGGATCTGCACACCATGGCACAGCGCGCCCGCGTGCTTGTGGAAGGTCGGTTCGAACCAGCACTCGCGCAAGTGGCAACCCGCGAGCCAGTGCGGCGCCAGCGCATGCATCTCCGTCATCACGCGCCGCGCATCGATATCGGGCGCCCCGAACAGCTCGAGCGGCCGCGTGGTGCCGCGCCCTTCCGAAAGCGTCGTGCCTTCCAGCATCACGGTGCCCGCATAGGCGCGCGCCATCCAGAGGTTCGGCGCGTTGGGGCTCGGATTGACCCAGACGCGCTCGCCGAGAGGCCAGCCGAAGCCCGGGGCCGCATCGGGCCGCCAGCCTTCCATCTCCACAATGCGATAGGCGACATCGAGCTTTAGGGTCGCGATGAACCACAGGCCCAATTCGCCCAGCGTCAGCCCATGCCGCATGGGGAGCGCGCCCGCGCCGACGAAACTCTCCCATCCCGCCCGCAACCTGAGACCTTCAACCGGCCGGCCCGCAGGGTTCGGGCGATCGAGCACCCAAACTTCCTTGCCGCGTTTCGCCGCTGCTTCCAGCATGTATCGCAACGTCGTGACGAAGGTGTAGATGCGGCAGCCGAGGTCCTGCAGATCGACGAGCACAACATCGCATGTGTCCATCATCGCGCCGGCGGGCTTGCGCACCTCGCCGTAAAGGCTGAACACGGGAATGCCGAGAACCGGATCGTGGAAATCCGCCGTCTCCACCATGTTGTCCTGCTTGTCGCCCCGCATGCCATGCTGCGGTCCGAACGCGGCCGTCAGCTTGACGTCGCCGGTCGCGGCCAGTGCATCGAGCGAATGCGTCAGGTGATGCGTGAAAGACGCCGGATGCGCGAGCACCGCCACGCGCCGGCCCCCCAGGGGCGCGCGCAATTGGGGTTCCGCCAGCAGTCGATCGATGCCGAATTTCATGGGATTACGCTGTCGGAACTTCCAGCGCAAAGCAATCGGAATGATGGAAATCCGGCTTGCCCGCAGGATGCGCCAGCGCCCAATAGGATTTGCGGCCGCTCGTCTCTTCGATCACCGCCGAGAGGCCGAGATGCCAGGGTGCATTGAGAGGCAGGCCCTGCAACCGATCGAGTTCCAGTTCGACGTGCAGTTCATGGCCCGCGTTGTTCGATTGCACATCGATGCGCGGCACATCGATTTTGCTCGCCGGCGCCATGCCGCTTCTGTAACCGTCAAACCGGTAGGCCGCCCATTGCGTCGAGGGCGCAAAGTTGAACTCGTAATACGCAACGTCGGCCGACGCCCGCACGAAAGCCTCAAAACAGGTGCCCTGCCAAAGCTCGTCCGTGCGCAGGGCCGCGGCTATTGGCGGGAGGCGGAATGCACCGATATTGCCGGTCGCGATGTAGTGCAGCGCTAGCACGCCGGCGCGCGAGCGCGAGACTTCCACGTCGATGCGAAAGTCGGCTTCAGGTCGAAATTCCGGATGAGGAGTCAGAGGGAGGTGCATCAGCGCATCCTAGCATTTCTGCTGCGTTTTCATGAGCTTGGAGGCATGGTGCCATCGCTGCGCATGACGTTACAACTTCAAACCACTTTCGACGGGAAATGATGTAACTGTCATCAAATTCTTGTCTCCGTAGCTCGCAGGGTTGCCCTGACTCGGCTTACTCTTGCACGTTTTTTGACGATGGCTTGCTCATGACAAAATCCATTGATGATCTGCGAGACATTTATTCCACCATTATGGGTGAAATCAAACTCCGCAGCGAGGTAATAGAGAATACACTAGGCATGAAATCGCTCATGGGCATAGGTCCACGATGTGAGCTTTGCTGGCTGCAACTTCGTATGATCTGCGAATGTATTGCGCTGGCCTGCCTTGCGGCACACGGCGATCTCGCCGCCACACGGACCAAGAAGTTGCACTCAGCGTATGAGGCAGACAGAATCCTGAGGGCCTTGGAGAAACTGCTTCCCAAATTCTTCCCCATCCCGGCACGTCAAATCAAAACACGGGAAGGGAAGGTAACTGGATACCTGGAAGCCGTTCCGGGTACTTTTCTCACAAAGACCGATATCCTCAAACTTTATTGGGAGTGCAGTTCTCATTTGCACAAGAAGCCATTGGGCGAATTTGAAGTTTTTCACGTTTTGGCGAATGAGCCTAAGAAAATACAGGCGATAAATACCAAGCTGCGGGGTACGCTCGCCCAGCACCGTATCATTCTTTCGACCCCAGATGAGTCCCTGTGGGTCGAGATGCACGGTGGCCCGGCGGGCAAAGTAAAAACAGCTCTCGTTTGGTACGGGCCAGAAAAGACTTGAGTCCGTTAATGCGTTTGGACCACCGGGTATCAACTGCCGCCGAGCACCCGGGTCACATTTGCCTGCGCATCCTTCTGGATTTCGCGCAAATGTTCTTCGCTCTTAAAACTCTCAGCGTAGATTTTATAGACGTCTTCGGTTCCCGACGGCCGCGCGGCGAACCAGCCGTTTTTCGCGACCACCTTGAGGCCGCCGATGGGTGCGTCGTTGCCGGGCGCCTTGACGAGCTTTTGCTCGATCGGTTCGCCGGCCAGTTCCTTCGCGTCGAACTTTTCGGGGTCGAGTGCCCCCAGAAGCTTCTTCTGCTCGCGCGAAGCCGGCGCGTCGATGCGCTGGTAAAACGATTTTCCGAGCGTACGCGTGACCGTCTCGTAGAAGGTGTTCGGGTCCTGTTTGGTCTTCGCCGTGATCTCGGCGGCGAGCAGGCCCATGATCAGCCCGTCCTTGTCCGTCGTCCACACCGATCCATCGCGGCGCAGGAACGACGCGCCCGCGCTCTCTTCGCCGCCAAAACCCAGCGTGCCGTCGATCAGGCCTTCGCTGAACCATTTGAACCCGACCGGCACCTCAACGAGTTTGCGGTCGAGCTTCCCAACCACGCGATCGATCATGCCGCTGGAGACGACGGTTTTGCCGATCGCGGCGTCTTTCTTCCAATCCGTGCGATTTGTGAACAGATAGGCGATGGCAGCCGCCAGGAAATAATTCGGGTTCATCAACCCGCTGGACGGGCAGACGATGCCGTGGCGGTCCGCATCCGTATCGTTGGCGAAGGCAATGTCGAACTTGTTGCTCATCGCGATCAACCGCGTCATGGCATAGGGCGACGAGCAGTCCATCCTGATCTTGCCGTCCCAGTCGACGGTCATGAATCGGAAGGTCGGATCGACGGCATCGTTCGTGATCGTGGCCGCGATCTTGTAGCGCTCGATGATCGGCTGCCAGTAATGAACGGCCGCACCTCCCAGGGGATCGATGCCGATGCGCACGCCGCTGGCGCGGATCGCATCCATGTCGACGACATTGGCGAGATCGGCGACGTAAGGCCCGATATAGTCGCGCTGGTGAACGCAAGGCGATTTGAGCGCGCGCGCCAACGGAATGCGCGTCACGCCTTCGAGCTTCTTTTCGAGGAACCCGTTGGCGGCGTTCTCGATGGCGCCCGTGATGTCGACATCGGCCGGGCCGCCGTTCGTGGGATTATATTTGAAGCCGCCTTCGTCGGGTGGATTGTGCGACGGGCTGATCACGATCCCGTCGGCCAGGCCCGTCTTGCGGCCGCGATTGTAAGTGAGGATCGCGTGCGAGATGACCGGCGTGGGCGTGTAGCCGCGTGCCGCGTCGATCATCGTCTCGCCGCCGTTGGCCGCGAGTACTTCAAGCGCGCTCGCGAAAGCAGGCTCGGACAACGCATGCGTGTCCATGCCCAGGAACAGCGGCCCGTCGACGCCGGCCTGCTTGCGGTATTGGCAAACCGCCTGCGAAATCGCGAGGATATGCGCTTCATTGAACGCGGTCGCGAACGCCGAGCCGCGATGGCCCGAGGTGCCGAACGCGACGCGCTGCGATACGACGGATGGGTCGGGCACATCGGAATAATAGGCGGTGATCAGCCGCGCGACATTGACGAGCATGCTCGCGGGCGCCGGTTTTCCGGCAAGAGGGTTCACGTTTTCCGCCACGACAATCCTCGCATTCTATCCCAGAACGACATGCACCACATGCGTGGCGCCATCGTCTACCAAAGGCACAAGAAGTTTCTTATTCCCGGTCAGCATCTCGCCGTCGACCCGCGTCGCGAGAATGCCGCGGCAAACACCCAGCGGGTTCTCGACCGTGATTTCGTAACGCGACGAACGATAGCGGAACGCGATTTCGAAGCTGGGCCAATCGTGCGGAATACAGGGATCGATCGCCAGGTTTTCGCCTTGCACCCGGAAGCCGAGCAGCCATTCCAGGGTCGCGCGATACATCCAGCCGGCCGAACCCGAATACCAGGTCCATCCGCCGCGCCCCGCATGCGGCGGCACGGAGTACACATCGGCGCAGGCCACATAAGGCTCGACCTTGTAGCGATGGATTCCGGTCGGGCTGTCGGAATGGCGGATCGGATTGAGCATGGACAGCAATTCGCCCGCCTTATCGCCGTCGCCCAGCATGGCGAACGCAAGGGCCGCCCAGACGGCGCCATGCGTATATTGTCCACCGTTTTCGCGGATGCCGGGCGGATAGCCCTTGATATAGCCGGGATCGCGCTGTGGGTGATCGAAGGGCGGCGTAAACAACAGCGAGACCTTGTCGTCGCGGCGCACGAGATATTTGTCGACCGCGGCCATCGCACGCGCAGCCCGCTGCGGTTCCGCGGCGCGCGACATCACCGACCAGGATTGCGCAATCGAATCGATTCGGCATTCATTGTTGGCGACGGAGCCGAGCGGCGAGCCGTCGTCGAAATAGGCGCGGCGATACCAGTCGCCATCCCAGGCTTCGCGCTCAAGAGCCTCCTTGAGGGCGGCTGCGTGTTGACGCCACTCCAGCGCGTGCCCGCTGCCCCGATGGCGTTCGTCCACATTGGCGAAGGCGCTCAGCGTCGAATAGAAGAACCAGCCCAGCCACACGCTTTCGCCTTTACCGCCTTCGCCGATGCGGTCCATGCCGTCATTCCAGTCGCCCGTTCCCATCAGCGGCAGCCCGTGCGCGCCGATTGCGAGGCATTTCTCGAGCGCCAGCGCGCAATGATCGAACAGGCTCGCGGTCTTGTGCGAAACGGTCGGCAGGAAAAACGCGTCGCGTTCGCCATCGTGCAGCACGGGGCCTTCGAGGAACGGCACCATTTCGTCGAGCACGGCGAAATCGCCGGTGACCTGAACATAATGTGCCACGACATAAGCGAGCCAGCCGCAATCGTCGGCCACACGCGTGCGGATGCCGCGTCCCGATTCCGGCAGCCACCAATGCTGCACGTCGCCTTCGAGGAATTGCCGGGCTGCGGCGCGCAGCAGATGTGCGCGCGCGATATCCGGCCGCGAGAGGCACATCGCCATCACATCCTGCAACTGGTCGCGGAAGCCATAGGCGCCGCTCGCCTGGTAGAATCCGGTGCGTGCCCAGATCCGGCAACCGAGCGTCTGATAAGGGAGCCAACGATTGACGAGAATATCGAGCGCGCGATCGGGCGTCTTCACCTGGACAGTCCCGAGAATGTCGTCCCATTGCTTCGTAACGTCTGCAAACACTGCGTCGAGATCGGCCTTGCGGTATTTCGCAATCAGCGCCTGCGCGTCGGGCTTCGATCCGGTTTGACCAAGGAAGAACACGATTTCCGTTGAACCGATTGCGCTCAATCTCACCGGCGTCTGCAATGCGCCGCAGGGGTCGAGGGCAGGGCCGGTGCGGTTGGAGAGAACCGCGCCCGCCGTCAGCGCCAGCGGCCGATCGAGTGCGCCTTCGCGACCGATAAATTCCGAACGATCGCAGGTCCATGCGGTCTGCCGTCCGTTCAGGTCGGCGAACGCAATGCGTCCATCGAAATTTTCGCTGCAGGGGTTTTGTGCGAAGATCGCGCCCGTCTGCGGATCGATCTCCGTCACGATGTAAGGCGCGGTCGCGGACCGGTTCGTGCCGAGCACCCACTCGACATAGGACGTGACCGTCAGCCGTCTTTCGCGGCCCGAATGATTGGCGATCTTGAGCCGCGAAATCTTGATGGGGTCGTCGGTCGGCACGAATTGGAGAAGTTCGAGCGAAATGCCGTGCGCGTTGTGTTCGAAGCGGGTGTAACCCTGGCCGTGCCCGACGGCATAAGAAGCGTTCTTCTCGCGGATCGGAAGCGCAGTCGGCCCCCAGATTTCACCGGTCTCTTCGTCGCGCACATAGATGACTTCGCCGGGTGCATCGCCGACGGGGTCGTTCGACCACGGCGTCAGCTGATTCTGCTGGCTGTTGAGCGACCAGGTGAATCCGCTGCCGTCCGTCGAGACCAGAAACCCGAAAGACGGATTTGCCACGATGTTGACCCAGGGCGCAGGTGTGCGGTCTCCATTGCCGAGGATCGTCAGATATTCGTGTCCCTCTTTGGTGAACCCGCCGAGGCCGTTGAAAAACTCCATGTTGGGCCGTGGGAGGGGGAGTTCCGCCACGGGCGCCGGCAAAGTTCGCCGGGCGGGGGGCGCCACGCCGGGCTTGTTGTCGCGCGCGCGATTGATCTGTTCGGCCAGCGAATCGCGATTGCCATAGAGAACGGCGCGCGCAATCGCCTGAAGCAGCTGGTTGACGTCCGGGGAAATCAGGTCGGCGCGCAGGACGAACACGGAACCCCGCGCCGTATCGCTCGCGATCCGGGGCATCGATTGGTTCATGCGCACCAGCGCATCGATTTCAGACTGCAGATCCTGAACGTAAGAACTCGCCCGCTCATTGACGATCACGAGATCGACGGCAAGCTGCTTGAGCCGCCAATATTCGTGAGCGCCCAGCAACTGACGCACAAGCGCCAGATGGTCGTGATCGTCGATGCGCACGAGAACGATGGGAAGATCGCCGGAGATCCCGTTCACCCACAAGGTCGACGTCTTGCGTATCCCGCGTTTGATGACCTCGGGGGCCGGTCGAAGGGTGGAATCGGAATAGAGCACATGGTTGGCGAGGCGTTGGAACAGATGCGCCTCGTCCGTATCGATATCGAGATGGTGGAGCTGCATCTGCGCCTGCGTCCAGGCGAGCGTGGTTGCGCGCTCAAACGCATTTGCATCGTGATGCTTGTCGGCAAGATCCATGATCTCGTCGCGCGTGGCGGCGGCCATGGTCCAGAACGCAATGCGCACGGTCGCGCCGCGTGGGATCTTCACGCGCCGGCGCAGGCTGAAGATCGGATCGAGCACGGCGCCGGCCGTGTTGGAAAGCGGCCAGCCGTCGACGATCGCAGACGGCGCGCGGACGGTTTGACCCCGCCCCAGGAAACGGGCGCGGTCGGTTTCGAACTGCACGTCGCCCGGCGATTCGCCTTCGACGACGGCCAGATGCGCCGCCCACACTTGCGGATCGCTCGACGATTTCTGCCGCCGTGTCGCGAGAATGGCGCCGAGGTTCGGTACGAATTCCGTTTCCACGAACAATTTGGCAAAAGCGGGATGGGCGACATCGTCCGCCTGACGCGCGAGCGCGATTTCGGCATAGGACGTGATTTCGATTTCGCGGGTTCGCGTTCCGCGATTGGCGATGGAAATGCGGCGTACTTCGCCGTCGTCTTCGGAGGACACCGCCACTTCCAGCGTGGTTGTCAGGCTGCCGTCGTTGCGCACGATCTCCGCGCGATCTTCGAAGAACACCACCTCGTAGCTGTCGGGCTCGACACCCGTCGGCTGGTATCCGGCCGACCAGGTTTCGCCGCTGTGCACGTCGCGCAGGTAGAAATAGGCGCCCCACGCATCGCAGGTGACGTCTTCGCGCCAGCGCGTGATCGCGATGTCGTGCCAGCGGCTGTAGCCCGATCCTGCGGCCGTTACCATCGCGGCATATCGCCCGTTCGAAAGCAGGTGCGTACGCGGAGCACGCGAATGCGCCGACTCGTAGCGCCGCTGGGTGACCGGTATCAGGCCCGCCTCCGCGATTGCGGCAGCCGACTGTTCCGGCGGCGGGCGCGCTACGGCAACATCGCGCGGCATGCGTTCCTGGAGGAGAAGTTCGGCCGCCTGTACCATGGGCTCGGCATGGAAGCGCGTGCGCATTTTTCCGTCTTGCAGCGCGTTTGCGATGCCGACGATGGCCATGGCCTGGTGATGCGCCATGTAGGCGCGAACGATCGCGAATTTCTTTCCTTCGGGAAGGCGCGCGCGCGTGTAGTCGATTGCCTCGTACCAGCCATAAGCGCCGCGCACGCCGATATCCGCCATGCGCATGTAATTGGCCGCCGCCGCTGCCGGATCGACCATCGCGGCAAGTCCGCTCGCATAGGGCGCGATGACGACATTGTCGCTGAGGCCTCGCTTGTAGCCCAGATCCGGTACGCCGAAGCTCGAATATTGATAGGTTTGTTCCATATCGCGGGCGTTGAATTCCGATTCCGACATGCCCCACGGCACGCCGAGTTCCCCGCCATATTCCTCCTGCCGGCGAACTGCGAGTCGGCAGCTTTGCTCCAGCAGGCTTCCCGCGGGCGCACGCATCACCAGCGAGGGCATCAGATATTCGAACATCGATCCCGACCAGGAAATCAGGCCGGAGCCGTAATCGATCGGCGTCAGGGTGCGGCCCAGCCGGAACCAGTGCTTGGCCGGCAGATCGCCTTTGGCGATAGCGAAGAAGCTGGCGAGCCGCGCTTCCGACGCCAGGAGATCGTAGAAGTTCGAATCGAGAGCCCCGTCGCTGCACCGATAGCCGATCGAGAGAAGCTGGCGGTCGGGATCGAACATGAACCCGAATTCCATTGCCATCGCCATAGATTTTGCGGCGTCGGCGAGGGTCGTCAGGCGATGGATCGTCAACTGCGCGGCGCCGATCGACTTGCCCAATGCGTCGATCGTGGCATCGAGGCTTTCACCGGAGCCGCTTTGTTCGCGCCGGTGCGTCAGCATTTCAAGCACGATGTCGCAATGACGGGGAAGATCGGCCAGCGAAGGCATGGTTCCGAGCAGGGACGCGATTTCTTCGCCGACCAGGGGCTCCGCGAACCTGGGATTCGCCCATGGCATCAGCAATTCGAAGTCCCGCCGGTGCGTCTTGATCGCCGCTCCTATCGCCTCGATCCAGATGACGAGTTCGGCGCCATCGTTTGTTTCGACGCCGTGCGTTCGCGTATATGCACCGAGCGCCGCGATTTTCCTGGTAATATCCTCTTGCTGTTGTGCGATGCCCGAGAGGTTCAAAGGCGCGCCTCGCAATGCAGCATCGAGTGCGTCGATTTCTTCACTTACTTTGGCGCGCGCGCCGCCGGAGATGCCCCGGTCGCTGACGTCAGGATGTCCGGATTGGCGGATAAGCGCCAGGTGATCGTCGAGGCCGGGAATCCAGCTGGGATTGCCGACAGGACCGTCGATGATTTCCCGACAGGCATTGGAAAGCGCGATCAGGTGGCCGGCGAGATTGCCGCTATCCACCGACGACACATATTTCGGCTCCAGCGCGCGGAGATCGCTGGTGTCGTACCAATTGTAGAAGTGACCGCGGAATCGCTCGAGCTTGTCGAGGGTCGCGAAGGTGGCTTCGAGCCGCTCGACGACGTCGATCGTCCCCAACCAACCGAAATCGCGCGCGGCGACGAGCGACAGGAGATACAGCCCGATATTCGTGGGAGATGTCCGGTGCGCGATAACCGGTTTCGGGTCCTCCTGAAAATTGTCGGGCGGAAGCATGTTGTCTTCCGCAGCAACGAATTTCTCGAAGTAACGCCAGGTGCGTCGCGCGATGAGACGCAATTCCACCGAAATGTCTGTCGCAACCGCCAGATGACCCTGTGTCGGCGGCGGCAGGCTGGCGCGGCGCGCTGCAAGGGGGGACAGAACCCAGAGCGCCAAAAGCGGAATCGCGACGGGCCAGGGTTCGCTTCGAACAAGAAATGTTGCAGTCGCCACGGCCGCGGCGAACACGGCACTCGCCGAGATTTGTACGACGAGACTCCGCGTGTCGAATTGCGCATCGCCGTTGGTCTGGGCGGCGGGCTGCCATTCGAGCAACCGGCGACGATGAATAAAGACGCGAAACAGCGTGCGCATGATCGCGTCGAGCATCATCCACGCCTGATGAGCAAGGAACGTGATCAGGAATACGCCCTGCAACAGTCCCAGCGAAAAATCGCCGCCAACCGTACGCAGATGATTGCGCAGAGAAACGCCTCTCCTGTGCGGAATGAGACCGGAAAATCCGGGCAGGAGCGGAGGCAGCGTAATCGTGAGGAGAATAAAGGCGGTCCAGATTTCCGCGACCGGCATCGGCAATAGCCACGCAATCAACATTGCGAGCAGAGCAGACGGCGCCGAAAGCGAACGGCGCAGATTGTCGATCAGCTTCCACCGTCCCATAAGCGGGAGCGGCGTCTTGCGCGATCCGCCGCGCAATCTGCCGTTCAACCCGAAAATCCAGGGAATTAATTGCCAATCGCCGCGCACCCAACGGTGTTGACGCGCCGCAGCCACGCTGTAGCGCGAAGGAAATTCCTCGACGACTTCGATATCGGATGCGAGACCGGCGCGCGCCAATATCCCTTCCAGCAGATCGTGGCTCAGCACTGTGTTTTCGGGGATTTGTTTTTCCAGCGCCGCTTCGAAGACGTCGACTTCGTATATCCCCTTGCCGCAATAGGAGCCTTCGTCGAACAAATCCTGGTACACATCCGATACGGCAAGAGCGTAGGGGTCGAGCCCGTTGGGACCCGAGAAGACTCTTTGGTAAAGCGAGCCTTCGTCGCCGATAGGCAGCGAAGGCGTTACGCGCGGCTGCAATATCCCGTAACCCTGGACTACCAGGCCGCGTTGAGGATCGAAGCGCGCGCGATTCAGCGGGTGGGCGATTTTTCCCACCAGGCGTCTTGCCGCGCCGATCGGCAGTCGCGTATCCGCGTCGAGCGTGATGACGTAACGGACGCCGTCGGGGAGCGAAGGCGGGTGCCCGTCCACCGCTACGAAGGTCGTATCGTTGGCGCCCCGCAATAAGCGATTGAGTTCGTGCAGTTTGCCGCGCTTACGTTCCCAGCCGATCCACTTTCCCTCGCCTTCGTTCCAGACGCGCCGGCGATGCAGCAGAAAGAAGCGCGTGCCGGAGGCTGCGGGTCCGTAGCGTTCGTTGAGCCTCCCGATATCGGCCGCCGCCTGCTCGAAAAGCGGAGCGTCGTCGGGAACCTGCTCCGCGTCTGCATCGCGCCAATCCGATAGAAGCGCGAAAATGAAATTGCTGTCCGGGTTCGAAAGATGATGGACCTCCAGCCGCTCTATCTGTTCCCGGATCGTTGAGATACTCGTCAGAAGCGTCGGTACGACCACGATGGTCCGAAGATCGGACGGCACGCCCTCGCGCAATTCCAATCCGGGCAGCAGCGTCGCACCGACCTGCTGGGTAATGAGCCTGTTGGCTATCGCGACGGCGATATCCGACGCGGGAATGAGCCCGACTAGCGCCAGCAACAGCACCGCCCAGACGCCGATGCCCGTGGGTTCGACGAACGCCACCGCGAGAGCAAGAATGATTGCCGTCAGGGCAGCGGTGATGCTCACATAGCTCATCACGCCGATGCGCGCATGAATTCGGAACAGGTGCGTTCCGGGCGGAACTCTGTAGCCGATTTCCTTTTCGAAAGTGCGGCGGCCTTTGGCGATCAGGTAATATCCGGGATCCTGCTCGCGGCTCGAACCATCGCCTGGAGTCATATTTCGCTTGCGACCGGCTGCGGCGACGATGCGCCGGGCCACTTCTGTTTCATCCAGCCCGGAACCTTGCGCGAGGTCTTCGACCGCGCGGCGATAGAGGTCGCGGGTGGGGAAATCCATCGCTGCGAAATCGCTTCCGCCGCGAAGTATGGCGTCGACGGGACTGACGCTTTCGAAGAATTCCGCCCAATTCGCCATCGACACAAGGCGCATGCTCGTGATCACGTTGCGCACCGTGACGTTCATCGCGCTCTGGCGCTGCACTTCGTCGCGTACGATTTCGTCGGTGGTCGTGTTCTCGGCGGCAAGCTTGTCGTTGAGCCAGCGGAGCGCCGGCGTAACATTCGGGTCGCGGTCGCGCAGGCGTTGCGCGAGTTGCACGGCGAACGCAGTCGACCACGGCACGTCGTCGAGACTCTGCAGGACTTTCGACGCGGGTTCGGGATCGGATTTGTCCGTGCCCAGGATACGGTCGGCAAGCTTGTCGGCCAGTTGACCGGCTGCAAGGCGTGCTACGATCTGTTCTGCAAGGCGGCGCAGATTCTCGACCAGCGTGATGCGCAACGTGATCGCGATGGCCCACAACTCGCCGATCGTCAGCGGCTGGACGCGCTGATACGCCTCGACGAAACGTGTCAGCTTCTGGAAATCGAAGGCGCTGTCGGTGTGCGCAACAAGCGCCCATGCGATACCAAAGACGCGCGGATAACCCTGCAACGGGCCGTCCACCAATTTGGGAAGCTTGCGATAATAGCCGGGCGGCAGATCGTTCTTGATTTCGCGGATTTGCTCATCGACGACATGGAAATTGTCGAGTAGCCATTCCGCGGCAGGCGTGATCTGCTCGTGCTCGAATGTCGCCCGGACGATCGCCCGGTAGGTTTCGATCAGGACCTTGGTATTATCGTAGAGCCGCGGCGTGAGCAGACGGCCGGATCTGAGTCTCGGACTGAGACGCTGCGCGCCCGCAAGGCTTTCGGCGTGCTGCTCGAGCCGCTCGACGCTGAACAGTTCGGCGCGGATCGGCGGTTCCAGCGCCACCATCTTCCGTGGGTTTCCGACTGCCTTTTTGAGGCGTGACCAAATCAAGACTATGCGCCCCGGGCAAGAGTGTACGTTCGCGTGTGGATGCGCGCGAACTGACGATCGGAATTTGCGTTCTCGGGGAAACGGGCGACTCGCACATATCCCTATGGGTCAACGCTCGAAGTTCCCCCGAGTTCCCTTCGGCAGCAGACTTGCCGACCTGTGTCGCAAAGATTGCGCGGGCGGAACGGCGGTTGTTCGGTGCGCGTTCTTGAGATGGAAAACGAAACAGGATTCGCGATTTCGCCGGGCGAAATCGGCTGTGCAATTCCAGGAGGTTCCGATGATTTGTTCCAAATGCCTGCGCAATGGCGCAGCAATTGTATTGGTTGGCGTGCTGGCATTGCCGGTTGCTGCCCTCGCACAAGCCGGAGGCGGCTCGGCAGGTGGTGGAACGGCAGGCGGCGCAGCTGGCGCGTCAGGTAGTACAGGAACGGCCGGGTCAACCGGAATGACGAGCACCGGGACGACCGGTGCAACAGGTGCGGTCGGAACGACGGGAACAACGACGGGGGTTAATCCGAACGGAACGACAGGAACGTCGACGACGGGAATCGGAGGGACCGGTACCTCGACCGGAATTGGCGGCACTTACAACAGCACCATGCCGATGCCCGGGAGCGTCACCCCGGCGCCAGGCACGACGTCACCCACGTCGACGACCACGCCGGGGACACAGCTGCCGAACGCGAATGGCACAGGCGCTCCGGGAGCAGTCGGTCCGTACCCGACAAATCCGAGCGGCGCGTACACGAATCCCAATTGCGCGATCGCCGGCTCAAGTTGCTATGGCTCGAGTTCGACCACAACAACACCGGGTACGCAGACGAGCCCGGCGCAAACAACGACTCCGAACGGATCGGCCGGTGCAACGCCGAAATAAGCGGAAGGTTTTCGGCGAAAGAGCTTAAGACGCGCGGCTAGGCTTCGCCGATCTTCCCGAGACTCCATCGCGCATCGCTGTGATACGCGAGGGCGGCGGCTGCTCGCGCAAAGACCATAACAGCGCAGTCGGGCTTGCGAATATCGTTTCAAAGCCCTAGCCGGAAAAATTTTGACCGGAACGCGACAACGGATCATGCAGCCCGGTCGGCCGCACGATCCGAATTGTGTGGGGCGCGAAGCCGGAACGGATTTATCCGTGCGCTTCGTCTTGATGATGCATCATCGGTCCGCCGTGACCGTCGTGACCGTGGTGGAAGCCGTGGTGCGATTGATCGAACTCGGTCTTCTGCTGCGGCGTGAGCGACTGATACAACGCCTCGAGCGCAGGCTGCTGGGACTGAAGCTCCGCAAGCCGGCCTTGCAGCCACTTCTCCATCATCGCGGTCCGCTCGAGGATGGAATGCTGTTCGCCGGGCTTGAACTGATGCGCCAGACACTCGCTCTTGCGCGATTGCGCGTTCTGAAGCACCGCATCGCGCCAATGATCGAACAGCGGGCGCTGTGAGTCCGTGATGCTGAGCTTCGCTTCCACGAAAGCAAGGCGGCCCGCGGCCATTGCGTAGTGATCGTTGCATCTCTGCGCATGCCAGGCCGCCATGTCCGCTGGGCTGGGCTGTTGCCAATGATGCTGCTTCGCGTTTGCGCCGTCCGTCGCGTCTTGCGCCAGGACCGGCGCGGCCGAAATGAAGCCCAGTGCCGCCAGCGCGATCGCATAGTTCCGAATAGCCATCGATGTTCTCCTCAGGGTGACGCCCGGAGGCTAGGGCCTTTTCCTTACGGACGCATGGCCGTTGTATTGCCGACTGTCGCAAAGTGTCGCCGGATTTTCGCGCCCGGACAAATTCCGACCAATAACCGCCGCCGCAGATGCAAAAAAGGGCGGACCGAAGTCCGCCCTTTTGAATGCTAACCAAGATTTCGTCTCGTTCAGCCGCCGCCCAGATCGATTACGGCGCGACGGTTTTGCGGCTCGCGCACGCCTGGTCCCGTCGGCACCAGAGGGTCGTGGAAGCTCTTGCCTTCGATGGCGATCGTCGAGCCGTCCATGCCTTCGCGCGTCATTTCGTCTTTGACGGCTTCGGCGCGACGGACCGAAAGGCCCTGATTGTAACTGTCCGAACCGACTGTGTCCGTGTGGCCTGTCACCATCACCCGTACCATATGGCTCGACTGCGCGGTCTTGACCGCTTCCTGCACCACGCCCAACGCTTCTGCCGTCAGGTCCGACTTGTTGAAGTCGAAGAAGACGATGAAGGTTTTCACGGGCGGGGGCGCCATTGGCGGAGGAGGAGGCGGCGGTGGCGGCGCCATGGGCGGGGGAGGCGGCGGCGGGGGAAGCGCCGCCGGCTCCATGTACCACCGCAAGCCCAACATCACGGCCTGATCGTTCGGCTTGTCGGCTCTCACCGTCGTTGCGACCAGCCCGGTCGAATAATCGGTGTTTTGCGCCAACGAGCGATAGCGATAGTCCAATGTCAGATCGAGATTGCGAGTGAGCGAATAGCTGACGCCGGCGATGCCTTGCCACATGAAACTCGTGCGGTCTCCATTGGCAAAAACGGTCGTGGGGTTTTGCACCAGGACGTCGTCCCGTCCCGCGCCCGCGCCGCCGCCGATGCTCAAATCGAACCGGTCGGAAAGTGGAATGTCGTAGATGATGTTGGCCATGCCCGACCCGATGCGGTCATGTCCGCCATAAGTCGCGGTGCCGATCGTCGTATCCTTGAAGTCGTGCGGCGAATAACCCGCTTCCAACTCGAACCTCAAATGATTGCGGAAGCGATATCCGAAAGCTCCGGTGACGATGTAAGAATTGTTCGACTTGAAGCTGTTGTCGGTCGTCACCGCGCCCGTGGTGGTCTTCAGGTTGACACCATTCAGGAAATCCCAGCCGCCGGCGACGCCGAGATACCAGCCGGTTGCGTCGCTCGCATGTGCGCTTCCTGCGAGAAACAATGCCGCAACGCCCGCAAGCGCTATTGTCCGAATTTTCATGGAACCCCTCATAAATGTTCGTGGCACGCCGCTCGCGGCACTCGCCAACTGCCGAACGGAAACCGCAGAAATCTGCGGCCTGCTTCCAAGGCCTGTAACGGCCCGTGACGAGTCCGGTTCCCGTGGTTCATCGATGTTGTCGCGAATTTAATTCTGCAAGTTCCGATGCTTGACATCTCTTGGGCGTCGGGCGAAAGGCACGAATCCCGGACTGGAAGAGGCGGTCCGCATTGCCTAGGATGAGGTTCCACAGCATTCCTCAATCCCCGCGGGCTTCATTCATGCATAAAGTTTCATCGGCATTCGCACGCTTCCGGCCGCAATTCGTCGCAAAGTTCTTCGGCGCGGTTGCGTTCGCATTTCTGTTGCAGATCGCGCCCGTGACGGCTTCCGGCTCGTCTGACCCGCAAATCGGCTCGCCCGCGGCGAAAGCGATATTGGTCGTCTGGTTCGATTATCAATGCCCCTATTGCAAATTGTTCTGGAGAGACACGCTCCCACGCCTGAACGACGGTTATGTGCGCCGGGGCAAGTTGCGCGTGGTGTTCCGCGATTTCCAGTTTCTCGGCCAGGATTCCGCCACAGCGGCGCTGTTTGCCCGTGCGGTGTGGGAACTCTATCCCGCGCGGTTCTACGATTGGTCTCGCGCGATGTTCGGCGCACAGGACCAGGAGAATGGCGGCTTCGGCAATCTCGCAAGCATTCAGGAATTGACGCGCCACGTTCCCGGCATCGACGTGGCCCGCGTCTCCGCCCGCATGAAGGAAAAATCGCAGCAATATGCCGAAGAAATCGTTTCGGATTACAACGACGCGCTTGCAATGGGCATCAACGGCACGCCGACCGTCGTCGTGAACGGGAGTGCCGTCACGGGATCGGAATCCTATGACGATCTCGCAAAGCTGATCGATCGGAAATTGAAGCAGTGAGCGGAAAGATGCGCAGATATTTGACCCGCTTTTGCGCTTTGGTGGCGAAGTGATGCTTGCCTGCTATACGAATGTGCTCAGTCGATGTCCCGGCGAAGCTGTCGATCTGCATGCTTCCGCGTCTGCCGGACCCTGCACGCTTGAAATCGCCCGCATCGGTCGCGCCCGCGAGATTGTGCGGCGGATCGAAGATATTTCGGTTGGATATCACGAGACGCCGCCGCATGCCGATCGCGACGGTTGCGGTTGGCCGGTGGCGCTCGCTTTCGATATCGGTGCGGATTGGAATTCCGGATATTACGATCTGCAATTGACGGATTGCGAAGGCAATACGGCGCATCATTTTGTGTGCGTGAAGCCCGCAAAGGGCGGCCCACGTGCGAACGCCGCGTTTGTGCTCGCGACCAACACCTATCATGCCTACAACTGGTGGAGTGGGGCGAACGCCTATTGCGATGTCACGTCGCTGATGGCGCGCAAACTGCCGCTTGCCGCGGCAATGGAAGGCGCCATCGGCGTGTTGTCGAACCAGAGGCCGTTTGCGCCTTTGATCGTGGCGCCGCCGGCAGATGTACCGCGCCTCGTCAACCTGCGCCCGCGCGATTTCGGCGAGCGATCCTGGGCGGGAAACCGCGACTGGGGCAGGCTTCACCGTCCGTCGCCTTATGACAACGCGGCGGGGTTTCTGCACAAATGGGAGCATGTGTTTGCGGCGTGGGTGGAAGCCGAGGGCATCGCGCTCGACTATTTCACCGATTACGATCTCGACGCCGCACCGGATATTCTCTCGAACTACGATGCGATGGTCGTTGTCGGCCACAGCGAATACTGGTCCGCGCCGCAACGCGCGCAGATTGAACGTTTCGTCGATCGTGGTGGCAAACTCGCGATCTTTTCGGGCAACACCTGCTTCTGGAAAGTGCGCTGGGAGAACGACGGCAAGACCCTCGTCTGCCACAAATGGCGCGGCTTCGAGGCCGAACCGGATGCCGGCGATAGCGGCACGCACCTATGGTCGCACCCCAGTTTCGCAAAGCCCGAAGCGGAAATCACAGGCCTCAGCTTCCTGTTCGGCGGTTATCATCGGTTGGGGAATTGTGTGGCTCGTGGTGCGGGCGGCTTCACGGTCTATGACAATCGTCATTGGGCGCTCGATGGCGCGGATCTTTTCTACGGCGATGTGATCGGCTCGCAGATCCCGCTTTTGGGTTACGAGAACGACGGATGCGAATTCCGGTTCGGCGAAGACGGATTGCCCAAGCCCGTCGTGCGCCTGGGTGTACCGGAGAATTTGAAGATCATCGCCGTCGCGCCTTGCGCCTTCGGTGAAGACGTGACGAGCGGGTATCCGCCGCTCATTCCGCCGGAGAAACTCGATGTTTGTGCGGGAATCGTTTACGGCGATGCGAGCGAAGCCTCGCAGCAGCGCCTGCTGCGCGGCCACGCCGTGATGGCATCGTTTGAACGCGGGCGTGGCGAGGTCTTCAACGGCGCGACGACAGAATGGGCGCATGGGCTGGCGGCAGGCGATCCATTCATTACGCGGATTACTCGGAATGTGTTGAGCCGCTTCGGGGTCGTATAAGAAAATTCACCACGGAGCCACAGAGAAAAAAGGGAGAACACGGAGAAGAAGAAGAAGGGAGAAAAGCTTTTTCGCGCGCGAACGCGCGCAAGAATTTTCGTTGTTTTTCTTCTCCGTGTTCTCCCTTTTTTCTCTGTGGCTCCGTGGTGCAACTTTCTTTTCACTTCGAAATCTGCTCCAGCGCGCGACGGCTCGTGGGCGGGCCGAATATTCCGATCGACAGAATCACGACCAGCATGCAGGCCGCGATCAGCGAGAACACGCCGACCACGCCGAAACGTTCGAGGAAGAAGGCGATGACGAAGGCGCCGAACACGGCCGACAACCGGCTCCAGGAATAGACGAAGCCGACAGCCAGCGCGCGAATGCGCGTGGGATAAAGCTCCGCCTGATAGGCATGGAACGAGAACGACATCACGTTGTTGGCGAGCGTGAGGCCCGCGCCGAAAAGGATCAGCGGAACGGCGCTCCTCATATTCGCGAACAGCAATCCGAACGCGCCGACGAAGAACGCGCCACCCACGATCAGCCATTTGCGCTCGAACCGGTCGGTGAACGGAACCGCCAGCAGCGGGCCGAAAGGCGCGGCAATGGCAATAGCGAACGTATATCCGAGGCTGGTGGTGACGGCGATGCCCTGATGGATCAGGAAGGTCGGCACCCAATTGTTGAAGCCGTAGAAGCCGACGGTCTGCACGAGGTTGAACACGATCAGCATCAAGGTGCGCGAAAGATACGGCTTGCTCCAGATTTCCCAGAAGCTTCCCGTCGGTTCCTCGATTTCTGGCGACGCGTTTACCGCCGGTCGCACCTGCGATCCCGCTTCCGCTTCGAAGCGCGCGACGATCGCTTCGGCTTCCGCCATGTGTCCGCGTTGCGCGAGCCAGCGCGGGCTTTCGGGCACGCGGAGCCGCACCCACCACACGACGGCCGCACCCGCCGAACCGATCAGCACCACCCAGCGCCAGCCGTCGAAACCGAACGGCGCATGGGGCACGAGCGCCCAGGCGAGCAACGCGACGATCGGAATAGCCGTGAATTGCAGCACCTGGTTGACAGCAAACGCGCGCCCACGAATGGCGCTCGGCACGAGTTCCGCGATGTAGGTGTCGATAGTGACGAGCTCGACGCCGATGCCGATGCCGGCGATGAAACGCCACAGATCGAGCCCGAACGCGTCGCGCTGGAACGCCATGATGGCGGAGGCCGCGATGTACCAGACGAGCGAGAAGGTGAAGATCGTGCGCCGGCCGAAGCGGTCGGACACGAAGCCGAACAGCGCGGTGCCGAGGAACAGTCCCGCGAACAGCGCCGCGACAAATCCGGCAATGCCGCTGGTGCCGAACAGGCCCGGTGTCGAGGGTGTGAGGATATGGCTGCGCACGAGGCCCGGCGCGACATAGCCCGACAGGAACATGTCGTAGAATTCGAAGAAGCCCCCGAGCGACAGGAGCGCCACGCGCGTCCACGTCGCGCGCGTGACGGGCAGGGCTTCCAGTCGCTGCCCGATGGCGAACGCGTCGGTTGAACTCATTATTTGGCGCTCAAGATGACGGTCCGCTCGCCTGAGCCGTCGGCCGCCAGAAGAACGATACCGTTGGCTTGCGAAACGACGTGGCAGCCGGGTGCATGGATACGTGCGCCATGGGGAAAATGTGCGAGCGGGGTGACGATCTCCGTCGCGGCCGAAATGGACGGATCGGCGTCGAACACGAGCAGGAAGATTTTCTGCACCCGGTCGAACGCCATTCTTTTGGGTTCGCCCTGAATGCGGCGTGCATAGGGCCGCGAGAAGCCGTCGATCGCGCGCCCGCCGGAATTGACGTCATTGTCGCCGGTCGACTGGTCGCGCGAATAGATCGACAAATCTTCCTGGTTCCAATTGTCGCCTGCGCTCGCGTCGTTGCGGTTCGACGCCGTGTAGTTCCATTGCGTCGATGAGAGAAACAGCCGGTCCATCGCGTCATACATGAGGCTCTGCGCGAGGACGTGTTTGGCCCATGGTGCCGTCGAGCGGTCGCCCGCGGCCCATTCGGCATAAGCTGCGCCTTCGTCGAGATCGAACGGTGTGCCGAATTCGCCGATCAGAGTCGGTGCGCCATCGGCTCCAAGCGCATCGGCGGCTTTCGCAATATTCGCAAGTTGGCTCGTGAAGCGATCCGCGACGGCCTTTTCGGCAGCACCGACATCCCGCGCATCGCGCAATTCGCGGGGATTGAATTTTTTGCCGCCCAAGGTTGCCAGATCGTACCAATGGCTCGCGTTGACGGTACGCGGCGGCATGTCCGGCGGGAAGCCGTGACCGGTGAACACGCGATGCGGCTCGACTTCTGCGAAGATCATCCAGCTTGGCTTCACGGTGCGCACGGTGTCGGCGATATGCGCGAAGAACGGCCGCATATAGTCGCGCTCGAGCTGAAGTTCGTGCACCCCCCGATGCGTGAAGAAAGTCTCGTTGGGTGGATTTTGACGCGTGGCATCGTAAGCGCCGACCTGTTCGAACGGGCATTCGCGGCCGTCCCGCCAGATCGAAACGCCGTTGGGATTGAGCGTCACCTCTTTCGTCTGGTGCATCGTGCGCGTTTCGGAATCCCACGCGAGGAACGGCACAGTTCGCGCAACACCGCGGGCGATCAACAGCCCGTCGAGCGGGCTCAGCGCAATGCCGGGCCGCGGCCGCTCGGGATTTTCCGCTGTCGGCGCCACATGGCGATAGGTGAGCTTCTGTCCGATATAGCCTGCGCCAGGCTCGTTCAGCGTGTCGAAGCCCAGCACGTGTTTCTGGTCTTTCACGCGTTCGGCCACGGCGCGCATCGCTCCGGCGTAATGCGCCTGCAGGTAATCCTGAACATTGCGGCCTTCGATCGTGAGTCCCGGCGCCATGTCGCGGCCCGCAAAGAACAATGTCCACATGATCGCGGTCGCGGGCAGATGCGAATTGGACGCCCAACTCATCTGCGGATAGCGGTCTTCCTGCCGCCCGCCGCGCGCGTAATCGTATTTGCATTGCATCACATGGGTGGCGTCGGCCGCATGGAATTTGGTGAAGTCGAGACCGACCGCTTCGAACGTCCAGCCCGGCGCGCCATCGCCGCCCGACATGCGGCTCCAGACGTCCTGGTGGAAATCGATGAAGACGTACAAGCCGAACTCACCCGCGAGCCGCGAGATTTCCGCGAAATAATCGAGATAGGCGGTGTCGAGAATGCCTGGCCCTTTGTGCTCCACCGCTTCCCAGGTCGTGAGCAGGCGCAGGCAATTGAAGCCCCAATGTTTGAGCCGGCCGAAATGTTCGCGCGCTTCGCCAAGTGGAAACGGCCGACCGATGAACGAAACGTCGCGATGATCGCGGAAGTCGGACGAATGGTTCGTGCCGCCGTCTGGATAAGGCACCTTGCAGTCGCCGCCCAGATTGACGCCACGCAGGATGACGCGCCGCCCTTGAGGATCGACGAACCAGCGTCCTTTGATGTCGAGTCCGTCCACGCTTCCCCCTTTATCCGCGATTTCTCAAACCACCTGGAAACCGCGCCAGAACGGGTCTTCTTCGTCGATCCAGATCTGGTTATAGCCGGTTGCGACGGCGCCGCCTTCGATGGAGGGGATGATGGCGGGAAGATTGCCCAACGTCGTCGCCTCTTCCACGCGCCCGATGAAGCGGCTGCCGATATAGCCTTCATGCACGAAGCGGTCGCCCGGCTTGAGCTTGCCCTTGTGCGCCAGATGGGCGAGCCGCGCGGAGGTGCCCGTGCCGCAGGGGCTGCGGTCGATCGCGCGTTCGCCATAGAACACGGCGTTGCGGCCATCCGCGCCTTCGCCCTTGGGCTTGTCCGCCCACAGCACATGACTCACGCCGCGAATGGTGGGATCGAGCGGATGCACGGGCTCGATCTTCTCGCGCATCAGCCGGCGCACGATAGGGCTCAGTTCGAGAATGCGCGCCGCGCCCAGCGCATCGAGGCCGGTGTAAGCGCCCTGCGGCTCGACAATCGCATAGTAATTGCCGCCATAAGCGACATCGACTTTGAGCCGCCCGAAATCCGGCACGTCGATTTCGATGCCCTCGGCTGCGACATAGCTCGGCACATTTCGGATGCGCACCGACGACACGCGGTTACCCTGTTGTGTGTAAGTAATGTCGATAATACCGGCAGGAACTTCGACGCGGAGTTTTCCGGACGTGCGCGGCGCGATCAATCCGTTCTCGATCCCGAAGGTGACCATGCCGATGGTGCCGTGGCCGCACATGGGCAGGCAGCCGCTGGTTTCTATGAAGAGTATCCCACAGTCGCAATCGGGCTGGGTGGCCTGATAAAAAAACCCGCCCGACATCATGTCGTGCCCGCGCGGCTCGAACATGAGCCCGGTCCGGATCCAGTCGAACCGCGCCAGAAAATCCTGCCGCCGCGCGCTCATGCTGGCGCCGTTGAGAGCCGGCGCTCCGCCCGCCACCAACCGGACCGGATTACCGGCCGTGTGTCCATCGATGCAGAAGAAGGTGTGACGCATGGGAGGCAGATTAAGAGCGTTTCTCGGTTTGATCGATAGCTATCTCAGCCAGACGGTTTATCGCACAAGGAATGTCCCGCCAACGAGCCGTCGCGGATGGTTTTGACAAACTTTCGCAGGCTGGTCTTGCGCGCATTTCCCGGTCAGGAAGGCATAGCTCCAGCTGTTCGTCTGGTTCATGACGACCAATACGATTGCGCAGACAAGCAGCGCAATGATTGCAGGCATTTCCCATCGCTGCATTTTGACCGGTTCCGCCAACTCTATGCCATCTTACGCAGTTTATGCGCGGAACCGAAAGGAGCCGGATTTGTTAGGAACTCAAATTCGTAGTAGCCCGTGCAAGCCATTGCAGCGGCAGATTCTTTTCGAGTTATGTGCGCTTCGTGTTCGTCCAAAGATTCGATCTTTGTTCCAACTATTTTCGTTGCGCGCTGAAAATCGGCTTGCGAAATTTGATCAAACGGCATACGAATTTCGTCACTCCACAAATTTACGTTTGGCGGTTCGCTCGTCCTCATCCGCAGCAATTCCGGTATGTTGGCGCAAG
>PLJH01000094.1 GCA_003139615.1 Alphaproteobacteria bacterium
AGTCTTTGAGTTTAATGGCGCAGTGTGCAGTCCAGGCGACACGCTGCTCTCTGGGTTTATGACCATTTGGAGCGCCGTGCCCGCACTGGGCGAGGCTATTTCCCTGTTTAACAGGGAAAATACAGGGAATAGTCGCTTGAAAGGCTAGTTTTGGTCGACCAAAGCACGAATTAGTGCCGTAAATTCAAGATATTATGGGCGAATTCCCTATAAAAGATAACAGGGAAAATATTCCAAAGAACAGGGAATGATTTGCGGGTAACAGGGAACGTTTCGGTCACAACAGGGGCGCTCCATTTGATGGACGACGTGCCCCGATCGCAGCGAGCACGGCCTAGATACCCGCCTGCGGGAAAGGCAGCTGCTGAATCTCGGCGATACTCTAAGAATCCTGCTATATGTTAACTAGCCTCGGGACGAGTGCCCTTCAAACCCGCCAAGAAACTCTTCCACCTAGGACACGCGGACGAGGTCGTAATCCGCGATTTACGAATGCCGTCCCGGCATTTTCTTTGGAGCCCGATATGGAGGCATTTCCGTCCGGCACAGTGAGTTTCTGCTTCACTGACATCGAAGGATCGACAAAGCTTTTTACGCGCCTTGGCGAACGTTATGAGCGCCTCTTGGTTGAGCATCGGCGCTTGATCCATGAGGCGACTGCGTCTCATGGAGGAGTGGAGGTCAAGACTGAAGGCGACGGCTGCTTTCTCGCCTTCCAGGAAGCAGGCCAAGCTGTTAAGGCCGCCGGTGCTATTCAGGCTGCTGTTGACCAGCACAACTGGCCGCAGGACGCACGAATCCGCGTCCGAGTGGGTGTGCATACGGGAGAAGCCCAACCGTCCGGACAGGACTACGTAGCATTGGCGGTCCATCAGGCGGCCAGAGTTGCAGATACCGGGCACGGAGGGCAAGTTATCGTTTCCGCGCAAACCGCAGCGCATCTTGATCCGCAGTCACTCGCGCCATTCCACCTAGCCGATCTGGGTGAGTATCGGCTCAGAAGTTTCGATGAACCAGGCCATCTCTATCAGTTGGCGGGGCCTGGACTCGCGGGCGCCTTTCCGCCGTTGCGTACTCGTACCGCTGTGAGCAAACGGATACGGATATTTCTGTCGTCTCCCAGTGATGTCCGTGCGGCACGCGAAATTGCTGCTCTGACGATTGAGCGGCTTGCACAGGATTATGCTCGTTTCTTTGCGGTTGAGCCGTATTTCTGGGACTACGAGGCAATGCTCGCAGCTGGTCAATTCCAGGACCCAGCCGAGCCGCCGAGTGCCTTTGACATCGTCGTCTTGATTGTCTGGTCCCGATTGGGAGCCACGCTTCCGGAACGAACTTCCGTCCGCGAGTATTGGGGTAGCAAGGAGAGCTCGCCTCTGAGTGGGACTGAGTGGGAGTTTGAAGAAGCATCACAGGCGGCAATAGCGCGTGGTGCACCGGATCTTCTTGTTTTTCGAAAGCGTAGTCCAGCGTCCGTCGATCTTTGGGACGCAAAGCTTCGCGACCGACAACTGCAACAACTTACGGCTCTGGACATATTTTGGTCGCAACGCTTCGTCAACCAAGGGACGTTTACTGGGGCCTATAACGAATTCACGAGCGATGCCGAATTCGCCGAAGCGCTGGACAAGCATCTGCGCCAACTTATTGAAACGCGTGTCGCCGCCGAAGGTGCGATCCCAGGTGACCAAGCCGTAAAGGTCTGGCTGCAGGCTCCATTCCGAGGTCTCGAATCGTACGAGTTCGAGCACGCGCCGATCTTCTTTGGCCAGGATGAGGCACTGACCAAGGCGATGGTTCAGTTGGTGGCTAACGCCGAAACGGGATTGCCGTTTTTGCTTGTGCTCGGCGCTAGCGGTTCAGGTAAATCCTCATTGGTTAGAGCAGGAGTTGTGCCAAAACTGTTTGTGCCGCGCCGCATTCCCGGTACAGCATTCTTGCGCCGAGTCGTATTTCGTCCCAGCGACGCACAACCCGGAGAAGATCTTTTCGACGCACTTGCTCGCCGATTGACGACGAAGGGCGGAACGTCCGAAGGGGTACCGGAGCTAATTGCACCGGGTCAGTCAGTTTCAAATCTCGCTGCGCATTTGCGCAATGCCACAGCAGAGCCTGGGTTTCCGATTGGAGCTGTCCTTGGCCAACTTTCGGTTACTGCCCGTCGTGACGGGCGAATGTTGGACTACGAAACCGCAAAACTCATTCTTGTCGTCGATCAACTTGAAGAACTGTTTACGAATGAGCTCATAGCCGACCATGAACGTCATCGTTTTATTTCGCTACTCGCCGGTTTCGTTCGTTCGGGCCTCGTCTGGGTCGTTGCCACCATGAGAAAGGATTTTTGGCACAGGGCAGACGATACGCCTGAACTGGTGCAAATGTCCCAAGGTAACGGACGACTCGAATTGTTGCCCCCGACACCGTTGCAACTTGGTCAGATGATTCGACGCCCCGCCGCGGCGGCCGGCGTAACCTTTGAACACCAAAAAACAACGGATGTGCCCCTCAATGAAGTAATCGCTGACGAAGTCTCGCACGAACCAGGGGCGCTCCCGCTGCTGTCCTTTCTCTTAAGCCAACTCTATCGCAATGACGTGCTCGAAGCGCATGGCACGACGCTCACTTTTGCAACATATGAACGGCTCGGCCGCCTCGAAGGAGCGATCGCGACCAAAGCCGAAGAAATCTTAAACGGTTGCTCTCCCGAAGACCGTCAGGCGCTGGGATCAGTCCTGTACTCTCTTATTCAGATGGGCGTTTCCGAAGGCAATGTTGAGCGGGCCATTGCGCGACGCGTTCCTTTGTCCACGTTTCCATCGAACACATCTCAACGTCGCCTAGTCGACGCCATGCTCCATCCGGATGCGAGGCTACTAGTTAGCGATACCGACAAAAACGAAAAGCCAACAGTCCGAGTAGCGCACGAGGCGCTGATCACCCGATGGTCCCGCGCACGCGAGTTCGTGCAGGGCAATGCCGAAACCCTGAAGATTCGCAGCCGCATAGAGGACCGCTACGCAATATGGCGCGAATACAATACCAATCTTGTAGACGCACATGACCGTGACGCGACTGGGCCTACCCCCATATTCTCGTTGGCTGCAAATTGGCGTCGGCGTCTAAGCTATAGAAAGGGGCTCCTTTCAGATATCGATCTCACGGATGGCCGGCGCCTGCTCGGAAAGCATATGGCAGATACGGAACCGTATCTGGTTGAGTATGTCGAACTCTCCATCGCCAACGATAAACGCAATCGCGGACGCGCATTGCGAATTTTGGCGATCTTCGCGACTGTCGTGACGCTACTCGCAATCATCGCATTCGTTGCAGCGCGGGAGGCCGAGTTTCAAGTGAAGCAGACGCTTCAGGCCCAGTCGCGGTTGTTAGCCAAGGTTGCCGACGACAGGTTGAAAACCGGCGACATCAACAGCGCCGAAAACATCATTCCCCTGGTCCTGGCAAATCGGACGGCAAGTGCTGTCGATCGTGCGACGGCGGTCAACGTGTTTCTGGAGTTGCGGGCGGGCGACGCGCAGATCGCTGCGCGATTCCTGCGTCGAGCCGGATTCAATTCGGCCGCATATTCGCCGGATAACAGACGAATCGTGACCACTTCGGATGACGATAGCGCCCGCATTCTGGACGCCGATACCGGCGCGCAGATAGCCGTATTGTCGGGGCACCAGGGGCCCGTGATCCAAGCATTTTATTCGTCGGATGGCCGGCGCATCGTCACGTCGTCGACGGACAATACCGCCGCGATTTGGGATGCGGAAACAGGGGCGCAACTTGTTGCGCTCAAGGGCCACACCGATGTTGTCAATTCTGCGACCTGGTCGCCCGACAACAGGCGCATCGTGACGACATCGAACGACAAGAGCGTTCGTATTTGGGATGCCGAGACCGGTGCGCAGATCATGGCGATCTCCGATCCGGGTGGCGTCGGCAGTTATGCGGCCTACTCTCCAGACGGCACACAAATCGTCACGGCGTCGCTCGACAAAATCGCACGCATCTGGGACGCGCGGAGCGGCAAGCTGCTCGTCGCGCTGACCGGACACAACGACAGCATCGGAAGCGCCGGTTACTCGCCCGACGGCAATCGTATCGTCACCGCGTCCAACGACAGAACAGCGCGCATCTGGGATGCGCACTCCGGCGCGCAGCTCAACGTGTTTCGCGGCCATACAGATTACGTCATGTCCGCTGCCTTCTCGCCGGACGGTGAACGCATCGTCACGGCATCAAAGGACAAGACCGTGCGTATATGGGACGCGAGCACCGGCAGCCAGCTCGCGGCACTTTTGGGCCATGGGGCAGCCGTCAGTTCCGCTGTTTATTCGCCCGACGGAAATCGCATTGTCACGACCTCCGAAGACCATACGATGCGCATCTGGACCACGCGCAACAATGCGCAACTCCAGGTGCTCGCCGGACACGGCAATACCGTAACATTTTCCGGTTATTCGCCGGATGGTAAGCGGCTTGTCACCGCGTCGGATGATAGAACGGCGCGCATTTGGGATGCGGCCACAGGCGGTACTTTGCGTATTTTGTCCGGTCATGACGGCCCGGTGCTCGGCGCGGTCTTTTCACCGAACGGCAAGCAAATCGCGACCGGCTCGAACGACACGGCGGCGCGAATCTGGGACGCGATGACGGGGGCGCAACTGAAGCTTTTCGCCGGCCACACGGACGGGGTCAATTCGGTGGCCTACTCTCCGGACGGTGCGCGCATTGTTACTGCGTCGTTCGACAAGAGCGCTCGAATCTGGGATGTGAGAACAGCGAAGAAACTCGTTACACTTATCGGACACAGCGATACCGTCGAGTCTGCCGTTTTCTCGCCCGACGGAAAACTGGTCCTCACCGCTTCAGACGACAAGACAGCACGCGTCTGGGATGCAATCACGGGCGCTCAGCGTGTCGTGCTTTCGGGGCACATCGACAAAATCGCAGCCGCCAACTATTCGCCCAACGGCGAATACATCGTCACCGCGTCCTTCGACAAGACTGCGCGTATCTGGGACGGGAAATCAGGGTTGCAGCTGCTGATATTGGCTGGCCATGGCAGCGCGGTGGAATCAGCTGCGTTTTCGCCCGACAACCGATACGTCGTCACCGCTTCGGACGACAAAACCTTGCGAATCTGGGATGCAGCCACAGGCGTCGAGCTCGAAGTTCTGTCAGGACACGGCGACAAGGTCAACACCGCTGCCTACTCCCCCGATGGCCAGCACATCGTTTCCGCATCGGCCGACAGAACCGCACGCATCTGGAGCGCAAATTTGCCGCCTAATTTGGACACGCAGATCGTTTGGTCGAGGGCAGCGGAATTCGAAGTTCTTTCTCAATCCGAACGAGCGGAGCTCGGCTTGCCGCCGGATACGCGCATCAGAACCTGGCGAACCCATATAACCGCCTGCGATCGAGACGCCGGAGCGCCTTACGATCCGGATCGTGGTGCTCCGGGCATCATGCAGGATCAAATCTCGGCTGAAGTGGCGAGCGCCGCGTGCGCCAGGGAAATTGCGAAGCCGGGGGCATCTTCGCGAGCGATCTATCAGTTGGGTCGCGCGCTGTTGGCGGGAGGCGACGTGAAGGGCGCAAGACAACAATTTGAGCGGGCCATTTCGAAGGGCAACCGCGCCGCGCGCATCGATCTTGGAGATTTGTTCGCCGATGCGTCTTCGGGAATGCGGAATCCGGACAAAGCGGATTTGCTCTATCTGCAAGCCTGGAAGGACGGCGTGCCGATTGCCGCATTCGAACTTGGGCGCCTCGCAGAGCAACAGAAACCGACGAAAACCGCAGCCGCAAACCCCTGTACTTCGCCGAATTGGTCAATTGCCCGTCGCTGGTATAGCACGGGCGCGAATGCCGGCGAACCAAACTCGCTCGCCCGACTTGCCGAATGCGAAGAGTATTCGGCGCTCCCGCCGGGCCCGGTTCAAAGGAAGAATGCGTTGTTGCTTCAAGCCTTCAGCGATTACGCCGCCGCGGCCGAACGCGCTCAGGATGAGGATTGGCCGGACGATGCGTGGAAAGGCTGGCGTTACCGCCGCGCAACCGTTGCCCGCCTGCTCGCCGCCGACGGCCTGATGCAGCAAGTCGCCGACGCATTCGAAAAGGTCCGCGATTCGGCGAGCGTTCGGCCGCCGCCATTGCTCGAGCCGATCAAGGCCTGGTGGCGTTCATTTTAGGCTGTGCGCATTTTCGTCGATGCCGAAGCTCGGTTGATAATCCGGCACGGCATTCTCAGATAAAGTACCAGTCTGCCGATTGGGCTTCGAACTGAACCGGCGTTACGCCTTCGATGGTGATCGTGTCCGCGGGGTCGAGCGCAATGATCGTGTTGCCATGGGAGTCCTGCATCGTATGCGCTTCAACGGCGGCAGCGTTGGCTAAGTCATCGTGGCCGAAGTTCAGTGTGTCGTGTCCTGGCGCATAACCTGCAATCGTGATTTTCCCGAAATGGCCGTCGAAATTGAACGTATCGTCCGCGGTGTTGTTCAGTATCGAAATATTCGCGCTCTCACCCGTGCTCGTGAATGATCGGCCGTCCTGATCGAAACTGAAGCTTAATGCGCCGTTGCTCGTCGCGAAAGGACCCGCTGCTCCTTGAGGCGCCGTCGTCGTGATATCCGTTCCGCCGTGGCCATCCGTCCCGGCTGCAAAGGTGTCTCCGGCGTAATTGCCCGTAAGTTGTAGAGTCGCGACCGTCGCAGCGCCGTCGGTGATCACGAGCTGATCGCTTGCATTCAGCGTCGCTGCAGTGGCTATGATCTTCGAGAGATCGATGATGTCGGAGCCCACAAAACCGCCGATTGTAGCCGCGAAGGTCGACGGGGTGGACAGTTCGAGGGTCGCATCGGCTCCATTGAAGTTCATCGTCAATGTTGAGGCTGCCGAAGACGTAAGCTCCAGCGCAGCGTTGGCGCCCACCGTCATCGTTCCAGTTCCGGATACTGCATTGGTCAAATCGAGCGTGCCGATAGCCGCTTGTATCACGCCTGAGTCGAATACGGCCACGGCGATTGTGCTCGTTCCCGTTCCGGCGGTCTTGGCCAGCGTTCCGGCATTTTCGAACAGCGAGCCGGCCGCAGCACCCGCCCCGATGCCGACATCTGCAGCAATGTCGTAGCTGTTGCCGACTGTGTTGACGAACGTGGCAGCCGCGCTCGTCGCATCTCCGAGTGTGACCTGACCTGTCTCCGTGATGACGCTGTTGTTGGTGATCGTGACAGTGCCGCCGATGGTCAGTCCGCTGAATGTGCTTGCGCCATCGATAAGGACGCCGCCGTTTCC
>PLJH01000114.1 GCA_003139615.1 Alphaproteobacteria bacterium
GAACGCAAAAAATGTGTAGATATCCTAGCCGTTTACGGGGGAAGAAAAACATGACCTCGGTACTCTACAGAAAAGCCTCCAACCGCTGGCGGATGATACTCTCCGCCTGCGCCATGATGCGGTCGATCAGTTCCTTGCAGGTCGGAATATCGTAGATCAGACCTACGACCATACCGCAGGACCAAGCACCGGCGCCCATGTCGCCGTCTTTCATGATCTTCGGATAGACGCCGGCCACTTCGGGAATGATGTCTTCGAATTTGATGTTCGCGCCGAGAGATTTCTCTTTTGCGAGCAAGCGCTCGACCGCCGGATTGTCCAGCACGCGTTCGGTGTTGCGCAACGCGCGCATGATCAAACGCGTGTCGAGTTCGGAGGCATTCACGATCGCCTGCTTCACATTCTCATGGATAGGCGCCTCCTTCGTCGCCATGAATCGCGTGCCCATATTCATACCGTCCGCGCCCATCGCAAGTGCTGCCACCAGCGAGCGGCCGTCCGCCATGCCGCCGGATGCCACAAACGGAATCTTGAGCTCGTCGGCCGCGCGCGGCAGCAGGATCATGTTCGGAATGTCGTCCTCGCCCGGATGACCGCCGCACTCGAAGCCATCCACGCTCACCGCATCGCAACCGATCGCTTCGGCTTTGAGGGAATGACGTACTGAGGTGCATTTGTGGATCACCTTGATGCCATGTTCTTTCAAGCCCGGAAGCCATTTCGCGGGATTATTTCCCGCCGTCTCGACGATCTTTACGCCGCCTTCCACGATCGCACGCACATAGCCCGGATAATCGGGCGGCGTGACCGACGGCAGGAAGGTGAGGTTCACGCCGAAGGGCTTGTCCGTCATCTCGCGGCAACGCGCGATTTCCTTTGCGAGCAGTTCCGGCGTGCGTTGCGTGAGGCCGGTGATGATGCCGAGGCCGCCGGCATTCGAGACGGCCGCGGCCATTTCGGCAAAGCCGACAAAATGCATGCCGCCCTGGATGATCGGATGTTGGATGCCGAACATTTCTGTGATGCGCGTTTTCATGATTGTCCCCTTCGAATAGCGATGTGGGGACAGGATGGCCCAGCGGCTCGCGGCCGTCCATCACCGATAGATGCGAGCGGCGCCCCTCAGGCGAGCGCCTTGCGGACGTCCGCGTAAGGATCGTCGACAACCGTGCTCGCCACGTTGAAAACCATCGTCGCGCGGCGTGTGGCGTCGTAACGCGGCCAATGCGGCGTACGCGAGGTATTGGGATCGCCTGTCCGCGCAAAAGCGATCCATGCCGAACTCATCTGATCCGCTACCTTTTGCGGCTCCGGTCCGGGGCCGACCAGCGCGCGGGAATTCTCCACATTGTCGAACACCATGGGAATTTCGAGTGTGTGCGGTGTCTTGAACAGCCCGCCGCCGATGGGCGTCTCCCAGCGCAACTGATACATATAGACGGGCGCCGCCTTTTGCGCCGCCTTGCGCTCGGCCAGCTTGATCGAGCCATCCCACATGAATGTGGTGGTGAAGAGTTCCGTCATCAGATAGGTCGGCGAATAATCCGGGTGCGCCTGACGCAATGCCGCCAGCAACGCAGGAGCCTTGGCGCCCGCCATCATCGGCGCCTGCGCATTGAGCTGATCGTCGGTGAGTTTGCCGAACCACGGCTGGCCTGCCATGAACAGCGTCATCTCATCCTTGTTCGTGCCGATGATAAGCGGAATGTTTGCCGACATCGCCGGCGCCACAGGATCGAATGGATCGGACGGCAGCACGTCGCCATCGACCACGGGCGCCAGGAAGCGAATTTCCGAGCCGGGCCCGCGCCGCGCGGAAACGGCGAGAGCCGCGCTCACGATCTGTTCGGCGGGAACGGACTGCAGCGCCTTCACATCCGAAACCTTCAACTCCGCCATGATGTCTTTGGCGTCTTGCGTCGCCGCGGCTTTCGGCACGCCTTTGAGGCCCGGACCGCTTTCCACGATCGCCTTGTGAAACAATCCGTGCGCCGACGGCATTGCCATCAATGTGGAGACTTTCGCGCCGCCGCCGGATTCGCCGAAGATCGTGACGTTGCCGGCGTCGCCGCCGAAGGCCGCGATATTGTCCCGCACCCATTCGAGTGCGGTGACGATGTCGAGCATGCCGACATTGCCGGACTTGGCGAGTTCCGGTCCGCCGATATCCGCCAATTCGAGATAGCCGAACGCATTGAGACGATGATTTAGCGTAACAACAACGACATCGCCCTTCTTCGCGAGATTGCCGCCGTCGTAAGACGGCCATGCGCCAGAGCCATAGGCGAACCCTCCCCCGTGCAGCCACACCATCACCGGACGCTTGACGCCATCGTTGAGGTTTCCACGGAATGCCGTCCAGACATTCAGGAACAGGCAATCCTCGCTGTTGACTTTCACTTCCGCGAGTGTGGGAAAGACGCTCTGCAAAGCAATCGCGAGCGGAGTTTTTGGTTCCTGCGCGGCAGTTCCCGACGGCATCTGCATCGCGGGCGGCCCGAAGGCATCGACTGACGGTGCGGTCCAGGGCGCCGGCTTTTGGGGCGGCATGAAGCGCAATGCGCCCGTCGGCGGCGCCCCGTAGCGGATACCTTTGAATGCAAGGGCGCCGTTCGCGGAATTTCCCGGGACGGGGCCGCTCGCCGTCCGCACGATCGGCGGCGGAACATCCGCGAGAGCATCGAAACCAAACGCCGGAAGTGTTGCGGCGCTCGCGCCCATCGCCAATGCCGACCGTCGTGAAAGACCGATTTGTGTCATGGAATTTGCCTCCCGGCGCGCTCGTCCATTTTGTGCGGCCGACGCGGCCAACCCCGGACGTTATTGCGCGTTCCCGGCACCCAGTATTTTCTCTCGGCCAGCTTCCGTCAACGTGTCCATAATTTCGGCGAAAAACCGCGGAAAAACGGATGCCTGAGGCTCACGATCCGGCGATCAAGGCGCGCATACGCGCCTCCCGAAAGCAGAGGCACACACCCACCATAAAATAAACGCGGAGAGGGATTTCGAGAAAAGCAGCTTCGGCGCTACTTCCCGATGTGGATATTGGTGAGAGTCGACATCAGACCGAAGACCTGTAACAGCCAGACTACGACACCGATCACGACCACGGCGTTGAGAATGCCTTTGATCTTTCCGTCCATCGGGACATAGGTATTCACCAGCCAAAGCACGACGCCGACGGCAACCAGAATGAGGACAAGATTTACGAGCGACATGAATATATTCCCCGGGCTTGTGGGGGTCAAAACGCCCGGGACGGCCGTTAGTTCCCTTTCGAGGCCCTTGCGAAGCCACGCCCTCGCCCGCAGACGCGCTTATCCGAGCACATACCTTCGCGGCGCATAGACCGCGGCATTGAGGATGTGGTCGACGATGCCGCCTTCACCGAACGGCAGATAACACGTCTCAAACCAGGCGAACGCCGCGTCCGGCGCGTCGCGGCCGATCAGGCCGCGGAAGGCGTAAGCTCGACCGGTCGTGCGCACGAGATCGTAGGAGGCCTTGAGTTGCTTGCCGAAGCGCGGCGATACGGCGATCACTTCCTTCAGCGATTTGTTCTGATAGCTCGTGCCATAGGCCTGCACATGGGCGTCGCCGATAATACGGAATTCGTAATCCCCGCCGTCGTTCACGACGCGCGCGAGGCTGATATGCGAAGCGGCGCGGCCTAGATCCCGGGGAGACAGCCGCTCGCGCGCAGGCATCCCATGCAGGCCGCGCCATCTGTTCCAGGCGGCCACGACCGTCGCCACTTCAGGGCTTTCGATGTCCGCAAGTGCGATCGCCTCGACGGACGTCTTCTCCGGCGGTCTCGCCGGCGCCTTGTCGCCGAAAGGCGCGGCGACCGCTTTGGACGGTTGAAGAAACGAAAGCATAGAGACCTCTGGATATACTATGAGATGACAACGCGCACGGGCCTCCCATGCCCCGAAGAAATTGGAATTGCGGATAATGATGCGTTAATTCGATAGAAAAGCGCTGAATCCGGGCGGTTAAAAACGCGACTCATGAAACGTTAGTCCGGCTTCGACCGTCTAGAGTTCCAGTTGTCGTCCCACTTCCACGACGGAATCCGGCGGAAGATAAAAGCGGTCCACGACTGTCTCGGCATTGCGAAAGAGAAACGCAAATATCGGCAGGCGCCAGCGCAGGAAAAAGGAACGCTTGGGATTGGGCACGACCACGTCGCGCGCTGCGAAAAACAACGCATGATCAAGATCGATGTTGGAATTCGGCGCCTGAATCTCGCTAAGCGCCGAGCGTAGATCGGGCATCTCGATAAACCCGAACCGTAGAGTGACATGCCAAAGCCCGTCGCCCATATGCGCGGTGGAGCCGCGTTTGTCCGCGCGAATGCGCGGCGTCTCTTCGAAGCGCACGGTCAGGGCGATCACATTGCGCTGCAGTGCGCCCACGGTCTTGACATAATCGATAAGCAACGGGGGAACATTTTCAAAGGTTCGCGTGAGGAACACCGCCGTGCCATCGACTCGCGGAATTTTGGCGTCGCGGAGATATTTCAGGAAAACGTCGGGAGTCACGGACGCACGGTCCTGACTCGCGCGCAGGGCATCGACGCCGGAGCGCCAGGTGACCATGATGAAGAACACCAGTGCGCCGATGGTGAGCGGCAACCAGCCTCCATCAACGATCTTCAGAAGATTTGCACTGAAGAACCCGAAATCCACGATCAGGAAGAGGCCCGCGACCGGCGCTGCGACAAGAGCCGGCCAGCGCCAGACCTTCGTCATCGCCACAAACAGCAATCCCGTCGTCAGCATCATGGTGGTCGAGACGGCCGTGCCATAGGCGCCTGCAAGGCGATCGGAACTGCCAAATGCCACTGTGATCGCGACCGTCGCGATCATCATCAGCCAGTTCACGGTCGGTGCGTAGATCTGACCGTAAATCTTGTCGGAGGTCTGGCGGATCGCGAAGCCCGGCAGCCAGCCCAGCTGCATTGCCTGACGCGTCATCGAGAACGACCCCGTAACGATCGCCTGGCTCGCAATGATGGTCGCGATCGTCGCGAGAACCACCAGCGGGTAGATCGCAATCGCGGGCGCCAGATGAAAGAACGGGTTGCCGTTGAATACGCGGCCCTGCATCAGGAGTGCGGTCTGTCCGGCATAGTTGAGCAACAGCGCCGGCAGAACGATGCCATACCAGGAAAATCGAATCGGCCCTTTGCCGAAATGGCCCATATCGGCGTAAAGCGCCTCGCCGCCCGTGATGCAGAGGAACACGCCGCCGAGCACGAGGAAGCCCAGCCTGCCGTTATGAAAGAGAAAACCGATTGCATGTCGCGGATCGATGGCAACCCACACGCCGGGATATCGAACGATGCCGGCAAGTCCGAGCACCGCGATTACAACGAACCACAACAACATGATCGGTCCGAACGCGACCCCGATCTTCGCCGTTCCCAATTGCTGCACGGCGAAAAAGGCGACCAAAATGCCGACCGCAATCGGCATGATGTAAGGTTTGAGCGCGAGCGTGACGACATTGACGCCTTCGAGCGCGCTGAGCACGGAGATCGCGGGCGTGATCACGCCATCGCCGTAAATCAGCGCCGCACCCAATAGACCCATCACCGCCATTATTTTTGCGCCGCGGGCAAAACTGTTCGCGCCCACCAGCGACATCAGCGCGAGAATGCCGCCCTCGCCGTGATTGTCCGCGCGCATCACGAACAGGCAATATTTGATCGAGATCGTGACAATGAGGGTCCACACGATCAGCGAGAGAATCCCAAGCGCGCTCTCCGCGGTGAAACGACCGCCCATCGTCTGCACGACGGTCTGAAGGGTGTAAAGCGGGCTCGTGCCCAGATCGCCATAGACCACGCCGAGAGCGGACAGCGAGGCCCAATGCATGGGGCGGCGGGCCGGTGACACAGATATTTGGGACATCGATAAGATCAGTTTGCCCGTTGGAATCGTGGCAGGGTGAGCGAGAACACTGCCCCACCGGTCGGCCGGTTGACCACGTCTATCTTGCCCGCATGCGCTTCCACAATGCGTGCGACGATGGCGAGCCCCAGGCCTGCGCCATGGCTGCGGCTGCGGTCGCGCCGCCAGAAGCGCCGGAAAATCAGTTCGCGTTCGTTGGGCGCCACGCCGGGGCCTTCATCCAGCACGCGCACCGCACCCTCGTTCGCCACATGGATTTCCACCGTCGTGCCCGCCGGCGTATGGCGCAGTGCGTTTTCGGCCAGGTTGCGCACGGCTTGATGCAGCATCGGGCCATTGCCCTTGACCAGAACGGCTGTATCGCTCCCCGTCAACGCAATGTCCTTTTTCTGCGCGATCGCAATCGGCGCCAGGGTCGATACGACGTCGGCGCACACATCCCTCAGATCGACAGCTTCCTTCAAATCCACAACCGAGGCTTCGAGTTCCGCCACTTCCATCAACTGATTGACCACATGGGTCATCGACGCCAGATCGGCCCGCAGGGCGACGACTGCACCCTGGTCGGGCAGGGTTTCCACGCGGGTGCGCAAGACGGCCAGCGGGGTTCGCAGTTCATGCGCCGCGTCGGCCGTGAATTCCCTTTGGGCGCGAAACCCTTTTTCGAGGCGGTCCAACGCCTGGTTCACCGCCACGACCAGCGGCAGCACTTCCGTCGGCACGCCGCCCACCGGCAAACGCAGATCGATACGCCCCGGATCGATCGCGCGCGCCATGTCGGACGCATGCGTGAGCGGCCTGAGCGCGCGGCGAAAGATCAGGATGTCCGACAAAAGAAGCAGAAGCATGATCGGAATCGTGAACCACGCGACGCGCAGCAGATATCCCGCGACGATATCGTCGGTAATCACATCGGGATGTTCGAGATTCTGGGCCACCTGGATGAATAACGTGTGACCATTGCGGCTGTACGGAAAACTTGCGCCGTAATAGATCGCTTTGCCGCGCGACTGCTGGAAATAAGTCGGTGAATCCGGCGAATTGCCGCGCGTGAGGCTCTGCGCCTTGCCGCGCAGGGATGAAAACAACACCCCGTTCGAACGATCGACGATCGAATAGGCGAATCCGTCGAAGCTGTGGAGATAGAAGGTGCGCAGATCGGCCGGGAGGTTCAGCTGCCAGCGACTGTTCGGATCCAGTTGCAGATAATCGGCGATCTCGCCGGCATGCGCCTTGAGGGTGCGGTTCTCGAATTCGTTGGTCGTGGCGTCGAGCAGGAAATAAGTCGCAAGCGGGGTTGCGAGCGCCGCGACGGCAAGTGCCAGCACATGCAGCCAAAGAATGCGCGAGAGAATCGATTTGAAATGCCAGCTCATGCTTTCGCTTCGGTCATCAGATAACCGACGCCCCGGATCGTGTGAATTTCGATCGTCGCCCCGAGATCGGCGAGTTGCTTGCGCAAGCGGTGTACGTAGACCTCGACGGCGTTGGACCGTATCTCCTCGCTCTGCCCGAACAGATGGCTTTCGACGAAGGATTTTGGAACCACACGCCCGACGCGTCCGATCAGCAATTCAAGCAGCGCCGTTTCGCGCGCGGAGAGAGGCTGGGGGCGCTCGTTGACGTACATCTGCCGCCCCATTGTATCGAACGCGACATTGCCGGCCTGCCGCAGCTTGCCCAGAAAATCGCTCGGGCGCCTGAGCAGCGCGTGAATGCGCGCGATCAATTCCTCAAAGGCAAACGGTTTGACCAGATAGTCGTCCGCGCCGTCATTAAGTCCGGTCACGCGGTCGCGGAGCCCACCCCGCGCGGTCAGCACGAGCACGGGCGTGGCCTCGCCGCGGCCCCGCATCTCCCGCAGGATCGAGAGACCGTCGCCATCCGGAAGTCCGATGTCGAGTATAAGCGCGGCATAAGAAATTTCCGCGATTGCATCGCGCGCGCCGGCCAGCGTTGCGGCGGTATCGACTTCAAATCCCGCGCTTGCGAGGCCTTTGGCGATCAATTCGACAAGGCTGACATTGTCTTCAATCAACAGCAGACGCATCGCAGTTCCGAACTCCGGCCAATCGGCCGCAGACTAGCATGTAAGCTTCGATCCCGTTGTCAGGTCCTTGTAAGGAAAGCCCGATATAGGGGAATGCCGCGATCCAGGGAGGCATGGCAAGCGGTCGGCCCATCCGACGCATTCAGGAGACTAACGTGCCGGAATCGGAAAACATCTGGAGCGTTGCCGGTGCGATGCGCCTGTCGCGTCAGCAGCAGATTCGCGTGCTGGCCGTTGCGGCCGCCGTGGCCCTTGTGTTGTTCGGCGTGGGTCCCTGGCTTTGGGGCTTGGCTTTCAGCCCATCTGCGGCGCCCGAACCGTCGCTGATCCCCGGCACGTTTCGCCCTACCAACGAGCAATGGGCGGACCTGAAATTTACCCGCGTATATCCCCAGCCCTTCCCGGGCATCGCGATCACCGACGGCGAAATTGCCGCCAACGACGACACCACGACTCAGGTTTTCTCGCCCTATTCGGGCCGCGTGACGCGGATCATCGCCAAACTCGGCGATCGTGTCGAGAAGGGCGATCCGCTGATGACCATTGCGGCATCCGAGGCCGTCCAGACGCGCAACGATCTGATTGCAGCCGTGGATGCGCTCGCCGCAGCCGAAGCTCAGGACAAGGTCGCCGCCGCGAATGAATCTCGCCAGCACCAACTGTATATGGGTCAGAGTGCGGCGTTGAAGGACTGGCAGCAATCGCAATCCGATCTCGTGGCGGCACGAACCACGCTCCGCACCGCCCAGACTGCCCTCGCCGAACAGCGCAACCGTTTGCGCATTCTGGGGATGAGCGACGGCGATATCGCAGCGCTTGAAAGATCGCACACGCCGGAGAAGCTTTCTTCGGAGGCGACGATCGTCGCGCCGATTTCGGGCACCGTGATTCTGCGGCAGGTCGGGCTTGGCCAGTTCATTCAGTCGGGTGCTCCGAATCCGGTTTACTCGATCGGCGATCTTTCCGCGGTCTGGGTAATCGGCAATGTGCGCGAAAACGATGCGCCCATGATACAGGTGGGCGCGCCCGTCGATGTCCGCGTCATCGCACTGCCCGGTATAACATTTTCGGCGCGCCTGAGCTGGGTCGCTCCTTCCATCGACCCGACGACCCATCGTCTCGCCGTCCGCGCGGAAGTGGACAATCCCGGTAGAATCCTCAAACCCCAGATGTTTGCGATCGTCCGAATCCACGAAGGTGACGACCGCATGTCGCTGGCCGTACCCGAAAACGCGGTGGTCTATGAAGGCGAAGACGCGCGCGTCTGGATTGCCAACAAGGACAAAAGCCTCGGCCTGCGGCTGATCAAGACGGGCCGCGACCAGGACGGCCGGATCGAGGCACTTTCCGGCCTCAGGTCGGGCGATTTGATCGTCACGAGTGGATCTCTTTTCATCGACCGAGCCGCACAACCCGAATAGCGATCCCGGAGCAAGGCATTTATGAGCGCCGTTATTGCCTTCGCTCTCAGGCAGCGCGTCCTGATTGTTGTTCTGTTGCTGCTGTTTCTCGGCGCAGGCGTTTTCTGCTTCCACGAATTGAACATCGAGGCTTATCCCGATCCGGTTCCTCCGTTGGTGGAAGTCGTGACCCAGAGTTCGGGACAATCGGCCGAGGAAATCGAACGCTACATCACCATTCCCATCGAAATTCAGATGGCAGGAATTCCGCATGTCACCGCCGTGCGGACCATTTCGCTGTTCGGGCTGTCCGACGTTAAAATCCAGTTCACCTACGACTTCACCTATAACGAAGCGCAGCAATGGGTCACCAACCGGCTAACCCAGCTGTCGCAATTGCCAAACGGCGCACAGCCGCAAATCTCTCCCGAAAGTCCCATCGGAGAGATCTATCGTTATAGGCTTGCGGGTCCGCCGGGCTATTCGGTTACCGATCTGAAGACATTGCAGGATTGGGTGCTGCAGCGCCGGTTCAAAGCGGTGCCGGGCGTGATCGACGTCACCGGTTGGGGCGGCAAGACCAAAACCTACGATGTGACCGTCGATCAGCACAAACTTCTGAGCTACGGGCTTTCGCTGCCGCAGGTTCTGCAATCGTTGAACAACAGCAATGTGAATGTCGGCGGCCAGACTCTGAACATCGGGCCGCAGGCGGCGATCGTGCGCGGCGTTGGCCTCGTCCGTTCGATGCAGGGCGTGCGCAATACGGTTCTCGCGTCGAACAACGGCGTGCCCGTTCTGCTGCGCGACGTTGCGACCATCACGGTCGGCCATGAGCCGCGCCTTGGTATCGCAGGCCAGGACAACGACGACGACATCGTCCAGGGCATAGTGCTCATGCAGCGCGGCGAGAAAAGCATGCCGACCATCCGCGCCGTGGAAGACGAGGTCGACACCATCAACAACTCGAACATCCTGCCGCCGGGCGTCCACATCGAGACGATCTACGACCGCACCAATCTCATCGACGTGACCACCCGCACGGTGCTGGAAAACATGACGATGGGGATCATCCTCATCTTTCTCGTGCAGTGGATATTTCTCGGCAATCTGCGCAGTGCGTTGATCGTCGCCGTGACGATCCCGTTCGCGCTTCTGTTCGCGATCACGATTCTCGTCATCCGCGGCGAATCCGCGAATCTGCTTTCCGTCGGCGCAATCGATTTCGGGCTCGTGGTCGATGCGACTGTCATCATGATGGAAAATATCTATCGCCATCTGACGGGCGGTATCAACGATCGGGCGGATCGCAGGAGCCGGCGCGAACGCGCCACGCTTGCCGGCCTGCCGGGGATGCTGGGATCGATCCTCGTCGCGGGTCAGGAAGTGAGCCAGGCGATCTTCTTTTCTGCCGCGATTATCGTCGCGGCTTTCGTGCCGCTGTTCACGCTTTCCGGCGTCGAAGGCCACATCTTCGGCCCCATGGCGCGCACTTACGCCTATGCGATTGCGGGCGGCCTGCTCGCCACGTTCACGATTACGCCTGCCCTGAGCGCCATGTTTCTGCCCGACAAACTCAAGGAAACCGAGACATTTGTCGTGCGCGTCCTGCGCAGCGTGACCGGCCCGATCGTGAAATTCGCTCTTGTCAATCGCATCATCGCATTCGGCGGTATGTTGCTCCTGTTCGGCACGGCGATGCTGATGGCCTGGTCGCTGGGAATGGAATTCCTGCCCCATCTCGAAGAAGGCAATTTCTGGATTCGTGCAACCATGCCGACCTCCGTCTCGCTCGAGGAGGCGAACAAATATGTCAATGAGATGCGGCGCATCATCAAGAGCTATCCGGAGACCATTACCGTCGTGTCGCAAAACGGCAGGCCCGACGACGGCACCGATGCGACGGGATTCTTCAACGCCGAATTTTATGTACCGCTCAAACCGTTCAGCGAATGGCCGAGCGGCATGGACAAGGAAAAACTCACCGACCAGATCAACCAGGCACTCGAAAACCGCTTTCCCGGCGTCGACTTCAATTTCTCGCAGAACATCGAGGACAATGTTGAAGAAGCAGCTTCGGGCGTGAAAGGCGAGAACTCGGTCAAGCTGTTCGGCAACGATCTTGATACGCTCGAAAAGACGGCCGCGAAAATCAAGGATGTGATGGCGACCGTACCGGGCATCACGGATCTGGCCGTCCTCAATTCGCTGGGGCAGCCGACCATAAATATCAATGTGGATCGGCTGCGCGCTGCGCGTTACGACCTTGCTCCGGGAGACGTGAACACGACTGTCCAGGCCGCCATCGGCGGACAGGCGGCCGGTAATCTCTATGAGGAAGGCAGCGACCGGAATTTCCCGATTATGGTTCGCCTCGCGCCCGAATACCGCAACAGTCTCGATGCCGTCCGGCAGATCGTCGTCGGCGCGCCGAATCCGTCCGGCGGCGCGTCCATTCCTATTCCGCTCGAGAATCTCGCCGACGTTAAACTCGTTTCCGGAGCATCCTTCATCTATCGCGAGCAGCAGGAACGCTACATCCCGATCAAATTCTCCGTGCGAGGGCGCGATCTGGGCGGCGCGGTCAAGGAAGCGCAAGGTAAAATCCAGAACGAGGTCAAGATTCCGGGCGGCTATCACCTCGAATGGGTCGGCGAGTTCGGCGAGCTTCAGGAGGCGATCAGTCGGCTCGCCTTTGTCGTGCCGCTGAGCCTGATACTGATCGGTGTTCTGCTGTACGTGAATTTCTCCTCACTCACAGATACGTTGCTGGCCGCAAGCGTAATGCCCATGGCGATGACCGGTGGCATCTTTGCGCTCTATCTCACCGGCACGCCCTTCAGCGTTTCGGCCGCCATCGGGTTCATCGCACTGTTCGGGATTTCCGTGATGGATGGGATCATCGTGCTCTCCTATTACAACCGGCTTCTTGCGCAGGGCGAGGAGAAGGCGGCGGCCCTGGTCCGAACATCGGATGTCCAGTTTCGCCCGGTGTTCATGACTTGCGTCGCGGCCGGCGTGGGTCTGCTTCCCGCCGCCATGTCGTCCGGTATCGGCTCGCAAGTGCAGAAGCCGCTTGCGATCGTCGTGGTGGGCGGAATGGTACTGGCGCCCGCGCTGATCCTTCTGGTGCTGCCGGTTCTGATCGAAATGTTCTCGCGCCGCCAGCCGCAACATCATCCCGAACTTGCGGAGTAGAGTCATGAAGTTCCGCAACACTTTCTTTCCCGGATCGCTGTGCATGGTTGCGGCGCTGACGGTCGCGGCCTGCGCGGTCGGACCGGATTTCAAGCGCCCCGATGCTCCCGCGGTCACGCAGTTCACGCCTGACACTCTGCCGGCGACGACAAGCGCCGCAGATATCAGGGGCGGCGAAGCGCAGAAATTCGATTCCGGCCGCGATATTCCCGCCGAATGGTGGACGTTGTTTCAATCGCCCGCACTCAACACGCTGATCGAGCAGGCGGTGAAGTCGAATCCCGACCTGCAATCGGCCGTGGCCGCATTGCGCGTGGCCAAGGAAAACACCGCCGCGCAGGTGGGCGCCTATTTTCCGACGATCGAGGCCAATCCCACCGCGGCCCGCTATCACAATTCGGCGATCCTCTCGCCGACGCTCAACAATTACCAACCCTATTTCAATCTCTACGGCGCGCAGGTGAGCGCCGAATGGACGCTCGATATCTGGGGCGGCAACCGCCGCGCGGTGGAATCGCTCAAGGCGACCGCCGACATGCAGCGGTTCGAGGCCGATGCGGCCTATCTGACACTCACCTCCGCGCTGGCTGCCGCCGCGATTCAGGAAGCATCCCTGCGGGAGCAATTGGCGGCCACACAGGACATCGTCAAGGAAGAAGTCGCTTCGCTCGATGTCCTGAAAAAGCAATTGTCGCTCGGCCAGGTTGCGGGTTCGGATGTCGCGGCACAGGAAGCCGCCCTCGCCCAGGCACAGCAAACATTGCCTTCCCTGCGGAAACAGCTCGAACAGGAACAAGACCTGATCACGGTTCTGGCCGGCCGCTTTCCCAGCGATCGCGTGCCGCAAACCTTCGAACTCGACACGCTTGTGCTGCCGCAGGAGCTGCCTGTCAGCGTTCCTTCGAATCTCGTCGAGCAACGGCCCGATATTCGCGCGGCGGAAGAGTCTCTCCATTCCGCCAGCGCGCAGATCGGCGTGGCGGTGGCGAACATGCTGCCCAACCTGACTCTCAGCGCGGCAGACGGCACGACCGCGACGCAGCTTGCGGGCCTCTTCGCGCCGGGCAACGGCTACTGGACGCTTGCGGCCGGCCTCACCCAACCCGTGTTCGACGGCGGCACGCTCCTGCACAAATCACGCGCCGCACGCGCGGCCTACGATCAGGCTTTCGCGCAATATCGCGCGACCGTGCTGAGCGCGTTCCAGGACGTGGCCGACACGCTTTATGCGATTCAATCCGATGCGGACGCGCTGAGGGCGACGGTCGCGTCGAAAGACGCCGCCGAAAAGAGCCTCAACTCTGCACGACTTCGACTCAGGGTCGGCGACGCGAACGTGCTCGTCGTGCTCAACGCCGAACAAACCTATCAGCAGGCCGTCATCAGCCTCGCCCAAGCCCGCGCCGCCCGGTTCGCCGATACGGTCGCGTTATTCCAGGCGTTGGGCGGCGGATGGTGGACGGATCTTCGCCCCGGATTGATGGATCAAAGCCCGCGGGTAATCCGGACTGGAATTGTGCGGTCGTCAGGCCCGTGATGTGCGGCAATGCCCCGAGTTTAAGAAGTGTGACCCCAGGCGCGCTCGCGGGCCGCTGGCTTCGACTGGCCCCATCGCATCGGTCCGGCACATCGTGCACCGCATGTCCGGCAGCGCGGGCATCTTCGGCTTCAATGAGATCGGAGATTTGGCAGGACGGATCGATCGGGACCTGGCCGCGTACAGCCCGTCCCCGCGATGGATTTGCCCGGGTTGATCGAGGCGCTCGCGACGCTTCTTGCCACCCGACACGGCACGCAAAGCTGACTGTCCTGAGGGCGATATTATCGCCCGCTGTTGGAAAGCGCCGCGGGGGACATGATCTTGCTGCCATCGGCCACATCCTTCAGAAACGAGTTGTAAACCCAGCCCTGCTGCTGTTTTCCGTCCTTTGCGTCGATGCGCACGAGCGTCCAGTTGTTGTGCGTGTCGATTACGGCGACCAGCGCACCGTGCTGCAGGGTGGAGACGACTGCCGCCGTCTTCGTGGGATCGGAATGAATATTTGCCGAACGAATGAGGGTCGCCATTTTCTGGGGAGGAACTGGAGCTGCGACCGGAGCGGGCGCGTTGACATGTGTGTCGGCTGTTGAACTGCCATTGTCAGAATTCGGCAGCCAACCGGGCGGAATATAGGATTCGATGCGAGGCCAGAACACGATCGCGGATGCCGCCAACGCTGCGACGATAACGATATCGCGGATGAGACGGCGCGGCGACTGGGTGGGTTTTTCCTGAGACCCCCCGCTTTCCCAATCGTGGTTCTCCCGAATGGCAATGCGCGACGGCGACATTTCGCGCGGCTCAGGCGATGGGCGGGTGTGGAGCAAGGCGCCGTCCCGCTCGGCAAGCGCGGATTGCAATATCGCGATTTCACCTCGCAGCCGACGGTCGGTTTCGTTATCCCCTTTTTCAAGGCCGCCGCCTCTGACACGGATCTGCGCCAGCGCCGTTTCAGCTTCCTTGTATCGCGCCGTGGCTTCTGCAAGAGCGTTTGCCGACTGCTTGCGCCATTGTGCTTCCCCTGCAGCGAACCGCGCGGCTTCCTCCGCCTTCCAGCCAGCCTGTGCCTTCGCAAGAGCCGCATCGGATTCCTGCTGCACGCGTTGCAGCGCGCGCTCGGCCGTTAATCTGGTCTGTGCGAGAGCCGCATCGCGATCGGACAAAACGGCACGGGCCGTCGTCAATTCCTCGCGCAGGCGGCTCTCCGCGCTCTCCTCAAGGGAGGATTTCGCTGCCGCCGCGTCTTGCGCTTCGGCCAATGCGGTTTCAGCGCGCGTGCACCGTGCGGACATTTCCGCAAGCGCGCGTTCCAAACGGGATTGCGCCTCGACGGCCGAAAGTCGCGCAACTTTCTCGTCATTCCACTGTGCCTGCGCTTTCGCAAACGTCGTATCCGACGCCTGGCGCATGCGCTGCAAAGATTGCTCGGCGTCCACACGTGCTTGCGCGAGCGCGCGATCGCGTTCCGCAATGGCGCTTTGGAGTGCCGACAATTCGCCGCTCAAGCGATGTTCGGAATCGTCGTGGTCCGATTTTGCCACCGCAACCGCTTGCGCACGGGTTTCGGAGAGTGCCGCTTCGGCGCGATCGCACCTGGCCGTCATGACGGACAACTCGGCGGCCGATTTCTTGCGCCATTGCGCTTCGGCTGCGTCGAACCGGGCGGCTTCGGCGGCTTTCCGTCCCGCTATTGCCTTCGACAAGGCCGCCTCTGCCTCGCGTCGCAAACGCTCCCGTTCCTGCTCTATGGCCCCGCGGGCCTGAACCAGCGAGGCATCGCGTTCGGCCATGGCGGCGCGAAGCGATGTCATCTCCTCGCGAAGACGACGATTCTCCTCATCGTCTCGCGCGGGCTTCGCGGGTCCTTTGGCGCGCGCTTCGGATAAGGCTTTCTCGGCACGCTCGCACCTTGCATTCAACTCTGCCAACCCGCTTGCGGATTTTTCGCGCCACGCCGTCTCGGCATTGGTGGCACGTTTGGTTTCGGCGGCCTTCCAGGCGGCCTCGGCCTTCACCAGCGAATCCCTAGCTTCGCGCTGCCAGCTCGCTTGCGCCTCGGCCAATCGTTCTTCAGCGCGTGTTTCGGATTTCGCAACCAGAGCGGCGCGTTCCGTCTGCCAATTTTCCCGAGTCTGTTCGAGCACGGCCTTCGCGCGCGCCGCGGCGTCGGCCAAACGCTGCTCGAGTTCGCGCTGCCAGCTTTCCCGCGCGGCGACCAATTCGGATGCCAGCGTTTCGCGCGACGTCTCGGCTTCGGCGCGCTCGCAGGCGCGACGGGCGTTCGCAAGCTCGATATCGCGTTCGACGAGCACAGCTTTCAGAGAAGCCAGTTCGTCACGAAGATGCTGGATCGCCGCGTCCTGCTCGCGCGCAACAGCGGCCGCCGCTGCGCCCTGCGTACTGCCGGAAGGTTTTGCGCCCGGCTGGATCGGGACTTCGACAATGGCGAGCGTCGTTCCGTCCTGATCGAGTCCGATAATCCGCACGGAAAGGGATTGCGCGTCGGCTATACCTTCCGGTGAAAGATATTCGAGGTCGTCCAACTCGTCGGAGGCCAGCGACCAAGATCCGTCGCCATTGTTGCGACCGCGCGACAGCCGCGCGCGCTGATGCATGCGCTCGACCCTGAGCGAGAGCCTGCCCTCTTTCCTGTAGGGCTGAAGCAAAGGCGCCAATTTGAGCGGGATCGCGCGTGTAGCGACGGCCGCCGCGCGCGGCGCCGACGACGACTTCGCCAGACCATCTCTGGTTGCCGGCAGTTTGCTACGCTCTGCTGCGCGAAGCGCCATTGCGCCGGACTTCCCTTTTTGCGGTGGGCAATCATGCCTGAGACCGCGATATCAGGGGCTTATCCAATTACCGACAATTCTAATTGATTTATCGCGATAGGATCGCTCGGGGGCTCTGGCGCCGGGCGCGGGCGACCATATAGTCTCCGAGATAACGGCACCGTCCGACCTACATCAGGGGCTCCCATGCGCGCTTTTCACAAGATCACACTTCGGCTGGCAGCAGCCGCTGCCTGTTTCGCCTATGCCGACGCAGCTTGCGCCGCGCCGGCCTTGATCCCCGTTGTCCCGCCGGCAGTCGCTTATCATTTGACGCCTCTCGTTGGTGCCCCAGACCCCTCGCTGGAGCTGCACCTCGCCATCGCGCTTCCGATGCGCAACCAGGCGCAACTCGATTCCCTGATGAAGCAAATCTACGACCCCGGGAGCCCGCAATACCGGCATTACCTGACGGTCGCGCAATTCACGGCGCAATTCGGCCCCACTGCGTCCGACTACTCCACCGCCGTGAGCTTTTTCTCGACTGCGGGACTGCGCGTGACCGGCGTCAGCGCCAATCGCTATCTGATCGATGTCGTGGGGCGCGTGTCGGATATCGAACGCGTGTTTCACGTGAAGATGGGTCTCTACAAGCACCCGACCGAAAACCGCAATTTCATCGCACCCGATCGCGAGCCTTCGCCCGATCTGTCCGTCACCTTGCTGCATGTCACGGGGCTGGACGATTACACCCTGCCCGCACCGCGATTGATTCAGTCCGACGCTTCCTCCGCCGCCACCGGCACGGGTTCCGGCCCCAAGGGCTATTTTATCGGAAGCGACATTCGCAAAGCCTATGCGGGCAGTTCCCCCCTGACCGGTGCAGGTCAGTCTCTCGGCCTGATGGAGCTTGAAGGCTACAACGTTTCCGACGTCGACCTTTATTTCACCAAATTCGGTCCACCACTCACGGTGCCCGTCAACGGCATCTCCACGGACGGCTCACCCGTCACGTGTCCGACTGATCCGTGCCGGGACGACGGCGAACAGGCGCTCGATATCGAATATGCGATCTCGATGGCGCCGGGACTCGACCAGGTTCAGGTCTACGTCGCCAAATACGCCGTCAGCGTGCTCAATCGCATGGCCAGCGACAACACGAGCAAACAACTTAGTACGTCGTGGGGCTGGGACACGAAATTTGCCGTCGACGATTCGTTGTTCAAGGAAATGGCAGTACAGGGTCAAACCTTTCTGACGGCCAGCGGAGACTATTCGAGCCTGCAACGGAGCGGTCCGTGGCCCGAAGAGGACGCCAATCTGACAGCAGTCGGCGGCACCGATCTGACGACCAGGGGCCCGGGCGGCGATTGGTTGAGAGAGCGTGGCTGGGCAGGCAGCGCCGGAGGCCCTTCCCTTCTCCACAAAACACCGATCGAGAGCTATCAGCTTCCGTTCATAAACCCATCGAACGGCGGTTCTCTGATAGTTCGCAATGTCCCCGACATCGCCGGCGACGCCGATGTCGACAACTACATCTGCTACAACGGAAAGTGTAACGGCGGATGGGGCGGGACGAGCTTCGCCTCGCCCATCTGGGCCGGATATATCGCGCTGGCGAACCAGATGGCGGATGCAAAAGGAAAGCCGCCGGTGGGCTTCCTCAATCCGACGCTCTATCGCCTTGCGGGGCTTCCGACTTACACGACCCAGTTTCACGACGAGTTCAAAGGTAAGAGCGGAAAATACTCGGCCGTCGCAGGATACGATCTGGTGACGGGTTTGGGCAGCCCGCACGGCCAGTATCTCATCGACGCGCTGGTCAAGGGCGACAAATAGCTCAGTTATCGGGGTTGGAATAACTCAGAAGTTTGCCGCTCGAATCGAAGGTGATGGTCATCACACGCATTCGGGCGGACGCGTCGCCGGTCGGAACAAATCGATAAATGTCGACCACCGTTCCGTCGGGCAGCCAGCGCGTTTCATTCGGTTGGCCCAGCCGCGCAAAGATTTCCGACTGCGTCGTCACGCCTTTCTCGAACTGCAATGTTCCCGGTTGTGCGTCGTCTTGCGGACCGAACCACGCGCAGCCCGAGAGTGCGATGGCGAGAAACGGAACAAAGGCGGCTTTCATAACGATACCCTTTGCGACGGCCGGACATTCTACGACCGCACATCCGGAAACACTATGCATCCTTCAGGAACGCGATCAGGCCTTCGAAATATCGCGCTTGATCGTCATACATCGCCATGTGGCTGCCGTTCGGGCAATCGAGATAGCGGCCGCGTTTCATTGCGCGTGCCATTGCCTGCAGATAGGCGGGATCCATCGTGTCGTGATGGGCGCCGATGGTGAGCGTGGGCACTGCGATCTCGCCCAGCCGCGCCATGCGGTCCCATTGCGCCAGCTTGCCGCTCGCGCCCAATTCGCTCGGCCCCTGCATGGGCACATAGACTTTCGGATTCAGGAATTTGAACGCGCGCTGCACGGGATCCGGCCATTCTTCCGGCTTCATGCGCAGCACATGATGCACATAGTGATTGGGGATCAGGAGCTCCATATAACGCGGGTTCTGCGTATCGCCTGCCGCCTCCAGCCGCTTGATCTCGGCGAGCGCGGTCTGGTCCATCGATGGCATCAACACGCGTTCGGCATAGGCGTTGTAAGCCGGAATGCTTGCCATCATGTTGGAGACGATGAGGCCTTTGATGTGGCGCTGATAAGTGAGCGCATATTCGATCGCAAGAATTCCACCCCAGGAATGGCCGAGCAGGAAGAAATTCCCCGCATCGAGCCCCAGCGCCACGCGCACCTGCTCCACTTCGTCCACGAAACGCGGCAGTTCCCACAGATCGTCGTGCTCCGGCTGATCGCTGTAATGCGAGCCGAGTTGGTCGTAATAATAATATTCGATGCCGGCTGCGGGTAGCCAGGAATCGGCCGCTTCGAAATACTCATGCGTGCAGCCGGGGCCGCCATGCAGAAAAAGCAGCTTGATGCGTGGATTGTTACCCACGCGTTTGGTCCAGACGTTGAACCTGCCTCGCGGCGTCTCGATCGGGATCAGCCGCACGCCGCCCGAGAGGCGATCGGAGCGGTTGGAATTGTCGAAATACGTCGCGTCAGGCGGCATGCCGGCGTCCAATCCTGTCCAGCTATTTCGGAATCGCTTGGGGGACAAATAGCACAATTCCGGCTTTCGCGGCCCGAGGGGCATGAACCTGTCGGCGCGTTGCGCGTTCTGTCTTCGGGTTCCTTCGCATGGGACGCGAGACAATGAAACGCATATCCGTAACGCTGTTTGCCCTGCTTCTGACCATCGCCGTGCCGGGCGCGTGCCTGGCCGCGCCTTACCAGGTCGGTGTGACGACGGAAGACGATGTGTCGGCGAAGCTGGGCCAGCCGGACACATTCACGCTGCAGCCGGACGGCAGCTACGTGTATGTCTACAAGCTGAGGGACTCGCTCGGAGCGCTCAACTACTTTCCGATCTTCGCCCTGTTCGCGCCGCGCTTCTCGACAACCGCGACCTTCACGTTCGACCCGTCGACCAGGCTCACGAGCTATTCCGCGACGTAGAGTTCCACTCTACCGGTCCGGCAGCCACATTTTCGGGCTCTGGCGGGCGTGCTGGATCGCGACGGCACGCATCACGCCGGCTCCATCGATCGTCCCGCGCGCGAGCAACGCCTTGCCGACGGCCGGCGGGGCCATCCGGTAGGTTTTCGCGGCGATCGTGGAATCGATCGACATCGTCACGCCGCCGCGACGCGCGACCGTGATCAGATTGCCGGAAATGGTTTTCACGATACCGAACACTTCATGTTCGCCGGCTGCGAGCGGCACGCGCATCGAAACAACCTTGGCCTTCGGCAATGGCGTGGAGGAAGGCGCGCCGATGCCGAAAATCGCCAGAGACTGATCGCTCGCGACATAGACATGGCCGTTGGCTACCGTCGGCACGATGTTCGCGTTGCCGCCCGTATTGGGCCATGTGCCTGCGAGCATACCGGTGCCGCCGGGGATGAGGTTGTTGCCCTTCACGTCGAACGCATAGAGATAGATATCGGATGGGTCGTTGTCCGTCGGACGACTGACTGCCCAGATCACAAGCGAGCCCGCCTTGCCTGCGTTGGACGAAGCGGATGTGAACACGCCGGCATCCTGGCCGTCGGGCACGTAAGTGGAATTCGGCCAGCCATTCGTGGCCCATTCGAGCGCGAGCGACGGATTGCCTTTGGCATGCGGGTCGAGCCGGTAGAGATTGATGCTGGCGCCGCCCCAACCGCCGCTGGTGATGACATAAGAAGTGTTTTTGTCGTTCTGGAAATAGGTTTCGCCGCACCAGCAGCCGCCCGGATATTGCACATAGGCGCCATTCTTGTTCTGGCTCAGATTGTCGGCATCCAGCAGATAGAGAACCCCGGCCTTGCCCATAGCCGCGGACAAATTCGGCATCGAGCCCGTTTGCGGCGGTAGCAACAGTATGCCGCCCGAACCGAAATCGCCGTCTTCGGCATCAAGGTCCTGCCAGTCGTTGTAGCCGGCGGGCGGCGTGAAAAAGCTTTCCACCGTCTTGAGGTTCCACGACAGCTTCACCACGCTCTCGGAAAGATTCCGGGGGGCGGTGTAGGTCGTGGCGCTCGGATCGGAATTGCCCGTGACAAAGAAAATGTCGCCCGTGGGATCGGCCGCGAGGCCGGAACCGGACATCCAGATCGATGTCAGGAAGAAATTGTCGGGCGATGTGGCGAGCGTGTTGTTCAGGTGATTGGCGGCGAGCGGCGTCAGCGTGTTCGTCTGCCAGCCCAGCACCCAACCGCGCGACGTATTCGCGTTGTAATCGCAGAAGCTCGCGAAACCCGCATAGACCGTACCGTGCGAAAGCAACAGTGCCGCGCGCTGGCGGCTCGACGTCGGATCGAAATTGTAAGTGTCGCCTTTCAGGAGCGCGCCCGAGGCGCTGATGACGACCGACGGCACCTTGTCCGTCAAAGTCGACAGATCGAGCGCATGGATGCGGAACGTCTGGACACCGCTCTCCAGTGTATAGGTGACGACATACATCGTGTCGGTCGTCGTATCGATCACCGGCGTGGAATTGATGCCGACATTGGGGCCGTTGTTGTTGCAGGAGCCGGGCAGCGTCGTATAGGGCACGGGTGCACCCAGATTGACGTCCAGCAGCACGGCGCCGCTCGAACCGTCGATGGCATAGATGCTGTTGCTCTCGGTCGCCACGTAAACGACGTTGTGCGTGCCCTGCCCCGAGATCGCCTGATTCGAAACGACCAGCGGCTGCGCGTCGACCTGGTCGTCGAGCGCGACGGACTGAAGGAGATTAAACGATCCCCCGCCGACCTTGGCCGGAGTAAGCTGGCTCTCGGCGTTGTTCCAGCCGGTGCGGTAATTGTCGTTGTGCCAGGTGGTAACGCTGACGGGCGCCGGGGTCGTCGCAAGCGCGCTCGATACAAGCAGCGCGCCGGCAGTCCCGAGAACGGCCGCCGACAATAGCTTCGCAATACGACTGGATTTCATGGAACTACGCCCCGTTTTGCCCAAACGCCATAATGCGTGATCCGGTCTCATAAGTCCAGATATGGGCGGCCGGGTCACGCGCGTTCCGAGCCCATCGAGTCGAGCGAAATTGATCCATGTTATGGTCCTCAATCCGCGTTCGGGGGCATGCGCGGCCATTGATAGCGCCAAGTCTGGTTGATGCCGCCGTTACAGGTCCACGCGATCAATTTCGCGCCGTTTGCGCGCGACGCGCCCGGCACGTCCAGGCACAGGCCGCTCGCCACATTGCGCAAGATGCTTCCGTCGATGACGACCTCGCGCATCCACAATTGATTCGGCGAATCGGTACATCGCGATTGCACGACCGGGCTTCCGCTCCCGGAATCGATTCCAAGGCATTTGCCGCTCAACCGGCTGACGATGCGTGTGCCCGTCGTGGGCGCTGCGTAGTCGATCCGCCATTGCTGGTTCGGTCCGCCATGGCAGTCATATTGAATGGCCGGCGTGCCGTCGCGCGTCTGCCCTCCGGGAAGATCGACGCACTTTTCCGAAGCACGCGACTGCAGGGTTTCGGCTTGCGCAGGCGGAGGGCCCGCAGGCATGGCCTGCCCCGCACCATCGAAACCGATGTGGAACGTCACGCTGCGCCCCGCAACATGCGAAAGCTGCTTGATGACCATCGGGCCGTCGCGATAGACGGCGCCATCGGACAGGCCCGCGACGAAATATGTCCATCCGTTGCCGCTGTATCGGAAGTCATTAAAAATGTGAACGTTCAGGCCACGCGTGAATTCATCCGGCAGCTTGTCGTCCGGCGTGGCTGCGCGATAGGACAGATAATAGGTGTTGCCGCCGGCCGGATGCACGATCGCCACTTTCGGCAGGGCAGATATTTCGGGCGGCGCTTCCAGCGTTTCCAGCGTGACATCGGCGGCTTGCGTGAGATCGACGACTTTCCCGGGATGATTGTCGAGCCATCCCATGACGACCACATGGGGCGCGTTCAGGCCGGCAGGTCCGGAGCCCATGAAGTCGCCGGCGTCTGCCTGCCCGCCCTGCCAACGCAACGCATGGTTCATGCCGAGATTGTGGCCCAGTTCGTGTTGCAGTGCTTTCGCCGTAGTGGCTTTGACCCATACGTCGTCGCTGTAGATATCGCCGACACCGATCCACCAGCATGGGATATCGGCGGGCACGACAAACACGAAGTGCCGATAGGCGCCGTAGGCGATGCCTCTTTGCGTCAGCGCTGCCTTCGCCTCGCCCGCCAGCGCGCGCAAGCCCGCATTGCAAATATCCGCGGGCTCGCCGAGCGTAACCGGCGCGGTGACATCGCCCTGCGAGCCTGCGAATTGCAGCGCGCCATAGGACAAGGCGCGATAGCGCGATGCGACCGAGGCCGTCGCGCCAAAAAGCGCCTGCGCGATCTGCTTGCGGTCCACTATCACGGGAGCGCGTCCGCGAAGGTTCACGGGGATAACCAGAACGCGATGCACATCCGGATTTGCGATGCCATGCGGCGCCGACGCGCTTTCTTGCGCCAGAGCTTGCGGAATGACGACGGTCACCGCCAATGCAACAAGCACTGGCGCCAACAGCCCGCGCGCCACGCCGGCGCGGTGCCCGGACAACACCCCAAACCGCCCTCTGAACCGCGCCGAAATTTGCAAAGATTTTTTCACTGCAGAATTTCCAAGTAAATCAAACACTTGACGCCGCGGAACAGGGCTTTCGCGCCGTGCTGATTTCCGTGCCGATTGCCCTGCCTGCGCCCCCATTCTTCGGCGGCGAACGCATTGTATTTTTCGCAATTTTTTTCGCTCGAAAAACTTCCATGTGATTCAACCGCTTAACGCTGCAGAACAGGACTTTTTCGCCTGTTACCTGGCCTGTTAGTTCGCCTGTTATCCGCCTGTTATCCGCTTGCGTCGCGCCCGTCCCGCATTCGACGGCAAAGAGACATGCGGGATAAAGTGAAGCCGAGCGCGCGCGAGAGCGCGGCTACACACATGCTGTGCGCGCGGCGCCGATGCGAGCACCCGATCGGACTGTTGCGACAGAAGGCATGTGTCGAAGCCTGCTCGTTGCTGATCCATCTGTGCTCTCCTGCAAGCGGAAAACGATGAACATGGCGACGCCAAAGCGCGCGCGCAATCGCAGGAAGTCGAAAACGGAAAATAAAGTTGGAACAAATATCGAATCTTTTGTGAATTTGGCGCGTAAAATTACTGGCGGATCAGGACGTTAGAGAGTGGCAGATTTTTTGAATCCGTTTGCATTGATGTAAATATCGCCGAATTCTCATCGCTTGCGCTTGCCGGCAAACCGCCACCGTTCGGCATCGGACTGAATCCGCGGATAACGAATTTCGGGCACGATTGCGACCGACCAGCACCTGACGTGCTGCGCGTGCTGCGAGCGGGCGATAAACGAATTGCGCGTAGTCCATTTTGCACAATCCATTCGGCCAAAGGGAATTTTGCTAGAGCTTTAGCGCGCGTAGGCGCAGCGCGTTCACGATCACCGACACGGAACTGAGCGACATCGCAAGCGCAGCAACGATCGGGCTGAGAAGGACGCCGAAGGCCGGGTAAAGGACACCTGCGGCAATCGGAATGCCGATGGCGTTGTAGGCAAATGCGAATCCCAGATTTTGCCGAATGTTGCGCATCGTCGCGCGGCTCAGAACCATGGCTCTGGCAATACCTGCGAGATCGCCTTTCACCAAGGTGATTCCGGCGCTTTGGATTGCAACTTCGGTTCCCGTTCCCATGGCGATACCAACTGCGGCCTCGGCCAATGCGGGGGCATCGTTTATCCCGTCACCAGCCATGGCGACAATGCGCCCTTCGGCGGTGAGATTTTTGACGATCCGGTTTTTGTCTTGCGGCAGAACGTCGGCTTCGACTTCCTTGATACCGAGCTTGCGCGCGACAGCTTCCGCTGTCGTCTTGTTGTCGCCGGTCAGCATTACGATCCGTATGCCGTCCTTGCGCAAACTATCGAGTGCCGCTGGGGTCGTTGATTTGATCGGATCGGCAATGGCGATGACGCCCCCCGGCTTGCCGTCAATCGCGAGAAACAGAGCTGTCGCGCCGTCGCTGCGAAGCTCGTCGGCCTTGTGTTCGAGCTCGCCGAACTCGATGCCGAGGTCCGTCATCAGCTTTGCATTGCCCAGCGCCACCGACCTGCCGCCGATCTTGCCGGTAACACCCTCGCCCGTGACGGAGGCGAAGTCCGTCGCCTGTTGTATTGAAACCTTGCGATCCTTTGCGGCGGTGACGATAGCTGCGGCGAGAGGGTGTTCGCTGGATTGCTCAAGACTGGCTGCAAGCGGCAGAATCTCTGCCTCCGATAGTCCCGCCGCCGGAACGATGGCGATCACCTTTGGCTTGCCTTCCGTTAGCGTGCCGGTTTTGTCGACAACGAGAGTGTCGACCTTCTCCATGCGCTCAAGGGCTTCAGCCGATTTGATCAGGACGCCGGCCCCAGCGCCTTTGCCGACGCCCACGCCGATCGACACCGGGGTGGCCAGCCCAAGGGCGCAGGGGCAAGCGATGATAAGGACGGAAACCGCCGCAATCAGGCCGTAGGACAACGCTGGAGCAGGACCCCAGACAGACCACGCGATGAATGCAACGACGGCGACGCCAAGTACGGCCGGGACGAAGTACCCCGACACAGTGTCCGCCATGCGCTGAATTGGCGCCCGGCTCCGCTGTGCCTCTGCGACCATCGTCACGATGCGCGCGAGCATCGTGTCCGCGCCGACCTTGTCGGCGCGCATCACCAGCGAGCCGGTGCCGTTTACCGTGCCTCCGATGAGCTTGTCGCCGGGTTTCTTGGCGGCGGGCATCGACTCGCCCGTGACCATGGACTCGTCTACGGCACCGTTGCCCTCAATCAATTCGCCATCAACCGGCACGCCGTCGCCGGGCCTTACGCGTAGACGATCGCCGACATGAACCCGTTCAAGCGGCACTTCTTCGTCCTCGCCGCTATGCTGCAAGCGGTGCGCTGTTTTGGGCGCCAGTTTGAGCAAAGCGCGGATCGCGCCGCCGGTCTGCTCGCGAGCGCGCAGTTCCAATACCTGACCCAGCAACACAAGAACGGTGATCACGGCCGCAGCTTCGAAATAGACAGCGACCGTGCCTCCCATCCCACGGAATCCGGCGGGAAACATTTGCGGCGCGAAAGTCGCGAAGACGCTGTAGAGGTAAGCAGCCCCCGTTCCCAGCGCGATCAGGCTGAACATATTCAGGTTGCGATGTACAACGGAGGCCCAGGCCCGTTCGTAGAATGGCCAACCCGCCCACAAGACGACAGGCGTAGACAAAGCGAATTGAATCCAGGTTGAGGTGTGTGGCGAGACAACATCTTGCAGGCCGAGTGCGGGAATGTGGCTTCCCATTTCGAGAACGAAAACCGGCAACGTTAGTACCAGCGCAACCCAGAACCGCCGGGTCATGTCTACGAACTCGCGGTTCTCACCAACTTCTGCCGTTGCCTGGACCGGCTCCAGCGTCATTCCGCAGATAGGGCAATTGCCCGGCCCCATCTGCCGTATCTGTGGATGCATTGGGCAAGTGTAGATCATGCCGGCGTCGATAGGCGCCAGCGTAGCGATTGAAGGTGCGAAGTGTGTTCCAAGGTAAGTCATATTCGGTCACGAGTTACACTAAAGAATCACCATGGCGCACGGGCCTCCTGGGCCAGGTTTGCACTGCGGTTCGGACTTAATGCGTGTGCCGCTGCGGCAAAGGGATCAATCAGTTGTCGAGTGCGACGCTATTCTGCCGCGTTCTTCATCGCCGAACCCGTCTGCGATTGCGCGGGCTTTGACTGGGGGTCGTGCGGCTCGGCGCCCTCGACATGCCCGCCAAACCCGAAGCGCATTGCCGAAAGCATCTTCTCGGCAAAGGTGTGTTCCTGTCTCGAACGGAATCGCGCATAGAGCGCCGAAGAGATCACCTCCGCCGGGACGGATTCTTCGAGCGCTGCTTCGACGGTCCAACGACCTTCTCCCGAGTCCTGGACGAAGCCCGAGAACCCCTTCAACTGCGGGTCCTGCGCCAGCGCGGAGGCGCTGAGATCGAGCAACCAGGAGGAAATCACACTGCCCCGCCGCCAGACTTCCGCGATATCCGGCATGTTCAACGTAAAGCGCTCGTCCTCCGGCAGATCGGTCGAGACCTTGTTGTGCAGAATGTCGAAACCTTCGGCATAGGCCTGCATCAAACCGTATTCGATGCCGTTGTGGANNTGTGGACCATCTTGACGAAATGCCCCGCCCCGGACGGGCCGGCATGAATATAACCGCGCTCGACCCGCGTATCGCCCGGCTTGCGGTTTGGCGTGCGAGCAATATCGCCCAAGCCCGGCGCGAGCGCCGCGAAGATCGGATCGAGGCGATCCACCGCCGCTTTCGGTCCGCCGATCATCATGCAGTAGCCGCGTTCAATTCCCCAGACGCCGCCGGACGTGCCGCAATCGACATAGTGGATGCGGCGCTCGGCGAGTTTCTTCGCGCGGCGGATGTCGTCCTTGTAAAAGGAATTGCCGCCATCGACGACGACGTCGTCCTCATCCAGCAGACCGGCGAGATGCTCGACCGTGTCCTCAGTTGTCTTGCCCTCCGGCAACATCAACCAAATGGCGCGCGGCTTCTTGGTCCCGAGTATCTTGACCATATCCTCAATCGATGTTGCGGCTGTGGCGCCGTCTTTTGCCAACGCATCTCGCGTTTTTGGCGAACGCGCAAATACCACACAACGATGTCCCGCCTTCATGAGTCGGCGAGTCATATTGCCGCCCATCTTGCCCAGTCCGATGATACCGATTTGCATGTGTTTCACTCCTTGTGGAAGTTCGAGCGCCGAATCCGCGGCGCAAGCGAACTTTGATTTACGTGTCAGTTCGTTCCGAATTCCAGAACCACGCGTGACGGCACATCGCCGTGCTCGAGCCGCCCGAAGATCTTGTTGATCTTCGACAGAGGTTGCAGCTCGATATCGGCCTTGACCTTGCCGTCGGCAGCGAATGCGAGCGCTTCGGCCATGTCGCCGCGTGTACCCACGAATGAGCCGCGGATTGTGATGCAGTTCGCGACCACATCGAAGAGCGGCACCGGGAATTCGCCGGGCGGAAGACCCACGAGAACGCAAGTGCCGCGTTTCCGCGTCATGGCGACGCCCTGCTTGAATGCGGGAAGCGACGGCGCAGTGATCAACACGCCATGGGCTCCGCCGCCGGTTTCTTTCTTGAGGACGCCCGCCGGATCGCCCGTCTTGGCGTTGATGACAAGATCGGCGCCGAGGTTCTTGGCATGCGCAAGCTTGCCGTCGTCGATGTCGACGGCGCAGACATGAAGGCCCATCTGTTTCGCGTATTGCACGGCCAGATGACCGAGCCCGCCGATGCCGGAAATGGCGATCCATTGGCCGGGCCGTGCTTCGGTGACTTTGATGCCTTTGTACGTGGTGATGCCGGCGCAGATGAGCGGTGCTGCGTCTTTGGCGGTGAGACCCGCCGGGATATGCGCGACGTAATCGGGATCGGCCAGCAAATACTCGGCAAATCCGCCGTTCCTGGTGTAGCCGCCAAACTGCGCCTCTGCGCAAACCGTTTCCCACGCGCTCAGACAAAATTCGCAATGACCGCAGGCCGAATAAAGCCAGGGAACGCCAACGCGATCGCCTTCCTTGACGATCGTCACACCCGAACCGATTCCCACCACGCGTCCGATCGCCTCGTGGCCGGGAATAAACGGCAATTTCGGTTTCAGCGGCCAATCGCCATGCGCGGCATGAAGATCGGTGTGGCAGACGCCGCACGCTTCGGTCTTGACCAGAATCTGGCCGGGCCCCGGCACGGGAATATCCCACTCCTGAATTACGAGCGGCTTTCCGAATTGCTCGACGACGGCGGCTTGCATCTTAATGGTCATGACGGGGTCCTGTTGGAAGAGTGGGTTTTTTCAGGCAGCGGCGGCCAAGCCCAAGCCTTTGACCGCTTCGATCATTTTTCCCAGCACCGCCTGCGCATCGCCATAGACCATGTTGCAATTGTCGCCGTAGAACAGAGCGTTCACGATGCCGGCATAGCCTTTGCCCTCGCCGCGCTTGACGACATAAACTTTCTTGGCCTTGTCGGCGTTGAGGATCGGCATGCCGTAAATCGGCGAAGATTTGTCGGTGCGCGCCGCCGGGTTCACCACATCGTTGGCGCCGATGACGAGCGCCACGTCGGCGCCGGCGAACTGGTCGTTGATGTCTTCGAGCTGGAAAATGAGGTCGTAAGGCACGCCGGCCTCGGCGAGCAGCACATCCATCTGCCCCGGCATGCGACCGGCTACGGGATGAATCGCAAACTTGACGTCTACACCGCCAGCCTGCAGCAGCTTGACGAATTCGTAGAGCTTCTGTTGCCCCTGCGCGGCCGCAAGCCCGTAACCCGGCACGATGATGACCTTGCTCGCATAGCGCATGAAGATGCCGGCGTCGCCCGCTTCGACCGGCTTGAGACTGCCCTTGATATTGCCCTGCTTGTGCTTGGCAGGCGTGCCGAAATTGGTGAACACGACATTGCCGACCGAGCGGTTCATCGCTTTCGCCATCAGGAGCGTGAGCAGCGTACCGGCGGCGCCGACGACCATGCCGGCGATCATCAGCGCGGGATTTTGCAGCACGAAACCTTCAAAGCCGACCGCGAGTCCCGTCAACGCATTGTAGATCGAGATCACCACCGGCATGTCGGCGCCCCCGATCGGAAGCGTCATCAGTACGCCGAACACCAGGGCGCAACCGAAGAACAGCGTGATCAGTTCCGGCATCGGGATCAGGGGTTCAACGCCGCTTTGCGTTACAAAAGCGATGTAGCCTCCGACCACAAGCGTGGCCAGCATGACAAGCGCGTTGACGGCCTGCTGTCCTCTCACCCGCAACGGCTTTTTGATCACGCCGTCCAGCTTTGCCCACGCGATCACCGAGCCGGAGAGCGAAACGGCGCCGATAAGAGCGCCCAGCAATGTGACGACAAGTTGAGCAAGCCCCTGCGCCTTGTTTCCGAACAATTCCACTGCAGCGATCGCGCCTGCCGCGCCGCCGCCCATGCCGTTGTAGAGCGCCACCATCTGGGGCATTGCGGTCAACGCGACTTTGCGGCCGCTCCACCAGGCAATACCGCCGCCAAGCGCGAGCGCAACCAGCGCAAGCCCGACATTCACCGCCAGGTGCGGTCTGGCGGCGGCGCTCACGCTGAACACGTAAAGAAAGCTCGCCAGTATCGCGACGAGCATGCCAAGACCCGCAACGAATATCCCCGAAGGAGCGGTCACCGGCGACGACATGCGCTTGAGGCCATACAAAAAGAGAAACGCCGCCGCGAGATCTGTCGTCCCGATAATCAGTTGTGGAATGATCGTACTCATGTCGTTCCTCAGACCTTTTTCGGATGTTTGGCGTGCGCGCGTTTCGCGTGATGGGGATGGCTCACCTGGAACATCGCGAGCATGCGATCGGTCACGGCGTAACCGCCTGCCGCATTGCCTGCGCCGAGCAGGACCGCGCCAAAGCCGATGGACTGTTCCAGCACCGTGCTCGCATTGAGCAGCGCAAAAATTCCGCCGACAACGACAATACCGTGCACGAAGTTGGAACCCGACATCAGCGGCGTGTGCAAAATTGCGGGCACGCCGCCGATGATCACCCAGCCCGCGAAGGCCGCGAGCATGAACACGTACAGGGCGACAAAGCCGGTCATGGTGATTGCGAAGTCCATATCGATCGCTCGCTCAAGCCGCTTTCGCGGCGGGTTTGGAATGCCGGTGGCTTGCCGCGGGTTTGGCTGCGGGCTCCGGTTTGATCTCGACCATTTTCCCCGCATGCGTGAGCGCGGTCTTGGCGAGTACCTCGTCCGTCCAGTCGATCGCGACGATGTTGTCCTTCAGCATCAGCGCGAGAAGATTGAAAACATTCTTCGCATAGAGCTCGCTTGCGTCCTCGCCGAGCAGCGACGGCACGTTCAACGGCGCGAGGATCGACACCTGCCCGACCTCAGTTGTTTCACCGGGCTTCGTGTCCTCGCAATTGCCGCCACCTTCCGCCGACAGATCGACGATCACCGCACCCGCCTTCATGCCGGCGACCTGCTTCTTGCTGATGAGCTTGGGAGACGGCCTTCCCGGAATCGCTGCCGTCGTGATGATGAGATCTGCCTTCTGGATATGCTGCGTCAGGACCGCGTCGACCTTGGTCTTTTCTTCGGGCGTGAGTTCGCGCGCATAACCGCCCTTGCCCCGCGCATCGACACCGGTCTCCACGAACGTCGCACCTAGCGACAACGCCTGTTCCGCAGTCTCGGGACGCACGTCGTAACCTTCGACGACCGCGCCCAAGCGATGGGCCGTCGCCAGCGCTTCGAGACCTGCAACGCCAAGTCCCATCACGAGAACCTTGGCCGGCCCTATGGCGCCGGCGGCAGTGGTGACCTTGGGAAGAATGCGGGCGAGATGCGTCGAGCCCAGTTGCACGGCATAATAGCCCGCGAGCGCAGACTGGCTGGACAGCGCGTCCATCGCCTGGGCCCGCGAGATGCGCGGGATTCGCTCCATCGCAAAGCATGTGATTTTCTTTTCGAGCAGAAGTTGAACCAGCGCTTTCTCATTGTCGGCATAGACAAAGCAAATGAGGATCGCACCGCTCTTCATCGCCTCGACAACATCGAGCGACGGCGGCTGCACCGCGAGAACGACATCCGCATCGGCGACGAGTTCGTGTCGATTGGCTATAACTTCAACATCGTTGAACGCCGCGTCGCCCAATTTAATCGCGTCGGCAGCACCGGCCTGCATGTGCAATTTTGCGCCCAGCTTGACCAATTTGGCGACGATCGACGGCACGAGAGCCACGCGCCGTTCATGCGGCTGGGTTTCTTTCAACACGGCGACGTTGACGTACATCACGGCTTCCGTTCTCTCATGTTGCGATCGGGCAACCCGCTCGCGGTGACTTCCCGGCGAGGGATGAGGATTCCGATTGAGCGGAATCCTCATCTACGCCTCACCGAGGGAATTACTGGAAACGAGGCTCAGACCGGCGCTTCGGCTTGGACGTAGCGAACCAGCTTCTTGTTCACGAACTGCTGGATGCCCATGTCGCCAAGCTCGCGCCCGTAGCCGGAGTCCTTGATGCCGCCGAAGGGGAGTTCGGCATCCGACCACGAGATGTTGTTGACGAACATCATGCCTGTGTCGACGCGGCTCGCCACGCGCTTGCCGCGTGCAATGTCCTTGGTGAAGACCGAGCCGCCCAATCCGAAGTCCGAGTCATTGGCAAGCGCGATGGCCGCGTCTTCGTCTTTGACGCGGAAGAACAGGGCCACGGGCCCGAAGAATTCATCGCGGAACGCGGGATTATCCGGCTTAATATGCGTGAGGATCGTGGGCTGCATGTAGGAACCTGCCCGATCGATCCGCCTGCCGCCCATGAGCACTTCCGCGCCATGAGACGTGGCCACGGCGACCTGCTTCAGAAGGTCGACCAGGGCCTGCTCCGACGACAACGGACCCAGCGTCGTCTTTTCGTCCATCGGGTCTCCCGGCTTCAGAGCCGAAAGCGCAGCCTGGAATTGCTCCAGGAACTTATCGGCGAGCTTTTCCACGACGATGAAGCGCTTTGCCGCGCAGCAGGTCTGGCCGGTATTATACATCCGGCCCCAGACGGCCCACTTGATCGTGTGTTCGAGGTCGGCATCTTCGAGGACGATGAACGCATCGCTTCCACCGAGTTCCATTGAGGAAGGTTTGACATTTGCGCCGGCCTGGGCCGCAATGCTTTTGCCTGCAGCAACGCTGCCGGTCAATGCGACGCCCTTGATGCGTGGATCGTTAACGATCCGGTCCGACTGCGCGTGCGTCACCAGAAGATTGGTATAGAGACCGGCCGGAGCGCCTGCCTCGGTCAACAGTTTCTCGAAGGCGATCGCGCACTGCGGCACGCACCCGGCATGCTTTACCAACAGGACGTTGCCCGCCATCAGGTGAGGCCCGGCGACCCGCGCCAGCTGGTAGTAGGGAAAGTTCCATGGCTCGACGCCGAAGACGACGCCGATCGGGCTGCTTTCCATATGGGCTTCGCCGACGGTCGGATTGAGCTTGACCGGGGCCAGGAAG
>PLJH01000024.1:0-1264 GCA_003139615.1 Alphaproteobacteria bacterium
TTGTAAAACCACGGCGTACCGCTTTGTGGCGGGGCGTAACATTGCCCCGCCACAAAGCGGTCGCTTCGCGTGGTCATCGTTTTCTTTGAAGGGGAGGGCCGGTCTAACCGCACACTTCCCTCTCGTTGCGCGGGAATGCGCGTCAGTTCTGCACGAGGGTTTGAACGTGGGCCTCCCACCGCGTGATTGCATCCCGCATTTCCGGCATGAAGTCGTAGCGTTGGTACACGCCGACGATGCCACCAAAGCTGCCGGAGATATGGTTCAGAAGGCGCTCGATGACGGGCAGCGAGACCCCAAGCGATGCGAGCCCAGATGCGAAAGTTCTTCTCAGATCGTGCAGCGTCCAGTCGGACATGCCACATTGCTTGTCGAGTTTCCGCGTTGACGGTGAGAAGCCGTTAAAGGGCGTTGTCTTTCCAAGCGCCGTGAAGAACAGGGCGTCGCGTGGGCGTGGCGGACCAAGAATGGATTTGGCCATCTCCCCGAGCGGAAAGGTATGCTGTCTGCTGTTCTTCGTATGCGTCGCAGGCAGCGTGATCGTGTCTGCGCTTACCATCCCGCCTGTCAGATTGCAGATTTCTCCCCGCCGCTGGCCGGTGAGGATGAGGAGTTTCACAATTTTCCCAAAGGTGTTGTCTCCGACTGCGTTCCAAACGCGCCTTAGTTCATTGTCCGTGAGGATGCGTTCGCGCGGGACATAGGGATGCGGCGCTTGCATCCTCTCCATGGGATTGAGGTCTAGGTAGTGCTTGCGGTGCGCCCAACGGATGAATGCCCGCAGTACGACAAACGCGTGCTGCTGCTCCGCNNGGGGTCTTCGCGAGCCTTTCGAGGTTCTTCCTCAGGTCGTGCGGCGAGAGTTCGGAAAGTTTCGTCGTGCCGTATTTGAAATGCCGCGTGAGGAGGTATCTGTAGTCGTCGAGGGTGCGCGGCTTTAGATCGGGGGCTTTCTCCGCGAGGTATTCTTCCAGGGCCGCGTTCCAGTTTATGGTGCGGGGCTTGTTCTTGCCGAGCGTGTATTCTGCCAAGCGTCGTTTTGCTTCGCTGCGAGCTTCCTGCAACGATACAACGCCAACTCGGCCGAGCGTTTCGCGCTGGCGGCGCGCGCCGTGCGTAAGCACGAAACTTTTCGTTCCTCCTTCGCTTACCCGAATGCCGAAACCCGGAATGAGGTCATCATTAAAGATCGATGCACCTTGCGAAGGTGTTTTTAGCGCGCGAATCGAGATGTCGGTCAACCGCATTTGTCTCTCCATTGTCT
>PLJH01000024.1:1273-38165 GCA_003139615.1 Alphaproteobacteria bacterium
CGAGTCACGCAGGCGGCACCAGTTCTCTCCTCGAAATCCGCGGCATCGGAAGATGGCGCACCGGCTTGTCGTCTCCACGGCCGAGCCGCTAACCTCGCCGGCTCGGAAAAACCGCAAATCCCCATACCGGAAGGAACGGCAGGATGTTTTCGCATATCATGATTGGAACGAACGACCTGGATAAAGCCAAGTTGTTTTACGACAAAGTGCTCGGTACGCTGGGCGTGCCGCCCGCGATGGTCGATGGCCACCGCATCTTCTACATGACGCCGGCCGGCGTCTTTTCGGTGTCGACGCCGATCGACGGCAAACCCGCGACCGTTGGAAACGGCAGCACGATCGGCTTTGCTTGCAGCTCTTCCGAACAAGCCGATGCGTGGCATGCCGCCGGTGTCGCCAATGGCGGGACGACTTGCGAGGACCCTCCGGGCGTGCGCGATGGCCGCCAGGGCAAACTTTATCTCGCCTATCTGCGCGATCCCGACGGCAACAAGCTCTGTGCGCTGCATCGGATGAAGTAAGCGAAGCAGTCCGAACGGGTCGCCGGTGCAATCGCGCCGGCGACCTCTTCTTTCAAATGCGTTTCGGAATGACGACGTTCAGGCTTTCATAGCCCTTCACGAATGTCGAATAGACGCGCTTCGGTTCTTCGAGCTGCTCGATCACCGGGAAGCGTTTCAGGATTTCCTCCCAGATGATCTGAAGCTGCAATTCGGCGAGGCGGTTTCCGACGCAGCGGTGAATGCCGAAGCCGAACGAGATATGGCGCCGCGGATTCGCGCGATCGATGACAAAATCGTTCGCCCGTTCGATCGCGTCCTCGTCGCGGTTGCCCGAGACGTACCACATCACGACTTTGTCGCCCTTGCGGATCTGTTTTCCCTTGAATGTGATATCGGCAATCGCCGTGCGCCGCATATGGGCGAGAGGAGTCTGCCAACGGATCGTCTCCGACACCATGCTCGGAATAAGACCCGGATTTTCGCGCAGCTGATTGTACTGATCCGGGAACTGGTTGAGCGCGACAATGCTGCCTGTGATGGTGTTGCGCGTCGTGTCGTTGCCGCCGACGGTCAGAAGCACAACGTTTCCGAAAAATTCCCGCGGGCTCATGTCGCGTGTCGAGGGATTGTGCGCCAGCATCGAAACGAGATCGCCTTTGGGCTCCGCAGCGTTGACACGTTCGTTCCACAGGCCCGCGAAGCAGGCCTGGAATTCCAGAAGCTCGTCCATCTTCTGCTCGAACGTGTCGATAATTCCGTGCCCCGGTATGGCGGTCACGACATCGGACCAGCGCGTCAGCTTGCGGCGCTCCTCGAACGGAAAATCGAATAGCGTGGCAAGCGTCATGGTCGTCAATTCGATGGAAACCTTGTCGACCCAGTCGAACGGTTCGCCGATCGGCAGGGAATCCAGAATCTTTCCGGCGCGTTCCCGGATGATCGGTCCCAGTATCTCGAGATTGGCCGGCGAAACGACGGGCGTAACCGCCTTGCGCTGGATGTCGTGTCGGGGAGGGTCCATGGCGATGAACATCGGCAGCGGATCGGTATTGGCTGCGCCGCCGCCGATGGTGATTCCGCCAAGTGTGTATTCGGACGAAAACACGGCATGGTTCGTATCCACGGCCATGATGTCGTCGTACTTGGTGATCGACCAATAGGGTCCGAATTCGCTTTCGGCGCAATAATGAACCGGGTCTTCCTTCCTGAGGCGTTCGAAATAGGGCCACATCGTATCGGACTGAAAGAGGCTCTGCTGTGCGACGTTCAACCGGTCGAGCGGGACGGAATAGGCGGCCTCGCGCGCAATTCGCTGCTTTTCATTGATGGAAATATTCATTGTCGTCGTTCCTCGGCGCCGCCGGACGACCGGTCGGCGGCGCGATGGTACGCGCATCTCGGGCCGGTCGGAAGGCCTGGCGGCGAAAGACGCCCAAGCCGCTGTTATTTCCCGGAATCCCGATTAGGTTGGGCGACAGGCGTCGTTCGAGGGGAAAGAAAATGTTCGGGTCATTTGCGCGGGCGACCGTACTGGTTCTTGGGGCCGCCGCGTTCGGCATGGATGCGAATGCGCAATCAACCGGCGGAACCGCGGCCGCTACTTTCAATCAAGCCTTTGACGGCATCAAGAACAAGCCGGAATTTGCCCATTCGAATTTCGGAGTCGAGATTTATTCGCTGGACCGCAAAGCGGTTCTGTTTCAATGGAATGGCAACAAGCTGTTCGTTCCCGGCTCGACGACCAAACTGCTCACCGAAGGCACGGCGCTTCAGCTTCTGGGTCCGGATTATCGCTTTCACACCGCCATCTATCGCACGGGCGAAATTCGCAACGGCGTGCTCAAGGGCAATCTCGTGCTCGTGGCGAGCGGCGATCCGGATTTGTCGGGCAGGCTTCAGCCGGACGGAACTCTCGCCTTCGCGGATGAAGATCATTCCTATGGCGGCTTCGATTCGAAGCTCGTTGCGGGCGATCCCGCGGCACCCCTGAACGACCTGGCGCAGCAAATCGCGGCCGCCGGCATTCGCAAGATCGTCGGGCAGGTCCTTGTCGATGCGAGCCTCTACCCCGAAGGCGATCGCGAGCTTGGAACCGGGGTGGCGATTTCGCCGGTGATGGTCAACGACAACCTCGTGGACGCCGTAATCTCGCCGGGCCCGTCCGTTGGAGCGAAAGCGAATGTCCGTATCTCGCCGCAGCCTTCCTATATCCGCTACGTCAACATGATGAAGACGGGCGCCGGCGGCTCGAAGTTCTCACTCGATCGTTCGGATCGCACGCTCGCCAATGGGGATGTCCAGGTCACGCTGAAGGGCTCAATACCTGCCGACCGGGGACCTTTTGTGGACTCCTATCCCGTCGCAAGCCCGTCCCGTTTCGCGACCGCGCTGCTGACTGCGGCCCTCGCGAACAAAGGCGTCGCCGTCACGAACGGGAAATTTCCGGCCAAACCCACCGGAGCCAAATTCAAGGACTCGTACACGCCGCAAAACCGCGTGGCCGAACATATCTCCGCGCCGTTCCGCGAAGACGTGAAGATCACGCTGAAGACAAGCCAGAATCTGCATGCCAGCTCGATGCCCTTCCTGCTGGGCGCCGTATTGGGCAAAGCGAAAACATCGATAGATCACAAAGGATTCGAACTCGAACGCGATTTCCTCACCAAGGCCGGGCTCGATCTTTCGGGCGCTGTGCAATCCGACGGCGCGGGCGGCGATGCGATGTTCACGCCGGATTTCATGGTGCATTACCTCGCCTACAAGGCGATACAGCCGGACTATTCCGTGTTTCACAGCGCGTTGCCGGTGCTGGGAAAAGACGGCACGTTGTTCGATATCCAAACTGCATCGCCGGCCGCGGGGCATGTGTTCGCGAAGACGGGAACGTTCGAGGATTCCGACCTTCTGAACGCGAGCACGATCCTGACCGCAAAAGGGTTGGCAGGCTACACGACAACCGCGACCGGAGAGCACATTGCGTTCGCGATCTATGTCAATTCGGTGCCGCTTGCGACCGATGCGAGCGATTCGGTGAAGACCTCCGATGCCGTCAGGAATGTGGGAGAGCAACTGGGCGAGATCGCTGCCGCCGCCAATCTCTATCCGATCGAAGCGATGAAGTGATGGTGGTGTGCGTTGCGGAAATACCGAAAGACGTGCGCTGTTGGTTACCGAACAGCGAGGGTCTCGACGCGGGCTGCTGTTTGCGTCCTAATGCAGAAGCGCCTCATTACGTTCCGGCTTCATGCATCGACCCGGAGTCTCATGCATAGTCGGACGGTCGATTCCCGGTGAACCCATGATTTTGCCTGCCCGGATTTCAATTCCCCTCGTCCTGCTTGCCCTCGCAACATCACCTGTGTCGGCACAGCCGATGCAGTCGGTTCCGACGGTGTCGCTGCTCCCGACGCCCTGGATGAACCCGACGCTGGCGCCCGATGCACGCGCGGATCTCGTCGAGAAGGAGATGACGCTCGACGAGAAGCTCCAGCTGGTCGAGGGCTTTTACGGCTCCAATATCAATTTCGTCTGGTCGAAGCCTGCCCCGCCGAAATATCGCCCGTTCCTCCTAGGCACGGCCGGCTATGTGCCGGGCATTCCGCGGCTCGAAATCCCGGCCCTGATCGAAAGCGATGCGGGCCTGGGGATCGCCAACAACTCCGGGATGCGGCCGGGAGATACCGCGACGGCTTTCCCGTCGGGACTTTCGAATGCCGCGAGCTGGAATCCGGATGCCCCCTTTGAGGTCGGCGCCGCACTCGGTTCCGAAGCGCGCGCCCGCGGCTTCAATGTCGTGCTCGACGGCGCGCTCAATCTGGCGCGCGATCCCCGGGGAGGGCGCACCTTCGAATATGCGGGAGAGGATCCGCTGCTGGCGGGCACGATGGCCGGCGAGGAAGCGCGCGGCATCCAGAGCAATCACGTCATCACGACCGAGAAGCATTACGCGCTCAACGATCAGGAGAGCGGGCGTTTTACCCTGAATGCGATCATCGACGAACCCTCGGCGCGCGAATCCGATCTGCTCGCATTCGAGATCGCGATCGAGCATGGCGCACCCGGCGCGATCATGTGCGCCTATGAGAAAGTGAATGGCACTTTCGCCTGCGAGAATTCCTTTCTGCTCAACGACGTGCTGAAGCGCGACTGGCATTATCCCGGCTGGGTGCTGTCGGATTGGGGTGCGGTACACAGCACGGTCGCCGCCGCCAATAGCGGGCTGGATCAGGAATCGGCGTCCGGTTTCGACAACACGGAATTTTTCGGCGCGCCGCTTCTCAAAGCCATCCAGAGCAACGCCGTGCCGCCCGCGCGTCTGGACGATATGGTTCACCGCATCCTGAGGAGCATGTTCGCCGTAGGGTTGTTCGACAATCCCGCGGTGAAGAAGGCCGACGCCATGCCGGACAATACCCTCGTCGCGCAAGTCGCCTCGGAAGAAAGCATGGTGTTGCTCAAAAACGAGGGCGGCATCCTTCCGCTTGGTGCCGGCGTGCGGCGCATCGCGGTGATCGGCAAGCATGGCGATGTGGGAATGCTTTCGGGCGGCGGCTCTTCGCAGGTCCAGCCCATCGGCTACAACCCCGCCGACGATTACATGAAGGGCGGCTCGGTGATCGTGCTGGCCAACGGCACGAAAATCACGCCGACGGACCATCTCGTGTTCGATCCGCCGTCGCCGCTTGCCGAGATCAAGGCGCGGCTTGGAACCGGCGTGGTCACGTTCGATGATGGGGAGGATCGCGAACGTGCGACAGCAAACGCGCGCAGCGCCGATGTGGCCATCGTCTTCGCCAAGCAATGGATGACGGAAGGCGAGGATGTTCCCAATCTCTCTCTCCCCGGCAAGCAGGATGCGCTGATCGAGGCGGTCGCCGCTGCCAATCCGCACACGATTGTCGTGCTGGAAACGGGCGGCCCTGTGCTGATGCCCTGGCTCAAGACTGTCCCGGGCGTGGTTGAAGCGTGGTATGCGGGCAATGGCGGCAGCGCTGCGCTGACGCGCGTGCTGTTCGGCGACGTGAATCCGTCCGGGCGCCTGCCGATCACCTTCCCGCAGGATGAAAGCCAGTTGCCGCGGCCGATTTTGCCGGGCTTCGCGCTTCCGTTCTCCAGCTTCGATGTCGATTATACGGAAGGGGCGAATGTCGGATATCGCTGGTTCGACAGCCGCGGGCTGACGCCGCTGTTTCCATTCGGCTTCGGCCTGTCCTACACGACATTCGCCATCAAGGACCTGAAACTCGAAAGCAATGGCACGATCACGGCCGGCGTGGACGTCAGCAACACGGGCGCGCGCGAGGGCGCCGACACCGTGCAGATCTATGCGACACCGCCTTCGCCCGCCGGGGCGCATGCGGTCGCGCGTCTCATCGGCTGGTCCAAGGTCGATCTGAAGCCTGGTGAAACACGGCACGTTTCCATCACGGGAGATCTTCGGCTGCTTGCAAGTTTCAACAAGGATGAAGACGACTGGAACATCGCAGCAGGCGATTATGCAGTGACGGTCGGCCAATCCTCGACGCAACCCGTTGAAACGGCACATATCACGCTCGCTGCGCGCAAAATCAAACCATGAGTGACGAACGCATTCTCGTTGGCGATATCGGCGGCACGCATGCCCGCTTCGCGATTGCGCGCAAGGGGGGCACGCAATGGATCATCGATCATCGATCGGACATTGAAACGGAAGCGTCGCATTTCGAAGATGTGCTGCATGGCTATCTCGACAAGCTCGACGCCTCGGAGCGTCCGACCGCGGCTGCGATTGCCGTCGCGGGTCCGGTTGCAGACGGCAAGGTGAGCTTCACCAACCGGAACTGGCAATTGTCGGAAGACGAGTTCACCAAGCAGGGATTTCAGCGCGCATTGCTGATCAACGATTTCGCGGCGCTGGCCTTTGCAGCAGCGCAGGCGCAACCGCACGAACTTTTCACGTTGGGACCCGACATTCCGGGCATGGCGGACGAGCCGATTTCGATCCTGGGCGCGGGCACCGGCTTCGGCGTTTCGTGCCTTGCGCGCTATCGCGGCCGCAGTGTCCCTATCGCCACCGAAGGCGGGCATATCGGTTTCGCGCCGGCCAATGAAAAAGAGATTGCGCTCCTGCGCAATCTGGCTGGCCGCTTCGGCCGCGTGTCGGTGGAGCGCATTTTGTCGGGCCCCGGCATCGAGAATGTCTTTGCGGCACTGCACGAGATCGCGGGCAGCAAGCCTTCGCAGCTGGAAGCAAGTGTCATCGTCGACCAGGCCCGCGCGGGCGAGCCCATCGCAGCCGACGCGGTTGCGATGTTCTGCGGCGTCTATGGCGCGGTCGCCGGCGACATCGCGCTCGCCCATGGCGCGCGAGGCGGCGTATTCATCGCGGGCGGCATCGCGCAGAAGATCAAAGACATTCTTTCGACCAGCGAATTCCGTGCCCGCTTCGAAAGCAAGGGACGCATGTCCGATTTCGTGCGCGCGATCCCGACCCGGATTATTCTCGACGACAACGCAACCTTTATCGGCGCGGCAATCGCCAGTCTGGAAATCGAACATGGCAAGTGAAACGGTCCGCGATTCCCGCACGCGCGCACAGGAGCGGCTGCTCGTTCCCCTGGTCGTGTTTCTGTTCTTCGCCTGGGGCTTTGCGACCGTTCTGATCGACTCGCTGGTGCCGAAGCTCAAGGGTTTGTTTTCGCTGAACTACGCCGAGGTGCTGGCCACCCAATTCAGTTTCTTCATCGGCTATTTCGTCTTCGCGATACCCGCGGCACTCATTCTTTCGCGCTTCGGTTATATCAGGAGCGCGGTGATCGGCCTCGTCGTGATGGCATGCGGCTGCCTGCTTTTCGCGCCGGCGGCCGACCTGGGCGTTTATCCTGCGTTCCTTTTTGCGCTTTTCGTCATGTCCGCGGGCGCGACCATTCTGCAGGTTTCGGCCAATCCGTTCATCGAACTCCTGGGGCCGGAAAAGAGCTCGCACAGCCGTTTGACGCTCGCCCAGGCATTCAATTCGCTGGCCACGACGATCGGTCCGTGGGTGGGAGCTCTGACAATTCTTTCGGGCAGCGCGACGGTCAATACGGCCGGATTGTCGGAACAGGCTCTGGCTGCGTTGCGCCGCACAGAAGCCCATGTCGTACAGTTTCCGTTTCTGGTCATCGCCGCCGCGCTGATCGTCATTGCCTTCATGTTCTGGCGCATCCGCAACGATACGGCGCCACGCGTGACCCCGGAAGCGGCGCGCATCGGCGCCATGGCCGCCATGTTGAAGCGCCCTCGCGTGGCGCTGGGGGCGCTTGCCATCTTCGTCTATGTCGGCGCGGAAGTTTATATCGGCAGCGTCATGACGAATTACCTGCTGCAACCGACCGTGCTGGGGACGGGTGCGCCTCATATCGGTAGAGTGATCGGGTCCGTCATCGGACTGCCGGGACTTTTTTCGAGCAACCCGGTTGTCTGTGCCGGCCAGTTCGTCAGCTTCTATTGGGGTGGCGCTATGATCGGCCGCTTCATCGGCTCCTATGTGCTGACGCACGCGCAGCCGGGATACGTCCTGTCAGCCTGCGCCGTCGTGGCATGCGCTCTCGCTTTGACCTCCAGTCAGACGACCGGACATACCGCCGCCTTCACGGTCCTCGCCATTGGCCTCTTCAACTCGATCATGTTCCCCACGATCTTTGCGCTCGCGACCGAGCAGCTCGGGTCCGAGACTCCGAATGGTTCGGGTCTTCTCGTCATGGCGATCGTGGGCGGCGCGATCGTTCCGGAGGTGGCTGCCCACGTGGCCGACAGCACGAGCCCGGCGGCGGCGCTGTTCGTCCCGGCCGCCTGTTATGTGTGTATCCTGATCTACGGAATCCTCGCCGCACGCGGTCTTGGAATGCCCACGCAAAATGCTGCTGGTTGATCGATCCGCCGCAGTGGACGCGGCTGTCGATTCACGTCAACTTCGTTCCAGGGGCATTTCAAAGGCTGGGCATGGCTGAGGTCACTGAAACCATCGTCGACATCGAAGTCTTCGGCTACAAGCAGGAATTGAAGCGTTCGCTCGGGCTGTTCGACCTTCTCGTTTACGGCCTCGTGTTCATCGTTCCTATCGCGCCCTTTGCCGTGTTCGGCATCGTGTTCAATGCGAGCAAGGGGATGGTGCCGCTTGTCTATCTGGTCGGCCTCGTCGCAATGCTGTTCACGGCGCTCAGCTATCGCGCGATGAGCCGCGCCTTTCCGGTCGCAGGCTCCGTTTATACCTATGCGGCGCGCAGCATCGGCCCGGAAGCCGGCTTCATCGCGGGCTGGGCGATCCTGCTGGACTATCTCCTGATTCCCGCGCTCACTTACGTCGCCTGCGCGATCGCGTTGAGTACTGTGGCGCCCGGAGTTCCGAAATTCGTGTGGGTCGTCGCGCTGGTCGGTTTCAGCACGATCATCAACTATTTCGGCATCGAGGCGACGGCCCGCTTGAACGTCATCATGCTGGTGCTGCAGCTTGTGATCCTGGGGGTGTTGATGGTCGTAGGCCTCATCGCGCTGTCGCACGGTGTCAACGGCGCGCATCTGTCGATCAAGCCTTTTTACAATCCTGCGGTGATTTCCTCGAGCATCGTCTTCGGTGCGCTGTCGCTGGCGGTGCTGAGCTTTCTCGGCTTCGATGCGATCTCGACGCTCTCGGAAGAAGCGAAGGGCGGCGCATTGGCAGTGGGTCGCGCCACGATATTGTCGCTGGTGTTGTCTGCCGTTCTCTTCATTGCACAATCCTATCTGTTTTCGCTGTTCGTGCTGGACCGCACAAGCTTTCCGCCCGGCGACGCAACAAACGCCGCGCTTTACAATATTGCGCTCATGATCGGCGGACACTGGATCGAATTGATGGTGACGGTTCCCGGCATATTGTTCTCCGGCATCGCGGGCGCGCTCACCGCCCAGGCCGCGACGGCGCGACTGCTGTTCAGCATGGCGCGCGACGGCAAGCTTCCGAAATTTCTCTCCCATGTAAATCCGGTCCGCAAAGTGCCGGAATATGCGATCTTCCTTGTGGCCGCCGTCACGCTGGTGCTGGGTATCGCGATGGTTGACGAGTTCGAACTTCTGGCCTCGATGGTCAGCTTCGGCGCGTTGATTGGATTTTTCCTGCTGCATCTGTCGGTCATGGCGCATTTCCTGTGGCGCCAGAAGAGCCGCGACTGGTTTCGTCATCTTGTGGTGCCGCTCATCGGGCTTTCGATTGTCGGTTACGTGCTGATCAATGCGCAGGCGAACGCGATCAAATACGGTCTTGCGTGGATGGCAATCGGCATCGTCGTGCTGCTCTGGTTTCACTTTGCGGGAAAATCCGCGACATTGCCGGTGGAGTGACGGGCATGGCCGGCGAACATTTCGATGTCGTGATTGTCGGAGCCGGGCTGTCCGGCATCGGCGCCGCGCATCATCTCCAGCGGAACTGCCCCGGGAAAACCTATGCGATCCTCGAGGGCCGCGCGGCGATCGGCGGCACCTGGGACCTGTTCCGCTATCCCGGCATTCGTTCGGATTCGGACATGTACACAATGGGCTATTCGTTCCGCCCCTGGACGGATGCGAAAGCCATCGCAGACGGTCCCTCGATCCTCAATTACATCCGCGATACCGCGAAGGACGGCGATATCCAGCGCCATATCCGATTCAACCATTGGGTCGCGCGCGCGACCTGGTCGTCGCAGGATGCGATTTGGACCGTCGAAACGAAATCCGGCGAAGGCACGGCCATTTTCACCTGCAATTTCCTGTTCATGTGCTCGGGCTATTACCGCTATGCGGCGGGTTACACGCCGGAATTTGCAGGAGCGGAGCGCTTCAAGGGACGCATCGTCCATCCGCAGCATTGGCCCGAAGATCTCGACTACGCGAACAAGCGTGTTGTCGTGATCGGCAGCGGCGCCACGGCCGTCACGCTCGTGCCGTCGATGGCGAAGACGGCCGCGCATGTTACGATGCTGCAGCGCTCGCCCACCTATATCGTGTCCCGTCCGGAAGGGGACGCGGTCGCGAGCTGGTTGCGGCGGCGCTTGCCGGCGAAAATGGCGTATGGCCTGACGCGCTGGAAGAATGTTCTGCTCGGCATGTATTTCTTCCAGCTGTGCCGGCGCAAGCCGGATCGGGTGAAGGATTTCATTCTCAAGGGCGTGCGCCAGGAGCTCGGACCGGATTACGACATCGCGACCCATTTCACGCCGCGTTACAATCCTTGGGACCAGCGGCTGTGCCTTGTGCCGGATTCCGATTTGTTCCGCGCAATCAACGAGGGGCACGCAGATGTCGTCACCGACACGATCGAAACCTTCACCGAGACAGGCATCAAGCTCAAATCGGGTCGCGAACTCGAAGCGGACATCGTCGTCACGGCGACAGGTCTGGTGATGGAGCTTCTCGGAGGAATGGAGGTCGAGGTCGACGGCCGCAAAATCGATTTCGCGAAAACCCTGAACTACAAAGGCATGATGTTCAGCGATGTACCCAATCTGGCATCCGCGTTCGGCTACACCAACGCGTCCTGGACGCTGAAATGCGATCTCACCTGCAACTATGTCTGCCGGTTGCTGAACTACATGGATGCGAAAGGCTATCGCCAATGCACCCCGCGCAACCGCGATGCGGGAATGCCGGCCGAGCCGTTCCTCGATTTTTCATCGGGTTATGTGCAGCGCGCACTCGACCGCCTGCCGAAGCAGGGCGCGAAGGCACCGTGGAAGCTCCATCAGAACTATGCGCTGGACATCATGAGCTTGAAGTTCGGCGCGTTGCAGGATGGGGCGATGGAGTTCGGCGCGCCCGTTACCGAAAAAGCGGCGCGCGAACCGGAAACGCTCGCGAACTGAGGCGCGTTCAGTTTTCCACTTCAGGCGGATGGCGGCGCATTTCGGCGGCCGCCACGATGCCGAACGGAATGCTCGCGAGATAGACGATGAGCCCGATGGTCAAAGTCGCCCATGGCCACATGAAAGCAGAGCCCAGCAGGAGAACGGCCAGCACCATCATCGGGGCCTTGAGCCGGGGCGGCACTTGCACGCGTTTGAACGACAAGGTCGGCACCCGGCTGATCATCAGCCAGGACATCAGCGCGATCATCGCGGCGCTGAGCCAGGGATGGCTGAAGGCGTCGCCCTTGAACTGAAAGCCCAGCAGCATCGGCAGAAGAATGAGGCATGCGGCCGCCGGTGTCGGGACGCCCGTGAAATATCCGGCGGGTTCGGAGTCGTGATCGGCGCTTTCCACATTGAAGCGCGCGAGCCGGATGGCGCTACAGGCACAGAAGATCAGCGCGAACGCCCAACCGGCGCCATGCGCGTGATAGAGCGTCCACATATAAACGAGCACGCCGGGCGCGATGCCGAAGCTCACGAGATCGGCCAGCGAATCGAGCTGCGCACCGAACGCGCCGTCGACATGGAACAGTCGGGCCAGACGGCCGTCGAGCGCATCGAACAGGGCCGCACACAAGATGGCCACGACGGCGGCCTTCCAGTCGGCGCTCAGCGCAAAGCGAATTGCCGTCGCGCCGCAGCACAGTCCGAGCAGAGTCAGTGCGTTTGGCAGGATCTTGCCGAATTTCGATTCTTCGCAGATCGCGGCGGCGTTGCGCACAAGTTCGCTGCGTCGCTCGCGTGTCATGCCGGTCATCAGCTTGGGAAATCCGCGAGCACGGTCTCGCCCGCCACTACCGTCCGGCCTTCTTTCGCCAGCACGCGCGCGCCGTCCGGCAAATAGACCTCGAGTCGGCTTCCGAAACGGATGATTCCAAAACGATCGCCGCGACATAGCTTCTGTCCTTGTTGCAGATCGCAAACGATCCGCCTCGCCACCAGCCCCGCAATTTGCACCACCGCCAGGCTCGGCGACCCAACGGCGTCATCCATCCTTATCAGGATCGACATGCGTTCGTTATAATGGCTCGCCTTGTCGAAAGATGCATTGAAGAATTTACCCGGGCGGTATGCAAGACCTGTCACCGATCCGCCACAGGGCGCCCGGTTCACATGCACATTGAATACCGACATAAAAATGGCCAGCCGGACCCGCGGCTCGGGCCCCAGACCGAGTTCCTCGGGCGGGACTGCCTTCACAATAGGCAACAGCTTGCCGTCGGCCGGGCTGAGGACGAGGTTTGCACCCGCCGGAGCCGTGCGTTCGGGGTCCCGAAAAAACGCCACGACCCAAGCCGTAACCGGCAAAAGCACAAGCCCCAGCCACAGCGCGACGGCGAAGCCCAGAAGATTAAGGGCCGCCGCGATGGCGATGAATCGCCAACCTTGAGGGTGGATGGGGAGCTTCAATGACAAATCCTTAAGGAAGCCGGTGCGGCAATCCGCGCGAGGGCGCCCCGTCTAACCCAGCCGGTCGCGCGGACGCAAGTGCGGGGTTCCGCCGGTTCCGTTCACTCCATCGGCCGGAGCAGAAAGTCTTCCGGCAACGGAGCATCGAAATCGTCGGCGATATATATGACGATCGCGTCGATGCCGTGCTCTTTTTTGAATTCGTCCAGCGCCTGGAAATTCAAGCCGCCTTTCTTGCGCGGCGGAACGCGATTGAAATCGGGAATGGTCACGACGCTCTGCTTTCTTCGCACATCGATCAGCGACGTTAGCACAAATTGTGTAACGCAACGACACCGCAGTTCCCAAAATGGGGTCGATCTAAACCTATGATAATCCTCGCAATTTAATCTTCCGGAATGCGTCCAATTTATTGACAAGTCGCGGGTAGCAACGAAAGGCTTCGTTGACGAACCGCGCGACCTTAATTTGCTGCGGGCAGCGGCAAGCGGGATCATGCGTCTCGAAAATTTTCGAGCACGGAGGGGCATTCGATGCTGTGGGCTGCAAGAACCGCGCTGGCCGGCGTGATGTTCGCCGGCATATCGACCGCGGCAGTGGGTGCGCATTCCGAACAGAACGGCACCGGCCATGCCGCTTCTTCTTCTACGACGCAAGGCGATACCCAGGAAGGTCAATGGTTGGCCGTCGATCAGCGCCAGGGTTGCCGCGCGCTCGACGTCAATTTCGACGATGGAGATACGGTGTCGTGGACGGGTGACTGCCGCAACGGCTTCGCGGAAGGCGCGGGCACGCTCACATTCGCGAACGACGGATCCGTGGTCGAAACAATCACCGCCAATCTTCATCACGGCATCGTGCAGGACGGGCATGTCGTCGTGGTCTGGTCCGACGGATCGAAATATGACGGCGACGAGACAAGCGGACACATGAACGGTGCGGGCGCCTTCACATCCGCCAAGGGCGATCGTCTGCAGGGCCAATGGACAAGCGATGTGTTGGGCGGCCGCGTGCAGATCGCGTGGGCGAATGGCGATCGCTACGACGGCGATTGGCATGACGGCGCCGCCAACGGACAGGGTTCGGAAAATTGGGCGAACGGCGACCGCTATGACGGCGATTGGCGCGACGGCAAGGCCGAAGGCGTGGGCTCCCAGCAATGGGCAGACGGGCGCGCCTATAACGGCGCATGGCACAATGATCGGCCGATGCAAATCGCGGCACGGTCCGACATGTCTGCAAGGTCCATTGCAACGGCTGCGCCGCCTTCTCCGAACCTGGCTACCGCAGCGCAATTGCCTATTGCGATGACGACAAGCCTTCCCAACACGGTGGTCACCGCCGCGTCGTCGCCCGTGGCCTTGATTGCACATACCGCAACGGCAACGACATCTGCCAATCTGCAAAGCCAAATTCCCGCGCCGCCTGCCGCAATGGCAAAGATCACCGCGACTGCGGCAGGTACCCCGGCATCGACGCCTTTGGTTGCGAACCCGCCTTCGCCGAACATGGCGGCGAGCGCGTCGGGGCAAACTGCGATCCTCGAAGGCCTGGCCGGTACGCAACTTGTCTCGGTCGATGGATCGAGCATCGCGTTCACGGCCACGGAAGCCGGATTCACCCGCGAGATCGCCCGCCCCGATGGCGCGCGGCAAGCGACGACCTTCAACTTCATCAACGATCGCCTGGGAACGATCAGCAGCGCCGACGACCCGTCGCAGACGATCGGCTTGTTCCGCGTGACGGATTCGGAAATCGATGTGAATTATGCGGACGGACGCTCCGAGGTGCTCACGCCCAATCGCACCGGCGGTTTGTCGATTGCGCTCGCGGCGCCCAATGGCGGTTCCTATTGCATGTCCTGGTATCCGCAAGGTCACATGTTCTCGGACGCGGAGCGCAAAGCGGCCGTGGCGGCCTATGCGAATCGGCTTGGCGGGAGTTCCAGCGCGGCGCAATCGGCGGGCGCAACTTGCACCGGCAATGCGAGCGCAAAAACCGCTGCGACCCCCGCTGCGACGCCGACACGAACATTGCAAAACGTGCCGCGGCCGATTCCGAAACCGATGCGCGTCTCCTATGTCACGCAGTCGCCCGCACCGTGGTCGCCGCCTGCAGCAGCGCCGTTCGCGCAGAATATGTCCGGCATCGTGATCGTGAAGGATTCGATCGTGCACACGATCGATGCGGGCGCCGACCCGGTTGCGCCCGCGTCGGCCCAGGCGTCGCTGGATCCGGCGACCGTGCCCGACAGCGCGTCGAGTTGCCTGACCGTCGACAGCGACGGTGCGCATTGGGGCTTCCGCAATCGTTGCGGCTACAGCGTTCAATTTGCGTATTGCCTGACCAGCGATCCTAACGGGCTTGCTGCATGCAAGGATGGCGGTGTGTCGGGCAGCGTCGCGCCCAACGGGTTCGGCGCGCTGGTCGCGGACAAGAGCATCAAGGAAACCGGCGGCGACCACGATTTCCGCTGGATCGCCTGCTCGGGCGGCGCCGGTGAAGTCGTGCCCCATCTCGACCGCGCTGATCCTCCGGCCGGCCGTTGCGTGCGGCCCAAGGCGTCATAAACCCCAAAGGGTTGCGGTTCCTGCTCCGGCGACGATGATGCAGTTCGTTCCGGAGGGATATGCCGCCATGTTGTCCTACCTGCTGGCTGCGGTCGTTGCGACAGCGCAATGCCCATTGCCGAATCAAACTCCGATGCTCGTGACGCAATTGTTCTTTGGTCGCGACATCGCGGGCCGTGCGCCATTGACCGATGCCGAGTGGTCGCAATTCGTCGACGACACGCTCGCCAGGAATTTCCCCGACGGCTTCACGGTCAGTGAAGGTGAGGGCCAATGGCTCGATCCGAAGACGCACCAAGTCGCGCAGGAACGCTCGAAGATTGTGATCGTCGCGGCCGCACCCGCGCCGGACCTCGCGCGCAGAACCGAGGCGGTGATGGCTGACTATCGCACGCGGTTCCATCAGGAATCGGTGGGCGTGCTGACGACGACGGAGTGCGGAAGCTTCTGAACGCGCGGACACGCCGGCGTTTCCACCGGCGCGTCCCGCGTATCAGAACGATTTCGAAAGCCCCACAAAGAACCCGCGTCGCGGTCCCCATTGCGGCGCGAACACGCCCACGCCGCTGCCGCTGCGGATTTCGTATTTCTCGTCGAACAGGTTGATCACGTCGAACCGCGCCGTAAAGCCTTTCCAGCCGAAGGCGGTGAAGTCCTGCGCCAGGCCGGTATTGACCTGTACGTAGGCAGGTACGTGCGTGCCGTTTGGAATGCCGTCGGGAAGGCTCAGCAGCGGGCCAGTGTCTTCGCGCAAGCCCGTCCCGTAGATCAGATCGGTGTCGAACAGCGTATCGCCCCATTTGTAGGATGCGCCGCCGGAAGCCGAGAAATGCTGTTCGTGATCGAGGTCGATATAGTGGTTCCGGGTATACAGGAACTGGTCCGGAAGAAAGCTGAACTGGCTGCTGACCCAGCCCTCGCCGACGGCGTGCTCAAGCGACAGGTTGCCATAGGCGTTGAAATTCCCGGTTGTGTAATCGGCCGTCAATTCCGCGCCATATTGCTTGCCTTTGGCGTAGTTGAACGGTGTGAGAACGATCGGCGCGCCGAACTGGCCTTCGTCGATCATGTCCCTCGATAGCTTGTAATAGGCATCGATTCCCACGAGCAGCCCTTCGATGACTTGCTGCTGTGCGCCGGCGTCGAAATAATCGGCACGTTCGGCGACCGGCGTGGTGTCTGTGGTGATCTGAGGTGTGGCCGAAGTGCCGGCCGTCGGATTTGCCGGCGTCGGAGAAAATTTTGCGATGTCCTGGTTGCCGACCAATTCGAAAGGCGGCGGCGAGAAATAGCGGGCATAACCCAGATGGAACGTCGTTCCGTCCCACGGCTTGTAGACCGCATTCAGGCGCGGGCTGAGCTGATCGCCGCTGCTATAGGCCGTATAGTTGTCGTAGCGCAGGCCATAGTTGACCGTCAGATCGGGCAGCACTTTCCATTCGTCCTGCAGATAGACGCTTTCGGTCCACTGTGTTTTCCCGCTGTTGTCGACGATCGTCTCGGGCACATTGTAACCTGGAGTCGAGCTCGGATAGGGCGCGCAGCTATAGGGATTGGTCGGCGTGCCGGCCGGCCCCGTGCCCGATGTCGTGCAATCTTCCGGCAGGACCGAGGACGTCGTGTTGCTCGTCAGGCGGTCGTTTTCGATAATCACGCCGCCGCGGATCGTGTGGGAATCGCCCAAATGCCACGCGGCTTCGGCCTGTTCGCCAAGTGCCACATCTTTTTTGTAAGCGGATTGCGCAATGCCGTTATAGAGCAGATCGCCGATCTGGTCGGGCGCGAAGTTCAGGCTCGAGTAGCGTCCGAACGCCGAAATCTGAAAGTCGAATGCGCCCTGGCTGTGCAGATAGCTGAGAATCGCATAATCCGTGATTTCGCGTTGCGTCTCGTTTTCGGCGGCGCTGGGATAAATAGTTCCGCCGCCAAGCGGATCGTTGATATCGGTGAGCCCCAATCCCGGCGTAAGCCCGGCCGTATTCGGAATCTCGAAATGATCGTGTGAGGTTCCGAGAATCGCGGTGATGCTGCTGTTGTCGTCGAGAATGTCTTCGAGATAGGCGAAGCCGTGATACTGCTCGGAGCGGTCGTGAATCGGCGTGGAGCTTCCGTCCGGCGATTCGATGCCGAGGCTGTTGGTCGTGTCGTCGCCTGACACGAAATAATTGAGCGAACCCGTCGATCCGCCATAGTCGAAGCTCGGCGCGAGTTCGTTGTGGCTGCCGCCATACATCGAGATCGTTCCGCCATTGTCGAACAAGCCTGTCTTCGGCTTGATATCGATGATGCCGCCGGTCGCCAATCCATATTCCGCGGGCAACGCGCCGGTAATCAGTTCGACGGAAGAGGCCAGCCTCGGATCGAGCGTCTGGCCGAACACGCTGATGCCTTCGGGAAGCGTGATTCCGTCAAGGCGATATTGCAGCGCGTTGTGCTCGCCGCGGATATGGAACTGACCGTAGGAATCCTGCGCCACGCTGGGCATCTGCAGGATGACCTGATTGAGCAAGGTGTTGTCGCCGCCCGGCGTGTCCTGGATGTCCTGGGCTGTGATGGCGTAGGTCGAGGCGCCGATCTGGGTCTGAATGCCCGCTCGCGCTTCGCTCAGCTTCTTGGCCGTTACGACGACGGTCTCGATCTTGGTGTTGTCGGAATCCGTATTTGCGCTGGCGACGACAGTTTGCGCGAAAGCTTCCGCCGATAGCGTGAGCACCGCCGCCATCGCGACGGACGCCATGAGAATGGAACGTGTCATTTGCAAGAACCCCTGCGTCATCCGCATCGGGCGCTCTGGCTACGCAGTGCGCAGCACGAGGCGAATCGATTTCCGGTTGATCGACAGCGTTCGGAACGGCCTTGCGGCCGCGGTCCGGGCGGTCAATCGCTCAATGTGCGGAAATCAGACGCGAGGCGGACCCCGGCCTTGCCAATTGTGGGAAGGCGCAAGCGCGCGCGGCAGAACGGTCTCGACGATTTCGACCGTGGAAATCGCGAGAGACGGAAGGAGAATCGGCATCGTCGTCGGGGCGACGTAATGACCGGCGTAGAGGATTTCCTGACAGATCGGGCAATTGGCGGGATCGTCGCCCGGCGGATATTTGTCGTGATCGTCTTGGTCTTCCGCGGTACCCAGCGCCTTGACGGTCTTTGAGTCTTCGCCGGGGAACGTAAACCCGCCCGTAACGACATGTCCGGCAAAATGGATGTGGGTTTGGGTGACGTAGCTTTGCAGCGCAAAGGCGACAAGCATCAGCATCGGCAGCACTTGCCGCCAACTCGATACGTGCCTGAGGCGACTGATGCTCGCCTTCACCTCAACCCCTGCTCACGAGATTGCGTCGATACTGCTTCGCCGCATACATACCATGGTTCATGGCACGTTCCGCAAGCGGCGGTTTTTCGCCTGCGGTCAACAAGGTAAATGACTCTTTAATGAAGCACACCGCCGTGACCCGAGCTCCAGAACTTCGCGCCGGCGCAGACAGCCGGTAACGATTGTTGCGCCGATGATCCGATCTGGAGCAACCAAACTGGCACAGGGCAGGCCGCGCGGATTCCGCATGATGTTCGCCCGCTCGGAGTCTCGCTGGAATTTCAATTGCTTGCACGCCGGCCAACAAGGTAAAGCGCGTCTCAAAAAACCGGTTGCAGACAATGCAATCTTTAACGACTGGGTAACGAGCACCTAGGCAATCTACGCGCGTCTATCTGGGCGGAGCGCATCGGAATGATTGCGGGTTTCTATCGGCGATTTGCAAGGAGCGAGCGAGCAAATGTCGCCGTTATTTTTGCGCTTGCCCTGGTGCCCACAATCTACCTGACAGGCATGGGCGTCGATTACACGCTCGCGGTCGACCGTCAGACGGAACTGGACGCGGCGGCGGACGCGGCAGCACTTTCGGCGGTGACGCCGACCATGATGGCGGGCAGCACCACCGCAGCACAACAGCAGGCGATCAACACATTCAACGCGCAAGCGAGCCAGATCACAAACACGAATTACGCCCCGGGCAATGTGACCGTGGCGATCGCCACATCCGGCGCGGTGCGCACGGCCACCGTCACCTGGGCCGCGAAATCGGTCAACACGTTTCCCAATGTGCTCGGCATGAACACGATCGCGATCGGCGGCTCTTCGCAGGCGACGGCCGGCCTTGCGCCGAACATCAATTTCTATCTGATGCTCGACGATTCACCGTCCATGGGGATCCCGGCGACCTCGGCCGGCATCACCACGCTCGTCAACAATACGTCCTCTCAGGGCGGATGTGCGTTTGCCTGCCACGAATCGAATCCGTCGGCGGACGGTCTCGGCAATCCGAGCGGAGAAGACAATTATACTCTGGCGCGCAATCTCGGTCTCACATTGCGCATCGACAATTTGCGGACGGCCGCAGAGAATCTCGCGACGACGGCAAAAACAACAGAGGCCGGCAGCACAGCCAGCTATCAGATGGCCATCTATACGTTCGACGTCGCCCTCAACACGATCGCCGCCATGACATCGAATCTTTCAACTGTGTCGACCGATGCCGCAAACATCAGCCTGCTGGAAGTCTACGACAACAACAATCTGACCAAGACCAGCGCCAACAACGACACGGATACGAATTGGGACGCCGCAATGAAGGCGATCAATACGGATATGCCGAATCCCGGCAGCGGCACGGCCACGAAGGGCGACACGCCCCAGGAGGTGCTGTTCATCGTCACCGACGGCGTCGAGGACGAGACGGTCTCGAGCGAGCCCGGGCTCAGCTCGGCCTATGGAAGCTATGAAGGCGGGACCCGGCAGCAATCGACGATCAATCCGCTCAATTCTTCCGGGAATGAAGCGGACACGGATTGGTGCACCACGATCAAGAACCGCGGCATTCGAATTGCGGTTCTTTACACGGAATACCTGCCGCTTGCGGAAGGCTCGTGGTACCTCGATTACGTCGCGCCGATTCAGTCGAATATCGGTACGCAATTGCAGAATTGCGCGTCGCCGGGTCTGTATTACGAAGTGACGACGGACGGCGATATTTCAGCCGCCCTTTCCGACCTGTTCGATCTGGCCGTGCAGTCCGCCTATCTGTCGAAGTAGCCGGTCGCGACGAGAATGCTTTTGCCCGCGACTCATTGCTCTTTGTTGTCATGGTCGCAAAAGCGGGCCACCCAGTTGAACCGTGTTCATTTGGGTGATGACGCTCCGATACGCGCACCTTCGTTTGCCTCGGCGATGCGTCACCTGGGTGGTCCGCTTTTGCGGGCCATGACAGGCCGGAGGCAGGCGCAAGCTTGCGCGGTTTCGCTTCTTGGTTAGCAGAGTCTGAATGAATCGAATGCAATCGCCGAACCCAAACCAACCGATTGATAATGGCTTGGGCGTAACAATCCTCTCGAGGAATTGGGATCGGCGGAGCCGAGGCGTCAGGCCATGCCGGAGATGAAATCGAGTTTCAGAGTACGCGTTGGACGGTTCCTGAGCGTCCGTGGACCGCGCGCGTTGGTGCGGCGGCAGGACGGCAATGCGGCTGTCGAATTTGCCCTGGTGGCTGCCCCGTTTTTCGCATTGCTGATTGCGATTCTGGAAACCGCGCTCGTCTTCTTCGCCCAACAGGTTCTGCAGACAGCGACCACAGAGGCGTCGCGCCTGATCATGACCGGCCAGGCCCAAAGCGGCGCGATGACGGCGACCCAGTTCAAACAGGCCGTGTGCAACGACGCCGCGGCTCTGTTCGGTTGTTCCGGCATCTACGTCAATGTGCAGACATTCTCGTCGTTCTCGTCGGTGTCGCAGCTCAATCCGCTTTCGAACGGCAATTTCAACTCGGCCGCGATGAACTACAGCATCGGAACGCAAGGCGATATCGAGCTCGTGCAGGTTTTTTATGAGTGGCCCGTCCTGACCGGGCCGCTGAGCTTCAATATCTCGAACATGAACGGCAACTCGCGGCTGCTCATGGCGACGGCCGTTTTTCGCAATGAACCGTATTGATGGAGGGGTCATGACTTTGCGTGAGAGATTTCGCCGCCGGTTCGCCCGCCACGGCAACTTTGTCGCCGATCAGCGCGGCATCAGTGCGGTCGAGTTCGCGCTCATCCTGCCCGTCATGGTGCTCATCTATCTCGGTGGCTTCGAACTGATGCAGGCTCTTTCCCTGAATCGCCTGGTGGCGCTCACCGCCAGCACGGTCACCAATGTCACTTCGCAATACACGACCATCAGCGCCAGCCAGCAGATGCCGGACATCCTCAACTCCTCCTCGCAGGTTCTGTCACCCTGGTCGACCGCGAACGCGAAAGTTGTTGTGTCGGGCATCAGCATCAGCTCCTCGGGCGTCGCCAAGGTGGCATGGAGCCAGGCAATTCCCGCCAGCGCCGAAAGAACGGTCGGCGCGACCGTGACGCTCCCAGCGGCGCTGGACACGCCCGGCGGTTTTGTGGTGATGGGCGAAACGACTTACGCTTACACACCCATGATCGATTTCATCAAGATGGGCACAATCAGTCTCTATTCGTTCGATTACATGCTTCCCCGGGCGTCCACGACCATCAATATGACCACATAGGGTCGCAGCCGCGGCCTATCCGTCGGATATCGTGCGATCGATCTGCCAGGTTGCGGCCGACACGTAAGGTTCGAGACTGAGCCGCCCCACGATCTGTTCCAGCGCGGCGTCGTTCCGTGTCGCGGCAACGGCCTGCGCGGTGACCGTCACCTTGGAAGTATCCTCGATATCTTCGCTGTCGATGCGCCGGAGGCCGAGACCTGCCTGCGACAGGGAATGAAGCAGCAGCGAGCGCATATGCGCTTCCTCGGATCCCTTGCAGGTGACTTCCACGCTGTATTGCGTTTCGGCATTGGTCGCGGTCAGGCTCTGGCGATTGAGCAGTCGTACCAACGGGCGCAGAAAGAGATTGGTGGCGACGACGAATGCCGTCGCGATCGCACTCGGCAGGTAATATCCACCGCCCGCGAAGGTGCCGACCATGGCCGAGCACCACAAGGTTGCCGCGGTGTTGAGTCCCAGCACATTGATACCTTCGCGCAGGATGATGCCCGCGCCGAGAAAGCCGATACCGGTGACGATCTGGGCCGCAATCGGCATGGGATCGCCATGTCCGATCAGGCTGCCGAACACGACGAAGCCGCTCGCACCCAGCGCAACAAGCGCGTTGGTCCTGAGGCCGGCCGTTTTCTGCCGCCATTGCCGCTCGAAGCCGATCGCGGCGCCCAGCAAAAGCGCAAGTCCCAGCCGCAGGACGATCGTCAATTCCATTGCCGGTTCGAGATGGCCGTCCATGGTCACTTATCCTGTCCGATACAACGCGGCCCATCAGCTTCCATTGGCTGCAAGCATAATGATACGAACGAGTACGAGCCCGCCGGCCAGAATCAGGTACACGCGCAGCACGATCATCCAGATGCGGCTGAGCGTCGACAACCGGGCAGGCGGCAATGCCTGCAGCGGCGGCATGCGCCAGAGATCGCGCAACCGGCGTTCCAGGGGCATGTGGGCCGATCCGGCGCGGCCGGCGAACCTGCTTGCAATTGCGACACTGAAAGCCGCGGCGCCGTAAAGCACGGGGACAAGCAACAACAGGGTCCAAAGCAGCGACGTGCCGTAATTCTGGCCCGCCTGCGTGTAGGTGCCGAAGGCGCCGGCATCGTTGTCGCCCACCATGACGATGAGACCCGGCCCCAGGATGGCAAGCAGCGTCCGGAACCTGGCGCCCCAACTTGTGCGCGCGGCGGTGTCGCCGTGCCGGATGGTGCCGAGTGCCCCTCTGATGTCGCCGATGTGAGCTTCGTCGAGGACCGCGGTCGGCGCCGTCTCGGGAATCAATTCCTTCATGTGGGACATGGCGCTCCCCTCAGCTCGATTTTGTCTGATTGCGGAAGGCAATCCGCAGGATCGTGATCGGCGAACGGAGCGTTGTCCGCCGCCGCGCAACCGGGCGCATGTCGTGTGCTTGAGAGATCAGGATTCCATACATCGTTCACCTCCGAGCGCCCGGCTGGGCCGCGCGGAGTGAACGATCGCCGCTCAGTCGAGTCGGCTGCCGATCACCGGGCGCGGACGGCCGGCTCTTTTGCTGTCGAACGACGCCGCGATGACCATCGGAATGGCCGGCACGGCGCCCTTTCTAGGTTGACTGTCCATCGAACTTTCTTTGCGAAACTCTGTTACGGCATGCCGAACCACAAATTCCTGTCCGGCGTCAACCGCTGTTTTCCGTCACGTCAGATAGGAATGGATAATCCCGATCAGTTCTTCCGCCGCGTGCGTGCGGTCCTTCGCGGGCAGTTCTTCGTCGGCCAGAAGATATTCCCGCACATGTTCTTCCAGGATCTCCGCCATCAGCCCGTCGATCGCACCGCGCGCCGCCGTCACGCGCTGGATGACATCGGAACAGCTCGCTTCTTCGGTGAGCGCGCGTTCGATCGCATCCACCTGCCCCCGAAGCCGCCGCACGCGATTGACCATGCGCTGCTGGTCGCGCAGGGCATGCGGCGAATGTGCCGCGTCTCCGTTCGAGGGCTTCCGCACGGCTCGCGGCTTGCGATGCATTTCTGTCGCCTTTGGCGGTTAGGGTCCGTCGCAAATATTTTACGGGAACCGTTGCCAGCGGCTTGAACTTATACCGGCATGGGTATAGTTGCAAGATACCCTTGGGGGTATAACCGGTCTCAAGCGAATGCGGCCCGGCTCATGCGCCGGCGCCAGGATGGGGGACGAACATGCGCCATACTTCGGCTCGCGCCTCGCGCGTCCTTGTCCCACTGTCGGCAATAGGCTCGCTGCTGCTCCTCTCCACGCCGATATTCGCGCAGGCCGATTCTTCCGGCGGAAACCCGCCGCCGGCGCAGACCGGCGCACCCGTGGACTCCTCGGGCGATACGGACGAAACCTGGAACCTGCACGGTCAGACCACGTTCACCGAGCAATATCATCCCGGCTTCAGTTCTGCTTTTCGCGGCGTCAACAGCCTCGATCCCGGCAGCCGCGGTGACGAGACGGTGGACGTGACGCTGTTCGCGGGACTGCGACTGTGGTCCGGCGGCGAAGCCTATGCCGATCCGGAGCTCGATCAGGGCTTTGGGTTGAGCGATACGGTTGGCGTTGCGGCGTTTCCGAGCGGAGAGGGCTATAAGGTCGGCTCGGTGCCGCCCTATTTCCGTCTGCAGCGCTTGTTCTTCCGTCAGACATTCGACCTCGGCGGCGAAACGCAAAAGATCGATTCCGATGCAAACCAGCTGGCGGGCGAGCGCACGGCGGACAATGTCATCGTGACGATGGGGAAAATCTCGGCCGTCGATATCTTCGACACCAACACCTATGCGCACGATCCCCGCGCGGATTTCATGAACTGGGCGATCATCGATTCCGGCGCCTACGACTACGCGGCGGATTCCTGGGGCTACAGCTACGGCGTTGCCGCCGAATGGACGCAGAACTGGTGGACGCTCCGCGTGGGACTGTTCGATCTCTCGAAGGTCCCGAACGAAAAATATCTCGAAACGAATTTCAGCCAGTTCGAGCTGGTGAGCGAAGCCGAAGAGCGGCACAAATTGTTCGGCCGCGACGGCAAGCTGAAATTGCTGGCGTTCGTCAACCGCGGCCGCATGGGCGATTACAACGACGCCATTGCGCTGGGCGAACTCACGCACGCCGTGCCGGATACCGCGCTCGTGCGCAATTATGCATCCCGTCCCGGCGTGGCCCTCAATTTCGAACAGGCGGCAACGGACAATCTCGGCGTGTTCGCGCGCGCCGGGCTCAACGACGGCAGCAAAGAGGCCTATGAATTCACCGAAATCAATCGCTCGCTCGCAGTCGGCCTTTCGCTCAAGGGTGCGGACTGGTTGCGTCCCGACGACACGATCGGTTTCGCCGAAGAAGTGGCCGGCATCTCGCATGCTGCGCGTAATTATTTAGCAGCCGGCGGTCTCGGCATCCTGATCGGCGACGGGCAATTGCCGCATTACGGTCTCGAGAATGTCGTCGAGACCTATTACAGCGCGAAGGTCGCAAGCTGGTTCACGACGACCTTCGATTATCAGTTCATCGCCAATCCGGCTTACAACCGCGACCGCGGACCCGTGTCCGTGTTCGGTGTGCGGCTCCACGGCCAATTCTGAACGCGTTTGCGGGCCGCAGATTTCGCGTTTAGCTTTGAGCCGGGCGCAACGAGCAGGGAACGCGCATGAACCCGGTCCTCAAATGGGCCGGCGCCGTCGCGGGCGCCGCGGTTCTGCTGGGCGTTCTCGCCTGGGTCTATGTGTATGTGGAATCCGAAGCCATCATCCAACGGCGCTATCCGCTGCCGTCCTCCACGGTGCATGCTGTGGACACCGCAAAGGCGATCGCGCGCGGCAAGCATCTGATGGCTATTGCGGGCTGCAGCGGCTGCCACGGCGCCGATCTGCAGGGCCGCCTTCTGACGAAGAACGGTGTACTGCCTGTCTGGTCTTCGAATCTGAAGCGGCTGACGCAATCCATGCCGGACGACGAATTCGAACGCGCGATCCGGTTCGGCATCAAGCCGGACGCCACGAGCATGTGGGCCATGCCGTCCTACGACGATACCTACATGAGCGAGGACGACGTGATCGCGATCGTGTCCTATCTGCGCTCGCTGCCCCCCGACGGGCCGGTCCGGCCCGAGCCCGAATTCGATCTGCGCGCGCGCATAGCGTTGCTGGAAGGCATTCTCGCGCCCATCGTGCCGGATACGCTGGAAAGCCCTTCCTCGCTCGATCTTGGCCCGCGTTACGACGGCGGCCATTATCTCGCGCGCGTCACCTGCGCCGAATGCCACGGCACGGACCTGACGGGAACGGGCGTGGTCCCGGATTTGACTGTCGTCTCGTCCTATAGCCGTGCCGGATTCTTTGCGCTTCTACGGGAAGGGCGCGCCGCTCCGGGCCATGTGCTCAAGGTCATGCCGCAGCTCGCGCGCAGCCGGTTCCATTATTTTGCCGATTACGAGATCGACGCACTTTATGATTACCTCACCGCACGAGCAAAAGTGCTCAAGCCCGGGCGGCGCTGAGGAAGGCCGTCTTCTCCCGATCCCGCTAGGGATTCCCGGTCTCGCGTGCTAACCGGGGGCCGCAAATCCCAACCTGGCCATCGATATGACCTCTCGTCCTCTCCTGCGGCTCAAGCCGCGCGAAGGCCGCCGCGCGCGGGCCGGTGCGCCTTGGATGTTCTCCAACGAGATCGAGATGAGCAATGTGGCGAAGGCGTTGCCTCCAGGTAGCCTGGTCTCCGTTGCAGGCGATGATGGACGCCCCTACGGCACGGGCTATTTCAATCTGAAAAGTCTCATCTCCGTGCGCCTGTTCGACGGCGCACAAGATGACGAGATCGACGTCGCATTCTTTGCCAAACGGCTCAAGCGCGCGCTTGCATTGCGCGAGGCGCTTTACGCCGAGCCTTATTATCGTCTCGTCCATGCCGAAGGCGACGGGTTGCCCGGTCTCTCCATCGATCGCCTGGGCAATACGAGCGTGGTGCAGGTGACCACGGCCGGCATGGAAGCGTTGCTTGAGCCGATGCTCGAAGCGCTCGACGCCGCGATCGCGCCTGCGAATGTGATCCTTCGCGCCGACACGCCCGCCCGCGCACTCGAAGGTCTTCCGTCCTATGTGCGCGCTGCAAAAGGCGAGACGCCGTCGCGCGTCGGCGTGCTGGAAAACGGCACGCGTTATTTTGCCGATCCCGCGAGCGGCCAGAAAACGGGATGGTATTACGACCAGCGCGACAATCGCGCCTTCATGGCGTCGCTCGCCAAAGGCAAATCCGTACTCGATGCCTATTGTTACACGGGCGGCTTTGCGATTGCAGCGGCGGGTGCGGGCGCAAGCGAGGTGAGCGCGCTGGACAGTTCGGCCCCGGCGCTGGCGCTGGCGGAAGAAGCCGCCGCCGCGAACGGCGTCGAACGTATTTGCAACTTCGTGAAAGCCGACGTGTTCGAAGATCTGGAGCGGCTCGCAGGCGCGGGCGAAAAATTCGACATCGTGATCGCCGATCCTCCGCCCTTCGTGAAAGCCCGAAAAGATCTGGAACCCGGCGCCAAGGCGTATCGCAAGCTGGCGCGGTTGGCCGCAGGCGTGACGGCGCCCGGCGGATTTCTGTGTCTGTGTTCGTGCTCGCACAACATGCCCATGGAGCGCTTCGTGAACGAATGCGCCATCGGCATCATCCGCACGGACCGTCGCGCGACCTTGATCCGGCAAGCGGGTGCGGGCCCGGATCATCCGGTCCATCCCATGCTGCCCGAGACCGCTTACCTCAAGACACTGGTCTTCGCGCTCGATTGAAACCCCATTTCCCTCTCCCCGTCGGGGGAGAGGGCAGGGTGAGGGGGTGATTGTGCAGCGGGAGATGCTTGACAGATTTGACGCTGCATAGGCACCCCCTCACCGCTTCGCGCGAAATGCGCTCGCTGCCTCTCCCCCGAAGTGCGAGAGGCAAAATATTCAGTTCGGCAGAGACAGTCCCGTGCGTTTCGTCCAGCCGGCATAGATGAACGTGAGCTGGGGTTTGCGAAAGCCCGCAATCGTTTTTGTCCGGTCGTTCACGACCAGCGTCTCGGGCGCAGCCACGTTTGACGAATCCCATTGCGGCAGGCCGGCGCCGTTGGGATTTCCGGTCTTGGCGAAATTCGTCCAGTAGCCTTCCATCATCGCGGCGATGCTTTTGTCCTTGTCGGTCGCGAATTTCATTTTCGAGGCAAAATTCGGGTCCATCGATATGCCGGTAAATCCAAATATGTAGGGGATTTCGCCGCCATGCCCGACCCCGCTCGTAAACAACCGCAGCGCATCGAAGACATAGTCGAAGTGATAGACATAGGCGGGCTCACCGAGTTTCGCTTCGAATGCTGCCAGCCCCTGCGCGCCGGATGCGAACAGGCCATCGGCAAATACCTGGCGGGCGAACTGGTCGTCGGAGAGCTTGCCGTCGGATTCATAGGCTTTGCGCACGATCGGAAGTGCATCGCCGAACGGCTTCAGCATGTCGTCATTCGTCATATGAATGGCCGACATCAACGTCGCCTCGTCGCTGTTCGAGCCCGCGAGATAGGCCACATGTGCGACCTTGCCCTGCGCAAAAAGCGCTGTCGGCTGGTCGGGCAGCACGGTCCCGTCGACGTAAGGCGACGATTGCACCGATAGTTTTTTCTGATCGGCGAGAATCTGCTCCGTGCTGAGGGTGCGCAACTTTGCCAGCGCATCGGGAGACGCGCCGTCGGCGCTCTCCAACGCTGCAAACGTCACGGCATTCTGCTGCGCCTGCGCGGAAGTGCCGATGGTCCACAATCCCAGGCCCGATTCCGAAATCGCCTTGGCGAACAATCCGTGCGCGAGCGGCGAGACGACGAGATCGTTGACGCTCATTCCGCCGGCGGACTCGCCGAAGATCGTGACATTCGCGGGATCGCCGCCGAACGCCGCGATGTTCTTCCGCACCCATGCGAGTGCGGCGATCTGATCGAGCAGCCCGAAATCGCCTTTCGGCTCGCCGGCATTCGCAGCCGCGAGCGCGGGATGGTTGAAAGTGCCGAGCCAGCCCAGACGATAATTGAGCGTCACGACGACGACGCCATGCTGCGCCAGTTCCACGCCGTCATAGGTCGGAAACGCGGACCCGCCGAAGACGAACGAACCGCCATAGATCCACACCATCACGGGCAGTTTCGTGCCCGGCGCGTTGTTGGGCGTCCAGACATTGAGCGTCAGGCAGTCCTCGCTTTGCGGCAGTTGCAGCCGCCCGGGCAAATTGATCTGCGGACAGATGGGCCCGAAGGCGCTCGCATCGCGTACGCCGCTCCAGCCGGAAGCCGGTTGCGGCGCGCGCCAGCGGAGCGCTCCCACCGGGGGTGCCGCAAAGGGAATACCCTTGAAGACGCTGGTGGCGCCTTCGGATACGCCCGAAAGCGCGCCTTGCGCGATCTTGGCCTGCGGCTGTGCCCAAGCAGGCAACGCGGTCAGGCAGGCCAAAGCTGCGGCAAGCGCAAAACGGCGCATTGATTCCTCCGACGGATAGGTCCCTGGTTTGAACGAGAGCCCGGGCAAAAGCCGTCGGTCAAGGGCCTTGGCTTCCGTTCAATTCAGGGCAGGCTGAAAGTCATATCCGCGAAGTTTAGGGTGTATTGCCCCAGTTGGTCCAATACGTCGCGACCGATATTGCAGAAAATTCCTCCGCCATCCGGATCGATCGAGCGAGCAAGCGCGCGAACGTTGCGCAATTCCACGATTCGACCGGCGAGGGCAATGCGAACGGCAGTCAGCCTGTAATCGTCCACCGCCGATACACCGCTGATGCCCGCGATGCGATCGCGGGCGCGATGTGCGTCGGCGGCCGCATAGGGAAACGCGTGCAAAAAAGGCTCATAGAACACGGTCTCTATTGCGCCCGTGTCGAGACGGCAGGCCAATCGTTGTCCGCGATATTCGATCTGCAGCAGCGGATCGCTTCCGGACAGGACAAAGCCGGTGCGGGAACTGCCAACGCCGGCCGTTCCGCCGAGGACGATGCGGTCGCGTCGAAGATGCCGTATTGCGCCGAGGGCCGAAATGACCGGAAAGCCGATTGCGCCCGGCAGCGCACGTCCGTCCGGCAAATGAAGGGCCGTGTCCGGCAAGACCAGGAAAATGACGTTCGAAACCACGGTGCCGTCGCCGAATTTTATTGAACCCGACGTAACATCCGATCGAATGCCCGTTCCCGTCGCGCCGTTTATCCGGTAGTCCGTCCTTCGCGTTTCCAGTCCCGCATTGCGCGCCGCACTGCGCGACAATATCGAAAAATTTGCGCCGGTATCGAACAGCAGGCGCAGCGGCAAATCGTTGACCTGGACGTCCATCGTCCCGTCCGGAGTCAGCACCAGGGGGCGTTCTTTGCCGGGATATGAGGTTTCCGGCAATACGTCTTTTATCGTCGTCAACAACGCGGCACGGTTGCGTATGCTCGACTGCTGCGCCGTGCTGCCGATGCTTCCTTCGCGCAAAAGAGGCTCTATCGCATCGAATGCCGCGGAATAGCGAAATCTTGCGCGTTCGGACAGCATCAAGAATTCGCGCGCATCCGCTTCGAGCGCGCGATCGGCGTCACGCCGCGACAACAGATTGCGCAAGGCGAGGGATGCGTCCTGGTATCTTCCAGAGGCGAATGCGTCGGCGGCGCGTAGAAAGCCAGTTCGCGTATCGCCGTCACGGTTCGACAGAAGCGCTGCATGCAGCGCAAAAAAATCATGTCTGCGATAGAGGTCCCACGCTGAAGGCGCGGCGGTCGCGCAGACGGACGCAACCGCTGAAAGCACGATCATGAGAATTCTCAAAACCCGCTGCGCCATGGGTCCCTCATCGATCGGCGCGGACTGCGAAGGGATGATCCAGGTTCAGATCAAAGGCGGCGCGCCGTCGCCGATGTCGAGTGCGCGAGCTTCCTCGCAGAAATCGTTCCACAAAGAATTTCGAAGTCCCAGGCGCTGTGCGAGATCGCGGACCGCCGAGAGATCGTGAGCGCCACGAATATTGAGCAACCTGCCCCGATGCCATATCTCGTTCCAATATGCCCGAAAGAATGTTCGGACGGGTTCCCCCTGCAGATGCAACCCGGGCCTGTCGAGCGGCGGAATGCCGGTCCAATATCCGCCCAGCAGGAAATCGTTTTCGTCGAAGAAATATCCGCCGATTGCCGGTGCAACGTCGCTTGTTCCGACACAATAAGCCTTCACGTGATAAGAGCAGCCATCGTAGCGCATGATGTTAGCCAGGACTTCCTTGAGGCGATCGAGCGAGTAAAAAATCTCGACTCTCTGGACTTCGATGGAACGCGAACGGAGCCGCTCGCTGATAGTGGCGCGGAATTCCGTTTGGACATAGGCCGCCGTCGAATATGGCGCCGCAAGGCGGAGGGCCTGAAGGCGATTTTGGGTCCGGCCAAGCAACTGAATCAGCAATGATGGAAGTTCTTCCACAGTATCGACGACTTCCGCGCGGACGGGTTGCGTCTCCGCATCCGGCGCGGCCGAGAAAAGTGCTTCGATATCGGTTTCAAGCGCATGTGCCAGCGCCAATCGATGACTCGAGCGCGGAGCATATTTGCCGGCTTCCCACGCCGAAACCGCAGTGACGTCGACATGCAGACGGACGGCGATATCCTGACGGGAGAGGCCCCGCATTTGCCGTAGCCGCTTGATGCGAGACCCTATCGATGGGCGTGTTTGTTCCAAATTTCCCGAATCTCCCTAAAACTCTTCAAAACTCATACTTAAAGAGTCTTCATCAGCCTGACAATACTGTGTTGTCTACTTGCTGTATTGCGCTAATAAATGCAGCTGAAGTTGGGGGATCGGTAAGCCAAGCAAAATTCTGTTTTGGCGAAATTGAAACAGAGTAAATCTGCCGATGCGCTCGCGGTTCACGCGGGCGCAAACGGGGATCGTATGCCGAAATACTGACTTTTAGGCGTCAGTACTTGTCGGCAGTTTCTTTATCTTTGTGGGGCGGGCCAAACCGTTCTCCGCTGTGGGCGACAGGAAGCTTCCCGGAATTTCCGGGCGCGATTCGAGGGGATGCAGACGATGAACAACAGGATCGGTTTGATAGCCGGCGGTGCGGTTGCGATTCTGGCAGCAGCCGGAATCTGGAATTGGACGAATAACGGCCAACTCAAGTTATGGGCGGAAGGCGTTCATGCGGTCGACTTCCGCAACGGGCCTGTCGAGGTCTTCAGTACGGCCTGCGCCGACCCGCAACTCACGACAGCGGGCGTCACGTCAGTGCCGTTGCATGACGGCAATTACGAACTCGGACAATACCAGTTCGAACTGGTGGGCGACGTAAAGTATGGAGATGTTTCGGGCCATACGAATTCCGACGACGGCGAAAAGGCCGTATTCGTCGGAAGCTGCACGTCGAACGGCCAGACTTCGCAGGTGTTGTTCGTATATGGGCTGGAAAACGGAAAACCGGTGCGCCTTGCGACGGCAAACCTTTCCGGCACCGGCAACAGCCTTGTTCAGTCCTATGATGTGCGCGACGGCGCCATCCAGATCAAGCAGAACCAGGGCGATCCGCCCAAGCTTTCGACGCTGACCTACGCGTTGCTGAACGGCAACCTGACAAGCCTCGGACAGGCGGGAGGTCCCGCCGTTGCGCAAGACAGCACGGACAGCGACGTGGCAGAAGCCGACACATCGTCCGGCGACGACAAGGTCAGCTACCAGTATTTCGAACAAAAGCTTTCGCCCTATGGCACCTGGATCAATCATCCGCGCTGGGGACGGGTGTGGCACCCCACGTCTGTTCCGGCGGATTTTCGGCCCTACCAGAACGGCCATTGGGAAAACACCGCCGATTACGGCACCGTCTGGGTCTCGGATTATGCCTGGGGCGACATCGCATTCCACTATGGCCGTTGGGGCTACGATCCCGATTACGGATGGCTTTGGGTTCCCGGTTATGTCTGGGGACCATCATGGGTCGTTTGGCGTGCCGGTGACGGCAACATCGGTTGGTTTCCGATGCCGCCGGGCGATTACGAGGGCGAGGGTGATTATCCCGACAATTTCGACGCCTGGTACGGCTATCGCGATCTCTACGGCGCGGCATTCGATGCCGCCGCATTCTATGCCATGTGGTCCTTCGTACCGGCAGTCGACATTTTCGACCCCGGCATAAACACCTACGTCATCGACCGCGGCCGGTATGGCGGATTCATCGGTCGCACGGCAGGCTGGACGCGCTACGGCATCTTTCACGGCCATGTCTTCGATCGCAGCATCGACCCGCACCGCTTCGAGGCGGCGTTCCATCGCCCGATGCCGATCGGCACGCGGCACGATTTCGCTGCGCATCATGGCTTGGTGACGTCATTTGCCGGCGGCCGCGGAATTGAACAGCGCGAACATCTGGCGGGTCATTTCAGCGAGCATGTTTCCAGTGAGCACGGCTTCAGGGCGTCGGGCAGCGGTTTGGCAGGCACTCATGGCGGCTTCGGGAGCAGCGGCCACACAACCTTCAAAAGCACATCTCACGCCGGTTTCGGAAGCACATCGCACAGCGGCTTTGGGAGCACATCCCACGCCGGCTTCGACAGCACATCTCATGGGAGCTTCCACAGCAGTTCCCACGCCGGATTCGAAAGCACGGCCCACACGGGCTTTGGGGGCGATCCCCATACCGGTTTTGGCGGCGGTGCTCCGAGCGGAGGCTTTGGTGGATCGGGGCACTCGAGTCTTGGCGGCGGCGCGGCTCCAACGGGATTCGGCGGCTCACAGCGTCCAAGTTTCGGCGGATCAAGTCCGGGCGGCACAACCGCGCCCCGGACAGTTGGCACGCCGCTGATGCGCTCGGTTCCGGTAGCCCAGCCCAAGACAAGCTCCTGCCACGCCAAGCATTGCTGACTATCGGCTTATTGCCGCGGGCGAATGGCGATTTCATGGACTGGAGCCTGCGGAATGAAAAACAAACCGGAAGGGGGAGACAGGATGCGAAAGATTCCCGGCGCTAACAGGATTTCCATCGCGGCGTCGATAGGCGCCTTCATGCTCGCGACATCGGCTGTGATTCCGGTGAGCGCATTTGCGAAGGACGCCGACACGCCTGCAATGGATCCGAACGCCGAATTGACCGATCAGAAACTCAACCCTGCAGTCGGCAAGATTCTGTCGGACGCAATCGTCTCTTACAACGCAAGAGAGTACAGGGACGCGGAAAAGAAGATCGATGATGCGCGCGCAATACCGTCACTTACAGCCTATGACAAATTTCAAATCGAAAATCTAAATGCGACCGTGGAGCATGCCCGGGGGAATGACGACGGCGCGCTGTTATCCTATGAGGCAATGGCGTCAAATCCGGCCACGCCACAATCCGATCACGCCGCTGTCTATGCCAGCTGTATCACGCTGAATGCGCATCAAAAGCATTATCTGCGGGCCATTCAATACGGCAGGCTGCTGGAACGGATGCATCTCCTGAATGCTGAAGCTTCAGCGAACTTCGCGAAGGCCTATTACGCCGCGGGCCTGTTTGCCGATGCCGAACGGACCGCACAGGCCGCGATCGCTGCCGGCGTGACAGACGCCAAAACAAATGAAAAGTTGCAGGAGCTTGTTCACGACAGCCAGGAAAAAATGGGCGAGCGGGCGCAGGATACGGGAGAGCAGGTCGCGCGCGGGCTCTTCGGTGCAATTCTGGGCGGCGTTGCCACAGGATTGACCGGTCAGGTCGTGACGCCGGATGTGGGCATCAGAACGCAGGACCAAGCCAAGGCCGAAGCGCCGACCTACGCCGCCCAGGCCGGGCAGCAAGCCGCCGCCGAATCGATTGCCACGGATCCTTCCCTCGAGCGCGTCGTCTACGCCGATTTTTTTGCAACAGAGGTTTCACCGAAGGAAAAGAAAAGAGCGCAGGCCTATTTCAACGCTGCGAGCGACTTTTACGGGAAGAACAATTACGCAGCTGCAGCCGGCGATTTACGCAAGACTCTCGATATCGATCCGACGAATTCGGCGGCCAACTACTACTACGCCGACTGTCTGGCGCGTCAGAACGGCGATCCCATCGACGTTGTGGATTATCTGACGCGCGCTGTGGTGTTCGGGGCGGGAGACGAAAACGCGACCATGGCCAAGACGGCCTTGCAGGGCCTCGCAACACCAAGCGCCGGTTAGCCTATCGAATAAACGGATCAAGTCGGTCGGCGCGTTCTCAAATCGAGATCTGGGTGCCCAGTTCGACGACCCGGTTGGGCGGCAGGTGATAGAAGCGCACGGGCGACAGCGCCGAAGACGCGAGCCGCATATAGAGCCATGTGCGCCATTGCCCGAGGGCGGGATGCTCGGCCGGCACCAATGTCTCGCGCCCGATGAAGAACGTCGTGGTCTCGACGTCGAGCGCGAGCCCGAAAGGACGCGCGGCTTCCAGCGCCAGCGGCACGTCCGGCGTTTCGAAGAAGCCGTAATGGATGTCGATGCTGAAAAAGCCCTTGCCCAGCTTTTTTACGTGGATGCGTTTGGCCGCGGGCACCATCGGCGCATCCTCGACCGTCACATGTGCAAGCACAACGCGCTCATGCAGCACCTTGTTGTGCTTGAGATTGTGCAGAAGTGCGCCCGGAACCGCATCGTTGCGCGCGGTCAGAAACACCGCCGTGCCGGCGACTCTTACCGGCGTCTTGTCGGCGCGTTCGAGGAAAAGTCCGAGCGGCAGAGATTCGCTGCGGATTTTTTCCAGATGCGCGCGGCGGCCCATCCGCCAGGTTTCCATGAACAGGAACACCGCGGCCGCGATGGCGAGCGGGAACCAGCCGCCCTGCACGATCTTGAGCGAATTGGCGGCGAGGAACGAAAGGTCGATGAGCCCGAGCGGAATGAAAACCGCCAGCGCCCAACGCAAACCCCAATTCCATTGGCGCGCGGCGACGATGGCGCAGAGGAAGGTGCTGATCACCATCACGCCCGTTACGGCAATGCCGTAAGCCCAGGCGAGCGCATCGGAACTGCGGAAGATCAGCACGATCAGGACCACGCCGATACACAGAACGGCGTTCACACGCGGCACATAGATCTGGCCTTCTTCGGCGGCAGAGGTGTGGCGGATTTCCATGCGCGGCAACTGGCCGAGCTGCACGGCCTGCCGCGTGATCGAATAGACGCCCGAAATCACCGATTGCGATGCGATCACGGTTGCGACCGTTGCCAGCAGCACGAGCGGATAATGCGCCCAATGCGGTGCGGAATCGAAGAACAGGTAATCGAGCGCTTTCGGATTGCGCAGCAGCGTGGCGCCTTGTCCGAAATAGTTCAGCACCAATGCCGGCAGCACGAGATAGACCCACGCATTGCGGATCGGTCCTTTGCCGAAATGGCCCATGTCGGCGTAGAGCGCTTCGCAGCCGGTGACGGCGAGCACCACGGCGCCGAGCGCGACAAACCCTGTCCACGGCGCGCGCAGGAACAGCGCCATTCCATAATAAGGATTGAGCGCTGCGAGAATCACGGGCGTGCGCAGGATGGCGAAAATGCCGATGATTCCGAGCGTCGAGAACCACACGAGCATGATGGGGCCGAACAACCGGCCGATCGCGGCCGTGCCGCGGTTTTCCATCAGGAACAATCCCACGAGGATGACGAGGGTGAGTGGAATGACGATCGGGACGAGGGCCGAACTTTCCGAGCCGAGACCTTCGACCGCGCTCAACACGGAAATGGCCGGCGTGATCATGCCGTCGCCGAAAAACAGCGCGAGTCCCAAGATCGCCGCGACGCCGATCCAGCGCTTGAAGCGGCGGCCGATGCGATGCGAGCGATGCGCAAGCGCCGCCAGTGCGAGAACGCCGCCTTCGCCGTCATTGTCGGCGCGCATGATGAGCGTGACGTATTTGAGCGTCACCACGATCATCAACGACCAGAAGATGAGAGATAGTGCTGCCATCACCGCGAAATTGAGCGGCAGCGAAGCGCCGATCGCCTGCACCGAGTTGCGCATGGCGTAAAGCGGGCTCGTGCCGATGTC
>PLJH01000092.1 GCA_003139615.1 Alphaproteobacteria bacterium
GTTCGAAGCCCGCCGCGTAGCCGTTCTGCGTCGTGTCGCTGGTCCAGTAGATATTGTGCCAGGTGCCGAAGTTCTGCTGGTCGCCATGCGCATTGGTGATCGTGAAGGTGACGGCCGCGCTGCCCGGCGCCGTTCCCGTATAATCCCAGCCGCGCGAAAGCTGATAAGGCGTGTACTGCCCGACCGTTCTGTTTTCCCAGGCGACGGGCGCGTTCGTCATCGCGAGCGTCGCCGTCTCGCCCGGCCCCGGCGTGAACCATGTGGCGCCGCTGGGCAAGGTTGTGCCTTGTGGCAAAGACAGGAACTGCTGCGATCGAGCCCAGCGTCGTGGTGACGACATTCTGCATCATCTGCCGCGCCCACCAGGCTTGTGTCAGCACACCCGCCACGTCGCGCTGTACGCTGGGCGTGGATTTGTAGATGTCCTGCGCCGCCATGAACGCCGCGATCGTGCCGACAGCCGCCCGCACATCGCTCTTGCCCATCGCTTCCATGCTGCTGCCGGACATCTGGAGATTGTTGTTCCAGTTGGTGGTCCAGCCCGGTTGCGGCGCAATCGTGGAGGTGGGTGTCAGATGTGTGTTGTCCGGAAATGCCCCATTCGAACTGCGCGGTGAGCTCATACGGAAACCCGCCATTGCCCACATCGATCTTCGCGGGCGCGGTGTAGCCGATGGTGCCGTTGGTGAGATTGACGCCCAACGCATTCGACTTGTCGACGAACCGCGTCTTCAGAATGTCCGCCGCATCGGCCGGATTGTACGTCGAGTTCTGGAACGGCTCGTCGCCGCCCCCACAAGAAAGAACGGCCAGGAAATTATCATTGGCGGCCAGAGGTAGGGGCTCGCTCGCGGAAGCATCCGCCGCGAGTGAATTAGAGAAAGCCACAGAACTCAGCCCCATAGGAACGATTCCGCGAATGCCGCAAAATCATACTACGATTACGTGTGTCTGACGAATCCATGACAGTGTTATCTCCACTCCGACCCCACATCTTTATTCGCCTTTTCGATACCGGTTGGAGGCCGTGGGCCGACCCGGCCCGCTCGCCCCAGTCTCCGTCATGGGTGAGTGGCGGCGGGTGGATTGGCGAAAGGTGGCTGGATAGGTTTTCGGTAGTGTCAGGGGACATCCGCCTCACTACCTGACATGCGCCTTTATACTCTGTCTCAGCGGATTGAACGTGAAACCTGCAAGCAGCAAACACAACACTGGCAGCGCGATCGGCAACATGATTTGATATTCGTACCAAGCGAAGAAACCAAGAATGTAGAAAAATATCACTGCAGAGAATAAATAGGCTGCCCGTGCCCAAACAGATTCAACAAAAAATGATGCCACAAAGCACCCTGTTATTCCTCCAAGCATCGACATAACAATAAACGACCAGTGCGATATATCGGGAGACGCAGCATTGCCCAACAGAGTAGCGAGAGCTTCAGCTTGCACCTCAACATCCGGCACACGCGGTCCACCACCCATCACCGAAAGCGGAGTTACGTGCGCATGATCGGACGTCATCAAACCGATCAGAACGATCTTACTACGCAGGAAATTTGGGGGTAAAAATCGCACTAGGTCAACGGGAATTTGTGGGAAAGCTGGCTCATTGGAATTCCACATTATGGCAACTTTACCCGAAGGTACATTAACTCCAGTCTTATGTGCGAGAAGCCCTGCAAAACTGAAGCTTTCTTTTCCGTCTTGCAGGCGGACTTTCGGATATGTCCAACGTACAGCCCCCGCGACGGGATCGACTAAAATATCCACGTTTCCCAAATCTGATGCAGGCACAAAGTTATCGACATAGGTCTTTTGCACGCCTGTAAGAGTGCTAGAGTAACTCGCGACTAAGGGTATCCGCACTTGGCGAATGGCGTTCGACAATTGGCTATCTTTATCTGGGTCGGTTGGTTGGTCAAACAAGAAATCGATGCCAATCGCTTTTGCTCCCTTTGATGCAGTTTGGGACAGCAAGTCCGCTAACAATTGGCGGCTTACTGGCGACCTATATGGATATTTTGAAAGTTCTTCCTCGGAGATTCCCACGATTACGATCTTGTCGCGCGATGGAAACGTTGGCGAAAAAAATGCCATCCGAATATCTGTAAGTCGCTGTTCAGCCCAAAGAGCAGGCTGCCAAAATGTCAGCACGAGTATCAGCGCCCCGGCTATACTACCAAGCGAATAAATTAAAATCGACGCCATTTTGCGGATGGTATGCCAACGCATTATGCCTCAATCCTCCATTGATTCGTCCAAATCATTAAAGCTCGATATTCGTAGCTATCTCGTCGGGCCCTGCTGGTCGTCATGCTCCTTGCCATCAGTGTTAAGTCCTCTGAATGCCGCGCCGAGATCGACATGCCAAGGCGGGGGCGTCTGAGTGAGCCTTGGAGAAGTATGGCAGGTTGCGCACTGAGGTCCTGGGGGAACCGGGTGACCAAATCCGCCATCTCTTGTCCTGGCCCAGTGGTCATTAAAATATTGATTCGCGTCCTTAGTCGACGACACCTGAGGTGTGAAGGTAGTGGTGCACACGCCGCCTTCACACTTCACTGTTGTCGTCCAAGGCCAATTATATGGATTTGGCGTTCTAAGATCACGCGTGGGATCGCCTAAAGGAGGAGGCGGTTCATTAAATATTTTTGCATGGATGGTCGGTATGGGCGCGCTATCCCGAGGATTGGGTTTGGGCGTAGGCGTATTCTTGCTCGCACTGTCGAGACTGATTGGCATTTCGTTGTTGCCGACGGAAACAGCCGCTTCTTGACCTGAGCTTGCGCACCCCCCAAAAGGGCACACATCCATCCCATCTAAACTTCCGTCTCCACCCTTGCACCACGACAGGGGACAATTGCCGGTTGGATCGGTCTTATCCTCAGGATCATTTCCAACGTAGGTGTACAGATCGATGTCGTCCTTATACCCAACTGGATCTGTCTGCATGAACCTGCCAAGCGCCGGCGAGTAGTACCGTGCGCGATCATAATAGAGGCCGGTTTCGGCATCGTAATACATGCCGACGTAGTGGAACGGTTGTTGGCCACTCAAAGATACGGAAGGATTGCCGAACGGATCGTAGCTGACGGGGGTCCCAGCAATCGGATTGCCTGTGGAGTCCGTCATTGCGACGACGCTGCCATGATGATCCGTGTGATAGTAGGAGGTTGCGATCGTGCCGGTGCAATTGGGCACGGTGGCACCGGAGCAATCCTCATAGGCGATAGGCTCGTTGATCGCAGGTCCCGGCACGAAGCGACGCAGCACGTCGCCACTCGTATCATATTCCGCAATCTCATCTTCGCCGTCGTTGAGGAACTTGGTGACGGTCGAGCCCACGGTCTTGCTGACACGCCGACCGGCGGGATCGTAGCCATAGGTAGCCACCGACGTCCCGCCATTTGTCACGGTCATCAGCCGGTTCCTGGGATCGTAGGTATAGGTGTTGGCGCCATCAAAGGTCAGATTGCCGTCGCAGTCATAGCTCATCGCCTGAGCAACACCCTGGCAGTTCGTCCCGCTGTTGGGTGGCGCCGAGCCGCCCATGGGCGTGATGGTGGGATATTGGTTTAACGGATTGACGGCAGCATACGAGGCTGTGCCGGTCGTCGAGGGCGGGCCGAAGTCGTACAACGTCGGAATCGTATATGCCTCGCTCGCAAGCTGGTGCGCGTTGGTGTAGCCCAGCGTGTAAGTGTTGTTGTTGGCGGTCGTGACGAAGGCGTTGGTCAGCGTGAGCAGGTCGCTGCCCGGAGAGTAGCCATAGGCCATCGAAGCGCCGTTCGAATATGCGAGATTGGTCCGCCGCGAATAGTCGTCATAGCTGTAGGTCGCCAGGCTCGTGGCCGAAGGGTCTTGTGCCCAGACCATGCGGTTCTGCCCGTCGAAGCCATAATTGATGTAGTACCCGTCCGGCCATTTGAGCTGGGTGCGGTTGCCGTTGGCGTCGAGTATGTATCTCGTGATGCGGCCGCTCGAGAGCCCCGGAATCGTGGTCGTAACATTTACGTTCCGCCCGGCCGTGTCGTAACCCAGAGTCACGGTATTGTCGAACGTGTCAGTGACTTTGTCGAAGCGGCCGCCCAAATCATAGGTCGTGTTGATCGTGTCGGCGCCCGTCGTGCCATAAGCCGGATCGCCCTCTTGCACGAGCCGGTTCAGGGCATCGTAGGTATAGCTGAACGAATACCCTGCCCGATTGACGCGCGTCTTGATGTTCGAGTTCGCGTCGTAAAGCGATATCTGCTCGGTCGTGGTGTCGGGATAGGTCGTGAGCGACGGGCGGTTGAACGGATCATAGCTGTAGGTCGTGACATGCGACGATCCGTCGGCGTCGTAGACGGAGAGCTTTTCCCCGTCGCCGCCATTGGCGGTGTATCCGGTCCCCGTCGCATACGTGTAGGTGGCATAAGTCATCTGGTTCGGCGTGCCGAGGCCATGAATCTCCTGCAGCACATTGCCTGCTGCATCATAGATTTTCTGCGACTGCCTGAGCACGGGATCAGTCATGATGCTGGGGCGGTCCGCCCCGTCATAAATGGTGCTGCTGAGGCGGTTGTCGCCGTCGGTCACCGACGCCACCTTTGAGGTTGGCGTGTAGGTCGTCTTCTTCGCCATCGTCCAGGTGGTCGTGGTCGTGCCGGAGAACGCCGTTCCCACATCGTCTTCATAATCGCGGCCGACAGCGTCGTAGAGCGCGCGGTTCGAGGCCACGACTGCCGCGGTCAGGACGCGGTTGTGATGATCGGTTTCCTGCTTGCGGCGATCGTTGTCGTAAACGAAGGAGACCACCTGGCCGTTGGCCGACGTCGTATTCTGCCGCGGGTCAGCCGTCCACGCCACATTGCCGATCGCGTCATAGCCGAACGTGGTGACGAGGTTCTTTGCCGTCGGATCGACCGCGGTAGAGGCGAGATTCTCCAGCCCATCCGTCGAATAAGCGTTCTGCGTGACGATGTTAGTGGAAGACGTGATCGGATCGGTCGATGTCAGCACCTTGCCGGCGGCGTCGTATGTGAACGTGTAAGTCGGCGTCCCGGCCGTGACCGTCGGACGGACCGCTGTCGCCATTTCGGAGGTGCCGTTCGTGCCGGTGGGCTCATAAGCGAAAGTCGTCGTGTTGCCCATCGCATCCTCGATGGTGAGGGGCTTGTTCCAGTTGGGGTCCCAGGTGGCGGCAATCGACAATACATGGCTCGAACCAGCGCCAGTGTTGCAGCCGCTGACCTTGTCGACCTTGCTGTAGCTCGTCGTGTTGTTAAAATCGTCGAATCCAACGACCTCGCAATCGCCTTCCGGGTACACCGTCTTCATCACCCGGCCTCGCCCATCCGCCGAAGTGAGCGTGATGTTGCCGTCTTCGTCGGTGTAGCTCGATGGGTGTCCGTAAACATCGTAAACGACGCTCCACGCATCGCTCAGCGGGTCGTCGCGTTCGCCGCGGGTGCCGTCGGCGATGTAGAACTGGTAAGGCGCGCGGTCGCCCACCTGCAGCGCCTCGGCGTCCATCACGTCCATCACCCGGCCCACACAATCCCAATCGTATTCGGTGTTGGGCTGGGTCGGATTATCGGCCGTGTAAATCTGGAACATGTTGTCGAAGGGCACCGGCCGGCACGTCGAGCTCTTATATTGCGGCGGCAGGAACACGAAGGAAGTCACTTCACTGGAGATCGGTCCGGTGATCGAATCGCCGATCACGCCGGAGGTGAAGCCCAGGGACACGCTGCGGCCGTTCGTATCCGAAAAACCCGTGACGTTTCCGGATCCGTCCGAACTGAAATTGATCGTGCGCACGGGCGTCGAGCTGGTGCCGAAGGTGTTGTAGACCTGCGTCAGCACGTTGAAGCCGTCGTTGAAGGGGCTCCCGGTGCCCGGTGAGCCGTCGGGATCCCAGGGATTGCCGTAAGCGAGATGGATCGTCACCCCTTGCGGGAACGTCCACTGGGTCATCTCGAAGCCTTGCGCATAGCCGCCCTGCAGCGTGTCGCTGGTCCAGTAGATATTCTGCCAGGTGGCGAAGCTCTGTTGATCGCCATGTGCATTGGTGATCGTGAAGGTGACGGCTGAGCTGCCCGGTGCCGTTCCCGTGAAGTCCCAGCCGCGCGACAGCTGATAGGGCGCGTAGAGACCGACTGACCTGTTCTCCCAGGCGACGGGCGCGTTCGTCATCGCAAGCGTCGCCGTCTCGCCCGGTCCCGGCGTGAACCAGGAAGCGCCGGAAGGCAAGGTAGCGCCCTGAGGCAGCGACAGGAATTGCTGCGACTTCGAGCCTAGCGTCGTGGTGACGACATTGTGCACCATCTGCCGCGCCCACCACGCTTGCGTGAGAACACCCGCCACGTCCCGCTGCGTGCTGGGCGATGCTCTGTAAATATCCTGCGCCGCCATGAACGCCGAGATCGTCCCCACCGCCGCGCGCGCATCGCTCTTGCCCATCGCCTCCATGCTGCTGCCGGACATCTGGAGATTGTTGTTCCAGTTGGTGGTCCAGCCGGGCTCCGGCGCGATCGTCGAGGTCGGCGTCTGATGCGTGTTCTCCGGGAACGCGCCCCATTCAAAATCGGCCGTCAGTTCATACGGGAACCCGCCATTGCCCACATCGATCTTGGCCGGCGCCGTGTAGCCGATGGTGCCGTTCGAAAGGTTCACGCCCAGCGCATTCGATTTGTCGACGAAACGCGTCTTCAAAATGTCCGCCGCATCGGCCGGATTGTAAGTCGAGTTCTGGAACGGCTCGTCGCCCCCGCCGCCGCCTTTCACCGCATTGTAGGAGCCGGTGTAATCGGGGTCGGAAAGTCCGATAAGATCATGGGCGATCGCCACAGGATCGCCGCTTGCGGTGTTGTACAACGTGACGACGAGAGCCGGGCCACGCTGTTGCGACGCATCGAAGCTGTAGCCATCGGTCTGCTTCTGGATCACGCCGCCACGCTGCCCGGGCCCGAGAAAGGTCTCCGTAGAGGTCGTTATCGTGAAATTGTCGCCGGAATAGGCCGAGCCGGAATAGGCGGTGGAATAGGCACCGATTTCGGCGCTATAGGCGGCGGTATAGCCGCCGACCACATTGCCCTGGGCGGGCTGCGTGTTGCCCGTCCAATTCGTGTCGCCAAAAGCGGAATAGTATGACGGCAGATGGCCTTCGATTTGCGCGAGGCTGCCGGCGCTCGATGCGTTGGTCGATGTATATTGTACGAAATCGCGCGGGCCCGAGCAGCCGGAATCCTCATACGCATTGGGCGAAGTACACGTCGTTGCATCCCAATTGCCGGTCGTTCCCGGCGGCGAATTGCCCCATTCGAAGCGCGTGGCCGTCGATGCGGTATCCGGCAGCGAGGCCAACTCTCCGCCGGCACTGCCTTCGAGCGCGGCGGAACTCGCCGCAAAGGCCTGGATCGTGGCGCGGCGGGCGACGGGGTCCGCGGTGCGGCTCGATAGGCTAATTCCGGAATCCACATCGATGCGATTGAAATTGTCCGCCACCGAAAAGGTGGTGTCCCATTGCTCCTGATCCTGCGCATTGGGAAAGGCGCCCTGCAACAGCGTGGCGCCATAGACGAAGCCCAGCGTGTGGTGCAGCTGCGGCACCGCGCCTGCGATGGCGGCGTGGATCTGAAACGCGCGTGTGTTTTGCGTAAGCCATGAGGCCGCCATTTTCTGACGCTCGAAATCCCCGCTTCCGCCCGGAAAGAGGGTGCCGCACAAACCTCCGTCATCGTCGCCGCCCGGCGAGCACGGATACGTCGCCATCGGATTCTCGGTATCGGCCGCGCGTTCTTCCGACCATTTCGAGAAGAGCCCATTTGTGTCGCCGAAGCCGTCGACGATCGTCAGCGACGTGGTCAGCGCCACCGGTTTGGTGAGCGCGGCGGACATATAGCCCCCGGTCGGGCTCGTGCCGCTGGGGGCCGCCGCATAGGGATGCACAACGCTCAGCGTGAGATAGGCGGGAGCGCCGCGTGAGGTCTGATATTCCGGATAGTCGTATGCGTTATCGATGCCGTAAGATATCGCAGGGTTCGTGTAGGTGGCGAGCGTGACGCCATCCAGGTCGAGATCGATCGTGTTGGAATATTTGCGCAGATTGGTCGTGTTGATGCCGAAATTCCAGTCCGTATCCACGCTGAGCGTGCGTCCGTAGATTTGGTCGACGTAGAATTTGACGACGCCGCCGTTGCTGCCGAGAACGAAAAGACTGGCCCAGAAGGCCGGCGGCGGCGAGGCCGTGCCGTTGGTGTTGTAGTTCCACACATAGCCCGACACGCTCAGGGTCGTGCGGTATTGGTCTGGGATGTTGCCGGTCCAGGTGAAAGAGGCGCTTGTCGTCTCGTTGGGCAGTGCCGTCTGCCGCCAGCCGCCCGAAGGCGGCGTATCCGGCGTGATCACCGGAATGCCGACGATGTACTCGATCCGCTTGGCCTGCAGATTGTAGTTGTACAGGTAGGTCAGAAGGCTTTGAGAGTAGGTTCCGATCAGAGCGTTCAATCCTGCCGTGCCCGCCGTGTTCAGACCCTTCACATAGGGAACACTGCCTGCAAGCGTTCCGGTCGAGTATCCTGTCCCGCTTGTGGCGGCTGTGAGCGGCGCGCCGCTCGTAAGGCCCGTCGCAGTCGGAAGATTGACCTGGTTGATCGTGTAAGGCTTGTAGCTGGGGTCGAACAGGTAATTGGTGCCGCCGATCGACACCTGCACCCAGATATGCGCCATGGCGACGCTCGAAATGCTCGATCCCGTGCCCGTGGCGCAGACCATGTTCGACGAGCCGTTGACGGTTGCGGGGAAGCCGCCATTGGCGAGCATCTGGCAGGCGCCGTTCGAATCGGAAATTCCCGTCCATGAGGTGAACTCCGCGCCTGTCAGCGTGGTCGTGCCGGACTGGTAATTTGCGGTATAGCCTGCCTGACGCAGCAGCTTCACCATCAGATCGACCTGATCGAACGACGTTCCTGCTTTGTCGATCAAAGTGCCCAGGGCACCTTTCTGCAGACCGTATATCCAGGTCACCTGGATGTTGTTGCGCACATAGGCATAGATCAAATCGACATTGTTCTTCAGGGCCCGCGCGGTCGCGATGATTTCCGGCGGCGTCGGCGTGGCCGTGCCCGTGATGGCCGCGAGCCCATCGGTCGAGGTCGTGCCGGAGCCGTAAAAGGCGCTGGCACTGCTGGGCGAAATCAGCGCCGCGGTGCCGATCGTCATCGCCGGCAAGGTGGGCTGCGTGGCTCCCGTCGGAAGGGGCAGCGATTGCGCCGATGCGAGCTGCACGCCCAGAACGGCGGCCAATGCAAGCGGGGCTAATATCGTTCGCAGACAAAGACCCACAAACCGCATTCGTGCCCCCGGCGAGTTTTATGAGTTATCTCTCACGACGTTTGAATCGCACAGACGACCGACGACGCCGTTGGATCCGTACCCGACGACATGTTCAGCTCCACCACGCCCTGATTCTGCAGCTCGCCCTGAAGCGTGCTGTTGTCGGCCGACGCGAGGTAGTAAGTGTTTCCGTCGCATGCCTGGAGCGCGACCGTCTGCTGTGTCGTCTGTGTCGGCGACGCGACGACGTAGACCGGAGCGGGGTCGGTCGCGAAATTCCGCATCGAAACCCAGTAATTATACGATGTTTGCGCGCTTGCGGAGAACGGGGCAACTGCCGATGCGATCGCGAGCAATATTCCAACCGCACGCATCGCCGATTTCACGCTCACTCCCCCGCGAGTGCAGATGCGTTATAAAGGCACCTGTAACTTCAATCTTGAAGCGACGCTAGGGTGAACATCATTTCGCGTCAACTGCTTTGGACGTACTGAACTCGTTTTTTATTTTATTTCGCAAGAATAACATAAATCAGTGTGTTAGCCTTTTTCCGGCAAGGTCAATATTACCTTTGAATCGAATCGTAAAACGAAAGTTGTTATGAATGCGCGCGCAAGAAATTGGCGCAGAATTATTTTATTCCGTTTGTTAGCGGAAAATGTATGCCATAGTGATCGCTCATCGAATGGCCGGAGCACGTCGGCGCACGGGAGGGGCAATGCAGCCGAAACTATTCATCGGCACGGCCATTTTGGCCGTCTTGACTGCGACATCGCTGGGCGCGACCGGCTACACGTATGACAATCTGGGCCGCCTGTCGGTGGTCAATTACGACAACGGCATGCAGGTCGTTTATACCTATGACAGCGCGGGAAACCGCACGAGCGTCGTGACGCAAACCGGGACCAATCGCCCGCCTCAGATCAACAATGATTACATCACCGTTCTCAAGAACGGTTCCGATACCTTCAATCCCCTCACGATCGATACGGATCCCAACGGCTACGCGCTTTCGATCACCGGTGTGAACTCTCCGGTTGCGCCAGCGCATGGCGGGGCGACATACACAAGCAGTTCAATCACCTACACGCCGACATCCGGTTACCCCACGACGGGAACCGCGCCGGACTCTTTCACTTACACCGTGAGCAACAGTCACGGCGGCACCGGAAGCGCCACCATCTATGCGACGATCGGCGCCCTTGGACCGACGGCGAAACCCGACGACGTCTCGACAGCGGAAAACACGGCGCTGACCTACGATCCACGCGCCGACGACACCGAACCCAACCCACCGGACTATGCGCTGACGATTGCGTCCACCACCACGCCGAGCCACGGCACGGTTGCGATCAACAGCGGCACCTCGCTCACCTACACCCCCACCGCCGGCTATATCGGCAGCGACACGTTCAGCTACACGATTTCCGACGGTCACGGCCTGACTTCGACTGCGCTCGATACGGTTGCTATCGGTTCACCACCGACTGCGGTAGCCGATTATGTAACCACGCCGACCAGCACGGCTGTCACCTACGATCCCCGAGGCAATGACAGCGATCCCAACGGTTATGCACTGACCATTTCATCGGCGACGACACCCGCGCACGGCACCGTCGCAATCGTCGACAGCGCGTCGCAGCTTACCTATACCCCGACGAGCGGGTATTCGGGCTTGGATTCGTTCAACTATACGATCACCGATACGGCCGGACTGACAGCCACGGCAACGGATACCGTTTGCGCGGGGTATGCGGCGCCGGTGGCAGTGGCCGACACGGTTGTCGTTCATAAGCTGTTGACCGGCGGCGGCTTCGTGCCGACATCAACCTCCAACCCGACATTAAACGACACGATCTCTTGCGGACAAACGCCGACAATCATATCTGTCACACAGGGAGCTCACGGAACCGTGACGTATACGGGCAGTTCCGTCACCTGGACTTACTACACGTCCGTCAATACGACAATTGTAGAATCCGGCGTCGACAGCTTCACCTACACGATGGAAGATGCATTAGGCGCAACTTCGACAGCGACGGTGACCGTGAATTTCAATATCACTCAACTCGGCGGCTAGTGAAGCGGTGTCGACGAGCGACCGCGGCTTTGCGCTTCTGATCGTCGCGATCGCGCTGGCCACGCTGTCGCTGATCTTCGCGGCTGCTCTCGGTACCACGCATCAGCACCTTGTGGCGACGACGGCGCATCTGGCGCGCGTTCGTCTCGCGGCCGCGGACGACGGGGCGGTGACGACCGTGGCCTACGAGCTTGCGACCGCGCGCGAAATCGAGCCTACCGTGCTGACCGCGCCGCAAACTCTCGACATCGGCGGCGTCCCCGTCACCGTGCGCGCTCGCCCCGAGGCGGCCAAACTCGATCTCAACGCCGCATCGCCCGATCTTCTCTATCGCTATTTCCTGGCGTCCGGCATCGACAAGACCCTTGCGCAGCGCCTCGTCGAGGCGATCCTTGCGCGGCGCAAGGATGCCGATCCCGCTTACGCCAAAGCGCATGACAAGGAACGTGGGCCGCCCTTCGAGGCCGTGTCGGAAGTCTTCGCGATGAAAGATGTCACCGACGACGTCGCGCAATGCATCGAGCCGGACCTGACGGTCTTCACCGGTCTTGTGTCGGTCGATACCGACGATGCATCGGATCGCGTGCGCGAAGCCGCGGGGCTGGAGGCAAAAGCTCCCTCCCCTCGCCGCGGGGCATCCGCAGCCACCGCCGGCCGGGCCGTCGCCGCCGGTGAAATCTTCGAAGTCACCGCGCGCGCGCATGACGACGAAACCGGCCAGACTCAGTCGCGCCAGGTGGTGATGCGGGTGACCGGCAATGGCCGCACGCCCATCTGGATCCTTGGCGTCACCTCACCTGCGCCCGACCCGGAAAAAGCGCAGGCCGCGTGCGACCGGCTGAAACCGCCNNCCGAGACGAGTTTCGAGGAGACGCTGCTCCGCGAACTCGTCGCTGGAGATTTGCTGTCGGAGGAAAACGCCGATCGCGCGCGCCGGGCTCATGCCCGTACCAACAGCAGCGTGGTCGACGTGCTGGTGCGACTCGGGCTTTGTGCCGAACGCGATCTCGCGCCCATGGTCGCCCGCGTGACAAACTGTGCGCTCATCGACGCGGCCGACTTTCCGCAAAGCACGATCGACGCGCCGATCTCCAACCCGCAGTTCCTGCGCGATGCGAAAGTCCTGCCGCTGTCGTCCGGCGATGACGGTATCCTTGTCGCCGCGGCAGACCCGACGAATGTCTTCACGGCGCATGCGCTCGAAATGGCGCTTGGGCGACCGGTGATCTTTGCGGTTGCCGCCGGCAGCGACATCGAAGATGCGGTGCTCCGGCTTTATGGCGACAGCGTCGCGGTCTCCAGTCTCGAAAAGCGCGGTGTTACCGCGCTTGACGTAACCAATGCCGATTTTTCGCGGCTGCAGGAAGCCGCCAGCGAAGCGCCGATCGTGCGGTTTGTGGAACGATTAATTGCGCGGGCTGTCGAACGCGGTGCATCGGACATCCATATCGAGCCGTTCGAGCGAACCTTGCGCGTCCGCATGCGGGTGGACGGTCTGCTTCGCGACGAAGAACCCGCGCCGCTTTCGGCAGCGCCCGCCATCGTGTCGCGCATCAAGATTCTCGCGCGTCTGGACATCGCGGAACGCCGGCTGCCGCAGGACGGCTCGATCAAAATGAACGTGCGCGGCCGGGAGATCGATATGCGCATCGCCACGGGGCCCATCGCTCACGGTGAATGCGTCGTGGTCCGCATCCTGGACCGCACGGCCGTCGAGCTTGATTTGGCGAAGCTCGGCTTCGAGGCCGACAAACTGGAGCAGCTTAACAGGATATTCGCGCGCCCGAGCGGGATTGTACTTGTTACGGGACCTACGGGCTCAGGAAAATCGACGACGCTGTACGCAGGTTTGAGCCGTCTCAACAACGTCGAGCGCAAGATCGTCACCATCGAAGACCCGGTCGAATACAAGATCGACGGGCTCAACCAGTTTCAGGTCAAGCCGGACATCGGCCTCGATTTTGCACGCGCGCTGCGCTCCATCCTGCGCCACGATCCCGATGTGATCATGGTTGGCGAAATCCGCGACGGCGAGACTGCGCGCATCGCAATGCAATCCGCCCTCACCGGCCATCTCGTGTTGTCGACACTTCACACAAATGACGCGGCAAGCGCGATCACGCGCCTCCTGGATATGGGCGTCGAAGATTATCTCGTGGCGTCGACCGTCACCGGCATTCTCGCGCAGCGCCTGGTGCGCGTTCTGTGCAAGTCATGCCGCCAGCCGGTGGATGTGCCGCTTGCAATTGCGAGCGCCGACCGAACCGCAGGCACACAAGCCTATCAAGCTGTCGGTTGCGCCGATTGCGGCGGTACCGGCTATCGCGGCCGCACGGTGATCTCTGAGCTATTGGCATTCAACGATGAACTCCGGCAAGCCATTTTGCGTCACGAAGATGCGGTGCGCCTGCGGACCATCGCCGTTCGCGCCGGCATGGAACCGCTTTACGACAATGGCGTGCGGCATGTGCTCGACGGCACGACAACCTATGATGAAGTGATGCGCGTGGCGCAGGATGTGAGTTAGGCCATGACGAGCGCGTTCGTGAACAAAGCCGAAAACAAGGGCGAGGAAGGTTACACGCTTATCGAACTACTCGTCGTGCTCGCCATTTTAAGCCTGATCGTTGCGTTCGCGGCGCCGAAAGTGATCGGCTATTTCGAGCGCTCCAAGACCCAGGCGGCCGCAATCGAGATTTCCACGCTCATGTCGTCCCTCGATCTCTATCGGCTCGATACGGGCCACTACCCTGCCGCAACCGAAGGGCTTAAGGCGCTCATCGTCAAACCCGAGCACGCTCACAACTGGCACGGCCCGTATCTTGATCGGACGGACGGAATCATCGACCCTTGGGGTCGGCCATTTCTGTACACTCCACCTCACAGCGGGAGCTCGGCCGTGATCATGTCATATGGCGCCGATGGAAAGCCCGGCGGAGCGGACGAAGATCAGGACGTAACAAGCGTACATTGATTGGTGAACTACGCCCGCCGGCTCTGATGTTACGCAACAGAATGTCAGTGCAATTTTGCGCCATCCTTTTTCATGTCATCGATTGCGTTCTTCACGTCGGCCAACCCTTTCGCCAGATCGTCGGTCATTGCCAGAGCGTCGTCTGGGCTGCGAATGACCTTTGGCGTCAGGAACACGAGGAGTTCCGTTCGGTCCGTTACATCGCTGGTATTTTTCGCAAGATATCCGAGATACGGGATGTCTTTCAGGAATGGGATGCCGCCATCGGACTTTGTCACCGTCTGCTGGATAAGGCCGCCCAGCGCAACGGTCTGCCCATCTTGTATGGCCACAGTCGCCTGGAGGCTCCGATTTTCGATGGTCGGAGACGAGATTTGCGACGTGGTCGTGGGAATTGCATCGCTGACCTCCTGCGACACGTCGAGAACGACCATGCCGCTCTTCCCGATCCGCGGCGTCACGGTGAGAATAACGCCGGTGCTCTGCATCTGGATGGTGGACACCAAGGGTGCACTCGCATCGTTCACGCTGACGGCCGTCTGGCTGAGAATCGGCACCTGGTCTCCAACCTGCAGGCTGGCCGGCTTGTTGTCCAAGGTCAGAATTCTGGGCGACGAAATGACGTTGACATGAGAGAGACTTGCAAGCGCACTCACAGCTACCTGCACATTCGGCACGATGTAGCTGTACGCGAAACCCGGGAAGCTCGCGCTGACCAGTCCCGTTTGGCTTAACGCAGCGGTCTGGGCGCCATTCTGGAAATACCACTCCACGCCATATTGCAGCGTGTCGTTCAGCGTCACTTCCGCGATCGTCATTTCGATGAGCACCTGATCGGGCGCAACATCCATGGCTTTGACGATGCGTTCGATCGCGGCGTAATCGGCCTGGTCCGCCCGGATGATCAGCGCATTGTTGGGAATGTCCGTCACGATGAGCGGCCCCGTGCCGTCGCCGCTCATTTTTGCAGGCGCCATGGACGGGGCGGTGGCGGGACCAAGCGGTGTCGGCACCGGCATCGCCGGGGGCGTGGACATGGACGGCATGCCGCCGGAAAATCCAGACGTTGAAGCCATGGCTGGAGGAGCCGCACCGGCGAACGCGGGCGCTGCAGCGGGAGCAGCCGACGCCCCAGCTCCGCCGAAGAGTTGGGACAGCGTTTGCGCGATGTCGCCGGCCCGCGCGTTCTGCAGACGGTAATAGTAAAGCCGCCGCCCAGGCTCGACAGGCACCACATCCAGGCGATTCACCCAAAGGCTGACCTCGCGAAGATATGAGGCGCGCGACGTCACGACGAGCAACGAATTGATCCGGGGTATGGGGATCAATTTGACGACGCCGGAAATCGGACTTCCCACGCTTTCGAACACCTTGTCCAATTCGTTCGCTAGGGTTTCCGCATCGATGTGCGCCGGCTGAATGAGCGCAAACGACATGCTTTTCAGATAATCGACGTCGAACATTGCAATCGTCTCGCGAATGGAGGCGCGATCGGGATCCGTGCCGGCGAGGAAAATCAGGTTCCGGCCGGCGTCGATGCTCACGATGCTGCCCGGCGGCACCAACGGCCCCAGCACCTTCTGCATTTCTTCGGCCGCAACGTATTGAAGCGGAATGATTTCGATGCCGTAGCCGGGCTCATTCTCGCGCACGCTTCGCGCGACCAGTCCCGCGCGTTTTTGCGCGTCGGAGTAGGGCACCACATTGTACAAGCCGTTGTTCAAGACGATTGCTGCGCCCCCGATTCTGAGCGCGGCCTCAAATGCGGGAAGAACATCATCTTTGGCAATCGGTGCGCCTGTCTTGAGCGTGACATGTCCCGTGACCTGCGGATCGATCACGTAGGGTAGATGCAGCATGTCACCCAGAATGGAACGCACGACGTCGCGAATATCGGCATCGGCAAAATCGAGCGAGATATCGCCTGCGGCAGATGTCCGAACCGATGAGTGCTGCGCATTGACGAACTGATTGGTTCCTTTGAACACCTGGAGCGGTTGGGACTGCGAGGAATCCGTCGCTTGATCGAGGGGCATCGAAGGATTGGGGGCAATGCCGGGCGGCGGGGAAGATGCCGACGGCGGTGCACCTGCGGGCGCCGTCGCGTTGCCGGGCTCTTGTTGGCCGGCGAACGCGCTGCATCCGGAGGCAATGAGCAGCGCAACTGCCGTTACCGCTATGATCGCGTCGAAGCGCAGCGCGTTGAAAGGACCGACCAACCTGATTCTCACATTTGCTCCAATTCGGCCGCCCCACGCGAAACCGATTCTCTTATTCTGTTGATGGACGTACTGCCGCGACCGCAGTGCTCGCAGTTCCCGGGGGCAGACGCTGCGCCGCACGAGGAATTGTCAACTCCGTAGTGCTACTAGGCCCGTCCAACTGCACACCAGACGCATCGATTGTCTTGACGGTCCAACCGTCGAGCATGTCTCCGATATGCAAATGTGCCACCTGCGCATCTGCGCGCCGTTCAACGAGCGCCATACGCAAATTCGATGAAAGGATGATCCCAACGAGCTGATAGTTGTTCGCCGTTGGCGGCGCAGGCGGTTTCGGCGGCGCCGGCGGCGGCGGCGGTGCGTCGCGCCGGCGATCGTTATTGAACAACGGTCGCCAGACGATCGCCGCGTAGTTGCCCAAAGGCGCAACGACGACCTTCGAAGGCTTTGCAATCTCCGCTTCCGGCGGCGGCGAATCATAGAAAACCAGGGAGGGCAGGCACACGGAAACGAGCGCCAGCAGGCCGCTTGCCGCAAAGGCGACCGGCGCGAACTTTAAGCTGCCTGCCAAATGCGGATTCACGACGACGCCCGCATGTAACCGACGACTACCATGCCGATGTTCAATTGATGCGGTCCGGTCAACGGTCCGTCCTGGCCCGGATCGTCGATTGCCAGATGCTCGACGAATAAAGCAGGTTTGGAGAGAGCCAGTTGATGGAGAATACGCGTCAGGGATTCGATATCGCAGGTGAACACCACATGCACCGAAATGCCCGCGAAGGCATTGGAAGGTTGCGATTCCGCGCTCACACTCTCCTGTTTGAGTGACGTTCCGCCAGCTTTTGCCGCTTGAGCGATTGCGGCCTGGATTTTGGTCGCAATTGCCGAAACCTGCGCCGGCTGGAAGAGAGCATCCTCGGCACCCGAGGCCCTGATCTCTGCGACCTCCTGAACGTGGCGCGGCTCGTCGGCGACCAATTGTTCGTAAGCCGCGCGCTCGCGGCGCAATACCGCCATGCGCGCGTGATGTATGGACAGATCGCGTACCGCACCGGCGACGGCCACGACGATCGCGACCATGGGCAATGCCGCCAATGCCAACGCAAAGAGCCGCTTTTGAAGTTGGGTGGGATTGAACTCGAAGCTCATCGTTACAACAGCATCCCCCCACTCACACCGGTCCGCAGCGTCAACTCAAGCGTGAAGCGGCTTCCTCCACCCGGTATCGGCTCGATCGGTCCATCCCACCGCAGATCCGAAAACCTGTTGGACTTCGTCAAAACCCGCATTAGTAGGGTCGAGTCTCTGGTGATTCCGGCAGCGCGCACGCGATCTCCTTCGATCACGAAGCTTGTAAGGCGGGTGTTATTGGGAATCCCCACTGTCAGCGCCCTGAGCGCATCGAGCGGCGGCGGTTGTTTTTCCTTCTGGGCCAGGAAAGCAGCGGGGCCTGCCAGCCCGTCGAGCGTGTCTTTCGCCTGGGCAGCATCGCTCGAAACGATTTGCAGCGCACTTACCTGGGCGCTGGTGTTGTCGAATTCACTTTGGCGCAAAGACGGTGCGAGCAAATAGGCAGCTATCCAACAAACCGTCCCGGCACCCGCCAGCGCCCACCGCTGTGTGTTGCGATTCCACTGCCAATCGAATGACACTCCGCCAAACCGGTGATTGCCGCCCTCGGCGTGAAATGCCGACACGTGTAACTCAAGACCCTTAAGCCAATCTCGATAGCGCACCAGGGTCGCGAGCGGCACGATCGCGACTTCGACATCTACCTCGCCATCCTTCGCCTCGTTCGACGACACGACACAGTCGAACGCAACGTCCTCGCTGCGGAACGGCGAAATTCGCTCAAGCTGAAGTTCGACCGCCGAGCGCAGCCGCGTGGTTGCCGCAACGGGCAATCTGATGCTTCGGCGCAAGACGTCACGACCGGGCAACTCAAACGTCAGCGCGCGCGCAAGACGATCACCGGCTTGGCCTGCCAGCGATGCGCCAATCGCCGAATCGGGAAGCGACGCGTCGACGGAAATGCTCGCGATGTCCGAACCGGGCCAGGATATGACCCACTGGGACCCGGAATGCCGCATATACGGCCGCGAAACGCACGACCCGATCCCGGAGCGCCAGTCCTCCGGCAGCATCGAAAGAATTTCCGAAGCCCACCAGTGGCCGAACGCTCCGGCAGCTCGCGTGAAGTCCGCCCAGGTCACGTTAGCGCGAAAATCGAGCCTCACGATTGCGGCCTCCTGCAATCGAGCGATACGGGATCGAAAGCGCAATCGGGTCGTTGTCCGATTACGAATTTGGCAACGAACTCCGGCCAAATCCGATTGGAGGCGTCGTCATCGCCTCGGATACGGATGGCATCGGGCAATCGATTGCGGTCGTGCCATCGGTCGAGCCACACTGGCACGGAATCCGATGCATCCAGATAGGCAATCCGCAGTGCCGTAGCACCGGTCGGCAGTGTGATTTCGCGATCGTTCGATGCCTTGGTCGACTTAAACGCGATATGAAGCGCACTGCCCGACTCGCCTTCAACGGCGGAGATTTCTACGCGTACGAGACCCGCGGCCCGTAGTGCTTGCGGCGCGGGCGCTTCAAAGGTCACCTGGGAGGGGTCGCCTTCGAAATCCACATTTTCGCCCTTGGTAACGGGAACTGCCGAAGCCAAAAGGCTCCGCAGCACGGTTTGTGCGCTCTGTGCCCGGTCCGCAGTCTGAACGCCGTCCTCAGTTCCCTCCCAGACTCTCGTCCCGAAATGCAGTCCGCTGCCGATTGCGAGCGTTATGAACGAAAGCAGCGTCAGCGTGACGAGAAGCTCGATGAGCGTATAGCCCTCGTCTCTCGCGCTTATTTTCCGCATCATGGCTTTTCAATTCCAATGTGGCGGGCGCTGACGACATATTCGTTCGAACCCACAAGCGCAGGCCAGGTCAGCAAAAGCCGTACGGTCTGCAGATGGAGATCATGCGCATCCCGGTCGAGGTTCGCGATCTCCTGCGTCTCAAGCCGCCAGCGAACATCCGTTCCCCGAAATTCGCCGATTTGGAATGCTGGTAACGGCGCGCGAATCGTCGAGAATTCATCCAGTTTCGACTTGGCAAGCAGCGCGACGCGGTCGGCATCGGTGCTGACGGTCAACATGCGCAGCGCGTTGCCGCCGACGCCGTAAAGCGCCACCAGCACGACCGACAATATCGCGAACGCACACAGCGCTTCGATGATCGTGTATCCGTCTTCATGGCCTCTCATCGGTCGTCCACCAATTTGACCTCGCCGGACAGCCACGCCACTTCGATTCTTAGCGAACTGTCGCCATGAGACAGTGTGAGACCGCCGCCGGTCGTCGTCCCGTCCGGGAAAAAATCTATATGATCGTCAGCGCCGGACAGTTTGGCCTCCCCGCCGTCCGGCAGCTCCACCGCATCTCCCGACGACACTTTCAGTTTGCCGTCGGCCGCCGACAACGTAATCGTCTGTTGCTGCGTGATTGCTGTCGTTTCCAGTCGGCGCATCGCGATCACCAGCGCCCGCGCATCCGTCTGCAGCATGACACCCTCGACGGCGCGGCCGGCCACAGGTATTGCGAATGCTGCGATCAAACTCAGGATGCCGAGCACGACCAGCAGTTCGATCAACGTGTATCCGTTGTCGCGCCCGGGGAACATCTAGCCTCTAGTAAGCGAGATCGTTGACGGCCAGGAGACCGCTCACGACGCCGGCCATAACGCCGGCCACAAGAAGACCCATCGCGAGCGTCGCCACGGGCAGAATGAGTGCTGTCAAGCGATCGAGGCGGATTTCTACGTCGCGCTCCAGCAACTCTGCGCCTTCGCGCATCATTACGGCAAGCTGCCCCGTTTCCTCGCCGACCGCCGCGAACTCCACAATGATGTCCGGCAGCGCATGCGTGGCGGCAAAGGCTGTCTTTAATCGGGCACCGGCCTCGACTGCATCCTGAACTTGCCCGATTTGCTCGCGGAACCACCGGTTGCCCGACGCCGATCGCGCCGCGGTCAACGCGCGGTCGAGCGACAACCCTCCTCCCAGGAGCGTTTCGAGGTTGCGGCAGTAGCGCGCCGCTTCGTATTCGGAAGGGACGCGCAGGAACAGCCATGACGAAAAGAAGAACCGATCAAGCGCAAGTCTCGCAGCCGGCCGCCGCAGCGCATAAATAGCCGCACAAGCAGCCAGGACCGACACAACCAGCAGCAACCAGCCATAGGACTGCAGGAAATTCGAGATCGCGAGAAGGACGCGAGTCGGAAACGGCAGAACAACCCTTGCATGAGAGAACAGCGGCACGAGCCTCGGCAGCACGTTGGTGAAGATAATCCACAAAACGCCGATCATCGTCACGACCAGGAATGCGGGATAGGTCAGTGCGGAGATGACGCGTTCCCGAATGGTCTTTGCGCGGTCAAGATTGGCGGCAAGGCGTGCAATCACTGCCGACAAGTGGCCGCTTGCCTCGCCTGCGGCAACGAGATGTTCGATGTGTTGATCATCTGACGAAATGATGAGGCGCAAAGCACGCGACAACGGCTCACCCGCCCGCACGCGCTCAAGCATTTGGCCGACGCGCAGCGCGGTGCGCCGGTTCGATGTCAGGTTTTGCATCGCGCCGAGCGCGCGCTCGACGGGAAGCCCGGCTTTCAGCAAGCTCGAAAGCTCTCGGATGACCGATAAAAGGTCGTTGCCGCCGGGTTGGAGAGATTTTAGGAAATCGAGCGGCGAACGCCGCCCGTCCCCGGTCTCTCGCAAGGAAAGCGGTGTCTGGCCGGCCGCCAGCAATTGCTCGATCGCAATCGGGCGCGCCTGCGCCTCGATCTGACCGCGCACGACCGCACCCGCGCTATCGACAGCCTCAAAGGCAAATCGAGCCACAACCCTGCCTTTTTCGAATATTTTGGGGAGACTACCTCACAGGCCGCAAGGCGATAAGTGAATTATCTCGATATTCCAAGTATTTATGCAGATCACGACCATCCTATGTTAAGCCATTTGGAAAGCAGGCATGTAGACGGGCAATTAAGGCTCGTTCGAGGCCGAGTGATCGAAATGGAGAGGGTTTATATCGCGCCATTGCGCATAAAGATCGGCAGGCAGCTTGTAGGGCGCGCAACGGTAAATGGCGTTACGCAATGCGTCCGCCACGGCACGGATTGCGGGGTCGTGGGGTGCTGCTGCCGCGGAATCCCCCACCATTCGCGGCGGCTGTCCAATCGAACCATCCGGGTTCAAAGAGATCTCGACATCGATGACGAATTGCGTCGGTCGCGCGGCTGTCACAGGCGGGCTCCAACAGGCTTCGATCTGGCTCCTGAGAAGCGAGACCAAATCCGCGGTCGATTCAGTCGCCGGTCCGGCGCCCGGCAGCAAGCGGTTCGCAATTTTCGAATTCGGCGCAGCACTGGGCGATGGGGTGGCCATGCTCGCAGGTTTTTGCACGGACTGCGTAGAAACGTTTGGTTGATTGGGATCCTGCCGCGGCGCGGTCTGGCCTGTGTCAACCGGCGTGGGAGTCGGGGCTGTGGGAGAATCCGCCAATTTGGCGGGTGGCGGCTCCGCATCGACTTCAACCTGCGGCAGCGACGGGATATCCGTGTTCAGATTTTGAGGCGCGGTCGGTGCAATAATAGCCATGGGCTCGAAGCGCGCGGCGGGTTTGGTGGTGGGTGCAACATTTGTTTCATCGGCCACGGCCACAAGATTGACCGGCACAAACGCGGCCGGCTGCTCATCGATCTTCGGCCGCGCATACCAAGTCAGCATCATAAGCAGAACGACGACCAAATGGAGCGTGATCGATCCCACCCATCCCGGCGGCGCAAACACATCGCCCTTGAGCGCCGATTCCGTGATCCAATCTCGGGCCTCACGGCGCCTGTCGTCGATCGCTCGAAAAGCCTCGACAGCACGCTTTCCCGCGGGCGATTTAAGGAACTTGGCTGCCGCGTGATCAAACTTCGCGAGCGCCAGCCGGGCTCTCGGGGCCGTGACGCGCCGCGTCCACCTTCGCGTAAAGCGGTAATAGAGCGCCAACGCCCGGTAGAGCCGTTCGACGGTCGCCGACACGGCCAGCATGGCTCCGCTTATGGCAAAACGGCCGAATACCTCGTGTTTCTCTCCTACCAAGTTGTCGTCCCCGCCAAGTATTCGCGATTTAGTGCCGCTGGCGCGGGAATTAATAGCCCCAACACTAGCAACTTGATATCGATCGCTGGAGCCATCGAGCTATTTGTTGATCGCGATATCGGATCCGCCGCGCGTCGTACCTGTCGAGAAAGCCGTCCTAGTTCCGACGGAGCCCTCTAATCCTAAGAATAGCCATCGATATCGTGTGGCCTCTTTTGTCATAGGCAGCCGAGATTGCGCACTATTGATCGATACGCAACGACGGCTGGCCGCTGCGCTCCCACGGCTCGGTCAACAGCGAACGCGCCGGCACTCGCAATTCCTTGGCCCCGATCGCCTTGAAAAGAAATGCTCCATGATGGACGCCAAGGAATTCGCCGCGACGAACAATGTCTGCGAGGCGCGCATCGTCGGTCGTCACTGTCAGCACGATCAGATTGGGCAAACCCAGATGCGACCTGTATCGCCATGCGTATCGCCCACCGTATCCCCCAGAAAAAAGGGGCGGAGCGTCGCCGCTCCGCCCCAGCACTCCCTCATCGGGAGCCATGAAGTGACTGGTCTCTGCGATCGATCCGCTTCTGAAGCCAGTCCAATACCTCCTGCTCGATCCATCCCACCCTGCATTGACCGAGTTGTATCCGTTTCGGGAACGACCCAGCCGCCTCAAGGCGAGCCACATGTTGCGGGGAGTAGAGAACAAGCTCCTTTAGCTGACGCTTCGACAGTATCCGCATCGCGGTATCTCCTCGTGAGAGGAGCATCGCGATGCCCCATGGGTTGACGCCCAGTAAACGCGCGACCTTAACGCTTTAGCGCCCGCAGCTCAATGCAGGGGCTCCTGCAAGGAAATTGTCAATGAGCGTAGGGCGACGTGCCGGCACATCATTGAACATACCGAAACGTGCCGCACGTTTTGGCGATTTCGTTCGAGTGATACAGCGTCGCCATGGAGATTCAGCAGCGCCGATCACGAACGCGCCGTACGCCGATGGTCGAGGGACGTGGGCAACGGCCCCAGTTCCTATTCAAGGCGATTGATGAGAAGGCGCTCGCGTCACCCGCTCAACATCTTCTGTCTGAGCCTTGGCCGCGATCTGGCTTTCAACCTCTCGCCCTAGCTGAGTCACACTGACTCACCGGCTTGTTCGCCCTTGAGACAATAGCGAGACAAATGTATTCTGCCGCCGGACTGAAGTGCTGCTAAGTCTTTGACTTATTTGGTGGGCGCTGTAGGAATCGAACCTACGACCCGCTGATTAAGAGTCAGCTGCTCTACCAACTGAGCTAAGCGCCCGGGAGGCGGGAACCCGCCAAGGGACCGCGCCTATAGCAGAGGGTTTCCGGCCTGTCCAGAAAGGCGGAATTCCTAAATAATTCCACCGGAAGAGCGCGGAATTTCCACCTGACGGTGGACATGAACCGACATCAGGAGCCCGAATCCGAACATCACGGTCAGCATCGCCGTGCCGCCATAGGAGATGAGGGGCATGGGGATGCCCACCACCGGAATCATCCCCATCACCATCGCGGCGTTGATCATGATGTAGAAGAAGAAGTTGAGCGTGATACCCATGGCGAGCAGGCGGCCGAACTGGCTGCGCGAGGCCATCGCGATGCGGATGCCGTAAAAAATGACGGTGGCGAACAGCAGCATCAGCGCGATGCAGCCCACGAACCCGAATTCTTCGCCCAGCGCCGTCAAAATGAAATCGGTTTCCTTTTCGGGCAGGAAGTTGAGCTGGCTCTGCGTGCCCTGCACGAACCCCTTGCCGCCGAAACCGCCCGAGCCCATCGCGATTTCCGCCTGGCTGATATTCCAGCCCGCGCCCAGCGCGTCATTGGCGGGATTGAGGAATGTCAGCACACGCCGCTTCTGATAATCGTGCAGCAGGAATTGCCAGGCGATGGGAACCGCGGCCACGACGCCCGTCACCACCGGCGCGATCCACCACCAGGACAGGCCAGCGAGAAACAAGAGCGAGCAACCGTCCGCCATCAGAATGGTTGCGGTTCCGAGATTGGGCTCCATCAGCACGAGCACAGTGGGTACTACAATCATGCCCAGTGGGATCGCAAGCCTCAGCGGCTTCGACACATCTTCCACGCTGAGACCGTGCAGATAGCGCGCCAGCGCGAGCACCAGCGAAATTTTCATCAACTCCGAGGGCTGCAATTGCAGGGGGCCGAGCGCGATCCAGCGTTGCGCGCCGTTGCCCAAATGGCCCACCACGGTCGTCGCCACGAGCAGAAGAAGCGCTGCTCCATAGGCGGGATAAGCGAGGCTCATCCAGATGCGAATATCGACCAGCGCAATCGCGACAAGGATTGCCAGGCCCACCACGAAACGTTCCATCTGCGGTGCTGCCCAGGGTTGGAACCGCCCGCCCGCCACCGAATATTGCATCGCGAAGCCGACGCAGGCGACCATCGTGATGAGGACGACGAGCCCCCAATTGATCTCGAGCAGCTTCTCGCCGACGGAAAGCGTCCGGCGCGCTGCCGCGTAAGGCCTCGAGCTCATAGGCGCGCGCCTCCATTGTCTGCGGCATTGACCGGATAGCCGGCCGTCATGTTGGCGGGATCGCGCTGCTGCGTGAACAGAAGAATGTCGCGCGCCATCTGCACATGCGGGTGCGAAGTCACAGCGCCGTGCTCCAACAGGATCGACAGCGCATAGCGCGGCTTGTCGGCCGGTGCATAGGCGATGAAGTGTGCATGGTCGCGCAGGTTCCAGGGGAGCTCGTCATTCTTCTTCACGCCCGCCAGATGCTCTTCCTTGCTGATGCGACGCACCTGCGCGGTGCCCGTCTTGCCCGCCATCTCGAAACCGGGATTGGGAATGCGCCAGGCATAAGCCGTACCGCCGGGCTCGTTGGTCACGGCATTCATTCCGGATTGCACGGCCGCAAGTGCCGCATCGGAGAATTCGAGGCGCTTGAGTTGCGGCCGCTGCTCCACAGTGTGGCCCACCACATGTACGATGCGCGGCACGACCTGGTTGCCGCTCGCGACCCGCGCCGCCAGCATGCAAAGCTGAATGGGCGTCACGAGCACATAGCCCTGGCCGATGCCGGTGTTGAGCGTTTCGCCCTGCTGCCAGGGGAGGTGCAAGGTCGCTTCCTTCCACGCGCGGCCGGGAATCACGCCGGCCTTTTCGCCCGGAATCTCGATATGCGTCTGATAACCGAGACCGAGCTTATGGGCGCCGTTTTCGATCGTGTCGATGCCGACGCGTTTCGCCACTTCGTAGAAGAAGACGTCGCAGGACGCCGCAATGCCGCGATGCAGGTCGACATGCCCGTGGCCGCCCTTCTTCCAGCAATGGAACACGTAATTGCCGAATTGCAGCGAGCCCGTGCAGTTCACGCTGAAATCGGCAGGCAACAGGCCTGAATCGAGTGCGGATAACGCCACGGCCGGCTTGAAGGTCGAGCCGGGCGGATAGACGCCCGACAGCACCTTGTTGATCAACGGGTGATGGTCGTCCTCATTGAGACCCTTCCACTGCGTTTCCGTGATGCCGACATTGAAATCGTTGGGATCGTAGCCCGGCGTGGACGCCATCGCGATCACGTCGCCATTCGCCACATCCATCACCACGCAGGCCGCACTTTCATTGCCCAGCCGCTGCGCCACGAACTTCTGCACTTCATTGTCGATGGTGAGATAGACATCCGCGCCCGGCGCACCCGGATCGCGGCCCAGTTCGCGGATCACGCGGCCATAGGCATTCACTTCCACGCGGCTTGCGCCCGCCGTGCCGCGCACCTGCAGGTCGAAGGCCTTCTCGATACCGCGCTTGCCGATGCGAAATCCCGGCAGGTCGAGCAGCGGATCGTCGTCATTCGTCTTGTCGTCGGGCGAGACGGCGGCAACATAACCCAGCACATGCGAAAGCTGGTCGCCGAACGGATAATTGCGCGTCTCGCCCACTTCCGGCTGAATGCCCGGGAGATAGGGCAGATGCAGATTCACGCGGGCGAATTCGTCCCAGGTGAGATTCTCCGCGATTGTTGTGGGCACGAAGTGCTTGTTCTCGGCGATGTCGTGCAGGATGCGCTCGCGTTCGCGCGAGGTGATGACAATGATGCGGCCGATCGTATCGAGCGCGGCATCGACACCTTCAAGCGCCTGTTCCGGAATCAGGTCGACGCGATAATTGCGGCGGTTGGTGGCGAGCTCCACGCCAAAGCGATCCAGAATGCGGCCCCTCAGAGGTGCGAGCAGCCGCTGGTTGACGCGGTTCTCGTCGGCGCGAGTCATGAACTCTTCGCCTTCGAGAATCTGAAGCTGATAAAGCCGCGCACCCAACGCCGTCATGATGGCAGCGATGCCGCCGCCCATCGTCAGGGTGCGGCGGGTGAAGGTCGCGTAGCGGCTTTTGTCCTTGCGGTCGAACAGCGGCATCAGAAGTCGCTCCGCAATGGACCGACCAGACGGCGATGGATGAGATTGAGGAGCGCCGCGCCCGGAATGTAGAACAGAATCGTGATGGCGAATTGTTCGATCAGCGTCGATACCGGCAGGATGCGCCAGTAGAGGAAATCGTTCACGACATAAGCCGTCGCAGAGGCCGCGAACATCGCCGCGGCAAACCCGATGATCGCGCCGAAGCCGGCCAGACCCGCAAAAGATTCACGCTGCTGATCGACCAGCGCGTAGCTCGCGACAAAGGCCGCGGTCCACACGCCCGGCTGTCCGCCCGACAACATATCTTCGAGGATTCCAAGCACGAGCGCGACCCAGGGCGGCATGAGGTCGGGGCGAACGAGACACCAGAAATAGACCGGCATCAGCGCCAGCAACGGCGGAACGACATTGTTGCCGAAGATCGAAATCGGAATGTTCGTGATAAACGCGCCGATAACACCGCACAAAAACGGAATCACCGCCGCGAAGACATTTCCAATCGAGAATCCAATGCGGTCGTGCATGGGATCACCTGTCGTCCGGATCGACCGGCGCGGTTGCCTGGGCAGGCGCCGGCGTCAGCGGATGTAGCAGCTTCACGGAAGGCGGTTTCTGACCGGTCGGTGTAGCCGCGCCATTTGCCAGCGGCGGAGCGACCGATGGCGGGGCCAGGGGTGCCAAGCCTGCGGCGGCAACCGGCAGATCGTTCGGCGACGGCGCGGGCGGCTGTTCCGGCGGCGATTTCAGATTGAGGACGCGCACATCATCGCTCGTGCCCGCATCGGAGAGAAGAACGGACCGAAAGATGTTGCCGTCCGCCGCCACGGTTCCGACCTGCAAGCCGCTGGGCAGCAAGCCGCCGTCGCCGGAGGTAACGATCTGGTCGCCGTCTTTCAACTGCACGCCCTGACCCAGCGTTTCGAGCGAGGGCGCGGCCGTGTTGTCGCCCGTCATGATCGCCTGGATGTTGCCGGGCTCGATCGCCACAGGAATGCGGCTGTTGAGATCGGTGAGCAGGATCACCCACGAGGTGTGATCGCCCGCGAGGAAGATACGCCCGATCATGCCGCGGGCATCGACCACCGCCTCGCCCGGCTTCACGCCCTGCGCTTTGCCGGCGTCGAGGATCATCGTGTTGAGGAACGGGCGATTGGCGCGGCCGATCACATGTGCGGTCACTGCACCCAGAGACGGGTCCTGCACCGCATTGAGCAGAAGCTGATAGCGCTTGACGCGCTGCTCGAGAACAAGCGCTGCATTCTGCCACTGCCTGAGCCGTGCATTGTCTTCCTTGAGGCGCAGATTTTCCTGATAGACGTCGAAATAATTGCCGATGCCGCTCGTCCAGTTGCTGACGGACTTGACCGGACCGCGCGCGGTTTCGAGCAAGGGCGCGGTCCAGTCGGAGAAATAGGCGCGGGCGTGATCGAACACCGAAGACTGCGCCTTGCCGATCAACACCACTGCGAGGGCGATAACGGCGACAATCGCGAGCGGGAGTTGGGGACTGCCCTTACCCCGCGCGATTTTCCAAGCCCCGTTCGCCATGACTTTACAAGCTCGCTTCCGGTCGCCTCGTCAGAATGCGGTCGTCAGGATGTGACGCATGCCCTTGGTGTTCTCGAGCACCTTGCCCGTGCCGAGCGCCACGCAGGACAGCGGATCGTCGGCGATGCTGATGGGGAGCCCCGTTTCCTCGCGCAACACCTGATCGAGATTGGCGAGCAGCGAACCGCCGCCCGTCAGCACGATGCCCTTGTCGACGATGTCGGCGGCGAGCTCGGGCGGCGTTGCTTCAAGCGCCACTTTCACCGCTTCGACGATCGCGCTGGTGGGCTCGGCGAGAGCTTCCGCGATATGGCGCTGCGTGATGGTGATTTCCTTCGGCACGCCATTCAGGAGATCGCGGCCTTTGATTTCGAGCGTGATGCCGTTGCCGTCCTGCGGCGGTGCTGCCGAACCGATTTCCTTCTTGATGCGCTCCGCACTCGCTTCGCCGATCAGAAGATTCTGGTGACGGCGGATATAGGCGATAATCGCCTCGTCCATCTTGTCGCCGCCAACGCGCACCGAGCGCACATAGACGATGCCGCCGAGCGACAGCACCGCCACTTCCGTCGTCCCGCCGCCGATATCGACGATCATCGATCCCGTGGGTTCGGTGACCGGCAGG
>PLJH01000100.1 GCA_003139615.1 Alphaproteobacteria bacterium
ATCGGCAACGGCTGCAAGATTCAGAACAACGTTTCGGTCTACAAAGGCGTGACGCTTGAGGACGAGGTGTTTTGCGGCCCGAGTGCCGTATTCACGAATGTTCGTACCCCACGCGCCTTTGTCGAACGGAAGGACGAGTTCCAGCCGACACTCGTGAAGCGAGGGGCTTCGATCGGCGCCAACGCCACGATCGTCTGCGGCGTCGTGATCGGCGAATACGCCGTGATCGGGGCGGGCGCCGTGGTAACTTCGGATGTGCCGGCGCACGCGCTTATGGTGGGGGCCCCGGCGCGCTTCCTCGGCTGGGTCAGCCGCACCGGCGACCGGCTGGGCGGCGGCCTGGTATGCCCCAGGACCGGCGAGCGCTATGTCTGCGAAAGTGGCATTCTGCGGGCACTCTGAACCGGCGGTGCTTGACCGATGGTGTGATCAACTGCTGTTGCATTCATTGCCGATATGCCTTTCTCTGGCATGTTTCTTGCTGTTCCAGTAGCGGTCGATAGACGAGGTTGGGTAATGGCGTCAGAACCTGCAACGGCGTCCGATCTTGAGACGACAAACGTCGAACATTGCGTCGCGCGCATAGAGGCGCGCCAGGCGCTTATCGGCGTTATCGGCTTGGGCTATGTCGGACAGCCTTTGGCGTTGGCCGCCAACAGCAAGGGCTGTCACGTCGTCGGATTCGACATCGATGCCCAGCGGGTCGCCGCCCTCAATGAGGGACGTTCGACCCTTCGCACGGTGTCCGACGATCAAACGGCCGCCATGCGCGCGAGCAAGCGATTCCGCGCGACGACGAACTTCACCGAATTGGCTTATGCCGATGTCATCGTGATTTGCGTACCGACGCCTCTCAGCAAAAACAGGGAACCAGACCTGTCGTTCGTGAAGAGCACGGCCGAGTGTGTGGCGCGGACGCTTCGCCCCGGTCAACTCGTTTGCCTGGAGTCGACGTCTTATCCCGGCACGACGGCAGAGATTCTTGCCCCGATCATGGAAGCCACGGGGTTGAAGGTGGGCCGCGACGTGTTCCTTGCGTTCTCGCCGGAACGCGAGGATCCGGGCAACCGCAAATTCAATACCAAAAGTATCCCCAAGATCGTCGGTGCGGACGATGCGGCCAGCCGAATGCTTGCCGAAGCATTCTACCGTTCGATCGTGGATCAGGTCGTGCCGGTCTCTTCGGCTGCGACGGCCGAGGCTGTCAAGCTGACGGAAAATATCTTTCGATCGGTCAACATCGCACTCGTCAATGAGTTGAAGCACGTCTATGGCAAGATGGGCATCAATATCTGGGACGTCATCGATGCCGCATCGACAAAACCGTTTGGCTTCATGCCGTTCTATCCGGGCCCGGGATTGGGCGGCCATTGCATCCCGATCGATCCGTTTTATCTGAGCTGGAAGGCGCGCGAATTCGAGGTTCCCACGCGTTTCATCGAACTGGCCGGCGAGATCAATACGGCCGAGCCGAGGCAGGTCGTCAACGTGGTGGCCGAAGTGCTGTCCGCGCGCAAGCAAAGGAGCATCAACGGCGCTCGCGTGCTTCTGCTCGGAATGGCGTATAAAAAAAATATCGACGATATGCGCGAGAGCCCGGCGTTGGCGATCATGCGCCTGCTCGAGGAACATGGGAGTCATGTTGCCTATTTCGATCCGTGGGTACCGGAAATTCCGCCGACCCGCGAATACAAGGAGTTTTCGGGGCGGACATCCTTGCCGTGGGAGCCGGGTGCGTTCGCCGAATTGTTCGATGTTGCGCTGATCGTGACGGATCATGACATTGTCGACTATGACGGGCTCGTCGAATCGATGGATTTGATCGTGGATACCCGAAATGCGACGCGGCATGTCCGGAACAAGCGCGAACGGATTGTCATGGCCTGAATTTCGTGACAAATTCCAGCCATGCTGACCCGGCGGTCGAAGAGTGATTTTCCCCGGCGCCGTTGGCCATGCAGCAACGGAGCGCACAGGTTTTGGAATCCGTAAGCACAACAAATTCGGGCGTCTTCGACTCATTCGCGGCCCATCTCCGGGTCGTGAAGGCGCTCGCAGTCCGGGAGATGCAAGCTTCAAATTCCAATTATGTTTACGGATATGGGTGGGCCATCGCCGAGGTGTGCATTTCACTGACGGCGCTCATCGTCCTGAAGGTTTTCATCCATGCGCTGAGTCCGCCGGCCATGCCGCCGGTGCTGTTTCTGATTCTTGGCGGAATACCGTGGTTTACATTCCACAATACCGCCGGCGGCATGCTTATGGTCGTCTCGGCAAAGCGAAAATTGTTGCAGCTTCCGCATGTGACGCCGCTGGACATCATGCTGGCCAAGGCAACATCTGTTCTCTGCACATATAGTTCGGTGTTTATCGTGGTGCTCATCGGGGCCGACTATTTTGAGGGCGGCGGGGTTCCACGTTACACGGCAGGGTTGGTGATCATTTATCTGATGAGCTGGATCTTGGGGATTGGGTTCGGGCTGACGCTGATGCCCCTCATCCGGGTCTTCCCCCCGGCTCTCAAACTGCTCTCGGTTATCTGGCGTTTCGGGCTGATACTTTCGGGTGTCTACTTCTCGATCACATCGCTTCCGTCGAACTATTGGGTTTATCTGACTTGGAATCCCATGCTCCATGTTTCGGAGCTGATGCGCACCTATTGGTTCAGTTCGTACCAAACGCCGATCGGAAATCCGTTCTATGTCGGAGCTTGTACCACTGGCCTGCTGATACTGGGTCTCTTGCTGGAGCGTTATGTCCGGCACAGGGTGCCTGCGTGAGCGTTGAATTTTGCAATGTCGGCAAGCGTGTGGGGCGCGGCAACAGCTCGCGCTGGCTGTTTGACGACCTGAACATGCGAGTGGAACCCGGAGAACGGGTTCTGATCCTCGCTCCGCCGAAATCGGGAAAGAGCACGCTGCTTCGCCTTCTCTGCGGAACAGATTATCCCGATCGCGGCACGATCGAGCGGACGTCGAGCGTATCGTGGCCCCTGCCGCAAGGCGATTTTCTTGTCGCGTTTTCGTCGGTCGCGACAAATATCAGATTTCTCATGAGATTGTATGGCGTCGACGACGATGACGTGTTGCGCAGGATTTCCGATCTTGCCGAAATTTCGGAATTTCTGAACAAGCGGCTGGCCGATTGCCCGAGATTCATCAAGTCCCGTCTCGTATTGGCGTTGGGCGTCGGGTTGGGATTCGATGTCTGCATATTTGACGAGCGCGCTGCGGCCGTCGACAAAGAGTTCAAGCCGAGAGCCATCGAAATCTTAAAATCTCTGGGTCGAGACAAGGCCCTGGTTCTTGCCACCAGTACCCCCAAAGAAGCTGCCGATATTTTCGAGACCGCATTCGTCCTGGAGGAAGGAAGGCTTACGCCGTTTCCGGACGTCAATGACGCGATCAAGCATTATAAGGCATTGATGGTTAAGAACGATGACGCCGAGCCCGATGTGCCGGAGGCCGGCCCGGAACTGGTCGACGAGGAGTTTGTGCTCGAAGTAGGGATTTGAGGCCGTGCGCTTCCTGTGCGCCGTGGCCGGCAAATCGTTGATTGGCATGCAGGTTGTCTGGTAGCACTATCGAAGCGAGAAGGAGATCAAAGTGGCAACAGCCGGCCCGACGACCCTGGGACAAGTGCCGACGGTGGCCGGCAACGCGGCAGATGTGGCTCTGCCATCTTCGGGTGGCGCGCGCGGATCGACCGGCGGCCGGCCGGCGCTGTCGTGGGAGTGGGCCCGCCGGGTCTGGAATCTTTTCACGTTTTGGAATGTCGTCCCGATCATCGGCCTGATGGGATTTGTCTATCTCTACGGGTTCGCGGATTCCTTTTACGAATCGATTGCAATCATCAACCTGCAAAACTCTTCTTCGATGAGCACCAGCTTATCGTCGATGATGGGCAGCAGCCTGCTCGGCAGCACCGGTGGATCGACGGAGAGCGGCGAGGTGATGGCCTACATTCAATCGCCCGAGATGCTGAAAATCCTCGACAAGAAGTTTCATCTGCGCGGCATTTATTCGTCGCCGTCGCATAGTCCGTTCTGGCGTCTGGCGCCCGGCGCCAGCGACGAAGACTTCTTGGTTTATTATCAGCAGATGGTGACGGTCACACAGGATCCCACGACGCTGCTGATTACGATCAATGTGCTGGATTGGGATTCGAAACGCGCCCAGGCAATCAGCAAAGCGGTTTTGGCTGCGTCGACCGACTTCGTCACGATGCTGACCCAGACGATGCAGCAGGCGACAATCAAATACGCCAAGGACCAGCTGACCTTCGCCTGGAACGCCGTCGAGACGGCGCAACCCATAGATCGTCCGGTCGCCGAAGCCGAACTGTCGTCCGCCGAACAGGCAATGGCTTCTGCCGAGAGCATGGCAACTCAGCAGGTTGTGTTTCTGATTCCGGTCTCCAATGCGACGCAGCCAACCGACACGGCGGTGCCGGACGCGCTGCTCGATGAAGCAGGCGTTCTGCTGGTTGCGTCGGTGGTATTTATGATTTTGCACCTGCTTGCGGCGAACGTCCGGGATCATCGTAAGATTTAGACTGGACGACGTTGCGGACAGGACCGATCCGATGCGGAATTCCAAAAGCATTTCCGGGGCGGTCTCGGGTGGTTGGAATGAGATTCTAAGCCGCATTCCGCGGTCGCCCCGGGCGCTGCGCCGGAGGGGGCAGGAATGTCTCGCCGCCGGCAATATTTCCCAGGCAAATCGGCTGGCGGACAGGCTTGCAAAAATCGATCCCTGGCGCGGAACGCATTTGCGGGGCGAGATATTGCTGCATGAGCAGCCTTATCAGGACCACACGGATTTCTGGGCCAAGGCCGCGGCGCGATTTCCCGAAGACGCCGATCTGGTCCGCAAAACGATTCATGCCGCGCTGAAGGCGGGGAAAGCCGAGATCGCCGAAGCGGGGCTTCGCACATTGATGGACGGACGACGGACGCGGGCGCATGACAGCAACTTCATTGTCGGCCTCGCGAATATCTATTCCTCACGCGCCGATGGGACGAAAATTCGGCCTCTCGTCAGGCGATATATGCGCAGTCTGCGCGGGAAGCCCGATTATACGATCGCGGGCGTCCGCCTCAGCAGGATCATATTCGCATTCTTTCCGCGAAAGCGCACGGATGCTGCCGACGGCGATGCGCACAACGCGCAATTTCTCACGATGCTGGAACGATCCGCAGTACGGGAGAACCCCAAATCCATCCTCCGCCGTGTCATAGCGCTGGAACGCGAACTGGCGACGCGGGCGCCGCCGGCGCTGTTCGACACGGATATATCGAAGGCACAATGCCGAAAATTTATCGTATTGGTTCGCGACAGTCTGGCAAACGGTCGGAATTTCTCGTTCATAAGGGTTGGAGACGGCGAAAGCAGTTGTCTTGTCTATGAACCCAGTCTTTCGGATTTTGCGCAAGCCGACACCGGCGAGCGCGAGCGGTTGTGGTGGGGCGCCGAACTCGGCGCGTCCGATAGAGCCAGAATTTCACGGCAGATTTCTTCCGCTATCTGGAATGCCGATTGCCTCGGCGTTCCCACGGTTGCGCGCATATTGCGGGACGTCAGGCTTTCGGAAGACGATGAACTCGGCGCGAGCCGTGTCGGGCGAGGGTTGCGGTCCATTCTTTATACATTCGAGAACGCGGAGCGCTTTGACTCTCGAGAGCCGAAATTGCGCCAGTTTACGTCATGCCACTTGCATCAGGATCTCGCGCGGTGGGACCTTTACCCCGAGCTTTTTGAGGCTTCGCGGGAGGTCGTTCTGATCTCGTGCCACCCCGGCTTGGCGGAGGTGGTGCGGCAGCGATTCGGCGTGCGCGTCGTGGGCGACATCGTCGTGCCGCCGCGATTTGCATCCATTCCGCTGCTTCGCCAGCGGCCACAACCTTCGCGTTTCCTGCCGGAGATCGTTGAAGAGGTGGCTGAGCAGCTTGGCGAACTCCCGCGCAATCGGCTGGTTCTGGTGGGTGCTGGTTATCTTGGGAAATGGCTTGTCGAGCAGGCAAGGATGAGAGGGGGCGTTGCGCTCGATCTGGGCAGTATCCTGGATCAATGGGTCGGGGTCAGCACCAGGAGCTACTTGGATTTGGCTCCCAACTGATCGATTCGCCTATGCGATTTCGTGGCCTGCCATGTTAAACAATGCCTTCCGAGACATGAGAGGTGGCCGACACGACGTCTGATCCGGCGTCGCGGGTCGCGGCCGCTGGAGTATCGAGTCGCATGCTGGTTCAGTTGCCTCAGTTTTTCGAGAATTCCGACGAAGGGTTCGTGACGCTCGATATGTCGTTTCTGCATCGAGCGGGGCGGGCGAATTTGGTCGTGGGAGCGCCCGCAACGCTGGAGTTCGAAATTGAATCCGGAAAGGCGGGCTATATCGTCGAACGCGGAAACAATTTGAGCTTTCGCTGGGGACCCGGACGATCCAGCCTTAAGCTTGCCCGGGAGAGACAACTGATCGTGGAACTGGCGGCCCAAATCCTTCGCGGCAGTCCAATACTCAAGCTTTACGTCATTCAATACGACGCGCAGGGGCAGCATTTGCGTCAATCGACATTGCGGCATGTTCGGGATCGATTTCACGGATCGTTGACGCTCGCGCGCGATGTAGCGTCCTATATGCTGGCAATTCGGCTGGCCGGTCGCGGCGTCGTCAGATTCGGCGAGTTTCATTCGGCGCGCGATGCGACCGATCGCATGAGCGAAGGCGCCGCATCGTTGGCAATCGTCGCATCGACGCCGGCTGGTTCGCTCGCACGCATGCATGCGTTTGCGCGACTCGCAGGCGTAATCGGCAGACTCGATCGCGGCCATTTGGCCAAAGGAGTCAATCTGGCGCGGCGCAGCGCAAATCGTCTGAGTTCGAAAGCGGCTGTATTGGCCAGGAGAGCGCGCTCGGGCGTTTACGTAGCCGAGGGAACGGACGGTACCGGGGAAGCGTCGGTCACGGCGAATGATCGTTCGCAGATGAAGCTGCGCAAACTCAATGACGACCTGGCACTTAGCGGGAAGTCCGACGCTGGGGCATGGTTGACGAAAGCGCTTGCATTTGCGGTCGAGACGCGATGCTTCGAAACCGCGGAAAACCTCGCCCGATATGCGCTCGCAACCTGGCCGCAGATCGGCGAACCACAAAAAAAAGCGATGCTCGTTCCGCTGGTCGAGACATATGCCGCGGTCGGCGACACGGGCGCTGCCCGCGCCTTATTGGACGCAAACGCAGCCTCCGTTCTCCGCAATGACAAGCTGGCGGCTTTTGCCCGAATGCTCGACAGTCCGCATGCGCAATATCTCGGCGCTTTCCTGTTACCATCGGGAAAGTTGGATGCTCACGCGCTCTCTCATGCGGGAGCCGATGCCGCCGGCGCGATCGACGCGCTTTATAAAGCCAAGAGGCGTCTGTTCGTGCTTGAGCCGCAGAACTTTCTTCTCTTATGCAACGGGGAAGTGGGGCGGTCGGAGGCGCTGTATTGCAAATACCTCAACAGCTTCCTTTCGACGTTCAACGTCGAGCCGGCAATCGCGGTCGCATTCGGCGAGAATGTCCTCTGCAATATCCGGTTCCAAAATAACCCCACAATTCCCCGCGGCCCACTCGTTTCGGTGATTATGGCAGTCTCTAACGCCGCCGGAACGGTGGGATATTCCCTGCGTTCGATATTACAGCAGCAATACAGCAATATCGAACTCTTGATATGTGACGATGCCAGCACTGACGCAACGATGGCCGCAATCGAGGAAGAAACCAGGGACGACACCCGCGTTCGTATCTTCAGATCGGATCGCAGCCAGGGCGTCTTCAACATCCGGAATTCTCTGCTGAAATCCGCGCAGGGCGAATATGCGACTTTTCACGACGCAGCCGATTTTGCAGTTCCGTCTCGTATTGGATTGCAGATCGAGACATTGCTCGCGCGGAAAACATCTGCTGTTCTTGCCCGGTCGATTGCCGTGCGGCCATCCGGCGCATTCGTCTTTTTCGAAAACCAGTCGGCACTGCGAACTGTGCCCCGGTCCGTGATGGCGACAAAGAAGGCTCTTGAGTCTTATGGTCCGTTTCGCTCTCTGCGTTTCGGAGGCGGCGCGGAATTCCTGGAACGGCTGAGTGACGCCGAAGGCGATGGAGCAATCCATCGGATGAAGCACCCTCTTCTTCTGGATTTATGGGCCGGGGATGCGCGCCGCGAACGATCTTCGATGGAAGGGTTGGGAGATGCCCAGGGCATCCCGGCGCTCCGGCGCTTCGCCGAATTGGCCGCGCGCCAGCGGCTTCTGGGCGCCAGGACGGTACCGGAAACCGAAATTATCGCCGCACTCGAGGAAGCCGGAAATATTCTGGATCCGTGTCCGGTTGTGCCGGTCAAGCGGAGCTAGCAATTGATCGTCGCTTTTGTCATCGCAACCGAAGGGCAGGCGTCTGCGCTGGACGACGTTCTTTCCCGCATCGCCGATAGTGTCGATAGCATCAACCTGATCTGGCAAAGCGATCGTTCGCCGGGGACGTGGATCGCGCGGTTCAGGAATCTCAAAGTCGCTTCTGACGGCAACCTCGATGCATCGCGACTGCGCCGGGGAGATTATTGCCTGCTCCTGAAGGAAGGATTGATCTATCCGGCTGGATACATTCGAAGAATGATCGCCGCCTATGACGATATTGCCGTCGAGCGAAAGATCGTCGGCACAGAGGGCATCGTCTATTCCGATTTCTTCGATGGACAGGACACGTCCCGACTTTTGCATAAATCGGATGATCCGCTGGATCGGCATTGTTTGGTCAACCAGCTTGGGCTGGCGGCGATTGTATTTCGCGGCGAAGATATCGCGGAATTGTCAATCGTCGATTTGACGGCACCACTTGCCGGTCTGAATCTGGCGGTCCAGTGCTTCCGCAAGGGCATCCCGCAAATATGCATTGCGAGAGGGCAAAACTGGATCGGGCGGCACAGAATGAATTTCGGCCGCGCCGAAATTCCGTCGGACGAAGACTTTACGCGGGGCGCGCAGGAGTTGGCGGGTTTTGGGCGGCTACCGATTCGTTATCTGGACGGGAACGGTCACGTTCCAACACACACTCCCAGGGTGCCGGGACGACCGATCGCCAACGAGAATTTCAACAACGTGTCTTCGGTAGCGGACATGTCGCTCGAAAGAATGGGCAGGATCGCGCCCGGTTGGTTCGTGGATTTTCTCGGTAGCTCCCATGAGTTTGCTGTTTCGATTGCTCAATCGCGGGCGACGCACGGACTGCAAATCACGATTGACCGCGCGGCGCGCGCTTTGCGTTTGCTCACGCCGCTCGATCCCTCGGCGATCGGAACCCGAAACCTGGGTGCGGAAATTGTTCTGCGGGGGGCCAGCCGCGAAGAAATGCGCCCCATAATCGACGGCGTGTATCTTGTGACGATGAACGATTCCAAAAAACTGGAAATCGTTGGGCGTTTTTTCGGCTCGATCACGAACGACAATACCGTTAAGGCGTACTCGGCCGAACTGAAGACGCCTCGCATCGATCCACAACTCGATCTGTTCTTCTGCATTCAATTAAGCACGGAGTGCCGGTCAATCGATCTCACCTCGGCTGCGCTGTTTGAGATCGGATCGCCTTCGCGCCTGAAGAACGCCGGTGCGCCGAATTCTCCTGAGCCGTTGCGCAAGATCCATGCCCGTGCGGCCGCCAAAGGAACCGGAAAAGGCGCTGCGATTCCGCCGCTGAGATTGCTCAACCCAAAATCTGCGATTGTCGGCGGCTTGAACGATAAACCAAAAATGGCCGTTATTTGCTGCAGCCTCGGTCAAAACGCCCTGGGCCGGGCTCACACGATCGGGGACGTGGCATCGCAGGATTTCGATGTCGAATTGCTGGGTACCCTGGTTCCGCATCATGACAGCGAAATATGGCTTCCGATGCGCGACTCGGCGATTCCGATACGCGGATTCGCCGCAAAGGATATGGCAACATATCTCTCCGGCTTGCGGGGACTGCCGAGCGCCGGACCCTACAATGTCGTTTGCGTGAGCAAGCCGCGATTGCACAGTCTTCTTCTCGGAATGATTCTCAGCGAACGGGACCGCTGCCCTCTCGTTCTGGATGCCGACGATCTCGAACTCGCATTCCTCCAAAATCAAACGCCGCTGACGTTCAACCGGCTCATCGACGAATTGCAAATCGTGGCACCCGAAAGCGATAATCCCGCCGGCGAACTATGGACGCGGTACTGCGACACGCTTGCGCGGGATGCCGACGCGATCACCGCGCCAAACGAGGCGCTGGCGGGCCGGTTCAACGGTTCGATATTGCGGCACGCCCGCGACGAGAGCAAATTCATTCCCGATGAGGGAACGCGGAGAGATATCCGACACTCGCTGGGGATGCGTGATCGCGAAAAGGTCGTTCTCTTTCTGGGAACGCCGCGGGATCACAAGGGACTTATGCGTGTCGCGCATGCAATTGTCAGGCGCGCCGATCCCGACTTAACAATGTGCGTGATCGGCGCCGACAACACTTCAGACCCATTGGCGCGGCTTGCCGGCGAAAACCCTTCCTTCATCCGAATTTTCGGGCCGCAACCTTTTGCGCGATTGCCGGACCTCATTCAATGCGCCGATGCCGTGTGCCTTCTCCAGGACGCCGCGTCCGGGATAGCCGCGTTTCAAAGCCCGGCCAAGATGGGTGAAGCGCTCGCAATGGGACTTCCTACCCTGGTGAGCCGCGTTCCTCCGTTCGCGGAACTGATTGCGGCGGGCATTGTGATTCCTGCCGATACGGATGCAGAACTGCAGATAGCTCTGGACGGAATTTGCGACGGCCGCTTCAATCTTGCGGCCGAGCGCCAAAGGCGCATCGCATATTTCCTGTCCGAATTGAGCATTGCCGCCAATGTGCGACGATTGAGAGATGCGTTGGAGACGGCCTCGGCGAATTTTCCGAAGAAAGCGCCGGCGCGCTCGGCGACGCTTCAAAGATTGGCTGCGCTATTCCGGGAGCGCTATGGCGTAGATATTCTGCAACCTAGCGACGGCGAAGGTGCGCGGTTGCAGGCGGTGGAAATCGGCTGATATTGCAGATTATGTTTAGAGGCCAAGGCATCGTGTCGAAGCGTTGATGGCGGAGGTTCAATTCACTTGCGCGTTTTGATTTTGGGCAAATCCGGTCAGGTGAGTCGCGAACTCGCGCGACTGTCGTGGCCGGGACAAATAGATGTCTTTCAACTTGGACGCGACGCTTGCGATTTTTCGAGTCCGTCGACTATTGCTTCGGCGATCGAACCCATAGCACCGGATTTCGTGATCAATGCGGCTGCGTATACGGCGGTCGATCGTGCGGAATCCGAGCCGGGCCTCGCGATGGCCATCAATGGCGATGCGCCGACAGAAATCGCGCGTATCTGCGAGCGGATCGGCGCCGCGCTTGCGCATATTTCGACGGATTATGTTTTCGACGGACGCAAGGCGGGTGCCTATGTCGAAGACGACCCGGTCTGCCCTCTCTCCGTCTATGGCCGGACAAAGGAAGCAGGGGAGGGGGGAATACGGAGCAACATGGCGCGGTACGTTATCGTGCGCACGTCCTGGGTCTTTGCCGGCCACGGGGCCAATTTTGTGAAGACCATGCTGCGGCTCGGCGCGGAGCGGCCCGAGTTGCGTGTGGTGGCCGATCAACACGGTGCGCCCACCTCCGCCCGGGATATCGCGCAGACTTTGCAGAAAATGGTGCTTGCACGCGCCGACGGCCGCGGCGCCTGGGGTACCTTCCATTTCACCAGCAGGGAGCCCACCACCTGGTATGGCTTTGCCAAGGCCATCAATGAAGGTGTCGGGTTCGCTTCACCCCCGAAGATGACGCCAATCACGACTGCCGAATACCCGACCCCGGCCGCAAGGCCCGCAAATTCGGTTCTCGACTGTTCCCGGATTCAGCAAGAGTTCGGAATTTTCCAACCCTCCTGGCGCGATGCCCTTTCGAATGTGCTCGCCGAGGTTAAGATGGGTTAGCCGGAAACCGGCGGATAAAGGTTAACATCGTCCGGGCGCATCAAGCACAAGAGACATGGCATGGCATTGAAGGTCGAGACTCTTTCGCTCGGTGGCGTTCTCCACGTCACGCCGTCACGCTTTGGCGACGTCCGGGGCTATTTCTCCGAGACCTATAACCGCGCCGCGTTTGCTGCGGCGGGGATCGATCGGGCCTTCATTCAGGACAATCAATCCCTGTCTCGCGACCGAGGTGTCGTTCGCGGGATGCACTTCCAGATTCCGCCTTTCGCACAGGCCAAGCTGGTGAGGGTTCTGCGTGGTTCCGTTTACGATGTCGCGGTCGATATCAGACGGAACTCTCCGACCTATGGCCAAAGCGTCGCGGTAACCCTGACCGCCGAGTTGGGCAATCAACTGTTCATCCCGGACGGGTTTGCGCACGGCTTCTGCACCCTGGAGCCCGACACGGAGGTTCTCTATAAGGTCGACGCACCCTATTCGCGGGACCACGAGCGGGGCCTCCTGTGGAACGATCCCGCGCTCGGTGTGCGCTGGCCTATTGAGGATGCCGAAGCCGTCGTTATCGAGCGCGACCGCGGCCATCCCCGGCTCGCTGGCCTTCCGGAATTTTTCTGATAGGCTGGGGACTTAGCTGATTTTGGGCTCGGGGCGGAAATGTCATCTGCGATCATTGTAACGGGCGGCGCGGGCTTTATCGGATCGGCGGTGATCCAGCATCTGCTCGCGCAGACCGACGATGTCGTCGTCAATCTGGACAAGCTGACTTACGCGGCCAATGTCGACGCCCTGTCGCAGTTCGAGAAACACCCGCGCTACCGGTTCGTCAAAGCCTGCATCACCGATACTGACGCTTTGCGCGCGATCTTCGATACCCACCGGCCGCGCGCCGTCATGCATCTGGCCGCGGAAAGTCATGTCGACCGTTCGATCGACGGCCCCGCCGATTTCATCACGACCAACATCGTCGGAACCTACATTCTGCTTGAAGCCGTGCGGAGCTATCTGTCGCGTTGCCCGCGACAACTGGCCGACCAGTTTCGCTTTCACCACGTCTCGACGGACGAAGTGTTCGGTTCGCTGGGGCCGGATGGGTTGTTCCACGAACAAAGCCCCTATTCGCCCAATTCACCCTATTCGGCATCGAAGGCGAGTTCCGACCATTTGGTCCGGGCATGGCATGCCACCTATGGCGTGCCTGCCGTCATGTCGAACTGCTCGAACAATTACGGCCCGTGGCAGTTTCCGGAAAAACTGATTCCGTTGATGGTGCTCAAGGCGCTCGCCTACGAACCGCTGCCCGTCTACGGCGACGGCGCGCAAATTCGCGATTGGCTCTACGTGGACGATCATGCTCGCGCGCTGGAAACCATCCTCTCCCGCGGCAAGCTCGGTGAAAGCTACAATGTCGGGGGCAATTCCGAACGCAAGAACCTCGAAGTCGTGCAGGCGATCTGCGATCTGGTCGACGGGCTTGTACCGCCGAAGGACGGCGTCTCGCGGCGCAAGCTGATCACCTTCGTCACCGATCGCCCCGCGCACGATACGCGCTATGCGATCGACGCCACGAAGATTCGCAAGGCGCTCGGATGGCAGCCGCAGGAGAACTTCGCATCCGGACTCGCGAAGACGGTAAAGTGGTACATCGAGCACGGCGATGGACCGAAAGGCGCCGGCACATATCGTGGAGACCGGCTCGGTCTGGCTGCGGTGGCGGCAGAAGCACGGCAATGAGAGGCATCATTCTCGCAGGCGGCGCGGGCACGCGGCTGCACCCATTGACCCAGGTGATCAGCAAGCAACTGCTGCCCGTTTACGATAAGCCGATGGTCTATTACCCGCTGTCCACGCTTATGCTGGCGGGCATCCGGGAAATCCTCTTGATTACGACGCCGGAGGACAGCGCCAACTTCGTCCGGCTGCTGGGCGATGGAAAACAGTGGGGGCTCAGCATCCAATATGCCGTCCAGCCGAAACCGGAGGGACTGGCGCAAGCCTTCATTATCGGCCGCGAGTTCTGCCGCGGGGAGCCCGTGGCGCTGGTGCTGGGCGATAACATCTTTCATGGGGCAGGGTTGACGACGCTGCTTTATTCGGCTGCCGCGCGGACAAGCGGTGCCACGGTGTTTGGTTATCGCGTGCACGATCCGCAGCGGTTCGGTATCGTCGAATTTGACGCCACCGGAAAAGTGCTTTCGGTGGAAGAAAAACCGAACGCGCCCCGTTCGGATTGGGCACTGACGGGTCTTTACTTTTTCGACGGCCGTGTTTCGGACTTTGCCGCAGGCCTCAAACCTTCCAGGCGCGGCGAACTGGAGATCACGGCCCTGATGGAGCTTTACCTGCAGCGCGGCGAATTGCAGGTGGAACGGCTCGGCCGGGGCATCACCTGGTTCGATACCGGCACGCATGAGGCGCTGCTCGACGCTGCGACGTTTATCCGGCTGATAGAGCAACGGCAAAAACTTAAGATTGCCTGCCTCGAGGAAATTGCCCTGCAGCAGGGTTTCCTGTCCGAGGCGCAATTTCGCGGGCTTCTCGCAACGCTCAAGCAATCGGCATATCGTGAATATCTGGCAGGCCTGCTCGAATAGACGCGCCGGCCGGCGACGAGATGGGAAACGAACGTGACTGGATCTGGCACGCAGCTAACGCACGGATTCCCGATATGGCGGGGATAAGACCACGTCGCTTTTCCGGCGTGCTTGCCGCGTTTTCCGGGCGGCCGGCCGCTGGCGCGCGGGATAACGGCGTGTCCGACCGCTATGGCGCGGCGCAGCCGGCTTCGGACGCGACCGACGACCTCGACCTGCAAGCCGTCGGCGAGGAAAGAGAGCATTACGGGCACTTCTTCATTCAAAACAAAATGTTCCTGCGGGGTTGGGCATCGGCCCGCAGCAATCCGTCCGAGAGCCTGCGCGTGTCGATCGTCATCGATGATGTTGAAATCGGCTCCGTGGTCGCCGATCGCCCTCGCGCGAACCTCAAGCAACTTTTGGGGGACAATATCCACCACGGGTTCGACATTCTGATCCCACAGCGATACTATGATGGGAAGTCCCATCAGGTCGCGGTTCTTGCCGTGGACGGCAGCGCGATCGCACCGTCCCGCCGGTTCGTGATCGCTCCGGAAACCGTTTGTCCGGAAATCAAGATCGTCGAAATATCTCCCAGCGAGATATCGGGATTGTTGCGGATTTCTTCGGACACCGTCGTCAGCCGAAATCTCATTAATGTCTGGCTGCGCGGAGAACGCCTGCCGCCAAACGCCGCTCGGGTGAGCATCTCTGACGACGGAGACAGCCTGAGGAGCTTCCGCCTGACCTTTCCAAGGCTGACTATCGCCGACCTGTTGCGCGATGATGCGCATATTGCGATCGCGGGCAGCTTTGAAATCGGCGAGAGCGCAAGCCTGCGCGACGCGCTTGGGATTTCGGTCGTCAGAGGCTGGAACAATGCACTCACGGTCTCCTCGCGCGTGCTACTTCCGGAAACGCTGGCGCTCGGCCTCAAGCTGGCGGTCTATTTCGGTACGAAAACGGGCGCGCCGGCTCTTGTCGCCGATGTCGATTTGTCTTTGGGAAGCGACGAGGTTGCGCTCGATCGCGCTCCCGATGGCGACATCTATGCTGCGGTTGTCGCCGACGGCGACGAAACGCGATGGACGGAGCCGGAGTGCCTGTCGCGCCGCCTGGGCGAGTTGGTCGCGGATCCGACGTTTCGCGATTGGAACGACGGCGCTCCGAAGTCGTGGACCGTCGGCAATGCGGTCGCAGAAGCTTTTCAGTCCTACTATGCGTTCAGCCACGAAGCTTCCCGGCACTACGGGTTGTCCGGCACTTTGATCGCACTCAAATGTCCGGAAGGGCGCTGCGATCGTATGGAAATATTGCGCCAAACGATCTCCGCCGAAGCTGTGGAGCAAGTTGGGGCGAGCGTTCTCTTCGGTCTCGCGGCCCGCTCAACCGCGCCATTCCAGGTGACGGTCGAACTTGGCGATCGTTCCGGAACGATCGCATCGGCCGTATTCGGCATTAGAACGGATTGGAGCTTTCTGACGCGCACGGCCGGAACGTGCGAAAGCCGACCGCCCGCACAGGATTGCTTTGTCAGGGTGCTGATCTCCGGAGACATCGCCGGCAGCGATACCTGGTGCGAGATTGCAGGCGTTGCCTGTGGCGAACAGGCGGTGTTCTGCAGAAAGTCGATCGCGCCCGCGCGTGAAAGCGCTTCCGAAAATCTGATCGAGAACGCGCAATTGTCGTCCTGGCCGAACGGGCTGGATTTCAGCGAGGCAATGGGACGCTTCCAGGCGGCCGCCGGATGGTTTGTCTACAACAAGCGAGCGCGCGGCGTGCCTGCGGTTGTGCTTCGTCCGGCGCGACCGCTGCCCGGCCAGACGCCATCAGCTGCGGCCCGCTATGCGTTCGGCATTGCCGCGGTGGAAGTTCCCAATTATTGCCGCCTGGAGATCCGTACCAAGCGTATCGTGCTCGAAGAATTGACGGATTACACGTTCAGTTTCGTTGCAAGCGCCGACTCGAACGCGATCGCGAGCAAGATCGAGAAGCGCCAATGGGCCACGATCGACCACATTTTTCTTCTGCGTAGGACTACGCACTTGGTCGATGGCGGCAAGGAATCGCGGGACGCGCGCCTTGCTGCAATCGCCAACCGCGTGCTGGTCACCAAAACGCCGCAAAAAATCACGTTCGGCTCATGGGTCGACGTACGCGACGAGGCTGCCGCCGTTCTCGATGAAGAGCGCGGCTCTTCGGAGGACTTTATCGTCATCGAATTCAGCGAGCCCTTCTCGGTGAATTTTCAGGATGTCGAGTTGATCAAGGTCTCCAAGCCGGAGGCGGAATTCGGTTTCGGCGAATCGACCTTCGAAGACGTAAACATTACGGCCCAAATTCCCTATCTTGAAGATGGAGCCTATTTGCGCGCGCTGAAGAGCGGCGTTGCCGATAGCGCAGAGACGAAGGCGCCGCCGGATTCCGCGGTCAGTGACGACATTTCCCGATGGTCATGGCGCTACCGCGAATTCGGGTCGATCGACGTGATCGTGTGCATGCACAATGCCGTCGATGAAACGCTCGATTGCCTCCGCTCGTTGTGCCGGGCGTCGTCTGTGCCGCATTCCGTTTGCGTGGTCGACGATGCGTCTTCGATTGTCGCGCACAACCGCGTCAGCGAATTCATGCAGGACAAACCCTGGATGCGGATTGTCCGGAATACGGAAAATCTGGGCTATACGCGGTCGGCCAATCGCGGAATCTTCGGGTCGGAAGCCGATTGGGTCATTCTGCTCAACAGCGATACGATCGTCACCAAAGGCTGGATCGAGGGTCTGCTCGAATGCGCAGTGAGCCATCCCAACACGGCCTGCGTCGGTCCGGTTTCGAACGCGGCGACCTATCAGTCCGTGCCGGAAGTGCACGACGTCAATGGCAAATGGTGCGTGAACGATCTTCCACCGAATATGAACCTGGAAGAGCTGAGTGGATTCGTCCGGACCAATGCCCAGAAGGCGTTTCCGTCTGTGCCCCTGCTCAACGGGTTTTGTACGTTGATCAAGCGCGACATCTTCGTTGAGCTGGGCGGGTTTAACGAAGCGGCATTTCCAGCCGGATATGGCGAGGAAAACGACTGGTGCGCGCGGGTAGCGAAAGCCGGTTACCGGTTGTCGGTGGCGGACCACGTGTTTGTCTATCACCACAAGTCCGCGAGCTTCGGCGCAAGCAGGCGACAGGAGCTCGCCAAGGCGGGCTCCAAGGCGCTGAAGGACCTCCATCCAGATATCGATTTTGCGGCGCTCGGCCGACGCCTCGGCGACACAGCCGCGCTTGCGCATCTGCGCGACCGTCTGCGCGCGCTCTACAAGACCGGATGAGGGCGCGCGCATGAACGTCACCTTTATCCTTCCGGGACATGGCGGCGGCGGCGGCGCGCATTCCGTGGTTCAGGAGTCCGTGGGACTGAAGCAATTCGGCGTGCGGCCGGCGATCGCAACCACGGAACACACCATGGATGCGTTTCGCGCGAACTATCCGGAACTCGACGAAGCCGGTGTCGAGATTGCGGTCTTCCAGGACGCCAAGGATCTTGCCGATTCGCTTGCCCAATGCGACCTCGCCGTCGCCACGACTTATGAGTCGCTTCACCTTCTGCGGAACGCGAAGCCCCTGTGCGGCAACAAGAAGCTGCGTACCGCCTATTACGTGCAGGATTATGAGCCGTTCTTCGTTGCGCCCGGCACGCCGGAATGGACGCGCGCCCGCACGTCCTATTCGGCCATGCCGGACCAACTCCTGTTCGCGAAAACGGATTGGCTGTGCGAAATCGTGCGCGCCAATCACGGCCAGCCCGTGACCAGGGTGAGCCCGAGCATCGATCACAAGACCTATTATCCCGGCCCGGACCATTCCGGCCGCCGCCCCACCATCTGCGCCATGATCCGTCCCAAGACGCCGCGCCGGGCGCCGCGGCGGACCGCGCGAATCCTCGAGCAGATTGCGGAGCGGTTCGACGACAAGGTGGAGCTTCTGGCCTTCGGCGCATCGCCGGAAGAATTGATCCGGAACGGCATCAGGACATCGGAGCGCATCGCGCAAAGCGGTCACCTTTCGCGCGAAGGCGTCGCTGCGGTCTTGCGAACCTCCGATATCTTTCTCGATTTGTCCGACTATCAGGCATTCGGCCGCACCGCGCTCGAGGGCATGGCGTGCGGGTGCATCCCCGTCCTGCCGCAGATCGGAGGCGCCGACGAGTTCGCCCGCAATTTTGTCAATGCGATGGTTGTCGATACCCGTGACGAAGAGGCGATCCTGCGCGCCGTATCGGATCTCCTGTCGCTGGACGACAAGACCCGCCGCACGATGAGAAATGCCGCAATGAAGACGTCGCTCGATTACTCGGTGGAGAAGGCGGCGTACACGGAGTATGTGGCGTTCTCGGAATTCTTGACCGCGTAGCTCGAAGTGACCGGTAACGTGCGAAGGGCCGTTGTCGCGGAACCAATTCAACGGCGGATCGCAGCTGAATGGGTTTGCGATAGCAACTTTGGCTTCCGCCCGGCCCAGCAATGGGCTATCAGTTTCTCATCTGGCTCATTTGCGGAATGCCGACGCAGACCATTCGCGGGCTTTGTGTAAATAATAGCGAAATTCTGACTGGATTAATCAATGGCCGAAACCAAGACGCCACTGGATCGCTCCCCTCTGTTGCAGCATCTCAGGCAAGGCAAGTTCGATTTTCTCGATTTGGGCTGCAGTCGCGGCGACAGCATGGACCAGGCCAAACACCTGTTCGAGGCCAAGCGAGGCTTGGGCATCGATATCGACAGCGCAAAAATCGAGCAGGCGATCGCCGCCGGTCACGATGCTATGATCCTCGATATTCACCAGCTTCCGATGCGGCCTCTCGTGCGCTTCAGCACCCTGATTTATTTCCTCGAACATGTTCCGAACAGGAAGGATGTCCGCCTCTACATAAGACATGCAGTAGCGGCGTCACGCGAATTTGTCTTTATCCGCCAGCATTATTTCGATGCGGATGGCTATCTGTTTCGACGTGGGCTCAAGTTTTTTTGGTCCGATTGGCGAGGTCATCCCAACACGATGAGCACTTTGGACTTTCATTCAATTCTCGCGCGGATGCGAAACGCTGGAGTGATCGGGAATTTTTCGATCCACGTGCGCAATCCAATCAAGAATTCGGCGCACGAGGCCGTGCTTCCGATCGGCGCGCCGCCCGATCAATCCCGATATAACCCTGCAATCCATCCGATAAAGTCCATGGACATCGAATTCGAGGAATGTGCATTTGCAGAAGTCATTGTCTTCATCACCAAACCCGGCATCGAGCATTACAGCCCATTTGGCAAGATCAAATTCGACCGGACGTTTTTCGACTCCAGTTTGTCGCAGAAGCAGCTAGATGTTGGTCGGCCTTCGTCATGGCGCTCAAACGCTGGATCGTTGAACGAACAATTGCCTGATTCGATCTCTGCCGAAAGCTCGCCAAGGGTTTCGAATGTTTCTACCGCAAGGCACTCGCCTCCCTCAAGCTCGTATCCATCCGCTTCATGCTGCGAAAGCTCTACACCCCCCGATGAACTTTCCGGACAGACTTCTAGAATAAATGGCAAGCTGGATTTCGTTGTAGTGACATTTCCGGGAGAGATTGAAATGTTGAATCTACAACTTAAATCCATAGAAAAATTCGTCGATAAGGAGACTATGGGAAGGCTTTATATTTTCTGGAATTCAAATACGGGAAAAACATCGACTCATATTAGAGATGTACGTGCCTACATCGCCGATCGTCCTGGTTTATGCAATAAGACTGAGTTACTAATGAGAGATGATATATTCGGAAGGAATGATCTATTTGACTCAAATGGTTGGCGCTCACAGCAGGCCTTGAAGATCGCGTGCTCGCGATTTGTCCGGGAGGAATTTGCAGTCGTGCTGGATACGAAGAACCATTTTATACGCAGTGTAAGTTACAACGATTTTATATCCGCGAAAGGAAGGCCGTATACTCATTTTGTCAACTATACTCGCGGCGATCCGGCGTTTCTACATTTTCTGAAGAATAGCTGTGCTTATTTCGGGACTACATGCGATGCCAAGTCTAGCCGAGCCGGAATGCCAACCACCACACCGCTGACAATAAAGAAATCAACTATGTTGGCAATGTTGGACCTAATCGAACATAGAGAGCGGACGGATATACTAACGGCCTTCTTTTGCTCGAACGATCTAAAGGACACTACCGAATTCCTTTTATATTACGCATTTGTCCTGAAGGAATTCGGACGCGCGAGCGAGGTATACGATCAATCGTCGCCGATAGCCGTCACTTTTTTTTCAACATCTCCGAAAAGTGCGCCAGGAATTATTCATCTGCTTCGGCGCCTTGACGGCGAGGAGGTCAAGGTACTTGGTATACATCGGGAACGATTCAAGCGCCTCGGCGAGCAGGAGAAGGAGACATTCAGGAACGTTTGGATCTCGGCTGGATTATTCGCGGATGCGGTCGAATGTAACCGCTTTCTCTCGACCATGCATGCACCGTGAGAGCACGACCAGTAAGCAGGCCCGGCTTGGCGCGTTGGCGCTGCATCGAGAGGGCGGGAGCCTCACAGGGCGACGATGGCGAGCAGCGATTTCTTCACGCTCAGCTTCGGTTGGACCCCATCTTGGCTCGGCCACGATCGCCAGCGTCAAATTGATCTCCCAACGGTGGATGCGGGTGTGAAACCGTCACGAATTATGAGTCAGAGATTGCGTAATGTTTCTTGAAAGCCGCCATTGCGGAAGGATTTTTTGCATCGATCATTGTCTTTAGCGTGCGATACTCCCTTCGAACCACGTCAAGTACCGCATTATTATCCCAAATAAATTCATTGTCGGCTGGATCATCCGATTTTATAGCGTTTTGAAGGAACCGTCTGAAAGGCTTTCTTTCCTTCGGCCGCAATTCGTTGGCTACCAATGCCGCGAAACGACACTGACGAGCCGAGAGACCTTCGTTTACACGAGAGGGAGAAACTGTGACGGTTCCTTCAATGCCGCAAAATTGGATGAATTCGTGAAAATAGTGATCGGCACCCTGATATATCGATTCATATGGGACAACCGAGACTTCGAACGCATCGATCTGCTTGGTCCATGGCGCTATAACCTCATTCCACGCATAACCACTGAGGTCTTGCTTTGCGATGAAATCCACCAGACTTAGGCCGCCTATTAGCTTCGCGATATAGTCCTTATAAGAGGACAAAAGGAGACTATCCTGCCTGCGAATGTACAGTCGTACTTTGATTTTGTCGAAACCCTTCAGCGCGGCGAACGCTTTGGCCATGCCGCGAGAACCCGGGTACAAGGTCGGGATTCTTGTATGGCCTGGCGTGGGCCCGAATAAATTCTCGTCCGAAAGAATAATGGTGGAGTGACTGCAGGATTCAAACAATTTGCTCAATTTTTCCGTTAACGACTCTGCCACCGCAGATCGCTCTGTTGCTCCAGTGCGAAGTAACAAAGTGTTGCGATCATGGCTATAGGATCGCCGAAACTCATTGAATGCGGCATCGGGGCTATGAACGCTGAAAAACTTACAAGAGGTGATCTTGTCCGCGTTCGCTGCAAAATTCCTTTGCAAAAAAGTGGTGGCCGTCTTGTGAGCGCCGAGATGCAGAATCAGAGTCCTCATATGGATCAAACATTCCCTTATTGTCGCGAACGACTCTGCCTTTCAACGTTGTGCTGGAACGCAAATTGTCTCTCTGCACGTCGAACCAGCGGTCCCCCACGATAGCACAGGCTGGCAGTCTGCAACAATTGGCCGTCCCTGGACGTGATAAGGCAACCACGTCGACAAGATAAAGGCCGAAATACTATGAGCGGCGAAGCTCAATACGCTAGCCACGATCGACTTTCAAGGTGCAGGATCGGTAACGTAAATCTGAAGTACAGCAATTGATCCGTACACAGAGTGAGCTCTTTCTTGTTCATTCCATTATCGTGCTAGAGCAGACTCCCATTAA
>PLJH01000134.1 GCA_003139615.1 Alphaproteobacteria bacterium
ACTATACACAACGGCCTCGACTACTTCCAGAAGTTCTTCGCCGGTTGTAACACAAAAAATGTGTAGATTCCCTAGCCGTTCACGGGGGAAGTCCGGCCGCAGGCCGGGATGGGGGTTGTCGGAGTGCAGAGCGTCCCCCCTTCGTCTCGCGCGCTTTCGCGCGCGATCCACTTCCCCCGTAAACGGGGGAAGAAAGGTGCATCACGTGCGCGGATCAATCGTCCGTGCCGAGGGCAGGCGGATATCAGGCTCCTGTTATTTCCTGTTATGATTTTTCTAAAGCCGTGGTTTGCCTGGAGATTCCGGGAAATAACAGGAGAGATTTTTTTCGCACATTCGCCGCGCGCGGGTCGTGCAGGCTCGAACGCACGGAAATCCGCAGGGCGAAAAAGCCCTGCTCGAAAAGGTCAAGTGTCTGACTTTATTGAGTCATTTGCCCTTCAAAATTTTTTCGCGAAAAATGCGTCGGCGGCACAACGGATGCGGGCAGGATGCCCGCGCTCCATTGCCGATAACAGGCGGATAACAGGCGAACTATCAGGCGGAAAACAGGCGGAGATATCAGGGGGCATACCTGCAAAAAGCTGCGCAATCACTGGGTTTTTTGATCGTGTAGCGTTTGCAGCGAAAATTTTGCGTTCGCGCATTCCACAATCGGCATCCGATCTAAGGGGCGATCAACCGCATGGCCGCGACGCCCGTCAGGCTCGTCGTGTCCGAAGGTGCCGGCCATTCGGCTTTTCGCGTGACCGCATCCTCCAGCCGCTTCAGATAATCCTCGCGCGGAATCTCGAACGCACCGAAGCGCGCGAGATGCGTGGTGAGGAATTGCGTGTCGAGCAGCGTGAATCCGCCCTTGATCATGCGCGCCACGAGATGGACGAGTGCCACTTTGCTTGCGTCCCGTTCGCGCGAGAACATGCTTTCGCCGAAGAAGGCCGCGCCCAGGCGCACGCCATAAAGTCCGCCCACCAGCTTGCCGTCCCGCCGGCATTCGATGCTGTGCGCGTGGCCCTTGCGGTGCAGCGCCGTATAGACCTCGGCGATCTCGCTGTTGATCCAGGATTCGTCGCGGCCTTCCACAGGCGCGGCGCAGGCGCGGATCACATCGGCGAAGGCCGTGTCGACCGTGACCTCGAAGCGATCGCTGCGCACGGTGCGGGCGAGGCGATGGGGCACGTGAAACGTATCGAGCGGAATGATCCCGCGACTTTCGGGCGAGACCCAGAAGAGCAACGGATCGTCGCGCCGTTCCGCCATGGGAAACACACCCTGCGCATAGGCGCGCAGGAGGAGTTCAGGCGTGAGCCGCGTCGAACCATGCATCGTGCAATCCTCCCTCGCGTTGTAGCGCAACGCGAAGGCGAATGCATGGTTCTGCGGGAGCTACTTTCTATCGAGGCTCCACGGCCCGGCGCCCGCGGCCGCGAGAAACAGGAACACGAAGCAGAAAAGGATCGCACCTTCGCCGCCGTTCACAGCCGGGAACAAGCCGCCGCGCGGGACATGACCTATCCAATAGGCGACGGCCATCTCGCCGGAGCAGATGAACGCGGCGATGCGTGTGAACAATCCGATAGTGACAAGAAATCCGCCGATAAGTTCGATGGCACCCGCGACCATGATCAGCGGCGGCAGCGGTCCATCGAACATTGCGACATGCGGAAAGTGGAACAGTTTGGACATGCCGTGCTCCAGGAAGAGCAGGCCGGCGACGATACGCAACACGCTGAGGAGCTGAGGCTCCCATTTGGCCAAGAATGTCATGAACGTTTCCCCTCTCGGAATGTTGAGACCAGTCTAGCGCGAGTCGAGGACGCGGGGCAGGGCGCGTGGTCTGTGTCCGCGGGGCCACGTCCCAACTCTTTAGCGGCCCGAATGCCTCCGTGCCCGCCTGTGAACGCGACGGCAGCGCCTGGCCCGGCTAGGCTGGCCTGGGCGGCGACGAGGGTGGGCAATGCGGCACGGATGGATCGTAACGGCGCTGTCACTTGCGCTGGCGTTGCCGGCTGTCGCGCAGCAGGACGCGACCATGTCGACGCCGCAGGCGCCGGCCGAAATCGTTCGCGAGCGCGTGACGTTCGATGTCGCCGCGGATGGCAGCTTCACGAAGAAGACCGAAGTCCTGTCCCGAATCCTGACCTCGTCGGGATTGGAGTTCCTGCGTCAGGCGACCGTGTCCTACACGGAAGGATTCGAGACCGGCGATATCGACGAGGCTTACACGCTGAAGCCGAACGGCACGCGCATCGATGTGCCGCGCAATCGAATCCTTTACACCTCCGGCGCGAGCACCAGGCCGGGCTTCAGCGACATCAAGACCAAGATCGCAGTGTTCGAAAATGTCGAGGTGGGCGACGAAGTCGGCTTCACGACATCGCTCAAGCAGAGATGGCCGTGGTTCCGAGGTCAGTTTTTCACGGCGTTTTCGTTTCCCCGTGTCGTGCCGGCGCATGACGTGCAGATCGTATTGACCGCGCCCGCGACCGGGCTTCCGTTGCAGTTCGACGTTTCGGAACTTCAAGGCGGCCAACCGGTCACGCAGGACGGCAAAACCACCTGGACCTGGACTTACGAGAATGCCGTGCCGGTTCAACCGGAAGAGCAGAATGTTTCCGATTTCGATTCCGGTCCCCACATCGTCGTCAGTTCGTTTCCCGATTTCGCATCCGTCGCGAAAGCCTATGAGGATCATGCGAAGGACAAGGTCGAGCAGACGGATGAGATCAAGGCCCTGGCCGAACAGCAGACCGCGGGCATCACCGATCGGCGCGAACAAGCGAAACGGCTCTACGAATGGGTTTCGTCCAACATCAAATATGTGGCGATCCTGCTCGGCAATGGCGGTCTCGTTCCGCACAAGGCGAGCGAGGTGCTGCAAAACCGCTATGGCGACTGCAAGGATCATGTGGTGCTGCTGGAATCCCTGCTTGCGGCGAAAGGCATTCCCAGCACGGGCGCGCTCATCAATGCGGGCAACACCTTCAAGCTTTCCAGCGCGGCTTCGACGGCGCTGTTCAATCACATCATCACTTATGTACCGGAATTCGATTTGTTCCTGGACTCGACGGCGAGATACGCGCCGTTCGGCACGTTGCCGTCTGCCGACATGGACAAGCCCGTGTTGCTGACGGGAACGGGCGTGGTTGCCCACACGCCCACCGAGACCTCCGCGGGATCGACGGTGCGGACCGTGACATCGGTGCGAATTCACGCGGACGGTTCCGCCGACGGCGATACCACCGCGACGATGACGGGCACGATCTCCACGAATTTCCGCGCCCTCATGGCGCTGCTTCCTCCCGGTTCGGAAGGCGATTTCCTGCGAAAGATCGTGGTCGGGGCGACGGACGGATCGATCTCAAAAGGCGATCCGCAGAACCTGACGGAGCCCTACATTTTTTCCAGCCACTACGAACTTGCCAACGCGGCCTCGTTTCCCGGGCCCGGCGCCGTGTCCTTCGCGCTCGGCATGCATCCTCTGCCGATGGCCGGACTCATCTCGCCGAACCTGCCGGTGCGCCACAAGGATTATGCCTGCTCGTCGCTGACCGCGATCGACGAAACGATTCTGCAATTGCCGGGCAGCGTGACCGTGACGTCGATTCCGAAAGCGAGCGACATGACCGCGGAGGGCGTCTCGGTCCATCTGGTTTACGAACGCACGGGTCCCAACACGATCACCGCGACGCGCACGCTCAAAGTCGATCATCCGGGAGTGGTCTGCACGGCCGATTACTACAATCGTATTCACCCGGAACTGACGAAGATGATCGGCCTTCTCGGCGCGCAGGTTCTCTACAAGGAAGCACCGGAAGGTCGGGGGCGCTGATCGCGGCGGATTTGGTCAAAACTGAGGACGCACAGCGTCATCGGCGGGATTTACCCTCGCGGCGAAACCGCCGACAGTTTTGCGATCGCGCTCCGGAATGCAGCCCATGGCTTACGACATCGTCATACGCGGCGGCAGGATCATCGACGGGACGGGCGTACCCGAGCGCGTCGCCGACGTGGCCGTGCAGGGCGACCGGATCGTCGAGATCGGTGAGGTCTCGGGCGCCGCGCGCGAAACCTTTGATGCCGCTGGGCTGGTCGTCGCGCCGGGCTTCGTCGACATCCACACGCATTACGACGCGCAGGCCTTCTGGGACCCCGCGCTCAGCCCGTCGTCGTTCCATGGCATCACGACAGTGGTCTGTGGCAATTGCGGCTACAGCATTGCGCCGCTGACCGGCGATCCGGCCGACAGCGATTATCTCATGCGCATGCTGGCGCGCGTCGAAGGCATGCCGATCGAAAGCCTCGCTGCCGGCGTGCCTTGGAACTGGCGCTCGTTCGGCGAATATCTTGCGGCGCTGGACGGCACGCTCGCGCTCAATACGGCGTTCTTTGTCGGCCATTCCGCCTTGCGCCGCGCGGTGATGGGACCGCGGGCAGTCGGCGAGTTCGCGAGCGACAACGAGATCGCGGCGATGCAATCGTTACTCCGCAAATCCATCGGCGAGGGCGGGCTGGGGCTTTCGTCCACAATTGCGAAGGGCCATCTCGACGGCGACGGCAATGCCGTGCCGTCGTGCCATGCGGATGACAAAGAGCGATACGCGCTCGCAAGCGTGCTCAGCGAGTTCGAAGGCACTGCCCTGGAGTTCCTCCCCAACATCTTCGCGGAATTCGACGAGAGCGAACTGGCGCGCATGACGAATATGTCGTTGGCGGCGAAGCGCCCGCTCAACTGGAACCTGCTGCTGCCGGATTCCGCGGCACCCTCGAAACACCTTATGCAGCTTGCCGCAAGCGATTACGCGGAGGCGCGCGGCGCGCGCATTTACGCGCTGGCATCATGTCAGCCGCCGCGCGCGCGCTGCAACCTGATCAGCGGGCAGGTGTTCGAGATCCTGCCCGAATGGGCGGAGTTGCTCGCGTTGCCTTTGCCGGAGCGCATGCGCCGCCTGCGCGATCCTGCAATTCGCAAGCTGCTGGCCGCGAGCCGGCACGAACATCTTCCGGAAGCCATGCGTGCCTATTTCGAATGGGACAAGTGGACCATCGCCGAGGCCTATCTCGCGCTCAACAAGCATCTCGAAGGCAAGACGCTCGCCGAGCTCGGTCGCGTGCAGCACAAAACCGCTCTCGATGCGCTGATCGATCTGGCATTGTCGGAAGATTTGAAGACCTCGTTCTCGCCGCCGTCGCCCGGTGAAGACGATGAGAGCTGGCGCTTGCGTGGGCAAAGCTGGTGCGACGCGCGCACGGTGATTGGCGGCTCGGATGCGGGCGCGCATCTCGATATGCTCGACACTTTTGCGTTCACGACGAAGGTACTGGGCGAGGGCGTGCGGCGGCGCGGGCTTCTCGATCTTCCCGAAGCGGTCCGGCAGATGACGCAGGTGCCGGCCGAATATCTGGGTCTGAACGAGCGCGGGATCTTACGCGAAGGCTACAAGGCCGACATTGTGGTGTTCGACGCCGACAAAGTCGATTGCGGCCCGATCTACACGCGCTACGACCTGCCGGCCGGCGCGCCGCGGCTCTATGCCGATGCGATCGGCATTGCGCATGTGTTCGTGAACGGTCGCGAGATCGTGCGCGGCAGGGAGTTTTTGGGCGATTTTCCGGGACGCGTGCTGCGCTCCGGTACCGACACGCACACCGTATCGATCCCCGGCGCGCCGGGACAGCGGATATGATGGAGATGACTGTGACTCAAGCTGCCAAGAAGATTTCCGTGAAACCCATCTCCGCAGATTCGCATGTCACCGAACCGCCCGGCTGTTACGTCGACCATATCGAGAAGAAATATCGCGATACTGCGCCCCGCATCCAGCGGCGCGACGACGGTACGGAGATGTTTGTCATCGACGGCATGGCGAAGCCCGTGCCGCTGGGATTGATCTCGGCAGCCGGAAAGCCGCCTTTGGCCGCGAAGCAGGAGTTGCCGTTCTCGGAACTGCATCGCGGAGGCTGGGATCCGAAGGCGCGCACCGCCGACCAGGATCGCGACGGCATCGCAGGCGAAGTGCTTTATGCGTCGATCGGCATGGTGCTGTGCGGCCATTCCGATCCGCATTACAAGCAGGCTTGCTTCGACGCTTACAATCGCTGGCTCTCGGAAGAGTTCGTCGCGGGCGCGCCGGACAGGCTCTATGGCATGGCGCAGACGGCGATCCTTTCGGTCGACGACGCCGTGCGCGATTTCCGCAAGTTCAAGGAGATGGGCTTCAAGGGTGTGATGATGCCGGGCGAACCGGCGACGGATGTGTCCTACGATCATCCGGATTTCGACCCCTTGTGGCGCACGGCCGTCGAGCTTGGATTGCCCATTGGATTCCACATTCTCACCACGCGGCAGGACGGGCTTTCGGCGTTGAACGAAATCGGCAAGCGCAGCGGTTCGCTGTCGCCGATGATCGCCGGCTGGCAGCGCGGCATGTCGCTGGTGGGCGCGATCCAGAACATCATCGCGCAATTCATCTGGGGAGGCGTGTTCGAGCGTCATCCCGAATTGAAGATGATCTGTGTCGAGGCCGATGCCGGCTGGGCGCCTTACTTCGCGCATCGCATGGATCATGTTTATAACGGCTATCGTCATCTGCTCGGCGGCGAGAAGATGGCGCGACTGCCCAGCGAATATTTCTTCGAGAATGTTTATCTCACGTTTCAGAGCGACCGCATCGCGTTCCAGACCGCGCATCTCGCGAACCCGCACCGTTTCCTGTGGGCCAGCGATTTCCCGCACGGCGATTCGACCTGGCCGAACAGCATTCAACAAATCGAATCGATGACGTCGAACTTGTCGGATGAATTGCGGAACATGATCATCCGGGAGAACGTGACGGAGTTGTATGGGTTGAAGAATTAAACCACCCGCCCCTTGAGGGCGGGTCGAAGGCTTTCTTTGAGCGACAGCGAAAAGAAAACTTCGGGGCGGGGTGATGCTTCAACATTCTCCCTCCCCGAAAAATTCCAAAGGAATTTTTCGACCCTCCCACAATGGAGGGTGGGAATAAAATCACGCCCCATGCGCGGCGAGGTAATGCTCCAGCCAGTGGATGTGATAGTCGCCGTTTAAGATATCCGGATCGCGAACGAGTTGCTGGAAGAGCGGGATCGTGGTGTCGATGCCGCCCACCACGAGTTCGTCGAGCGAGCGGCGCAGGCGCATCAGGCATTCGTTGCGATTCTTGCCATGCACCACAAGCTTGCCGATGAGGCTGTCGTAATAGGGCGGGACGCGATAGCCGGAATAGATTCCGGAATCGAAGCGCACGCCCAATCCGCCCGGCGCGTGGAATTGCGTGATCGTGCCGGGTGACGGCTGGAAGGTGAACGGATTTTCCGCATTGATGCGGCATTCGATGGCGTGGCCCGAAATCACGATGTCGCTTTGATCGAATTCGATCGCGCCGCCGGCCGCAATGCGGATCTGCTCGCGCACAATGTCGATGCCGGTGATCGCCTCCGACACGGGATGCTCGACCTGCAGGCGCGTATTCATCTCGATGAAATAGAACGCACCGTCCTCGAACAGAAACTCCACCGTGCCTGCGCCCAGATAACCAAGTTTGGTGAGCGCGTTGGTGACGACTTTGCCGATGGATTCCCGCTGCGCTTCGTTGAGCGCGGGCGAGGGCGCTTCTTCCCACAGTTTCTGATGCCGGCGCTGCAGCGAGCAATCGCGCTCGCCCAGATGCACGACCTTGCCGAACGAATCCGCCAGCACCTGCACTTCGATGTGCCGCGGCCGCTCGAGGTATTTTTCCAAATAGATTGCATCGTCGCCGAACGCGCTTTTCGCTTCGGCGCGCGCGGTGGCAAGTGCGAAACTCAGATCCTCGGGCTTGCGCGCAACCTTCATGCCGCGCCCGCCGCCGCCCGCCGCCGCCTTCACCAGAACGGGAAAGCCGATTTCGGCAGCGATGATCTGTGCGTCGCGATCGGAGCCGACTGCGCCGTCGGAACCCGGCACGGTCGGAATACCGAGACTTTTGACGGCCTGCTTCGCCGCGATCTTGTCGCCCATCAACCTGATATGTTCGGGCCGCGGGCCGATGAAGGTGATGCCGTGCTCGGCCACGATCTCGGCGAAGCGCGCATTCTCGGAGAGGAACCCGTAACCGGGATGGATCGCTTCCGCGCCGGTGATTTCGCACGCCGCGATGATCTGCGGGATGTTGAGATAGCTCTGCGTCGCGGAAGGCGGCCCGATGCAGACGCTCTCGTCGGCGAGGCGCACATGCATCGCTTCGGCGTCCGCGGTCGAATGCACCGCGACAGTGGAGATCCCCATCTCCTTGCAGGCGCGGTTGATGCGGAGCGCGATCTCGCCGCGATTGGCAATCAGGATTTTTTCGAACATCTCAGTTTATGATGAGCAGCGCCTGGCCGAATTCGATCGGTTGCGCGTCGTGAATGCAGATTTCGCTGATTGTGCCGCCGCGCGGCGCGAGAATGGGGTTCATCGTCTTCATCGCTTCGACGATGAGCAGCGTGTCGCCTTCCTTCACCACATCGCCCACTTTGACGAAGGGCGGCTTCGAGGGTTCCGGCGCGAGATAGACCGTGCCGACCATGGGCGAGGTGACGGTGCCTGCGGAATGGCCCTCACGTTTTGGTGCCGGCGCATCGGCGGCGGCCGCGTTCGGTGCAATCGGTGCCGCATTCGGCGCATGCCCTTCGACATGCGCAATCGGCGACAGCTGGCGCGACACGCGAATGCGCTGGCCGTTATGCTCGACTTCGATTTCCGTCAGCCCGGTTTCGGCCAGCAGCTCTGCCAACTCGCGCACCGCGCCCGAATCGATGGCCATGTTCGCCTTCGATTTCCCGCCATTCGAAAGCCTGGCGCCTAGTTCCTTCACGTCCTTGATGTTCATTCCGTTCAATCCTTGAGGAGACCCGCCAGCGCGTCGATCGCCAGCAGATATCCGGTCGCGCCAAGCCCGCAGATCACTCCGGTCGCGGCCTCGCTGATATAGGAACGCCTGCGATAGGGCTCCCGCCTATAGGGATTCGAGAGGTGAACCTCAATAAGGGGCTTGTCGAGCGCCCTGGCCGCATCCAGCAGGGAAACCGAGGTATGGCTGAGGCCGGCGGCGTTTAAAATGACCCCGGACGCCATGGTTCGGGCCTCCTGCAGCCAGTCGATCAGCTCGCCTTCGTGATTTGAGTGACGGAACGTCACCGAAAACCCGTGGGTCTTGGCCCGCTCAGCCACGGCCTTTCCGATCTCGGCCAGGGTCGCGCGGCCATAAACCTCGGGCTCGCGGGTCCCCAGGAGATTGAGATTCGGCCCATTGAGGACATATATCGGCAAGGCCCCTGTTGTTTTGCCTGGGGTTTTGCGGGCCACGGAGCCTCCGGTTAACGCTGTGCTTCGGGCGTTATAATGGTCCTTGGCGGCCACGGAAACATCAAAGCGGGAAAAGGCTTTATGGCGGTGCAGGTGACCATCAACGGTGAAGACCGGCAACTCGAGGGCCCGGTGAACATCCGCGAGCTCGTTTCCGGCCTGGGCCTCGACCCCGCGAAGATCGCGGTTGAGCGCAATCTCGAGATCGTGCCGCGCTCGGCTTACGCGGCCGTGATGGTTGCGCCGGGCGACCGATTCGAGATCGTGCATTTCATCGGCGGCGGCAACGCACCGGTCGAGCCGCCGCGTGTCGACACGCCGTTCGTCATAGCCGGCAAGACTTATCGCTCGCGCCTCATCATCGGCACAGGCAAATACAAGAACTATGCCGAGAACGCGGCGGCACTCGAAGCATCGGGTGCCGAGATCGTGACCGTCGCGGTGCGCCGCGTGAATCTCACCGATCCAAACCAGCCGAAGCTGATCGATTTCATCGACCCGAAGAAAGTGACCTATCTGCCCAACACCGCCGGTTGCTTTACCGGCGAAGATGCCGTGCGCACCTTGCGCCTCGCGCGCGAGGCTGGCGGTTGGACTCTGGTGAAGCTGGAAGTGCTGGGCGAGAAGAAGCTGCTCTATCCCGACATGCTGGAAACATTGCGCGCAACCGAGATGCTGACGAAAGACGGCTTCCAGGTGATGGTCTATTGCAGCGACGATCCTCTCATGGCGAAACGGCTGGAGGATATGGGCGCGGTGGCGATCATGCCGCTGGCGTCGCCCATTGGCTCCGGCATGGGCATTCAGAGCACGATCAACATCCGCATGATCATCGAGGACGCGAAAGTGCCGGTCATCGTGGATGCGGGCATCGGCACGGCGTCGGATGCGGCGGTGGCGATGGAGCTCGGCTGCGATGCGGTGATCACAAACACCGGCATCGCGCATGCGAAAGACCCCGTGATGATGGCCGCGGCCATGAAGCATGCGGTGGAGGCGGGCAGGCTGGCGTGGCTCGCGGGGCGTATGCCGAAGAAAGCTTACGCCGATCCCTCGAGCCCGCTCGCGGGATTGATTTGACGACCGAACGCGCGGCGAAGCTTGAGGCCGCGCTTGCAGCCGTGGAACACAAGCTGGTGCAGTCGCCGGATGTGCTCGATCTGTTGTTCGAGAAGGCGCAGCTGCTCTCATTGTTGGGGCAGGATGCGGACGCGCAGGCGGCCTATCTCGCCGTGTTGCAGCGCGACCAGACGCATTTCGGCGCGCTGACGAATCTCGCATCGCTTGCGCTCTCATCCGGCCATCGCTCCGCGGCGTTGACCGCGTATCGTCAGGCGGCGGAAACGCACCCCAATAATCCGACAGCCCTCATCAATTATGCGGGCGCATTGCTCGACGACGGCAACGCGGGTGAGGCGCGCGGGTTCTACGAGGCAGCGCTCAAGATCGGTCCCGCGTGTGCGGAAGCGCATCAGGGGCTGGCGCGCGCGCTTGAAGCGTTGGGAGACGGCGAAGCGGCCGCACCGCATTGGCGCGCGGGGTTCGCGGGGCACAACATTGTCGAATGTCCTTATCGCGGGCGCGGCACGGCGCCGCGCGTCCTCCTTCTCGTCTCGGTTCGCAGCGGCAACATCCCGACGCATCTGATCCTCGACGATCGGATGTTCGCCGTGACGGCGCTCTATGCCGAATTCTACGACGCGGCAAAGCCGTTGCCCGAGCACGATGTTCTGTTCAACGCGATCGGCGACGCCGATTTGTGCGGCGAGGGGCTCGCAAAAGCGCGCGAGATCGTATCGCGCAGCCGCGCGCCCTTGATCAATCCGCCCGAAAGAGTCGTTCCCACAGGCCGCAGTGAGAATGCGAAACGTCTCGGACATCTCGACGGCGTGATCGCACCGAAGGTCGAGACGGTTTTCCGGAATATTCTTGTTTCGCCTGACGGCCCCGCACACCTCGCGCAAGCCGGATTCGAATTCCCACTTCTGCTGCGTGCGCCGGGCTTTCACACAGGCCGGCATTTCGCGCGAGTCGAGCATGCGGATGATCTCGCCTCCGCGGCCCGACAAATGCCGGGCGAAACGGTGCTCGCGATTCAGTATCTCGACGCAGCGGGCGCGGACGGTCTTGCGCGCAAATACCGCGTGATGTTCATCGACGGAAGATTCTATCCCGTGCACATGGCTGCGTCGCGCGACTGGAAGGTGCACTACGTCACCTCCGACATGGCAAGCCGGCTCGATCTGCGGACCGAGGAAGAAAAGTTTCTCAATGCCATGCCCGAAGTTCTCGGTCGCCGCACGATGGCTGCGCTGACGCGCATTCGCGATGCGCTTGGTCTCGACTATGGCGGCGTCGATTTTGCCGTGGCGCGTGACGGCAGCCTGCTGTTGTTCGAGGCCAACGCCACGATGACCATTCTTCCGCCCGGCCCCGACCCGATGTGGGACTATCGCCGCAGTGCCATCGCGCGCGTTCTCGATGCAGCGCGTCAGCTCGTGATCGACAGAGCGGTGTTGCGCTGAGATCACTGCGAAAAATGCGTTCCGAAAAATACATGCAAGAAAGCCCGAAATCTCTCGCTTTTTCGCGAAAATAACAGGCGACGGTCGCCTGTTTCTTTGCCTATTATCGGCCTGTTCGTCGCCTGTTATCCGCTTGTTTCGCAAACCGGACACAGCGATGCAATCGCGCAACAGATTCGCGTCTCGTTCGGCATTCTCCCCTGTTAAACAGGCGAAATAACAGGGGAGACTTCTGGTGCGATGCGTGAGCGCAATTCGCACCACCGGTTTTCCTCCCCCGCATGCGGGGGAGGTGGATCGCGCGCGATAGCGCGCGAGACGAAAGGGGCCACTCGGCGTTGGCCCCCATCGACGCGCTTCGCGCGCCACTTCCCCCGTAAACGGGGGAAGAAAAGAGATAGCTCCATTCATCTCTTCAATGGAATAGCAATCGTCGAAGCGGAATCAATGCAGCCGGCAAAATAAAGTTGGAACAAACCTCGCACAATTGCGAAGATTATTCTGGAAGATCAATGGGCTGGAAGTGAATCGCAAACGCCGATGCGATTGCGAACGTTGCGTGCATGATTTTGAGACGCAAGCGGTTTGCGTGCCGCTCAACCGATAGAGCCGCAATCGGATAGATGTTACGATTGGCCCGTCGCCAAGCGTATGAAGACCATGCCGGTTGTCCTCGACCCACTGCTGACGCACATCGTTCCCCGGCTGGCAGAAGTGCCGGGCGTTGTCGGTATCGTTCTCGGCGGTTCACGTGCCAGAGGCACGGCGCATGCGGCGTCCGATTACGACATCGGGATCTATTACGGTCCGGACAAGCCGCTGGACACTGCGTGCCTGTTGAACGTCGCGAGAGACCTGGTCGATGACTCCAGCGCTGCCGCGATAACGCCGGTCGGCGGCTGGGGACCTCGCATCGTCGGCGGCGGATGGTTGTCGATCGAAGGCCGTGAAGTCGACCTGTTGTATCGCGGTATTGAACCTGTTCGGGCCGTCATCTCTGCCTGCCGCGCGGGGCAAATCTCCATGGACTACCAGCCCGGACATCCACACGGCTTTTGCTCTGCGATTTGGATGGGGGAAGTCGCACTTTGCCGGCCATTGCATGATCCCCACAGAGCGATCGCGGAACTGAAAGCCTTGACCTCGCCATATCCCGAAAAACTCAGGGAGGCCCTGCTGAAGACCTTCCTGTGGGAGGTCCTCTTCAGTATAGAGAACGGCGAGATTGCGATTGCGCGCGGCGAGCAGACCCACATCGCCGGATGCGTATACCGGGCGCTCAGCTGCATCGGACAGGTCTTGTTCGCTCTGAACCGGCGTTACCTGATTAACGAGAAGGGTGCTTTGGCAGAGGCGTCCGGGTTTCCTTCTACCATACCCGATCTATTGGACCGGACGAACAGCACATGGGCGGCGATTGGGCGGTCCGAGTTCGCGGCTGCTCTCTCCGATCTGAGGACACTCGATGAGGAACTGCGGGCGCTGGCGGCGACGACAGTCTGACGGAGCGAAGTTCGCAATGCCAGTTACGGCGACATGATACAGATTTGCCTCAAACGTTGTGGTGCGATTGACGAGTCAATTCTTGATGCACTTACGTTTGCTCGTTCAATATACCCGCACCACTAACTGGCAGCATATTCCGTATCGTGTTGCCGTAACTTATCTGCCCATAACTCCTCCGCGATGTGAAGGGCGAGCGGCTGTCAACGCCAGCGACGATAGCCCCAATAGCCGCCGCCTCCGAAGAGCAGAAAGAGGACGACGATAACAAGAATGAGTTCCATAGCTTCCTCCAGAACATGTGAGAGTGAACTCCACTCGGTAATCGCACATCGATTGTGAAAGCACCGCGACCGCCAATAGACGGATCCTGATGAGATAACGCGCCAATGCGGCTTTCGCCCCGTGTGACCGGCGATTTTCACTCGCTGGACGTATTGGCGGTGACCGAAACATCAAAAAGCAACGCCCTTGTCGAGGCCGGTCGCGGCGACAAGGATTCACCTTCGCTTGGTGACCGGTCATGGTGTCGGTCCAATGCGCATTAATTCAGCGGCCCGCTTACGCGCGGCAGCTCAAGCCACGTCGAACTTGTCCCGCAGTTCCCGCGCGATTTCGAACGCCCGACGGCAGGCGATTTCATTGCCTTCCGTCTTCCAGGCCGCCTCCCAGTTCTGACCAAGAGGCCGGATGATCGCGACGCTGATGATGTGATCGCATGCCGGAATCTTGCCCACTTCCGCCATGAGCAACTTGATGAGTTCGTCTTCCGTCTTCTTTTCCTTGGTCGCCATCGCTGTTCCAGGCAAGGCTGCAGAAGCACTATACGGATTTACGTGTTCAAGGTCCTGCCGGTTTCGCGGCGGCCAGCGGCAGCACGTCGTCGACAAGATGCATGAGAACGCGCCCGGGCTCTTCGATCTGGACCATATGGGCGGAATTCTCGAACCAGACCAGTTTCTTGTATGGCGCGTGGACATGCGGGAACCATTGGGCCACCACCGTTGACGACGTCGTTTCGTCGTGGCGGCCCGCGAAGATCACGATGGGGCAGCGAAAGTCGGTGACATTCGTGAAATTCACCGCGCCGAAGCCTTGCACGAAGTGTGGCAGCGACAATGCCGAGCCCTTATCGATGGCATCGAGATCCGCGTCGGTGTAATCCGGGGAAAGTTGCGCAGCGTTGTAATAATAGCCGTAACCGCTTCGACGGTAGGACAGCCCACCGAAAATGACCGACCATTTGCGCTCGGTATTGACCTTGTCGAGCGACAGCGACCCATCCGCGCCCACAAAGGGCGCGATCCCCTTCAACGCCTTGACGGCCTGCGCATTGCGCGCGCCCTCGGCCGCTTCCAGAACGGCGTCATAGTCGAGGCGCTCGGCCTGGGCCGTGTCGATCATCTGGCCGATCCCGACATAGGCGTAGAGCCATTCGGGATGCCTTTGCGCAAGGCTCAGTCCCAGGAACGAGCCCCAGGAATGACCGAGAACGAAAATCTTGTCCTTGTGATAGGTGGCGCGCAGATAGCGCACCATCGCGTCCGTGTCCTGCTGCATCTGCGGAACCGTCAGGGTCGGGCCGATTTTGCTGGGGTCGTTGGCATTGTAGGTCTTGCCGGCACCGCGCTGATCCCATTGCACGACCGTGAAGAAATCCTCCCAGCCGTTTTGGAACGTCCAGCTCGTGGGCATTTCCGGCGCCGCAGGGCCGCCATGGATGAACAGCAGGATCGGATTGTGCGAATCCCGCCCGCGCACGGCGATCCATTGCATCGTACCGTCGATGGGGACGGCGACACGCGTGTCGATGCCGTTGGGCGTGACGATCTTCTGCACATTTTCGATGATCTTGCGCGCGGCGTCCCGGGTGAACGGCTTGGCCGGAGCGTTGTCTGCAGCGTGTGCGGAGATGGGCGCGAGCAACACTGTCAGATACCAGACAAGAGACCGGATTCGCATCGTGCAATATCTCCATGATCCGGCGATTATCGCGTCACCAGAACCATGGATTTGGGATGGCCAGTCCGGACTGTCAACGGCTCAGTCCGTCGAATTCCGCAGACCTGAATCGTTGCCGCCGAGCGAGTCGGCCACGATCCACGCCGCCCCTACGAGCGCCAGGTTCATGCCGTTCATCACCCAGCTGAAATGGCTGGTGGGCGTTGCCATCAACAGTGGCGCATGCACGAGGGCCTGAAACACGAGGAACATCGCCGTGAGCAGATAGGCGGCGAGGCGGGACAGGATGCCGGAAAGGATTGCGAGACCGGCTGCGATGTGGGCTGCGCCCGTCGCGTAAGCCCAGAACAACTGGTTCGGCGGCAGCCATTTGGGGATGTAGGACGCGGTATCCACGGGATAGTGGAAGTGGACGAGGCCGAACCACACCGCGCAGACGCCGAATGCGATTCGTCCGATAAAGGCGAGACGTGCCGCGAGTGCATCGTCGATCTTTGCGGTCGATGCGAGCGCGATCAACCCGCCGGCCACGAGCGCGAGTTGTTCGGCCACGCCCGAATAGGGGTTGAACGACAGCGGATGCGCGACGACTTTCGGGATATGCAGCAACAGCACGTTGAGCGCGAACAGCGTCGTCAGCATTGCGGCGCCCAGCGCAGCGGAGCGCTTCCAGAGAATTGCCACGCCGCCAAACGCGAGGAGTGCGCCGACGGCATAAGCGAGCAGCGCGCGCCCCGGCATGCCGGCCGGCACCGGCTGCCACACGAGCGCGAAATCGTCCCAAACGAGTCCGACGACGCCAAGCCAGATTGCAGCAGCTGCGTAAACGCGAATTCCGAATTTCATGTCGCACCCCCGAGGCGCAGCATAACGCGCCGTCGGAAACGTCAAACCGCCTGCGCGTTCACTTCTGCGAGATTTTGCCGGGAGGTTTTTGCGCCGGCGCGGGCGGCGGCATTGCGGGCACGAATTCCCACGCGTCTTCGCAGCCGCTCACATAAGGATAGTAGCCGGCGGTCTTCGCGCAGTAGAGCCAATAGGGCACGGCAGCGGTTTGCTGCAGCGTCGCCGGCGCGCTCACGCCGACCGCTTTCCAATGCTTCTTGCAGCCCGCGACATAGGGATAATAGCCGTTGGGATCGGCACAATATTCCCAACTCGCAAGCGATGGTGGGGCAGACGCGTTTGGGGGCGGCGGCCCGATCGGCATGTCGCGCCATGCGCTCGCGCAAGTCTGTACATAGGGGAAGAAACCGCGCGGCTGATCGCAGAAATGCCAGGGCGGCATCGTGGAGGTATCGCTGGGTGGGCTTTGCGTCGCATCGGCCGATGTGGGCGCCGGCGCCGGCGTATCGGGACCTGAGTCGGGATAGGGATATGTGTCCGGATAGGGATACGGATATGTGTCGGGATAAGGATAGACGTTGCCGCCCCACGTCCCGCCGGTGCCGCCGCCCCAGGTGCCGCCGTCATTGGGCGAATGGCCGCCCCCGTGCCCGCCGCCGCCACCGTGATGCCAATCGTCGGCAATGCCCGGCGCAGACATCGCCAGCAACGCAACCCAAGCTACGATCATACGCATCGTCGATACCCGTCTCGAAGCGCCCGGCAGCCTCGTGGGAACGAGTCTAGGCGCTATGGGAGCCAGGGGCGAGGGGCGACGCGGTAAACCTTTGTCTCAACTCTTCGCCATCTTGCTCAGGAGATCCGAATCGATGGCGCCTTCGCGGATCTTGCCGTTCACGATGAAGACGGGCGTACCCGTGACGCCGGCGGCATCCGCCAGCGCGTGCGCCGCGGTCAGAGACATGTCGATCTTGGGATCGTTCATGTCGGCCTGAAGCCTGGCCACGTCGAGGCCCGCTTTTTTCGCGTCGTCGAAAAGCAGGTTCTGGTCGACGATGTTCGCCTCGTTCATCAGCATGAAATGGAAGGCGAGATATTTGTCCGGCTGCTTGCGCGCCGCCATCGCCGCGCGCGCGGCCAAGGTCGAGTCGTTGCCCTTGATGGGAAATTCGATGAAGGCGAAACGCGCATTCTTGTGCGTCGCGTAGAAGCTCTTCAGCGCGGGCACGGATGCGCGGCAATAGGGGCAGTTGTAGTCGAAGAACTCGACCACGCTGGTTTTCGCGTTCGCGGGGCCGGTGACGAAAGCGACGCGCGGATCGAAGAACGCCTTCAGGCCGAGTTTGTCGACGGACGCCTGTTCCGCAGTCCGCGTCGCGTCATCCTGCTGCGCCTGAAGTTCGCCCTGCATGTCCATGAGAATGCCGGGATGCGCCATCAGGTAATTGTGCATCGCTGCATCGTTGCCGGGAATGAAGCCCAACCGGATGGCGCCGAACAGCACGACGAACGCGAAGGCCGCGCCGCCGAGGCCGCCCCAGGCGGCGGATTTCCAATGATCTGTCATGATGTCTCCGAGTGCCGATCAACCGCCGCGTTGTTTGGCCTGTGGTCCTGCGACCGCCAGGATATCGTTGGCGCGTTCCCATTCGGTTGATCCCTTGGGCAATTTGCGCGCCGCAAGCGCCGCGAAATGCGCCGCACCCTCCATGGCGCCGCCGCTGTAATAGCGTTCCGCCGTCGAAAGATCCGCCATGGGCTGGTTGCCGAGCGCGCTATAGGCCTGGGCCGCCTCATACCACCCGAACTCGTTATCGCCTTCCTGCTGCATCGCAACCTTGAGGTTCTGCAGTGCGGGCTGCGCCAAAGCGGGCTTGTCGGTGGCGAGTTGTGCGGCCGCGAGGCTGATCCGCAGGAGCGGCGCATCGGGCGCGAGATCGACCGATTTCTGATACGGGCCCACGCCTTTTTCCGGTAGCGCCATGTCGACGTAGATCTGGCCCAGCATTTCCCAGAAATAGGGATTCTTCGGTTCTTCCTTGACGAGGCTGTTGGTTTCGGCAAGCGCCTGCGCCAGCTCGGGCTTGCGGAAATACGCCATGCCACGCGCATAACGCGCCTCTTCGCTCGTGTCGGAGGCAGGATAGCGCGCGAGCACGCCATCAACGTGCCCCAGATAGCCGATGAGCTTCGCCTGGATCATCTTCAGTTCGTGAACCGATTCCGGCGTGTCCTGCACGTCTTTGTAAGGCGAAGAATCGACGAGGCGCTGCAGCAGATCGATGCGTTCGCGATCGGCCGGGTGATCGGAAATGAAGTCCTTGGCATACATGCCGGACATCGCGTCTTCCTGCGCGAATTTCTCGAACACTTCGAGCATGCCGTTGCCGGATTGATGCGTGGCGCGCAGATATTTCTGACCGCGCTGATCGGCGGTCGCTTCTTGGGCGCGGCTGAATGTTAAAAACGACTCCATCGCCGCCTGTTGGCCGAGCCCGATCGCCGCCATGCCGGCGTTGCCCGCGCCCAGCGCCATGGCGGCGACGCCCACGGCCATGCCGATCAGCATCGGGATCATGGCCTTGTTCATCACGCGTGTGTCCTTGGTCAGGTCGCCGCCCGCGATATGGCCGGTCTCGTGCGCAAGAACGCCGATCACCTGATTGGGAGTCTTGAGCTGGATGATGAGACCCGCATTGACGAATATATCTTCCTGTTCGTCATCGGCCGGCGATTGCGTGGCGAACGCGTTGATCGTGGGATCGTCCACGAGATAGAGCCTGACTGTATTCGGGTCGACGCCGGCGGCAACCAGAAGCGGTTGCTCATAGCCGCGCAACACGCGCTCGATTTCGGTATCGCGGATGATGCTGATGGCTTGCGCGGCGGCGGGCTGTACGCTCAGATTGAGCGACATCGCAATCGAAACGGCCAGAACGCCATAACGGGCGAGCCTGGTGCGCAGTGCGGCAAACCGTCCGGCAAGCTTTCCGGCCCGGCGGGCAGGGTGCAGAAACGCCAAGGCTTGACTCTCCTTTAACCCCGACCCCTCATCTGGCCCGAACGGTAGGTGTGCACCGCACGGGCGTCAACGCGAGAGACCTCGTACGGTAACCATTCTAGAACATCGGACCCCAACATGCATCGATTTATCTCCCGGGCTTCATTGCTTGGCCTTGTTTTTCTTACAGGTTGTTCATGGATGGGCATCGGCGGAGAGTCCTCGCAGCCGACTGCCGGCGGATTGGTCGTGGGCGACGAGCCCTATGCGGTCAAAGCGGGGGCTGCCGTCCTGGCGGAAGGCGGAAGCGCCGCGGACGCCGCGACCGCGACATATTTTGCGCTGGCCGCGACCTATTCGGTTGCCGCGGGAATCGGCGGCGGCGGCATCTGCATCGTGCACGAGGAGAAGACGGGCCGCTCCGAAGCGCTCTCGTTCCTGGCGCGCGATGCCGCAGGCGGGGGCGCGTTCGCCGTGCCGGGTGCGGTGCGCGGCTTCGGATTGCTGCAGGCGACCTATGGCCATCTTCCCTGGCAGCGCGATGTGGCGCCGGGCGAAGGATTTGCCGCCACGGGATTTCCCATCTCGCGCGCGCTCTCCGTGCGCATCATCGCGGCGCAGGACGTCATCCGCCTCGATGCGAATCTGTCGTCGGAGTTTTTGAGCGAAGGCGGCTTTGTAAAGCCTGTCGGCTCGATCGTCGCCAATCCGGCACTGGGCGCGACGCTTGCCGAGATCCGCCAACAAGGACCCGATGGTTTCTATCGCGGGCAAGTGGCGTCGCAGATCGCAAAATATTCCACCGCGCAAAACGGCGCGATCACGGTTGCGGAATTGGCGAGCTATGCGCCGCAGCGCAACCCAGCTGCGACGAGGACGATCGGCAGCGAGATCGCCTATATGTCGCCGAACAATATCGGCTCGGGCGCCTTTGCGGAGTCGTTGCTGTCGCAGCTCGTCGATGCGCAGGGAAATGCGACGTCGGACGAAAACCTCACGGCGTCCGTCGCGGCCGCAACGAAAGCGACGCTCGACAAGTACAACATCGCAAGCCTGCCGCGCGATCTGGGCGCAACGGGCTTTGCCGCCACCGACAGCAGCGGACAATCCGTGGCCTGCGCCGTGACGATGAACGGGCCGTTCGGCTCGGGTCATACGGCGGAAGGCACCGGCGTGGCGCTGGCCAAGGCGCCGTCGTCAGGGCAGGCGGGGCTATCGGCCGCGTTCCTCACGCCCGCGATCGCAACGACGTCCGGCGGATCGTTGTCTCTCGTCGGCGCAGGCGCGGGCGGCCCCAACGGAACGGCAGCCCTCGCATTTGCGCTGATCCGGCTCGCGGCCGGACAGGACATCACCAAACCCGGCCAGATGCATTCGACCGGCATCGCGCCTTACGACACGATCAATGTGATCGCCTGTCCGGACGGCGTGTGCGCGGCCGTGTCGGATCCGGGCGCCAATGGATTGGGCGCTGCTGCGGGGCAGTGACGGCCTGCACCGTTTAAGCTCATGGATTTCCGTAAACCGGGCAAATCAACTTTTGCCCGACGCATCTGGTATGTCGGGCTTTGCAGACCAATGACGCGGTCATTGGTCGATCACGTTCGACCCGGAGTTCGTCTGGTCGGTTCCTATCCTGCCTATGTCATTGTTCGTGCCGTCGAGATCAATGCCCGTGTTGGCGGTCACGTTCAGCAGATTTGTAGTGATGGCACCCTTACCGGCGACCTCGCCTTGATCGGAGACGAGCGTAACGGTCGAGGCGTCGAGCCCTCCGGGTCCGTCGATTCTCAGGTCGCCGCTCGTAGTGACAAGATTGATCTTTCCCGTCTGGTCGGTGTCGTCGACGGTCCCGACGACGGACAGTGCCTGGGCGTCGGTAAGCGCGAAGTCTCCGCTCGAGATTGTGAAGGCCTTGAGATCGGAGATTTGATTTGCCGCTTTCAGCGTGACTCTGCCTGCCGAGCCTTCGAGCTTGCCGGCGGTAATCACGCCGGCGCTCGTCTGGCTGATGCCGGCTGCAGAAACGAGATCGACGGTCTGGTCTGCGTCGTTCAAAGCACCGTTGATTGCGAGACTGTTGCCCGCACCGGTCACTGTCAGAATAGTGGTTCCACCCGACACTATGAGCGGCGCGGCCACGACGAGACGGGTTGCGTCCGTCAACGAGAACTGGCCCGACGACGTGAAGCCGGCAAGATCGGCGATATTGTTGGCGGCCGTCAAATTCGTTGCGCTGTCCGACGAGCCGGTCAGCCTTTTGGCGGTGATGATCCCGGAACTGTTGCTGCCTATGGTACCCCCCGCAATCAAGGTCAATGTATTCTGTGAACCCGCTGTGATTGCGGCGTGAATCAGAAGATTCGAAGCGGTGTCGAGGCTGACGGCGCCGCTCTCGTCGATCGCGGCGTCGACGGTGAAAGTCGGAACATTTGCCGCGATCGAGATCGAATTCAGGCCGTCGACGAGCGACTGTACTGCGCTGTTGTCGCCGATCGCGGTGGAAAGATCGGATTCGACCGCGCTGTAGTCATCCGCGTTCGCCAGTTCGCTCAGTGTGTGGTTGGCGATGTTCACGCCCGCTAAGGAGCCTGTCATATCCTCGGCAAACGATGCACCCGCGAATGCGCCGCCATTTCTGCCATAGACAATGACCTGACCGCCGCTCGGCGAAAACGTGCCGGGAGCGAAGAGGAGATAATAGTATCCATCGGCACCGGACGACATCGACAATGCGGCATCGATGGTCGCACCGTTTACGACGGCGTTCATCGCCTGTCCGACGACGTCGGTGCCGGCCGACGAAATCACACCAGAAATGGCTTGCGGCGTACCGGACGGGAACTGCGAGAGAAGATAGGGGTAAAGGCCCGTGCCCGTACCCCACGCTGCATTACTGAAGCCGCTCGGCAATGTGTCTTGCAGCTGCGCCGTCGTAAGCCCGGTACCGCCGCTGCTTGCGCTTTGGCCGGTGGTCTCCGTATCCCAATAACTGTCTGTCACTGTGCCGTCGTTGTAAGACACCAAGCCGCCGACATAACCGGCGCCACGGACTACGCCCGTAGCGTAGTCATCGATAATCAGGCCGTCGTTTTCCCCGACCAACCCGCCGGCCTCGTTGCCCCCGGTCTCTGTGACGGCGCCGGTGGCATAGGAGTTCTTGATCGTTCCAATATCGCCGACATAAATCGTATTTTGCCCCACGAACCCACCAATGGTCTGAAGTCCGCTGACCGTGCCAGAAGCGTAGCTATCGGTAATGCTTCCGTAGTTTATTCCAGCAAAACCGCCAATGGCCTCGCTGCTGCTGCCGCCCCGAACTGCGCCGGTGGCATAGGAATTACTGATCGTGCCCAAAAAGTAATTCTCGGCGACCAGTCCGCCGGCCTGGTTGAACGCGACGGAGACCGCGCCGGTGGCGTAAGAGTTGGAAATCGTGGCGTCGCTGTTATTCCAACCGGCGAGACCTCCGACGTAGTACGTGCCGCTGACTGTGCCCGTCGCATGGGAATTTTCGATCGTCCCGTCGTTTTCTCCCACCAATCCGCCGAATTCTTCATAAACATTGGTGCTGTTCCCGCCGCTCACCGGCACCGAGGCAAAGGTATTGATCACCGTCCCGGTGTTCTCACCCACAAGGGCGCCAACCGTTGAGAGGCCGTCGACGGAACCTCCGACCAAACCGAAGTCGCGAATGGTGCCGCTGGACCCACCGAAGAAACCGACATTGCTGCGCGACGGCAAATCGATTTTGAGGTTAGATATCGTATTTCCGAGACCTTCGAAGACACCGCGTAACAAGATCGGGTTAAAGTTTGAAACCGGCGACGCGTCAAACGAATTTGCGAGCGCGTAATTGTCGGAAGCGCTATTTTCGATGTTCTGTACGTCCGTCATGGAATAAAGGAGCGTGTAGAGCGTGCCGTTGATCGAGAGCGTGCCGTGGTTGTTCTTTCGCCCGTAGGAAACGTTTCCGGCGAAGCCCGTGGGCCTGAGACCGAAGGATAAGGCGCCGTCGGTCGCCGCGTCGTTGTATTGCAAGACGAGGCCGCCCGCACCCGTAATGGATATCGGCGCCATGATATTGAGCGAGTGATAGGCATCGAGTGTGAGTGTGGCAGTGGAATTCCACGACAACGCGCTTTCGACATTGATGTCGCCCAGGCCGGGCGTCTGGTTGCCGACGCCGAACGCGGCGCCGGATGTCGTCTGCTCCAGCACGCTCGTGCCACTATTGAGCGCACCGTCGATCGTCGTGGCGGCGCTCGAATCGATCGTGAGGTCTTCGGGATCGACTTTCCATTGGCCGCCTTGTCCGGCCGTGATGTGGCCGGAAATGTTGGCCGTCTCGCCGGACGTTTCAATGCGGCCGCCACCGGTCGCACCGGCTGCGTTCAACGTGCCGGTCGTCGTGAGTGTGCCATTGCCTGCGTTGAGATAGATGGTGCCGCCGACATTTTGGACGCCTTGCGCCTGAATGATGCCGCTCATGTTGACGACACCTGTTGCCACGCCATTTGCGGCATGCGCCGTCATCGACACATTGGTGCCGGACAACAATCCGCTGTTGACGGCAGACGCGCGCGCACTGACGTCGTCTTGTGCGGCAAACGACACGAGTCCGTCGCCTGCGAAATCGACCGTGAATTTGTTCGCGGCGCCCAGCGCAACCGTGCCGAGTTTTGCATTCACCGTACCGGTGTTCGTCACATTCGGCGCGACCAGCGCCACCATGCCGCCGCTTGCCGCCGTGATAGTTCCGTTATTGACGACAGATGCGTTTTGCTTGCCCGCTTGCGTGAACTTGCCGGACAGAACGTCGGAATCCGAGCCGTCCGTGGATGTCGCAATCAGCGAACCGACATTGACCTGCGCGCCTTTGCCGAACAGCACGCCATTGCCGTTGATCAGAACCACATGGCCGTTGGCATCGAGGGTACCCAGAATCTGGGAGGCATTCGCACCGCCCACGCGGTTGACAGCGATAGCCTGCGCGTTCGGCTGATAGAATTGTGTCGTCTGTCCGCTGCCGATGTTGAAGCTGGACCAGTTAATGACAACGTCTTCGGATTTCTGGTTGACGTTCGTCTTGCTCGACGATGTCGAGATCGAAGCCGATCCCGTGGTGACCGCGCCGCCGACGGGATTTGCCTGCGCGGTGGATGGGGCGATCAGCGCAATCGCGGCGGCGCTTAAGAGGAGTCTTTTGTTGAAGGCCTTGCGGCGAGACCTGGTGTTGACGACAACGCACGCGCAATCAGACGCAACGAACGACATGGGACCCCCAACGCAGATTGGTCTGCGTCGATGTTCTCTTCGCGAAAATCGACGCGTTGCGTCGCCACGCCCCACGGCGCCGCCCCGGTCGCCCGACCGATGACAGAAGATTAACCTGTCCGAAAACGACTGTGAAGTGGGAGAGCCCGGCCGGCCCCGAAAAAAACCAGGATATCCTATGTTGGTCGGCTGCGGACACCCGCGCGACCCGTACGGGTTCGTACTAATCCGCCGTATCGTGGGTGTTGATGACGTTGGAGCCGGAGTTGGTCGTGTCGGTTTTGACGTGTTCGATGTTGTTGCTCGTGCCGTCGAGATCGATGCCTGTGTCGGCGGTGACGTTCAGAACCGTGGCGTTGATGTTGCCCGTGCCATAAATTTCGCCCAGCAGCGATGTCAGCGTCATCTCGTTGGCATGCAGCGCGCCGCTGTCGACGAGATCGCCCGTTGTCGTGTCCAGCGATATTCCAATGGCCCCCACGGTTCCCGTGACAGTCAGGGTTTGATTGTTGGTCAGGTAGAAATTGGCATCGTTGACGTCGAATGTGCCCAGATCGGTTATCGAATTAGCGCCCTGGAGGTTCGTCGCGCCGTTTGCGCTTCCGGTGAGCGTTTCCGCCGTGATGACGCTCGATTTCGGATCCTGCCAAATCCCGGATCCCGCTTGCAGGTCGACAGTGCCGCCGGCCGTCAAATCGCCGGCAATGACAATGCCGTTGGCTGTGGTGATCAGCGACAGATCGCCCGTTCCGGCATTAACGGCTCCGACCACATCGAGCGTGTCGCTGTTCGTGAGCGAGAATCCGCCACTGCCGACATTGCCGAACTGACCCAATCGCGCGATGTCGTTCGCGCCGTTGAGTGTGACGCCGTTTTCCGAAGTGCCGCGTAACAGACCCGCCGTAATCGCTCCGTCGCCGCTCTCGGAAATCGAACCCGTCGGATCGTAGAGCCAGAGGGTACCTGTCCCGACATCGAGATCGGTGTTGATGTTGAACGTCGCGGCGGAGTCGTCGATGAAGAGATTTGCATTGGGGGCGAACCCGCCAGACGTCGTGTAAAGAAAATCGGTACCGGTGTTACTGCCCACGGCGGTATTGAGCGCGCGGAAGAGTCCAGTAGCGCTGCTGGCGCCGCTCTTCACGCGCAACTGGCCTTCCTCGATTTCGAAATCGCCGTCGCTGCCGAGCATGTTCCCCGCGTACGCATTACCGGGCGTGCCGTTGGTCAGATAGGCGAACACCGGACTGCCGGAATTCGAAATCGTGTCCGGCGCGAGCAAGAGATAATAATAGCCGTTGGCGCCGGAGTTCATGTCGACGGCGGGCGTCACGCTTTCGCCGTTGACGAGCAGCGACACGTCGAGTCCCGAAACGTCCGTCTTGCCGTTCGACGCAACCGTAAAGCCAGCAACGACTTGCGGTGCGCCGTTGAATTGCCATTGCAGATACGGATAGCTTACGCCCGGAACGATCGCCCACACCAAGCTGGAAAATCCACTCGGCAGGCCGGCCTGCAACGCCGCGGTCGTCTCGCCCGCGATGCCGCTGTCGTTTGCGACATTGCCGGCGCCCTGGCTGAGGTTCGTGATCCCGCTCGCGTGGGTGTCCCAATAGGACGACGTGATGTGGCCTGCGGTGGCGAAGTCGTCGCCCACCAGCCCGCCGACGTCCGTGCTGCCGCTGACCGCACCTGCGGAGTAAGTGGCGCTGATCGTTCCGTCGTTGGTCCCGGCCAGGCCGCCGACATAATGGACGCCGCTGGCCGCGCCCAAGGCATAGGAGTCGTCGATTGTGGCATAGTTCGCTCCAATCAGACCGCCGACATCGTAGGAGCTGTTCCCGGCGCTGACGGCGCCTGTCGCATAGGAATATTCGATCACGCCTCCCTGACCGTTTCCTACCAAACCTCCGATGTCTGAATCGTTGCTTCCCGAGGCGCTGACGGCGCCTGTTGCATAGGAGTTTTCTATCGTTCCGGTGTTGTACCCTGTCACCCCTCCGATACCGGAACTGACAGAGCCGGAGCTGCCGACCGAGCCTGTTGCAAAAGAACCGTCGATCATGCCGCCATTGTTGACCCCCGCCAGCCCACCGCCATATCCGTCGCTGCTGTTGACCGCGGCCGTGGCATAGGAATCGTCGATCGTACCAAAGTTCAGTCCGACCAGCCCGCCGACATCGTCGTCTCCGCTGATCGAACCGCCAACCAGCCCGAGATCGCGGATTGTGCCGTTCGCCTTGCCGAACAGGCCAACAAGACCCGTCGTGGGCAAATCGACGGTCAGATTCGAAATTGTGTTGCCGAGGCCCTCGAAGATGCCGGTGAATCCGCTGCCACTGGCGCCAAGCGGAATCCAGCCGGTCGTGCCGGACGCATCGAGCGAATTAGCCAGCGCGTAGTTGCCGGTGAGATTGCTGTTGATCGCCTGCGTCTCGGTCATCGAATAGACGAGGGTGTAGTTCGTGCTATTGATGGCGAGCGTGCCGCCATTGTTTGTGGTGCCGTATGACACGTTGCCGGCAAAACCACTGGAACCCAGATCGAAGCTCAAAACCCCGCCCGTGCCGCCGTCATCGGTCTTGAGCACGAGGCCGCCCGCGCCCGAGATCGTGATCGGTGCCGCGATGTTGATGGAATGATAGGAATCGAGCGTGAGTGTAGCCGTCGAGTTCCAAGTAAGCGCGCTCGCAACCGTGATGTCGCCTTCGCCAGACGTCTGGTTGCCCGTGCCGGAAGCGGCGCCGGATGTTGTCTGTTCCAGCACGCTGGTGCCACCGTTAAGTGCCAGATCGATCGTCGTCGCCGCACTGGAATCGATGGTGAGGTCTTCGGGGTCGACGTTCCATTGGCCGCCTTTGCCGGCAGTGATGCGGCCGGAGAAATTGGCCGTCTCACCGGAGGTCTCGATGTGTCCGCCGCCGGTTGCGCCGGCTGCGTTCAATGTTCCCGTCGTGGTCAACGTGCCGTTGCCGGCGTTGAGATAGATCGTACCGCCGACATTCTCGACGCCCTGCGCGGTGATGATGCCGCTCATGTTCACGATGCCGGTGGCGATGCCGTTGGCGGCGCGCGCCGTCATCGAGACATTTGCGCCGGACAGGAGGCCCGTATTGATCGCGGATGCACGCGCGTTCACGTCACCCTGCGCGGCGAACGACACGAGCCCGTCGCCCGTGAAGTCCACGGTGAATTTGTTCGCCGCACCCAGCGCGACCGTGCCGAGCTTCGCGTTCACCGTGCCGGTGTTCGTCGCATTCGGCGCAACGAGTGCAACCACGCCGCGGCTTGCCGCAGTGATGGCGCCGTTATTGACGACGGATGCGTTCTGTTTGCCGGCTTGTGTGAATTTGCCCGAGAGCAGATCGCTGTCCGAACCGTCGGTCGACGTCGCGATCAGCGAACCGACATTGACCTGCGCGCCTTTGCCGATGACGAGGCCGTTGCCGTTGATCAATACCACGCGCCCGTTGGCATCGAGCGTGCCGAGAATCTGTGACGCGCTTGCGCCGCCGATCCGGTTGACCGCGATGGCTTGCGCATTCGGCTGGTAGAATTGCGTCGTCTGTCCACTGCCAATGTTGAAGCTCGACCAGTCGATGACGACGTCTTCGGATTTCTGGTTGACGCTCGTCTTGTTCGACGATGTCGAGATCGAAACCGATCCCGTCGTCGCCGCGCCGCCGACAGGATTGGCGGAGGCCGGCGCGACGGAGAGAGGCGTTATCGCCAAGAGACCGATTCCGCAGGCAACAGCTACCGGAAGGCGAAACGAGGCGGACGATTTCAACGTAACGCGCAAGGAAATGGCAGACGACATGAAGGCCCCCCACAAGCAGGAGCAGTCTTGCGAGTGTCGCAGGCGAGACTGCTTCCTGGATTGATTCCGGAACGGAATGCGCAATCCCACCATGCGCAACGGCAGTTCAGTCTATTCGAGCAAACTTATCAACCCTGCGGCGGGCGCCTGCGCAGGATTGCGATCGTCTTTCGGATGCTGCGTAAGTGTCTAATCCCGCAGGCGAAACGGACGTTGCCACCAGCCTTTGCGTGTGGGCTGCTCGGGCGCTTGCGTTGCTGCGATTTGGGTCGTGGCAACCGGCGCAGGCGCTGCGGCCAGCGTTTCCTCGACTGCCGCCACTCTGTGAGATGTCGCGGCAACTTCGATTTTTTCCACAACAGGTGCGGCATGGCGCTCGGGCGTTGGCTGTGCGGCGAGCGACCAGACAGGCGCGGACGGCGCATTCGGAGTCACGCTGGGCGCATCGAGGTTGACGCCGACGTCTTCGTGCGCGTTGTCGGAATGCGAAGCGTCGTCTTCGAACGCCTCGTTTTCATTGGCACTCGTATCGGCGTGAGCGCCCTCAAGGTGCGGAGCATCGTTGACGCCGAAGGCCTGACCGTCGCGCTGACCGCGTCCACGCCTGCGGCGGCGGCGCTTGCGGCGACCGCCTTCCCCAGGCGCGCCCTGCGCCAATTGACCTTGAGATTGAGGGCCCTGCAATTGCGCACCGTCGCGGTGCGGCTCGAAAGGCGCGTCGACCGGCGCTGCGCCGTTCATTTCGCTTGCAACAGGCGAGGCGTTCTCGCCTTCGCCAAAATGCTGCGGGGCGATTGACGGAGCACCGTTGTTCTCAGATCCCACGGTGGGGCGGTCGCGATCGCGTCCACGCCGACGACGGCGGCGTTTACGGCGTCCGCCTTCGCCCTGAGGCTGACCGTCTGCGCGCGGTTGTCCTTCGCGCACTGGGCCGTCGCCACGAGGCTGTGTGTCGTCATGCGCCTGTTGCGGCCGCTCTTCGCCCGCATCCTCTTCATCCTCGACGTCGACTTCTTCGACTTCCGTTTCCTCGACTGTCTCGGGTTCGAATACCGGTTCCGGCGGCGGCGCGAGTTTGGGCCGATCGTCGGGTGTGCGCTGGCCGATCCGGTCGATTTCGAAATTGCCGGCGACGACGCCCTCTTTCGGCTCGAACTGGATGATAACGCCGTTGTCGGCTTCGATGCGCGCAAGCTCGCGGCGTTTCTGGTTTAACGTATATACGGCCACATCAACCGCCACACGCACGACAAGCGTATAAGCGCGTTGACGTTGACCCTCTTCGTCGAGCGCGCGCAACACGCGCAGCGCCGTCGATTCCACCGAACGCACGATGCCCTGGCCGCCGCAATGGGGGCAGGGGACTGTCGATCCGGCAATGACACCCGCGCGCAAGCGTTGGCGCGACATTTCGAGAAGGCCGAACTGGCTGATCTTGCCGATCTGGATCCGGGCGCGGTCGTTCTTCACCGAGTCGCGAATGCGCTTTTCGACATTGCGGTCGTTGCGGCCGTCTTCCATGTCGATGAAATCGATGACGATCAGGCCCGCCAGATCGCGCAGGCGGAGCTGGCGACCGATTTCGTCCGCGGCTTCGAGATTGGTCTTGTGGGCGGTTTCCTCGATCGAATGCTCGCGTGTGGCGCGGCCGGAGTTCACGTCGATCGAGACGAGAGCTTCCGTCTGATTGATCACGATATAGCCGCCGGATTTGAGCGTGACGGTGGGCGAGAACATCGCATCGAGCTGGGCTTCGATGTGATGGCGCTGGAAGAGCGGAACGGGTTCTTTATAAGGCTTCACGTTCTTCGCATGGCTCGGCATGAGCATGCGCATGAAATCCTTGGCGTTGCGGTAGCCGTCATCGCCTTCGACGATGATCTCCGCCACATCCTTGTTGTAGAGATCGCGGATGGCGCGCTTGATCAGGTCGCCTTCCTCATAGACGCAAGCCGGCGCGTTCGATTTGAGGGTGAGCTCGCGGATCGTGTCCCACATGCGCAGCAGATATTCATAGTCGCGCTTGATCTCGACCTTGGTGCGGTTCTCGCCCGCGGTGCGGATGATCAGGCCCATGCCCTCGGGCAATTCGAGCGCCTGTGCCGCCGATTTGAGACGCTTGCGGTCATTCGCATTGGTGATCTTGCGCGAGATGCCTCCCCCGCGCGGTGTGTTCGGCATCAGCACGCAATAGCGGCCTGCGAGCGAAAGATAGGTCGTAAGAGCCGCGCCTTTGTTGCCGCGTTCTTCCTTGACCACCTGAACCAGGATGATCTGCCGGCGTTTGATCACTTCCTGGATTTTGTAATGGCGCTTGCGGGTCCAACGCTGCTGCGGCCGTGAAGACTGCAGCGGCTGGGCAGGCTGCATGTCCTGCGAGGTCTCGCCGCCGGATTCCTGCAAGCCGTCGCCGGGCATCTCGGCAAATTCGGAATGCGGGTTTTCGAGACCGCCGTTTTCCGATGGCAGTTCCGAGTCCGCTCCCGGTGTTTCGTTGCCCGCAGCCGAGGCGTCTTCGAAGTGAGGCTGCTCGTCGGTCGACGACGCGTAATGCTCGGGCTGCGAGTTTTCGTTCTCGCTGCTTTCCCCGGCCTGCGTCTCGAACGAGTCATGCCGATGCTCATCACGGTGTTCATGCCCACCATCATGGTGCTCGTGCTCGCCGGACTCGTCTTCGTCCTCGTCGCGGTCGTCGTGCTCCGAGTCGTGTTCGGATTCCGACCCTTCCTCGGACATTGCGTTCTCCTGCGCGGGAACGCTCATGGTCTCGACGGATTCGAATTCCTCTTCCGCGTGACGGCGCGCTTCTTCCTGCTGCTCGGCGAGAAGCGCCATCCGGTCGGCGACGGGGATTTGATAATAGTCGGGATGGATTTCCGAAAAGGCCAGGAAGCCCTGGCGATTGCCGCCATATTCGACAAAGGCCGCCTGGAGCGAAGGCTCCACGCGCGTCACCTTGGCGAGATAGATGTTTCCTTTCAGCGGCCGCTTGGTTGCGGCTTCGAAATCGAACTCTTCAACCTTTTGACCGTCCAGGACGACGACCCGGGTTTCTTCCGGGTGGCTGGCATCGATGACCATACGTTTGGGCATAAGGATCTCCGCGCGCCGACATCGCGCACGAGTCCGCGCCGCGCGAACGCGGGCGTCGGAGACTCAAGGGGGATGCGGGTCGCATTGTTGGGCGCCGGAGCGTCGCCGCCTGCGGCGGGGCCGCTGGATCGGTCGAAAGGGCTCTGGCGACGTTGAACATTGAATAAATCACATGAGGGACGACGGAACTCCATCGTCCGGAAAACCTGCTTTTTGCCGGGGGTCCCGCTAGGCTCCGGGAGCCTGGGATGTTCGGGCGACCGGATGTCAACCCGAGGATATTGCCGATCACCTTGCGGCGCAGCAGGTAAGGTCCTTTTAGGTGTCAAGTTGCGGCGCGGCAAGGGCAAAAGCCGCAATTCATCGTAAATTCGAGACCTGCTAACGAGACGTAAACGGTTTAAGACCAGTTTTCGCAAACAGGGTTTGGTAAACGTCGCTCATGAAAAGCCTGAAGTTCATCGCGACCGGACTGGGTTTTGTCGCGTTCTGCGCCACCGCGGCCGCGCAGGATACGCCCGCGCCTCAGCCGAATCCCACGCGTCCGGCGATCTATACCCCCGACGCAGCACCGGTTTCCACGACGCCGGCCGCGCACCCGTCGTCCACTGACACCTTGGGTACGAATCAGCTCCTTCCCGTCGTGATCGGGGCGCGCATCGGCGAGCATGAGGACCACACCCGCTTTGTGGTCGAGATGTCGGATCCCGTGAAACTGCGCGTCTTCACGCTGGCAAATCCGAATCGCGTGGTGATCGATCTTCCCGAAGTGCTGTGGCGTTTGTCGGCTGCCGACAAGCCCACAGGTGCCGGCGTGGTCCGAAGCTATCGCTATGGGCTTTTCAGGCCGGGCGATTCGCGTTTCGTGATCGATCTCAACGGCCCGGTCCGGGCTGCGCAGCCTGTGATCCTTCCGCCCGAAGGCGGCAACGGCTATCGCGTGGTGCTCGATCTCTTTCCGACGACTGAGGACAAGTTCGAACAGACGGCGGGTTGGCCTGCCGATCTCAGGGCCAAGGAGGCCGCCGCCGAGAGGGTCGCCGTGCTCGCGCCGGCAACACCGGCAACCACGCCTGCGGCTCAACCGGGCGCCGTTCCCAACGGCATCACGGCAATCCTCACGCAGCAGAATGCGCAGCCCGCATCGCAGAAGAAGATCGTCGTCATCGATCCGGGACATGGCGGAATCGATTCCGGCACAGTCGGTGTCGACGGCACGATGGAGAAGAATGTCGTGCTCGCCGAGGGCCTGAAATTGCGCAAGGCGCTTCAGCAGGCGGGCTACACAGTTTTCATGACGCGCGAGACGGACATCTTCATTCCGTTGCCCGAACGCGTGAACATCTCGCGGGCGCATGGGGCCGATCTGTTCATTTCCTTGCACGCGGATTCGAACCCGGATGCGAGTGTGAACGGGGCCTCGATTTACACGCTGTCGGCGTCCGGTTCGGACAAGGAGGCGGTCGCGCTCGCGCGCAAGGAAAACCAGTCCGACATCATTGCCGGCGTCGACCTGTCCGGGGAAAACAGCCCCGTGGCATCCATCCTCGTCGCACTCGCCCAGCGCGATACGATGAACCGGTCGTCGCGCTTTGCCGAGATGGCGGTGTCGGAACTCTCGCGGGCGACGGACATTTTGCCGCGCGAACCCCATCGCTCGGCCGGCTTCGCCGTCCTCAAAGCCCCCGACGTTCCTGCCGTCCTGATCGAGCTTGGCTACCTCTCGAACAGCCATGACGACGGCCAGATGACCACGGAACGCTGGCGCGATGCCGTGGCACGCGCTATTGCCGGCGCCGTCGACCGGAATTTTGCCTCCGGGCCGTCCCCGGCTCCGCCAGGCGAAACGGCGGTCCAGGCCGATAAGTGACGGACGGCCTTGCGGGCGTCATAATCAGGCGGCATGAAGCGGCATCGGAAAGGCCGTAAGGGTATGTGGCGGCGGGTACTTCTTTATACAGGGCTGCTGTTTCTGTTCGTCGTGGTCGCCGGCGGGCTGACCGCTGCTGTCTACATCTATTCGTTCACCCGCGACCTGCCGAGCGTCGAAGCGCTCCAGAACTATCAGCCCCCCATCACCACCCGCGTCTATGCCGGTGACGGCACGTTGTTGGGCGAGTACGCCCGCGAGCGGCGAATCTTCGTGCCGATCTCCTTCGTCCCGAAACTCGTGATCGACGCGTTCACCTCCGCCGAGGACAAGAATTTCTTCAGCCATCCGGGCATCGATCCCAGCGGCATCATGCGTGCGGCCGTAAAGGACGTGTTCAACGTCATCCAGCACAAGCGGCTCGAAGGCGCATCGACCATCACCCAGCAGGTGGCGAAGAACTTCCTGCTCAACAGCGAAGTGAAATTCTCGCGCAAGATCAAGGAAGCGATCCTCGCAGTCCGCATCGACGCGACCTATTCGAAGCAGAAGATCCTCGAACTCTATCTGAACGAGATTTTCCTCGGACAGAATTCCTATGGCGTGGCCGCGGCCGCGCTCAATTATTTCGGCAAGTCGCTCGATCAGCTCGACATCGCGGAAGTGGCGTTCCTGGCCGCGCTTCCCAAGGCGCCCAGCAATTACGATCCGCGCACCAACAAGGCTGCAGCCCTCGAGCGCCGCAACTGGGTCATCGGGCAGATGGCCGAAAACGGATACATCACGGCGGAGCAGGCGCGCGACGCGATCGCAGAACCTCTGGTGACACAGTCGCGTCCGCTGGGTATCCAGGCGGTCGACGCGGATTATTTTGTCGAGGAAACGCGCCGTATCCTTTATGCAAAATACGGCCAGGCTGCGCTTTACGATGGCGGTCTCCAGGTCCGCTCCACGCTCGATACGCGGCTCCAGAACTACGCCGTGAACGCGCTGCGCATGGGGTTGGTGCGCTACGACCGCCGCCATGGCTGGCGCGGCGCCGTCAGCAACGTCAACACCAATAGCGATTGGAAAGATGCGCTTGCGAGCGCGGGCAACCAATCGGGCATCGAAACGTGGCGCGTGGCCGTCGTTCTCGGCTATGGCCCGGACAAATCGACCGAGATCGGTCTGGACGACGGCAAGCGAGCCGAGATTCCCTTCAGCGAAATCCAGTGGGCGCGCAAGGAACTGCCGGGCGCGTCGGTTGGTGCTGCGCCCACATCGCCCGAAACGGTCGTCAAGGTCGGCGACGTGATCTATGTCGAGCCGGTCGATACCGCGGGCAATTACGGTTTGCGCCAGGTGCCGGAAGTGAATGGCGCCATCGTCGCGATGGACCCGCATACGGGGCGCGTGCTGGCGCTGTCGGGCGGTTTCAGCTTTGCCTCCAGCCAGTTCGACCGCGCCATGCAGGCGGAGCGGCAGCCGGGTTCGTCGTTCAAGCCCTTCGTGTATGCCGCCGCACTCGACAATGGCTACACGCCGGTCACCAAAGTCGACGACGCGCCGATCTCGCTGCCGCAAGGCCCGGGACTGCCGATGTGGTCGCCGAAAAACTTCGAAGGCAAGTTTGCAGGCCCCACGACCCTGCGCCGCGGTCTCGAGCTTTCGATGGACGCGATGACCGTCCGGCTCGCGTCCCAGCTCGGGCTCGACAAGATCACGCCGATCCCGATCCGCTTCGGCGTTTACGACAGCCTGCCGCCTTATTTGTCCAATGTACTCGGCGCGCAGGAAACGACATTGATGCGCATGACGACCGGCTATTCCGAGTTCGTCAATGGCGGCAAGAAAATCAACGCGACGTTGATCGACCGCGTTCAGGATCGCAACGGCGCCACCATCTATCGCCACGATCCGCGCGCGTGCGACGGCTGCAATGTCGCGACCTGGGAAGATCAATCCGAACCGATGTTGCCCGATACGCGGCAGCAGGTTCTCGATCCCACGACCGCATTCCAGATCGTGTCGTTGCTGGAAGGTGTCGTGCAGCACGGCACCGGCGTCGCCATCAAGGCGGTCGGCAAACCGCTGGCCGGAAAAACCGGAACGTCGAACGAGGCGAAAGACGTCTGGTTCATCGGCTTCTCGCCCGATCTTGCCTGCGGCGTGTTCGTGGGCTTCGACAATCCGCGCACGCTGGGACATCGCGAGCAGGGTGCTACGGTGGCAGCACCGATCTTCCGCGACTTCATGATGGGTGCTTTGGCGGACCAGCCGGGAACGCCGTTCCGGGTACCGCCGGGCATCGATTTCGTGTCGGTGGATTCGCATTCCGGCGCGCTTGTGAGCCCCGGCGCACCCGGCGCGATCCTCGAAGCATTCAAAGCAGGTACGGAGCCGGGCGTGGCGATCACCGACGCGACCGATCAGCCCGCGCAAACCAACAACGGTCCCGGTTCCACCGTGAGCCAGGGCACGGGCGGACTATACTAAACACAGCCAACGTCGCGGCGAACTCCTCATATTTTTCTTCCCCGTTTACAGGGGAAGTGGCGCGCGGAACGCGCGTCGATCGGGGCCCCGCTCCGTCTCGCGCGCTATCACGGCCAAGCCGCACGGTGCCAATGTGGCGATGGGTTGTGTGGTGCGCCCCGAAAGGCGACGCTTTTTCGCGAAATGTGCCTCAACCACAAACCGCAACACATAACCTGTCGCCGGAATCCAAAAACTGTGAAAAACTCCTGGCTTGAAGGTGCTGCAATATGGCCATGAAAGTGTATTTCGCCTCGGACCATGCCGGATTTGATGCCAAAAATAAGCTTGTCGAATATGTCCGCGATCGACTCAAATGCGAAGTCGAAGACTGCGGTGCCCTGGTAAACGATCCGCAGGACGACTACCCGGGAATCATTGCCGTTGCCGCCAAAAAACTTTCGGAAGACGTCGCTGCAGGGAAAGACAGTCGTGCCATCGTTGCCGGGGCTTCCGGACAAGGCGAAGCAATCGTAGCGAACAGGTTTAAAGGCGTTCGCTGCGCGCTCTACTATGGCGACCCCGGGAACGAGCAAGTGGACGCTTCCGGAAAACATCTGGATATTCTCATGTCGACGCGCGAACACAACAACGCAAATGCGCTCTCCCTCGGTCTTCGGTTTCTGACTCTCGATCAAGCCAAAGACGCCGTCACGCGCTGGCTCGCAGCACCGTTTCCCGGAGAAGCGCGCCACGCACGCAGGATTACCCAGATAGATCAAGTTTCGTAATATGTTTCTGAAAATAGGGCGACGGCAGCAACGTTCCCCAGCCACTACTTTGCGTCATAAAGCGGCAGGAAACATTGCTGCCATCACCCTATTTCTTGCGAACGGCTATATCTGCGGCATGGCGCGACCATCCCGACACTGATAATTGACGGCGCGGCATCCATCTTACGTGCACCGGAGCAGACGTGATCGTCATCGAGTTTGTCGTCTTCGTCGTTTCGTCGGGGCTGTTTTACAGTGGGCGCTTTCGCCACCACCTTTGGGCGGTGCTGATCGCGGGCGGCATCGCGACGGGTTCGTCACTCCTGTTCTTCTACGATCTCTATGAAAAACTGGAGTTGCGTACCGAGGCGTCGGTCAAAGTGGTCAAGGAGGTGGTGCGCGTGCCTGTCGTGCAGCACATCTCCCGGCCGCCTGCGCTCTCAAGGCCGGAGAATTGCCGGGCAGATTACCCCCTGATCGCACGCATCTTCGGTCAGGAGGGCACGACCGAACTTGCTTTCCAGGTGATGGCCGACGGCACTCTGAGCAGCATCAAGGTCACCAAATCCAGCGGCTCGGACCGGCTCGACGACGCGGCGATCGACTGCGTGTCCAAGTGGCACTACCGGCCGGCGATCAGCAACGATCAGCTGGCCGACATGCCGATGACGGTGAAGGTGGATTGGAATCTCAAAGACGATGATTCCGACAAGAGCGCCCCTGCAGACAAGAAAGACACGACCGCTGGAGGGGAGAAGTAAGTAAAATACCGGAGCAAAATACCGGGACAGCTACTGCATTTCGCGGCCATATAAGTGATGCAGGGAAATGCAGTAGCTGTCCCGTATCCGGAATTCCCCCGCATCGTGTCGCCACAATTCGATCTTACGTTCGGTCGGCTATCCTTCTTCGAAGAAGTCCTCATCGACACGCTGCAACTCAAATGTTTCTTCGACTTGGCAACCGACATTGAAGCGAACCATTAAGTCAGCAAGCCCCAGCCCATCGATCAGTACAATGCGCTTGCTGAGCTGCGCCGCGGTTTCTCGGGCATCTTTCGAAAAGTCAGACGTTGTAACAAACACGCCCTTCGTCGCCCTGACACGGTCTAGACCGCCGAAGAAATCCCGTATCGCGCCTGGGCCAATATTGTTGCCAGTCGCATACCGTTTGGCTTGAACATACACGCGGTCCAGTCCAAGGATGTCTTGATCGATCAGCCCGTCCACGCCACCGTCGCCGGAGCGGCCGATCGCTTTGCCCGCATCTTCGACGCTGCCGCCATAGCCGATTTTCGTCAGTAGTCGTACAATTAGCCGCTCGAAAAAGTCCGGCTTCGCGTTTTGTATGCGATCGATCAACTCTGCCTTAAGTACGTCGGTGCTGCGGCGATGCGCACGGCGCAATAAATCTTCGGGCGTATCGGTATCCTGATCCCGAACAGGCATCTGAGGGGTCGCGGATTCGGCGTTACGCGATTGGGACGCTCGAGTCCGCTCCTTGAATTCTTGATATTCTTTGAATTGTTCGAGATAGCGTCCGTCAATTTTTTCTAAACCGGCTTGCAGGGTGGACCGACCACGGTCAGTGAGTTGGAATACGCCCCTGCGTACATATTCAACAAGACCCGCCTGCTTCAGGTACGATTTTGCCCAATGAACTCGATTTGCAATTAACGTCTGCCGCCCGGATGGCAACATCACATTCCGTTCGTCGTCAGTCAGCCGAAGCTCCTCGGCAACGCGTTCGACGACGTCACTGATTGCTGCTGGACCACTCGCCACTGACCGCAGCACGGGAAGCATTAGCGCCTGATAGTCTGGTATCATTTCCATCACACAATTCTGAAATGCCCTGCGTTGTATCAATTACTATAGGGGATGTCTCACGAACTAGGATCAGTCGACAGTTTGCCTATTCACCAGACGCGACGCCGCGCGAATTGATCGAGAATCCCCATCGTGTTGCCATAACCGTTTAAATTCCCCTCGTCACTTCCGCCGAGCTTGTTCCGCGGCGCCGATCGCCTGACGCATTCACAGCCCGCGACCTTCGCCTGGTTACGGCTTCACCCTGAAAACCGTTCCGCAGCTTCCGCCGGCGAAGCAGTCGACCTGACCTCCGCCGCCCACCGTGGTGCCGTAAAGTGTGCCGTTGACGTCGAGCAAAGCCGCCTGCGGGCCGATGCCGTCGTTGCCGCCCTTGAATGCGTAGACGACAGATTCGGCGCCTGCGGTGGTGATCGAATAGACGGTGCCGCAGCCTTCGCCGTTGCATCCGCTCCCGCCGCCGGAGTCGGTGGTGCCGTACAGCGTCCCGCCCACATCGATCAGACCGGAATAGGGATTGGCGCCGTCGCTGCCGCCGTCGAAGACGTGAAGCGTGTTTTCCGCGCCTGCGGTCGTCACCGAATAGAAGGCGCCGCTGTCCGTCGTGCCGTAGAACACCCCGTCGACATCGATCAAGCCGCCATAGGGAAAGGAGGCGTTGCCCGAGAAGGCATAGACGATGTTCTCCTGGTCATTCGCCGTCACGGCATACACGGTGCCGCAGCCATTGCCGCCGCAGGCCGTTCCGCCGCCGTATACGGTCGTCCCGTAGAATGTTCCGCCGACATCGATCACGCCCGCATTTTCGGGTTGGCTGCCGTCGCTGCCGCCGGCAAACGCATGGATGACTTTTTCTTTGCCTTTCGGCGTGACCCAGAAAACCGTGCCGCAGCCTGCGCCGCCGCAGCCCGTTCCTCCGCCGTCCGTCGTGGTTCCGTAGAGCCGGCCTCCGACGCGCAGGAGTGTCGCGCCGGGCTGATATCCGTCGTCGCCGCCTTGGAAGGCATAGACGATCTTTTCGGTGCCATCCGGCGTCACCGAAAATACCGTCCCGCAGCCTGCGCCCCCACAGCCGGTTCCGCCCCCATAAGCCGTCGTGCCGTAGAGCAATCCGCCGACGTCGATCAGTCCGGCGCGCGGCGCCTCGCCGTCGCTTCCCCCATTGAAGGCATAGACCACATGTTCCACGCCTTTGGGTGTGACCGCGAATACGGTGCCCGAGTGGGTGGGGCCGCCTGCTTCCGTGGCGCCGTAGAGGAGTCCACCCATAGCGATCAGCTGACTCAGCGGAAGGGCTCCGTCACTGCCGTTCTTGAAATCGTAAATCGCACGTTCCGTGGCGGCGTTCGCAGGCGCAGCCATCTGGAAAACGACCGCAGCGGCACAGGCAGCCAGAATCGACTTCAACATCGCGGTTGTCCTTCGTCCAAGTGTTCGCAGCGGGTCAAAGGACCCGGTCGGCGATTGCCTGCATTGTACCATGGAATGCCGAGCCGGCCTTCGTCCACGTACGAACAGCGGGACGCGCGATGATGGGAAACGCAATTGCTGTCGAGCATCAGCTCAGTCTACCAGAAAGGAAAGGTTCCTACCGGTTTTGAGTGCGAATGCTACGGAGAAATTCGAGATTGCGGAGGACGCGCATGGGGTGAACATTGGTCCAGTCACCATGAACAGCCAAGCAGCACCTCGGTCGCGAACGGGATTTGAGCAGGAGAGAAGTACGATCGCGGGGGCTTCACCGGGGCCGTTCGGCTGTGTACGTGGCAGGCACCAATGGCGTTTTTTTCGCTTCGAGTTCGGCTTTCAGCGCTTCGATCTCGGCTTGCTGCGCCTTCAACGCCGCAACAAGCACGGCCGTCAGCTGCGCGTACCGGACACCTTCGAGCCTGCCATTGCTGTCATAGGCTGCCAGACGTGGGTCGATTTTCTGCACTTCTTCGGCAATCAGGCCTGGCTGCACCTTCCGGTCATAGGATGGATGTGTCTTCTGATTCCAGGTGTACCAGATCGGCTGGAGCTGCATCACTTCGGACAGCGCATCCTGGCCAATGCGCGATTTGACATTCTTGAATTCCGCCAGCGAAGAAATACAGCCCGCGGCATCCGCGCCAACCTGACCGGAAGATGCGTTCCAGCAAAGCGATTCGCCGGTTTGCGAACCCGGTGCGGAAAAGTAAATGGCGGACTTGGCCGTCAACGACGCGATAAAAGTCGTCGGCCCGCCGAAGAGATTTTTTGCCGTGCTCGTATCGTGGACGGCATAACACGAACTGAACGTAATTGCACAATTGGTGTTGGCCTCCGAAATGTCGATTCCAAACCAGGTTTCATATCCGGAGTTATTGCCGGTCGGCATGTCGATATGCATGCCGATAAGGCCGAGCCTCTCATTTGGTCCGCTGACGGCAGGGCTGCCGCTAAGCGAGAGTTGACGTAAATCGTAAGTACAGGTCGTTGCGCAGTTCAAATTGCCGTAGGCATTGCCGAACGAGAGCGCGTTGATCTCATAGAAGTGTGGAGGAAGTGCCGCCGCTGCAACACCGGAGCCGTTCGAGAGGTCGTCTACTTCGTAATCCATCGCCGCGTAGCCACGGCCACAGCACGAACCGGTCCAGCCGGAGCCCAGCGATAGGCCGACATCCAACCCTACATAGGAATTTAGTGCGCCGGAACCGGAGAGAACGACATGATTGTATTGACCGAATGCAAATGCACTTGGCGCCGTCGGCGCCAAAGTAACGACTTCGTTGATTCCGTAAGCGTTATTGCTCCTTGGTGACGCCGCTCCTTGCACCGTGAACACGTCATTGGGAACATTCTGTGCGAGACACACAGGCGCGTACACGACCAGCGCCAGGGTGGCGAAAAGGACTCTCATAGCGGCTCCAGCTTGTTCAGCCCTTACGGAATTTGCCGCATCAGCTGTTAAGACATAGTAACGGAGATGTACGCAATTTGAGAAACGAATTCAGAAAGAACAGAATGCGAATGTGGCGACGGGTTAGTGCGCCGGGAGACCGGCAGAAAGTAGGCGGTGAGAGTCCGCTGCAGTGAAGGAGGAGCGATCCACACTGGCCCCGAGTCATGCGCGTTGCATCGCGAGGTGCAGGGCGAAGCGTTGACAGGGGAAGATGCAGGCCAGCCATTGAGCGGCGAAAGCGCCTATCCCGGATGCCGATGTTGTTAACCTGATAGAAGGCGACACGGGCACGACCGATATCGCGAGGACGTGCACGATCCGGCGTCGTCTGAGACCCTGGCATGCATCGACGCTTTCTGCACGGGAACCGGGAGGTCTCCAAGCTTACCTCGCGCGGTCGTGCGCGAGGCATCAACGGGAAGGTGATGAACCGAAAGCCGATGAAACGAAGCGTGGAGAAGTCGGACACGCCGATAGTACCTGTGAAGCGTGCGAACAATGCGGACTTGTCCTCCGGAGCCTTGGCGAAGGAGGAGCAATCCGCAACGGAGTGCGTGGAGGGAAGCGGCGTGAAGGAGAGAAATGCGGACTTGCAAAGCACGCTCCGGACGCAGAGCCGGGTCGGCGTGTCACAGGCGCAGGAACGCATACGAGAAGCGATCACCAGAAACGAACAGGAGCAACTGACAGCGCTCCTCCATCACGTGACTGTCGACGGGTTGCGCGCGGCATTCTTCGGTTTGAAGCGCGATGCGGCGCCCGGCGTGGATCGCGTGACATGGAAGGAGTACGCGGACGGGTTGGAAGAGCGGCTTGCCGATCTTCACGGCCGCGTACATCGCGGAGCGTACCGGGCGCTGCCGTCGCGACGGAAGTTCATTCCGAAGCCGGACGGCAGATTGCGACCGCTCGGCATCGCAGCTCTGGAAGACAAGATCGTCCAGTCGGCGATGGTGGCGATCCTGACGCCTGTCTACGAGGCGGAGTTCCTGGGGTTCAGCTATGGGTTCCGGCCCGGGCGCAGCCAGCACAATGCGCTGGATGCGCTCGCATTCGGAATCGCAAGACGAAAGGTGCGATGGGTCCTCGACGCCGACATCCAGTCGTTCTTCGACCGGATCAGCCATGAATGGTTGGTCAAGTTCGTCGAACACCGGATCGGCGACAAGCGCGTCATCCGCTTGATCCGGAAATGGCTCAAGGCAGGCGTGCTTGAGGACGGCATCGAGATCGAGACGACGCAAGGAACGCCGCAGGGCGCTGTCATCAGCCCGCTGCTGGCGAACATCTACCTGCACTATGTCTACGATCTCTGGGCTCAACAGTGGCGCAAGCGGCAGAGTAACGGCGACATGATCGTCGTGCGGTGCCGACGACACCATCGTCGGGTTCGAGCACCGTAGTGACGCAGAGAAGTTCTTGAAAGACTTGCACATCAGACTGGCGCAGTTCGGCCTGAACTTGCACCCCGAAAAGACACGGCTGATCGAGTTCGGCAGAGATGCCATCGACGACCGTGCCCAACGGGGCGAGGGTAAGCCCGATACGTTCGACTTCCTCGGCTTCACGCATTACTGCACGAGAAAGAAGGACGGAACGGGCTTCAAACTCGGCCGCAAGACACAGGCCAAACGCAAACGCGCCAAGCTGAAAGCGATCAAGGACGCTCTGCGAAGGAACATGCACAAGCCGATCGACGAGCAGGGGCGTTGGCTGGCGGCCGTACTGCGAGGCTACTTCGCGTACTTCGCAGTGCCGACCAACAGCCCGTCACTATCGGCATTCCGCCAACAGGTGAAAGAACGCTGGCTTCGCGTCCTGCGACGCCGCAGTCAGCGTTCGATCCTCACGTTCGAACGGATGCAGAAAATCGTCGACCGGTATCTGCCTGTCCCGCACGTCTTACATCCGTGGCCCGAACAACGCTTCCTCGTCACTCACTCGACTTAAGAGCCGGATGCGGGAATCCCGCCAGTCCGGATCTGTGCGGGGGGCGCTCAGCAATGAGCGTCCCTACCGCGACAGCGTCGCATGTCGGTAGGCGACGCTTCTTCGCGAGCCGCGCCTCCGCCACAAACTGCAACACATCACCCGTCGTCGGAATCTCCCGCTCCCAGCGTTGTCGCCGGTCCCCGGACCGGCCGCAAGCCGACCGCACTTACTGCGCGATCGCCTGTCCGGACATGACAGTGCCGGTATCGGTTTCAAGCACCAGCAGCTTCTTGCCGGCGCTCACCGCGACCGAGACGAAGTTGTAGGTCTTGCTCTTGTAGGTGATCTGCGCACTGCCGGTGCAATTGGAGTTGGCAGTGTAGGTTCCCGTGAGCTTGTGCGACGAAATCGCGCCGTTTTCGCTGAAGGTGTCGGTGGCGGTGGCATTGCCTTTGCCATCCAGTGTCAGCCGGCCCACAACCGACACGGCGGTATCGGGCGTTGCGATCTCATGCCCGTCGACGTGCTTTGCAAAACTCTTCGTTTTTCCGGTGAGACCGCAAACGGTGACGCCCTGCGCGTATCCCTCGCCCGACTCCGTGTAGCCCGTGTCCGTGCGGATCAGCTCGAACTCCGCATTCGCATTGTCCAGCACGATATTGTAGTGGCTGACGGCGCTTGTCTGGTCCACGAACGTAGCTGCGCCCGTGCAATCGCCGGCGATCGAATATGTACCGGTCACGGTGAGGGTTTGGATCGTTCCATTGGCGCTTTGCGTGCCGGTTCCCGTCAGTCCGCCCGAGCCGTCCGAATCGATCTGAAAGACTCCTGCGCCAAAAATCCCCGTAGAGGTGGAGCCGCTCGCAAGAACGCCGTAAATACCGCTGAAGCTCGCGTTGGTGCAAGCCGCCGCTGCGGGCTCGGCGACGGCGAACGCCGATAGCGCCATGACAGCCCAGCCGAACATTTTCCGGATATGCATACGCCTTCTCCCCCACAAATGCTGCCAATAGATATCATCCGACACTCGCCGGACGACCCCTGATTGAGGCAGAAAATACTGCATTTCTGAAGTACGCGGAAGCCCCAGCGGCCGTTCTCGTCGCGGCCACCGCACCCGAACGTGGCGACGGGTTAAGCGTTGCGCGTCGGAAGGCGACGCTTCTTCTTCGCAAACTGCGCCTCCGCCACAAACGGCAACACATCAGCTGTCGTCGGAATCTCCAGTCTCCGGAATCTCCGGTCACAGACGCAACCTGTTATTGGGACATGACGACGAGCGGCATCACCATTCCGACGCCAGCCACGGGAAACACGCGCAACGAACCCGGCATCACGGGCCCGAGCACGACGCGGGCGGAACACGGGGACGGAACACGGGGACGTGAAATCGATTTCCGAAGTTTCCCGCGGCTACGGCCGCGAATCACCGCTCCTCTTGTAATGGATTAAACGTCCCCGCATTCTTGAAGGCGTAGGCGCAGGTTTAACGTTCAATAATTCGACCGACCCTGTCACTGGTATGCCTTATTTGGGTGCAAACGGTCAAGCTATTGATGTAGTCGATGCTTATGCGGCGGGACCGTCGGCTGGAGATGGCAGCGACGTCGGAGATGTCTCGAACTTGCAATTCTTCCCTACTCGGGCCGCTCTGAACAGCTTTCTAGATGCTCAACCTCCTAATACCTGGACTGAAATATACGGCGACAGCAATGCGAACGGGCCGGGAGGGATTGGTGAGTCATACATTTTCGCAGGTGCTGTGGACCCCGGATGGGACCCAGGCTTTACCCCGATATTTTATGCGGGCCAGAATCCCTCATTCAAATTCTCAGCGGACCAATTGGCCAATGTTGTATATGGACACGAACTTAGCCACCTTAATTTGAATGGTGTTCCGGGCAATCTTGGGAACAAAGCAGGTGAAAAAGCGGCCTGGATTGCCGGCTTTAAATGGGCAGGTCTAACGGGCTATTAATTCATGCTTGCCAACAGTCGCGCTAAGTCAGAATATCTCTGGGTGGCAGACGATTGCGGGAGGAATAATGAGACCCGGTCTTGCGGCGCACTATTTCATCGACAAAGTCGGGCGTTACCTGCTTATGACGACATTGGGAATTGGAGTCGTATCTCTGCTACTTACCACCACTTCTTCTGGACAGACTCCGGAAAAGCCCTCGCATTTTGATCAGAGACTGCTCATCCTGAGCGCCGGAGGTGCGGCGTGTTCAATTAAGCAAGACGGCAAACTGATTGAACAGCTTGTTACCCCGATTATAACGAACGAATATTCTGCAAAGATTATTACATTGCATATGTCATCGCAAGACGACATTGTCGTGACCTGCTCCAAAGAGGGCTATGACGACCAATCGAGAGTACTTTCCTATGGTCCGGAGACATGGATTGCAGATCATGCACCCTGTCCAGCGCCGGAGCATGCCAGTACGGAGGAAATTCGAGCAGATTGCGCCAACTACAATTCAGCAACGACGAGTACAAGAATGGAATTCCCGGAAGCGACCTCGCTCCTTCTCAAACGTAGGGAAGTCAAATAGCGAATTCGGGTGTGTCCCTTCTTCCGGGAAATACGGGGACGTCTAATCTATTTCCAAATGCAACCACAGTGATGCGTTGCGATTGCTGCAGCGCAATTCGGGGGACGCTTAATCTATTTTCAAATCTTGTCGTGGTCTGCGCCGACGACAAACCGACACGGGATTCCGGCTCGATAGGCCGTCGTCGACCTTACGCCGACAAGGCGCGTGGCGATATATTTTGGTCATGGCTCGTCTCGCTCGCATCGTCGTCCCCCGATGTCCGCATCACGTTACCCAGCGCGGCAATCGGCGCGAGCCCATTTTCTTCGAGGTCGGCGACCAGGAAATCTATCGCGATCTTCTCGCCGAACATTGCAGCAAATCGTCGGTCGAGGTCTGGGCCTATTGCTTCATGCCAAACCACGTTCACCTCATTCTCACGCCAAACGACGCCTCGGGTCTCGCGCGGGCATTGGGCGATACGCATCGACGCTACACCACGTTCGTCAACGCGCGAGGGCGCTGGAGCGGGCATCTTTTCCAGAACCGTTTCGCCTCCGTCGCGATGGACGAAGCCCATCTCATCGCCGCCGTGCGCTATGTCAGCCTCAATCCCGTGCGCGCAAGGCTGGTGGCGCGTACGGAAGAATGGCCATGGTCGAGCGTTCGCGCCCATCTCGCCGCGCAAGACGACGAACTCGTTGCGGTGGCGCCGGTTCTGTCACGCGTGCCCGATTTCGAGTCCCTCATCGCGCCGGATGACGGCGACGAGCGCGCCTTTGCGAACATTCGCGCAGCCGAAGGAACGGGCCGGCCGCTCGGCAACGCGCAATTTATCGAAGGCCTCGAGCGGATTCTCGGCCGCACCATCGCCCGGCGCGCGCCGGGTCGCAAACGAAAGAGCGGCGATGACGACACGCCGCTGCTCTTGTAACGAAATGGATTAGACGTCCCCGTATTTCGGGTATATAACGACAACTGTGGTTGCGATGATGACAACGGAGCGCAATCTCCCCAGCCAGTACCGTCTCCGACTCCAGAATTGCCGCCGGCTTCTGACGATGAAAAAAAGGCTGTCGTCGAATTGACTGTTGGTGGTGTAATATTCTGGATTATTGTCATCGGGGGGCTGCCCGCCGGAATTTGAACATGATCAATATCCTAAATCGGCGTGGCGACGTGTTGTTCACATATCCGAATGCTAACGGATTAGACTTTGATGGGGCTGATCTTCGTCACGCGACGCTCAAGGGGGCGGTGCTGAATGGAGCGAGTTTTGTCGACGCGGACCTTTCGGACGCGTGCTTGGAAAACGGCGATCTATATTGGGCAATCCTATTTAGGGCTAATTTGCAACGAGCAAATTTGCGTGGCGCTCTCCTAATGGGTTGTGATCTTAAGGAGGCAAATTTGAGTCATGCCGACCTGACCAATGCGAATCTCGGGCCAGATAACATGGGCGGATTCACTCATTTGGAAGGGGCAAATCTCTCAAGCTGTAAGATCGACGGTGCAATATTGAATGGCGCAATCTATGACATTGCAACGATTTTTCCTGAAGGGTTCGACCCCAGGGACAGCAATATGACTAAGAGAATCCGTAGACACGATACGTAAACCTGACAGCGCGTGCAGAAGACCGTCGGCAGGGCCGTAACGGACTTCATCTGTGACCTTTCAGCCACCTGCTCACGGAGGCGAATGGTGCTTCTGGCGCGATGCTGCTCGAATATATCTGGAACAATGATACTGCGTTTCCCGGGCCAATATACCGACACCGCGACTGCGCTGAACCAGAACTGGTTCCGCGATTACGATCCTGCGATTGGACGCTATGTCGAGAGTGATCCCGTTGGATTGTTGGGTGGTATCAACACTTACGCTTACGTCGATGGGAACCCGCTCAGTTTGAAGGACCCTTCGGGCAGATTAGGCTTGGTGGGCGCAGGCATTGGCGCGGGCATCGGCGGAGGCGGGGACCTCGCGTATCAGTTATACGAGAACGGTGGACGACTAGGGTGCGTTAACTGGGGACAAGTTGCCGCTGCGGCGGGGATTGGCGCCTTCATCGGCTCGGGGGCCGAATTTCTTTTCGCTGGAGAGGCGTTGGCAGACACAATCCCGCTATTCAGGGCCGTAAATCCCGCCGAGCTTTCGGACATTGAGGCGACAAGAGGGTTTCGAAATCCCTTTGGTACAGAAGTTAAGTACTTTTCTACCACCGAAGAGGGCGCTTCATCTTACGCGCAGCAGACTTCCGGAACGGGCTTCTATCAAGGGCCATATACGATCGTTCAAACAACCGCTCCCGCAGATATCCTCAATAATCCATTGCTCACCAGTACTGTGGATCGTGGTATATCCACCGTGACGGATCCGACTGAAACGCTTCCGCAATTAGGACCAATACAAATATTGCCATAAGGTCTTATACGAACTGGATTCGAACTGGATTGGAGTTTGGGGTCAGCGTGCGAATTGGTAGCGTAGAAGGAGTTTGTGGCGAGGAGTTGAGAAAGCGCTTCTTTGCGAGTGCTTTGCCGGAACCGGATTTGAAGTAGCGTTCCAGACTGGGCGAATGTGGCGACGGGTCAGGCGTTGCACGTCGGAAGGCGACGCTTCTTCGCGAACTGCGCCTCGGCCACAAGCTGCAGCACATCACCTGTCGTCGAAATCTCCAGTCTCCGGAATCTCCGGTCACAGACCCACCCTGTTATTGGGACATGACGACGAGCGGCAATCCGAGCCGGGTGCGGGAAACACGCGCAACGAACCCGGCATCACGGGTCTGAGCACGACGAAGTGCAGGCGGGATTACCGGCAGGATTCAGCAGCACGATCTGGAGCGAGGGGCATCAATGGTGGGCTGCCTTGTCTCCTCGCGTTGCCGCCGGTGCGAAGCGGGGAGCGGTTTCTGACCAATTGGGTTGACAGAAGAACCGGGAGGGTCGTAGGCTTCAGAGGAACATTTCATGAACTAAACTGATGGATACGACAAAAACGCAGCAGCCGATGGACCGGGGGCGTCCTCGCCCGCCTCCTCGAAGCTTTGGCGCGCGAGCCCGCCAACGTCTGCGCAAACGTGACATTCCGGGCGGGCGAGGACGCCCGCGGTGCATAAACAATTGCGTGCGTCTTCACGCTTGCATGTCACGTTCAGATGTTGAGCGGGGATTGCTCTCAATCTTTCTTCCCCCGTTTACGGGGAAAGTACGGCCGAAGGCCGGGATGGGGGCACTCCAAGCGCCGAACGTCCCCCTTCGTCTCGCGCGCCGGCGCGCGCGATCCACTTCCCCCGCATGCGGGGGAAGAAAGAAGAACGATTCCCTGTTATTCCCTGTTTATCAGGGAATTTCATCGAACGCGGCTCGAACGGATTACGGCACGCGCGGGGCGCGTCCGTTCACGCGGAGAACGGGCGGATATCAGGCGAAAGAACAGGCGAAATATCAGGCGGAAAACAGGCGAAGATATTGCGTGTTGCTCACGCCAAAAGCCTTGCAATCATTGGCTTATTTCTTGCCCGCGCACTGCGCGGGAATTTTTCGCGGTTGAAAGCAGGTTCGGGGCAGGGTCAATCCATTTCCCGGATTTCTTCCCATTGGACTGCAGCGCGGGAACATTGCCGCTGTTGTTTTATTCCGTCACGTTACTCCGCGATGACCGAACATAGCGCGACGGCCAGGACGCCTGTCACGGAACGTGCCGGCCTATTGCTGCGCCGTTCCGCGATTGCGCTGACGCAACTCCGGCGTATCGTGCGTTCGAGCGAGGTCACGCAAATTTTCGCCTGCGCGTTGCTGGGCGCCGCAGTGGGCGGCATCACGGCCTTGCTGCGCGACGCCGTGGAATTCTTTCACCGCGTCGACTTTGCGCTTTCGGGTCCGACATTGCTGAGCGCCGGTCTGGGCATCGATCGCTGGAGAATTGCGCTCGTGCCTGCGCTCGGCGGTCTTTTGCTGGGGGCGATGGCGCTCGTCACGCGCCGGTTTCGCGGCGCCGATATCGTCGATCCCGTGGAAGCCAATGCGCTTTATGGCGGACGCATGTCGCTGGTCGACAGCCTCCGGCTTGCGCTTGCGACCTTCGTATCCAACGGCAGCGGCGCATCGCTCGGGATGGAGGCGGGTTATACGCAACTCGGTTGCGGACTCTTTTCGGCTATCGGCGGATATTTCAGCCTGCGCCGCGCAGACCGGCGGATATTCGTCACGGCGGGCGCCGCGGCCGCCATCGCTGCAGCATTCAACGCACCGTTGGCGGGCGCGTTTTATGGCTACGAGCTGATCCTCGGCGGCTACACGTTGAACGCGTTGGCGCCGGTTGCCGTCGCTGCGGTGTGTGGGACGTTGGCGCAAAACGCTTTGGGAGGCGACCAGGCGCTTTTTGCGGTGGCATCCGCACAGCACGTCGATCTTCGCAGCTACGTCATATTCGGTGCGATGGGCGTATGCGCCGCGGGGCTCGGTATCTTCGCGATGATGTGCGTGACCTGGACGGAGCGCGGGCTGCGGCGCGTGTCGATTCCGGATTGGCTGAGACCGTTCATAGGCGGCATCGCGCTCTCCGCCATCGCGCTTTACGACCCGCAAGTCCTGGGAAGCGGTCACGGCGGAATCCAGTATCACCTCGAGACCCAATGGCCGCTTTTGCCGCTGGTTATCATGCTCATCGCAAAAGTGCTGGCGTCCGGAATTTCGGTCGGTTCGGGTTTTCGCGGCGGATTGTTCAGCTCGTCACTATTCATCGGTTGCCTGTTCGGCGCAGTGGCGGCGCTGGTCGCGACCGCCTTCGATCCGTCGTTCGAAGCGCAGCGCACGGCGTTTCTTCTCGTCGGAATGGCGTCGGTTGCGGCCGCGATCGTGGGCGCGCCGTTTACGATGGTGTTTCTCGTGCTGGAGGCGACGGGCGATTTCCCGCTCACCATCGGCGTGCTCGTGAGCGTCATCACGGCGGCCACCATCGTGCGGCTCACCTTCGGATATTCGTTCTCGACCTGGCGATTTCATGCGCGCGGGCTGGGACTTCGCGGCGCGCACGATATCGGCTGGATCGCCGATCTCAACGTCGCCCGGATGATGCGATCCGACCCGAAGGTCGTGGCAAGCGAGATGTCGCTCGCGGGGTTACGCGCCAAATATCCTCCGGGCAGCGCCAAGCGCGTCTTCGTCACGGCGCCCGACGGGCACTACGCGGGCTGGGTCGATATGGCCGCGGTACACGATCCGCAATTCGACGACGTCGTCGACGACGCGGCCGTGGCCGATATTGTCGGGCCCGCAACGTTCTATCTTCTACCGTCCGAAAATGTGCGAACGGCACTGGCGCGGTTCGAGCAGTCGCAGTCGGAGACTTTGCCCGTTCTTTCGGCACGCGCCGATCCGCGGGTCATCGGCTACATGACCGAGGCCTTTGCGCTCAAGCGCTACGCGCAGGAGCTTGAGCGCAGGCGCAGCGCGGAACTCGGCGAAAAGGACCTGTTTTCACTCGGCCAAATGCCGAATTCGTGAGTTTTGGGCTTTCCGCCGCCGTTGCCTAGTTTTGCAGTCGGGATTACAGTGACCGTGGTACTTGGGGAGTCGTGAACAATGCTCAAACGTCTTGGACAACTCGGAATTCTCGCGACGATTACCGGCGTTTGCTTTGCCGGCGCCCTCTCGGTGAGCGCCCAGGCGGCGGACGAGCCGGGTTATAAGCCGCCCCGGGTCGATGTCTCGGGAAACAACATGCAACCCGTCTATCCGAACACCGCTGTGTTCGGCGCGGAGCAGGGCTCGGTGGTGATGCAGGCCCTGGTGAATTCGGATGGCAAAGTCGAGCGGATGAAGCTCGCGCAGTCCAGCGGCTATGACGATCTCGACAATGCTGCGCTGGCGGCCGTGATGCGCTGGAAATTCATTCCTGCCTCGCGCGACGGCCAGTTTTACGAGATGCCGAAATGGGCGACGGTGAAGGTCGATTTCCAACTTCCGAACGCAGCGCCGGCTTACGGCGTATCGGCACCGAGTTCGGGTCACTAACGCATAGGCTCTTTACAAGCCTCGCCGGGCGAACCATATCGGGGCGCCCGCCGAGGACTGTTGCCATGCGCCCCGAGATCGAACGGACCGTCGAAGATATCAAGCAGGCAGTGTCCCTGCTGAGGAGGCATCTTTGACTGGGACAAGTCCCTTCGCCGTCTCGACGAACTGAACGCCAAAGCCGAAGACCCTTCCATCTGGGACAAGCCGCAGGAGGCGCAAAGCCTCATGCGTGAGCGCCAGAAGCTCGAGGCCTCGCTCTCGGCCGTGCGCGGGCTTGAAAACGAGCTGGCCGATGGGGTGGGCCTGATCGAACTCGCCGAAGCGGAAGACGACCAGAGCATTGTCGCCGATGCCGAGAAATCCATCATGCAACTCCATGCGCTGGCCGAAAACCTGCGGCTGCAGTCGATGTTGTCAGGCGAAGCAGACGCCAATGACAGCTATCTCGAGGTCCATGCCGGCGCGGGCGGCACTGAAAGCCAGGATTGGGCGGAGATGCTGTTCCGCATGTACACGCGCTGGGCGGAGCGGCACGGCTACAAGCTGCAACTGATCGAGGAAAGCGAAGGCGAGGGCGCCGGGCTCAAATCCGCGACGCTCCTCGTCAAGGGTGAGAACGCTTATGGCTGGCTCAAGTCGGAAGCGGGCGTTCATCGCCTGGTCCGCATCTCGCCGTTCGATTCCAATGCGCGCCGCCATACGAGCTTTGCGAGCGTAACCGTGTTCCCTGTGATCGATCAAACGATCGAGATCGACATTTCGGAAAAAGATGTCCGGATCGATACTTATCGCTCGTCCGGCGCCGGCGGCCAGCACGTCAATAAAACCGACAGTGCCGTGCGCATCACGCATTTGCCGACAGGCATTGCCGTGGCCTGCCAGACGGAGCGCTCGCAACATCAGAACAGGGCAATGTGCTGGGACATGCTGCGGTCGCGTCTCTACGAGATCGAGCTGGAAAAGAAGAAGGCCGAAACCGACTCGCATATGGGCGAAAAGACCGACATCGGCTGGGGTCACCAAATCCGGTCCTACGTGCTGCAGCCCTACCAACTGGTCAAGGACCTGCGCACCGGCATCGAGAGCCGCGCGCCGCAGGACGTACTCGACGGCGATCTCGACCCCTTCATGGCCGCAGCCCTCGCGCAGGCAATCGGCGGCAAGCCCAAGGAAGAGATCAGGGATTTGGAGTAGCGAGGAATAGCGTGCAGCCTGAAATGATCTCTATTTCAAAGGCTTATCCGGGAATTCTGCATCTGCGCATGAGCAAGACTGGACATTGCCGAACACACGATTGTTTAGCCCGGTATACAACTTGAAGTTTTATCTGAATACATATTCCCTCTTGACGGGAAATTGGTCGGGCGCATCATCCTCAGTCTGACGGACTCGTGTGCGCATAGCCGCGACACCTTGAGGGGGAAACCATGAAACGGATCACGCTCGGGATTGCAGCGATCGCATTCGCCGCACTGCTGTCTCTGTTGGCGTTCTATCCTTCGCATTCGATCGCCCAGGAGGGTTTAGGGTGTCAGACGCCGGCAATCGTGGTGGGTTCGACGATGCCCACGCCGCAAACCGACGGCAGCACCGGCGGCGTCGATCTTGCCTGCGGCGCGCAATATGCCTGGAACGCCTTTATCGCAGTGAACTGGGCCGCGAAGGCCGGCGCGCGGGGCGTGCCCGATCCGCTGCAGCCTTTCGGACAGAGCGCGCCGACCGTGTGGCAAACCTTCCGGTCGAAGGACGAACTCTATCCCGGCAACGCATCCGCGAGCGTCGGTCCCCATGGCGCCGCGATCGATCCCGTCACGCACAAGGCGACCAATCCGCCGGATTATGGTTTCGGTGCACCAGCTCAATATTTCTATTCGCCCACGGCCGTGAAGACTTCCGACGGGCAGGCGATGGCGTGCAAAGGGCAGGCGCCGGTCGCGAACCCCTCGCTGATCCCGCTCGATGAGACGACAGAAATCGGCAACAACCAGACATTCGCGGGCACAGCACCCGCCACCGATCCCAGCGGCTTCAACACCAAGCCGCAATTGATCCGCTACGCCGTTAAGATGAACGAGAACGTCTATGTGACCGTCGTCAACGGACAATATTGGTACCACGGTCCGGGAACGCCGCTCGACCAATCCAAGCAGAACTACAAAACCGCGCTCGCAAAGGGCCAAAACGCCAATCCCGTATCGCCTTATGTCGATTTCGCCCCGCCGCCGCCTTCGAACGGCCAGCAATATCAAACCGGCATCGAAGTGAAATCTGCGTGGCGTCCGTTGAGCGCTTCGGAAGCCGCGTCGGGGCGGTTCTTCACCTCGACCGTTCGTTACTTCGAAACGGATACCGCGGGAACGCCGTGTTATCGCGAAGCCGTGTGGGGTCTCGTCGGAATGCATCTGATCACCTTTACGCCGTCGGCGCCGTGGGTGATCTGGTCGACCTTCGAGCAGGCTGACAACATTCTCTCGTCAAACGGCAAGCCCGTCGAAGACGCCAACGGCGCCGTCATCCCGAATCCGAAGCAAGTGGTCGTGGCGCCGACGTCGCCGGCCTTGTCTTCGGATCCCCAGCAGGTTGCCCCCACGGTCAAGGCGTCGGGCTCCTATTGCACCGCTCCAGGTGCGCGCTTGTATTTCCGGGAAAATCCGACCTTCGGAACGTTGCCGTCTGCAGGCAACGTCTGCGTCAACAAACGCTGGCACCCGATTCCGTCGGGCATCGTTGCGGTCAACGCGGCGGCGCACGCTGCAATCAGCGCCTACCTTGCGAAATCGGGCAAGAGCGCGACTTCGCCCTGGCTCTATTACAAGCTCGTGAACGCGCAGGCGACGCCTGTGGATGTCACGCAGATGGACAACCCGCGCTTCAGCACGCCGCAATCCTACTACATGGCGAATTCCGTGATCGAAACGGATTATTCGCTGGGAGTCTTCACGGGCGATCTCGTGAACGGCGCGCCGTCAAACGTCGCGCAAACCGGCACGACGATCGGCCCGTATTACAACAACCGCCTGCTGCCGTTCCAGACGTCCAAGCTCAGCTTCCTCCAGCAACCTTTGCGGATGGGCGGGTGCGCGGGCTGCCACGGCTTCGCGGCGTCGATCGGGCAAGGATCGAGCTTCGCCCTTGGCGACAACGTCGCCGCGCCGGAACCGACCAACGCCTTCGCGACGGGAAAACTGTTCCGCGAATACTTCCCGCTGACGGTAAAAAAGTGAATCCGGCGGGGAGATTGTGCCGCGTTACGTTCGTGCGCTCACTCAGGAGCGTTCGCTAACTTCCTGTCATTCAAATAAAAAACCCCGTTCCGCTTTCGGGGAACGGGGTTCGAATACTGAACCGATCTGAGCCGATCAGCCGCCGGTCTTGAGCGGCGCGAAGGTCGCGGCCGGGCGCGGTGCCGTATCGGCCGGACGCATCATCGGCTGGGCGGCGGGAACGGGTGCAACAGGCGCAACAGCGACGGGAGCTGCCGGAGCAACGGGCGCCACAGCTGTCGGCTTGAACTCCGTCGTCTTGCGGCCGGCTTCCTCGGACAGCGGGTTGTCGGAGTGGCGGCAATTGCCCTCGAAGAACGCACCGGTTTCGACCGAGAACGCTTCGTGCAGGATGTTGCCTTCGACATGGCAGGTCGAGCACAGGAGAACTTTGCGGGCGCGGATGCTGCCCTGGATGCGGCCGCGAACCGTCAGGTCCTCGGCCAGCACTTCGCCCTGAATGAATGCCTTGTCGCCGACAACGAGGCCCGCGCTGCGCACATCGCCTTCGACGCGGCCGTCGATCTGAATGTCGCCGGTCGAGGTCAGCGTGCCGCTCACGACCAGGTCGGCGCTGATGATCGACGGGGCCGACGAGCGCACGGCCCGCTTCTGCTGCGGAACCGGCGGCATAGGAACGGATGCCGCATCGGAATTTTTGCTCTTACTGGAGAACATGACGCCCTGCCTCGATGAACCTGCTCGGATCCCTCACGACGTCGGCCAGCCACACTTCGTAGTGGACATGCGGCCCCGTGCTGCGCCCGGTCGATCCGAGTTTTCCGATGGGCGAGCCTTTTTCCACTCTAGCGCCAACTCTCACCAAGATCGAGGAAAGATGGCCGTAACGGGTGTGAAATCCGTAGCCATGGTCAATTTCTACCATGTTGCCGTAACCGCCTCGATCGCCGGCCCAGACGACAACGCCGGGCGCAGTCGATGCGACGATCGAACCCCAGGGTCCGCCGAAGTCGACGCCGGGATGAAACGCAACATGTCGCGTAAAGGGGTCGACGCGCGCGCCGAACCCGCTCGTCAGTTCGAATTGCTGGCCATGGACGGGCGTGGTGAGCGGAACGTGGCGCAGCGCCGTGAACAGCGTGTCGAGTTCTTTGACATGCGCGGTCACGCCCGCATAAGCGCCGGTAAATCTTTGGTCGGCGATACCGTCGATGTGAAAGGCGCTGATGGGAAGCAGCGGGCCGCCGATGCCTTCGTCGGACGACGCCTTCTGCTCGAGCCCGTCGGGGTCCACGCCGACATGGCGAAGCACGGCCTGCAAATCGCCGATACGCCCGGCAACCTGTTGATCGACTCCGACGAGGAGTGCTGTCTCCTGGCCGCTCATATGCGCGATGCGGTCAGTCTGCTCGGCAAGAATTTTAAGAGCCGGCGGGTCGACGAATTTGGTCGTCGCGGCCTGCGCGAGCTTCGGGTGGAAGAGGACGCTCGCAAACTGCGTCACGGCATTGTCGAGAAAGCTCGCTTTGGTCGACTTGCCGATCCGCGGCTGCGGTTCGACATTTTGCGGCATCACACCGAGCTGCGAGTTGCCGCCGGCCGGAGGAGGGGCCGCCATTTCTCCCGGGCTGCTGGTGATCGGCGCATCGACGCCGATGCTGTCGCTTGCTGCGCCGGCGCCTGCGGCCACCGGAATATCGCTGTCGCCGCCGCCGGTCTTCACATCACGGGCGACGCCGCCCGAATTCAGGCTGTTGAGCGTTTCGTCGACCTCCTGCTTGCGGCCGAGCAGCTTGGCGACGGTTTCCTGTTTGCGCCCAAGCTCATCCGCGGTGGACTTGAAGCGGTCTTCCGCCGAAACGAGCGAGCCCTGCAATTCGTCATAGGCGAGCTGCTGATCCGCAACCCGGTTCTCATACGTAGATTGCATTTGCTGGTAGCGGTGATCCTTGGACGCAATGATGCGGTCCTTGAAGATCACGTTGACGGACGCGAAAGCGACCCAGCCGAGGAAAATGAGGGAAAGGCCCGCCAAGGTCGCCTGCAGGGTCGGACCGAAGGTGAAGAATTGAACGCGGCCGTCGCTGCGGATGTACACCTGACGCTCAGGGAACGTCGCATGAAGCCACGCCCACGCACGCTCGACGAGCGTATCGGCCATGCCGGTACTTCCCTTTTGGGCGTCTTTCGCGCCGACCCCTGAAGGCTGCATTTCACCTAGTTCCGGCCGTTTGATCAAGCTCTTAGCCCAGAAAAAAGAACTTGAGGTTAACCGTGGCCGGAAGGGCAAATCCCGGCGATTCAAAGGTTTTTTGCCGTGGCAAGCACGGCCTCCACATGGCCCGGCACTTTGACTTTACGCCAAACCTGCCGAATGACGCCCTTGGCGTCGACCAGGAACGTCGCCCGGTCCATTCCCATGTATTTGCGGCCGTATAGGCTCTTCTCCACCCAGATGCCATAAGCATTTGCCGTCACCAGATCGGCATCCGAGCCCAGCGCTATCTTCAGTTTGTGTTTTGCCCTGAATTTTTCGTGAGACGCGAGACTGTCCTTGGAAACGCCGATAACAGTGATATCGGCTGCATCGAATTTGCGCTTGGCTTCCGAGAACTCGATAGCCTCCTTGGTACAGCCGGAGGTATCGTCTTTGGGATAAAAGTAGAGGACGAAGGGCTTTCCCTTCAGAGATGCCTTCGAAATCTCCTCTCCTGAGTCCGTTTTAAGCTTGAACGCGGGCGCCCGGTCTCCGGGCGCGAGGTCTGTTGCCATCTGGGTCTCCGGAAGGCTGGAAAAGAACTGGACGAATGCGCGTTTACCAGTTGCAAGCATTAGGCGATAAGCTGAAGCGCGGTTTGGCGCAAGGGGCAGGACGCCTCGCACCCACAAGCTCTAGGCCTAGCGTTAGTACGGTCAAAAAGGTGTACATATTTTGAAGCTTGTCGCGCTCCGTGCCCATCATTTTCGTCGTGCCGGGCTTAGCGCTGCCATTTTTGTGGCGGCCATCGCGTTTTTTGTCCTCGGCGTGCTGATCCGGGTGCTGATCGGGCCGGTTTCGCTGGGTCCATTCACGGGCAATTTGCGCACGGCCCTGGAACAGACATTGCCCGGGTTGGAGGTGCGCTTCGACCATGCCGCCATCGAATGGTCGCGCGACGAGGGGCGTGTCGATCTCGTCGTTCTGGGCGCGCGCGTCTTCGACAGCAATCAGCGCATTATCGCACAGGCGCCGAAGGCCGAGATCGGACTGGCGGCAGGCCCGTTCATCCGCGGCCACATTGTCGTGCGCAGGATTGCGCTTGTCGGCGTGGAACTGACGCTGGTGCACACCAAGGACGGCGAGTTGCGGCTCGGTGTCGAACAGGATCGCAATCAGAGCGACGTGCTCGAACGCATTCGCGACGCGCTCTCGAAAAGCGGCAGCGGCGCGTCTTCGCTCAAGACTTTCGCCATCCATCAGGCGCGCCTGGCGTTTTACGAAGAAGAGACCGGCTTGTTTCTCGTCGCACCCGAAGCCGATCTCGAAGTCTCCACGGGACAAAACGATGTCGCGCATCGCGGCGAGGTGATCGTTGCCAATCTTAATGCGAAGGTCGAGGTATCGGGCAAGCCGGCGCATATTGTGGCCGACATCAACATTCCCCGCGATACCAGCCATATCACGGGCGATTTGAGCGTCACGGGTCTCGATCTCGCCGCTCTGGCCGGAAACGCGAAGTTCTTTTCGTTTCTCTCGCCGTTTTTGCTGACGACCGATATCTCAGGCGCATTCACGCTCGATCACGGACAACGATTCACATTGTCGGATTTCGGCATCGATGCGACCGGAATCGTGAACGGACTGGGAAAACCGCTTCATGTGAAACAGCTTCGTGTTGTGGGCCGCTTTGACGGCGCGACGGGACGGTTGCTGGTCGACGATGCAACGCTCCAGGGCGACCAGGCGCATGCGCATCTGGAGGGCTTCGGAGATCTCGATTTCGACGATCACGATACGCTCACGAAAGCGACGCTCGACCTCGCCATGGACAAGATGGGGATGGATTTTCCGGGCGTGATGAAACAGCCCGTTACCCTCGGACGCGCGGCCCTTACCGCCAGCTACCTTTCCGCGCAGGGTCTCATATCCGTCGACAAGGCGCTTGTGTTCGGCGGTCCGCTGTCGGCGAATTTTGCGGGCAAGATCGTGCTCGCCGGTTCCCGATCGGCCGGCATCGACGTCGACGGCAAGATCGCCGCGATCGACGTGCGCGACTTGCTGCATTACTGGCCGCTGCAGATCGGCGATGGCGCGCGCAAGTGGATCGACGCGCATGTCTCGGCCGGCCGCGTGGGGCCGATCCTCCTGCACACGCATATCCTGCCCGGCGCACTGGATCAGCCCGCATTGCCCGAAGATGCAGTGGCGATGACGTTCCCCATTTCCGGCGCGACCGTATCTTATATGCACGGCCTGACGCCGATGACTCGCGTCAACGGCAACGCGATTCTAACGGGAGATACATTCAAGGGCGATGTGGGGTCTGCGGTCGTCGGCCCGATCACGCTCTCGAACGGCCACGTTTCTATTCCCGGTCTTCACCTTGAGGGGCCGCCGGCGAGCATTACCGCACACGCCGAGGGCACCGTGCCCGATGTGCTCGCGCTGATCGATCAGAAACCGCTGCAATATCCTTCGCGGTTCCATGTGAAGACGCAAGGCGCGCGGGGCAATGCGAAGATCGATCTCGACTTCAAGGTACCGACGCGAAACAGCATTTCGATGGACGAGATCGCGATTTCGGTCCACGCCAATCTGACAAATTTCGCGCTTCAGGTTGGCGAGCATACGAAGTTCACGAACGGCATGGCCAATCTTGCCATCGACAATACCACGCTCCATGCGGTGGGAACCGTGGCGCTGGGTTCCACCAACGTGGCCGTCGACTGGAACGAAGCATTCAAGGCGCAGGGGCCGATCACGACCCGCATGATCGTCAAGGGAAATCTCGACGATGCCGCGCGGGCTTCGCTCAATCTGCGGACCGGGAATTATCTCACGGGGCCCGTCGGCGCGGTCGCGCAGCTCGAAGGCCGCCGCGGTTCGATCCAGCGTGCGCTGATCACGCTCGATCTCACGCCGGCAACGATCAATCTCGATCTGATCAACTACAAGAAGCCTGCCGGCGTGCCGGCCACGGGGCAGATCACAGCCAACCTCGACGACGCGGGCAATCTGCGCTCGGAAGATGTTTCGCTGTCGGGCGCGGGCCTTTCGGCGCACGGTACGGCAAGTGTCGGGCCGAATGGCGATCTCGAGCATCTCGATTTCCCAGTCGCGCATATCGGCCCGACGAACGATTTCGCCTTTACGATGACACGAACGCCGATGACCGGGCTTGAGCTTGCCGTCTCGGGGCATTCGCTGGACGGAACGGCCCTGGGCCACCGCGACCCGAACGCCAACGACGCGCCGTCGAACAATGCGACACCGACTGCGAACAGCCCGTTCCACGTCGCGATTCATGTCGACCGACTTGTGTTGCGCGAAGGCGTGACGCTTTCGCCGTTTGCACTCGATGTCTCGGGGCAGGGAGATCGTCCGCGGTCATTGTCGCTGTCTGGGACATTCTCGAAAGGCATCCAGGTCACGGCGGGAATTGTGGAGAGCGATGTGGGGCGGCGTGTTGCGATCGACTCCAACGATGCCGGGCAGTTGCTGAAGGGCTTGTTCGGCCTCGATGCGATGAAAGGCGGCAAACTCAAGGTGACGGCCACGATGCCGCCGATGTCCGCGGCGGTGGGCAAGGATCCCAATGCGATCGAATATACGGGCACGCTGACGATCGACGATTTCACGGTCGTCAATCAGCCGTTTCTTGCCAGGATGTTTTCGTCCGGTTCGTTCGGCGGCGTTGCCGATCTCTTGCGCGGGCAGGGAATCGTCGTCGACAAGCTGCAATTGCCCTTTGCCGTTCACGGCGACGTTTTCGACATTCACGAAGCGCGCGCTTCGGGACCGTCGATCGGAATCACGGCCGACGGCTATGTCGACCGCCGCAACAATCAGCTCGCGCTGAAGGGCGCGTTTGCTCCGCTATACGGCATCAACAGCGTGTTGGGCGTGATCCCGATCGTGGGGCAGGTGCTCGTGTCGAAAAAAGGCGAAGGCATCATCGGCATGACCTACAGCGCGACAGGCCCCGCGGACGAACCGCAAGTGAGCATGAATCCGCTCTCCGTTCTCACGCCGGGAATCCTGCGCCGCATTTTCCAGGGCGCAATGCCGACCGCGCCGATCCAGGCGAATACAGCCGCGCCGCCAACGCCCGATAAGGTGCAGTAGTGCCCGTCAGATCGGCTTGACAAGAATATGCTTTTTGCGGCCGACGGAGAGTTTGATCACGCCTTCGCCGGTGAGGTTGGATAAACTGACGCTTGCTTTGACATCGCTCACAGCCGCGTCGTTCACGCGTAAGCCTCCGCCCTGGATCAGACGGCGGGCTTCGCCGGAAGACGATGAGAGGCCCGCCATCTGCGCAAGATTCGCGACGAGGATTCCTTCCGCGAGTTTGTCGCGCGGAATTTCGAAGGTCGGCAATCCTTCGGCAAACGCGCCTTCCTCGAAGGTACGCCTCGCCGTTTCGGCGGCTTCGTTTGCCGCCGCGCGGCCATGGACGATGGAAGTCGCTTCGGTGGCGAGAACCTTCTTTGCTTCGTTACGCTCATTGCCTTCGAGCTTTTCGAGGCGCGCGATTTCGTCGAGCGGCATATCGGTGAACAGGCGCAGGAAGCGGCCGACATCGCCGTCTTCCGTGTTGCGCCAGAACTGCCAGTAATCGTAAGGCGAGCGCATATCGGCGTTGAGCCACACCGCACCCGAAACGGATTTCCCCATCTTCGCGCCGGACGAGGTCGTGATCAGTGGCGTCGAAAGCCCGAACAGCTGCGCGCTCGCGACCCGGCGGCCAAGGTCGATGCCGCTCACCACATTGCCCCATTGGTCGGAGCCGCAAGATTGCAGGCGGCAGCCATAGCGCTTGTAGAGCTCCACGAAATCATAGGCCTGGCAGACCATGTAATTGAATTCGAGGAACGACAGCGCCTGCTCACGCTCCAGCCGGATCTTCACGCTTTCCATCGTCAGCATGCGGTTGACGGAGAAGTGCCGCCCGATGCCGCGCAGGAACGGGATGTATTCGAGTTTGTCGAGCCATTCGGCATTGTCGATCATGATGGCGTCGCTCTCGCCTTCGCCGAATTTCAGCAAATGGCTGATGCCTGCAACCATACTTTGCTTGTTGGCGTCGATCTGTTCTGGCGTGAGGAGCTTGCGCACTTCGTCCTTGCCGGAGGGATCGCCGAGCTTGGTCGTGCCGCCGCCCATCAGGAGGATCGGGCGATGACCCGCCTGCTGCATCCGCCGCAGGGTCATGAGCTGCACGAGATTGCCGATATGCATCGAGCTGGCCGTGCAGTCGAAGCCGATATAGGCGGTGACGCGCTCCTTCAGGAACAGCGCGTCGAGGTCCTCCGGCGCGGAGCAATCGTAATAGGCGCCGCGCTCCACGAAGGTGCGGAGGAACTCGGATTTGAAATCGGCGGCGGTCATATTACGATCTCATGGAGCGAAGGGGCGGGTGTGTAACACGGATGGCCGAGCTGCAGAAAGTCATCGGCCTGATGAGCGGCACGTCCCTGGACGGCATCGATGCCGCGCTGGTGGAGACGGACGGCCAGGACATCGTCCGCCCGGGCCAGGCTCTGTTCGTCGCCTATTCCGCCGAAATGCGCGCTCTCTTGAAAGATGCGCTGGTTGCGGCCTCGGCCCTGGCGGTCGGAGGACAGGTCCCGCAATCGATCCTCGACGCAGAACAGCGCTTGACGGACGTGCATGCGGACGCCGTCGGACAGTTGCTGGCGGTCGCCGGTGTCCGGGCTGAAGCCATCGCGCTTCTGGGCTTTCACGGGCAGACGATCCTGCACCGTCCGCAAGAGCATCGAACCTGGCAGATCGGTGATGGCGCACGGCTCGCACGGCTGACAGGCATCGATGTGGTGAACGACTTCCGCTCCGCCGACATGGACGCGGGGGGAGAGGGCGCGCCTTTTGCGCCGCTCTATCACGCCGCGCTGGCGAGACGGACGCCTGGCCTGAAATTGCCGGTTGCAGTGCTCAATGTCGGCGGCGTCGCGAATGTGACGTTCGTGGGTCGCGAAACGGTGCTTGCGTTCGACACCGGCCCCGGCAATGCGCCGATGGATGATTGGGCGATGAAGCATCTCGGCAAACCAATGGACGAAAACGGCAAGCTCGCGCGCAGCGGCAGAGTCGATGCGCGCATTCTTGCGCGGATGCTGGAGAACCCGTTCTTTGCGCGCCGGCCGCCCAAATCGCTCGACCGGATGGATTTCGGTTTCGAGCCCGTCAACGCATTGTCTCCGGCCGACGGTGCCGCGACATCGGCGGCATTCACGGCGGCGTCCATTGCGCGTGCGGCCGAGCATTTTCCGGAGCCGATTTCCGAGTGGATCATGTGCGGCGGCGGGCGGTACAATAAAGCACTCCTGGGCAGCTTGCGGATGTCCGTGCGTGTGCCGGTCAGGCCGGCCGAAGATGTGGGATGGCGCGGCGATTTTATCGAAGCGGAGGCATTCGCCTATCTCGCCGCGCGCTCTGCCAAGGGATTGCCCCTCAGCCTGCCGACGACCACGGGCGCGCCGAATCCGACGACCGGCGGGCGCCTGCATCGATATGATCGTCGTCTCACGAAAGAGGCATGATATGTTTGGGCGAGCATTTGCGGTGCTTTTTGCGGCGTTTTGCGTGAGTTCGGCTACCGCGGCCGATCTGCCGCAACCGCTCGACGGGACCAACCGCGTCTTTCAGGACGATCTGCTCGACCGTATGACCGGGAGCTGGACGATGACGGGCTCGATTGTCGGCGCACCGGTGAAGCACCAGGTCGATGTGCACTGGATCCTCAATCACCAGTTTCTCGAAATCCACGAGCGCGATACGGCCCCGCCGAAAGGCGGCGAGCCGGCTTACGAAGCGATGCCGCTTATCGGTTACGACAATACGAGCGAGCGCTATGTGGCCCACTGGATCGATATCTATGGCGGGCGCTATTCGGAAACGCTGGGCTACGGCAAGCGCACCGGCGACACGATCGAGTTCGTGTTCGAATATCCCGACGGCCCGTTCCACACAGCCTTCCGCTGGCTGCCGGACCGACAGCAATGGCAATGGCTCATGACGCGCAGGAACGCGACGGGCAAGTGGGTGGGATTTGCGGATATGACGTTGACGAAGCGAACGTCGGATTGACGTTTACTCTTCCTCATCCGTCTTGATGCCCATGCCCTTCGACACATAGGCCTTGACGGATTCGACGACTTCCGCCTCGTGCTTGTCGAAGAAATGGTTCGCGCCTTCGATCTTGTCGTAGGTCACCTTGATGCCGCGCTGCGCGGAGAGGCGGTCGACAAGCTTCTGCGCGTCGGCCTCGGGCACGACCTGATCCTTCGTGCCGTGCACCATCAGGCCCGACGCCGGGCAGGGCGCGAGAAATGCGAAATCATACATGCTGGCCGGCGGCGCGATGGAGACGAAGCCGGTGATCTCGGGCCGGCGCATCAGAAGCTGCATCCCGATCCACGCGCCGAAGGAAATACCGCACACCCACACGAAAGACGGATTGGGATAAAGCGTGTTCATCCAGTCGAGCACGGCGGCCGCATCCGACAATTCGCCTGCACCGGAATCGAACGTGCCCTGGCTGCGCCCCACGCCGCGGAAATTGAACCGCACGGTCGTGCAGCCCAGGCCGTGGAACATGTGAAACAGGTCGTAGACGAGCGGATTGTTCATCGTGCCGCCGAACTGCGGATGGGGATGCAGCACGAGCGCCATGGGGGCGCCGGGCGCCTTCTGGCGTTGGTAGCGAGCTTCAATTCGGCCGGCCGGGCCGGGGAGGATGATGTCAGGCATGGAATCCGGTTCTCGTTCTGGCTGTCAATTCGCGCCCAACCCCGTTCCCAGCGATTAACTCGGGTATAGGGAAGGCACGTTCGGACAGAATATCCCTTGCTTTCAGGGCAATTTCGGCTGGACAGAAGGTAGCGGCGCGCAATTCTTGACCACGTTAGTGGGAATATCTATATCCGGCAGGATGACACCCGCAGCGCCGGCAGCCCGGGGGCCCCGTTTCTACACCGAAGCGACCCCCAAGAAGCAAGCACGGAATTGTCGGGTATTGAGGAGTGACGAATTGTGAGGCTGAGTACAAAGGGCCGCTATGCGGTGATGGCGATGGCAGATCTGGCCGGAAACGAGGGCGGAACCCGCCCCGTATCCCTGGCTGAGATCGCCAAGCGTCAGGAGATTTCGCTGTCCTATCTGGAACAGCTTTTTGCGAAGCTGCGGAAGGGCGGGCTTGTGCGTAGCGTGCGCGGACCGGGCGGAGGCTATCGCCTGAGCCGTCCGGCATCGGAACTGCGGATTGCGGATATCATCCTTGCGGTGGACGAGCCGATTGCGACGACACGTTGCAAGACGGGCAGTCCGCTCGGTTGCACCGGTACCACGACGCGCTGCGTGACCCACGATCTATGGGAAGAACTCGGCCGGCAGATCCAGGTGTTTCTGTCGTCCGTGTCGCTGGCCGATGTGATCGAGAAACGGGTTCTCGGCCGCACGCGTCCTTGCGAAGCGAAGTCCGAAGCGCGCGAAGCCGCGTAAGCACGAATGACCTATCTCGATCACAATGCGACGTCGCCGTTGCGCCCGGAAGCGCGGGCCGCGATGACGCATGCGATGGAGATGGGAGGTAACCCATCCTCCGTACACGGAGCAGGTCGCGCGGGCCGCGCGCTGATAGAAGCGGCGCGCGAACAGGTGGCGGCGCTGGTGCATGCGCGGGCGCGGGATGTGATCTTCACCAGCGGCGGCACGGAGGCGAATGCGCTCACCCTTTGGGGCGCGGCTCAAGGCGCTTTGGATGCCGAAGCGCGGATCACGCGGCTGTTCGTCTCGGCCATCGAGCATGATTCCGTGCGGGCGAACGCCGAAGCAATTGCCGAACGCGTTCCGGGCGTGCGCATGCAGATGATCCCGGTCACAAGTGCCGGCGTGGTCGATACAGAGGCCCTGCGCGTGCTGCTGCGCGAAGGCAAAGGCCGCGCAATCGTCGCAGTGATGCTCGCCAACAACGAAACGGGTGCGATTCAGCCGCTGGAGCAGATTGCAAAACTTGCGAGGGAAGCAGGTGCGCTGCTGCTCGTCGATGCGATCCAGGCAGCCGGCAAACTTGATATCGATTTCGCGGCGCGCGATGCCGATTATTTGACTCTCGCGGCGCATAAGCTCGGTGGTCCGCAAGGCGTGGGCGCGCTGATCGTGAAAGAGGGTGCTCCGTTCGTCGCGCAAATTCTCGGCGGCGGGCAAGAGCGCGGCAAGCGCGCCGGCACCGAGAATGTCGTAGGCATCGCGGGTTTCGGCGCGGCCAGCGAAGCGTCGTTGCGCGATCTTGGATCGCTATCGCGGATCTCATTCCTGCGCGACCGCTTCGAGCACGGGCTCAGGCAGATCGCGCCCGATGCGATCGTGTTCGGCGACACGCGCCTCGGCAACACGTCCAACTTTGCGCTGCCTGGCATCACCGCCGAAACGGCCGTCATCGCGCTCGATCTCGATGGCGTGATGATCAGTTCCGGTGCCGCGTGCTCGTCCGGCAAGGTGAAGCCGTCGCATGTGCTGCAGGCGATGGGCGTGTCGGAAGACATCGCACGCTCCGCGTTGCGCGTGAGTTTCGGCTGGAATTCCATGGATGAGGACGCCGACGCGGCGCTCGCATCGCTCCACAAACTCGTTTCGCGCGACCGTTCGCGCGCCGCGGCCTGAGGCAAACATGTCCGCTATCCGCGAAACCGCAGACCAGGTCGCCACGTTAGGCGAGAAATACAAATACGGCTTCGTCACCGACATCGAGATGGAGGTGACGCCGAAGGGCTTGAATGAAGACGTGGTGCGCCTGATTTCGGGCAAGAAGAATGAGCCGGAATGGATGCTGGAATGGCGGCTCGGCGCGTTCCGCCGCTGGAAGGAAATGACGGAGCCCAGTTGGGCGCGCGTGCATTACCCGAAGATCGATTATCAGAATTCCTCCTATTACGCCGCGCCCAAGGCAAATCCGAAACTGGAGAGCCTCGACGAAGTCGATCCCAAGCTGCTCGAAACCTATGCGAAGCTGGGCATTCCGCTGCACGAGCAGAAGCTGCTGGCGGGCGTGGCCGTCGATGCGGTGTTCGATTCCGTCTCTGTCGCCACCACCTTCAAGAAGAAGCTGGGCGAAGCGGGCGTGATCTTCTGCCCGATCTCCGAAGCGATCCGCGAGCATCCCGAGCTCGTGAAGAAATATCTGGGCTCCGTCGTGCCGGTCAGCGACAATTTCTTCGCGACGCTCAATTCGGCGGTGTTCTCCGACGGCTCGTTCGTCTACGTGCCCAAGGGCGTGCGCTGCCCGATGGAGCTTTCGACCTATTTCCGCATCAATGCGTCGGAGACGGGCCAGTTCGAGCGCACATTGATCATCGCCGAAGAAGGCGCTTACGTCAGCTATCTCGAAGGCTGCACCGCGCCGATGCGGGATGAGAACCAGCTTCACGCCGCCGTGGTGGAGCTGGTCGCGCTCGACGGCGCGGAAATCAAATATTCCACCGTGCAGAACTGGTATCCGGGAAACGAAGAAGGGGTAGGCGGCATCTTCAATTTCGTCACCAAGCGGGGCGATTGTCGCGGCCGCGATTCCAAGATTTCCTGGACGCAGGTAGAGACGGGCTCTGCCATCACCTGGAAATATCCCAGCTGCATCCTGCGCGGTGACAATTCCGTGGGCGAGTTCTATTCCATCGCCATCGCCAACAATTATCAGCAGGCCGACACGGGCACGAAGATGATCCATCTGGGCCGCAACACGCGCTCGCGGATCGTCTCCAAGGGCATCAGCGCGGGCCACGCACAGAATACCTATCGCGGTCTCGTGAGCGTGCATCCGAAGGCCGAGAACGCGCGCAATCACACGCAATGCGACTCGCTCCTGATCGGAAAGAGTTGCGGCGCACACACCGTGCCCTATATCGAAAGCCGCAATCCTTCGGCCCGCATCGAGCACGAAGCGACGACATCGAAGATCGCCGAAGACCAGCTGTTCTATTGCACCTCGCGCGGCATCAACCAGGAAGAAGCCGTGGCGCTGATCGTCAACGGCTTCTGCAAGGAAGTGCTGCAGCAATTGCCGATGGAATTCGCGGTTGAGGCGCAGAAGTTGGTCGGCATCAGCCTGGAAGGCAGCGTGGGATGATGACGGTTCGAGCTGCTTTTCCCTCTACCGCGCAGGGCTACGAGATTCACACATCTTTTTCCCTCTCTCCCTTCGGGAGAGAGGGCAGGGTGAGTGGGTCCCAAAGGCGATACAATTCTCTCCTGACAATTCTCAGCGCTTCGTCCAACACCCACTCACCCCAACCCTCTCTCCCGAAGGGAGAGAGGGAGAAGAGCTTCTCCCATGCTTGAAATCAAAGACCTTCATGTCTCCGTCGGCGGCAAGGAAATCCTCAAGGGATTGAACCTGTCCATTGGCGCGGGCGAAGTGCATGCGATCATGGGACCGAACGGTTCCGGCAAATCGACCTTGTCCTACACGCTGGCGGGCCGCGTGGGTTACGACGTCACCGGCGGCTCGATCATCTACAAGGGCGAAGATCTGACCGCGCTCCCCACCGATGCGCGTGCGGCGAAGGGCATTTTCCTCGCGATGCAATATCCGGTCGAGATTCCTGGTGTCACCACCATCAATTTCTTCAAGACCGCGCTGAACTCCCAGCGCCGCGCGCGCGGCGAAAGCGATCTCGATGCGGTGAGCGTGCTGCGGCTCGTGCGCGGCAAAGCAGCGGCGCTGAAAGTGCCAGAGGAGATGCTCAAGCGGGCGCTCAATGTGGGCTTCTCCGGCGGCGAGAAGAAGCGGCTCGAGATTCTGCAGATGGCTCTGTTCGAGCCTTCACTCGCGATCCTCGACGAGACGGATTCTGGCCTCGATATCGATGCGCTAAAGCTGGTCGCCGACGGCGTCAACGCGTTGCGCGCGCCGGACCGCGCGATGCTCGTCATCACGCATTACCAGAGGCTCCTGAACTACATTGTGCCCGATCGGGTGCATGTGCTGTCGGCCGGCCGCATCATCAAGGACGGCGGCAAGGAACTGGCGCATGAGCTCGAAGCCAAGGGCTACGAGCAGATCATCAAGGACGCGGCATGACCACGCGTGCGGCGTCCCCCAATCCATTCCTGGAAGACTTCGCGGCCCATGCCGCGGAACTTCCGGGCGTGGGTCAACCCTGGCTCGATGCGCGCCGTGCGGACGCGATCAAGCTGGTGCGGGCGCAAGGCATCCCCCATCGCCGCATCGAGGATTGGAAATACACCGACCTGCGGAGTGCACTGGAAGGCACGAACGACCCCGGCAAGGCGCCTTCGGTCGCGCGCTTGCGTAATGCCGTCGAGCAGGGGATCGAAGTTTTCGAATTCAAGGGCGACGCGCCCAAATGGGTCGTGGACGGTTTCGGCGTGATCGGAATCGATGGCACGATGTCGGCGGCATCGTTTGCGCTCGCGCAATCGACGATCGCGTTGCATGTTCCCGCGAATGCGAAGCCCGCCAAGCCGCTCGAATACGAATTCAGCGGTCAGACGCGCCTGCTGATCGTGGTCGAGGCCGGCGCGGCCGTGACACTGCTGGAGACTCCCATCGGCGGCGACGACTCGTTTTCGAACGCCGGGATCGAGATCGTGCTGTATGAAGGCGCGAAGCTGAATCACATCCGTACCGCGTCGAATGCTGCGAGCGCGATTGTACTGGAAGACCTGACGGTCCAGGTGGCGTCCGCTGCGCAATATCGCGCGCATTTCATGTCGACCGGCACCAAACTTTCGCGCACCGAACTTCATGTCACGCTCGAAGGCAAAGGCGCCGAAGCCCATGTGAGTGGGGTGAGTGTGCTTGGTGACGGCAGGCATGCGGATGTGACCACGCATATCGTCCATGCGGCCGCCGATACACGCAGCACGCAACTGTTCAAGGATATCGCCGGCGGGCATTCGCGCGGCGTCTATCAGGGCAAGATCACGGTCGCCGAAGGCGCCGATGGCTCCGACAGCCGCCAGACGGCAAAGGGCTTGCTGTTGGGCGTGCACGCGGAAATCGACCTCAAACCCGAACTCGAAATCTATGCCGACGACGTGAAATGCGCTCATGGCGCCGCGGTCGGCGATCTAGATGTGGAGTCGTTGTTCTATCTTGGCTCGCGCGGCATCCCCGAAGCCGAGGCGCGCGCGCTGCTGATGCGCGCCTTTCTCGGCGATGCGGTGGACGAGATCGAGAACGCTGATATCCGCGCCTCCGTCTGGTCGAAAGTCGAAGCGGCATTGGCCAAGGCGACGGAGGCCAAGCCGTGACCGCGCAGCCCAAGACCATCCAGGCCGCTACATTCGATCCCGTGCTCGCGCGCGCCGATTTTCCGATCCTGTCGCGCGAAGTTTACGGCAAGCCGCTCGTTTATCTCGACAACGCCGCCTCGGCGCAGAAGCCTAGGCAGGTGCTCGATGCGATGGAGCGTTTCGCGACCGGCGAATACGCCAATGTCCATCGCGGCGTGCATTACCTGTCGGCCGCCGCAACCGGGCGTTACGAAGCGGCGCGGGAAACCGTGCGCAAATTCCTCAATGCCAAGCATGAAGACGAAATTGTCTTCACCAAGGGCGGCACCGAGGCGATCAATCTGGTCGCCAGTTCCTATCTTGGCCCCCGCATCGAAGCCGGCGACGAGATCGTGCTTAGTGTGATGGAGCACCATTCCAATATCGTGCCCTGGCATTTCCTGCGGGAGCGCCACGGCGCGGTGCTCAAATGGATCGATGTGGCCGACGACGGCTCACTTGATGCGGAAGCGGTTGCCGCCGCGATCGGCCCGAAGACCAAGATGGTCGCGCTCACGCATATGTCGAATGTGCTGGGCACGGTTACGCCGTTGCACGAAATCATTGCCAACGCCCATACCAGCGGTATTCCCGTTCTGGTCGACGGCTGCCAGGGCGCGGTGCATGAGCTTGTCGATGTGCAGGACCTGAACGTCGATTTCTACGTCATCACCGGCCACAAGCTTTACGGGCCCACCGGCATCGGCGCGCTTTATGGCAAGCGCGTGCTGCTCAAGGGCATGCGCCCTTACAATGGTGGTGGCGAGATGATCCGCGAAGTGACGCGCGATCTCGTCACCTATGCCGATCCGCCCATGCGCTTCGAAGCCGGCACGCCGCCCATCATCGAAAGCGTGGGGCTCGCCGCGGCCATTGATTATCTGTCATCCTTCGACCGCGAGGCCGTAGCCGCGCATGAGCATCGCCTGCTCGCGCGCGCGACGGCCGCGCTGGAAGACCTCAACTGGGTGAAGATCGTCGGCACCACGCCTGGCAAGGGCGCGATCCTGTCCTTCGAGACAGAAGGCATGCATGCGCACGACCTGGCCACCATTCTGGATCGCGAAGGTGTGGCGGTACGGGCGGGGCATCATTGTGCGCAGCCTTTGATGGAGCGCTTCGGCGTGGCCTCGACCACGCGGGCGTCGTTCGCGCTGTACAACACGCTCGATGAAGTGGATGTGCTGATCGCGGCACTGCACAAAGCGCGCAAGATTCTGGGTTGATGATGGACGAGTCACTCCGCGAGTTGTACCAAGAAGTGATCCTCGATCACAGCAGGCACCCGCGCCATTTCGGCGTGCTGGCAGACGCGAACCATGTGGGCGAGGGGCACAATCCCCTGTGCGGCGACCGCGTGAAAGTCTATCTGCATGTGGGCGCAGGCGACAAAATCGACGACATCTCGTTCGAAGGCAAAGGCTGCGCGATCTCGCAGGCCTCCGCTTCGATGATGACCGATCTCGTCAAGGGCCGCTCCATCGCCGAAGCGGAAAAGCTGATGGGCGGGTTCCTGCATCTCGTCAAAGGCGAGGACGCGAGCGCAATCGGCGCGGACGACCGCGAGCATCTGGACGTGATGGCGGGCGTGCAGGCGTTCCCCATGCGCGTCAAATGCGCGACATTGGCGTGGCATACGATGAAATCGGCATTGGAGGGCGGCAACCCCGCCAAATCGGAATGAACGCGGAACCCCTCAAGATCGAAGTCGTCCCGCAAGGCACGGCACTTTCGCCGGAAGAGCTTGATGCTTTCACGCAGAAGCTCGTGACCGCGATGAAAACCGTGTTCGATCCGGAGATCCCGGTGGACATCTACGAACTCGGGCTTATCTATAAGGTGGACGTGGCCGACAACAAGGATGTGGCCGTGGATATGACGCTCACCGCGCCCGGTTGCCCGGTGGCCGGCGAAATGCCGGAGATGGTCAAGTCCGCGTTGCAGACGGTCGACGGCATCGGCGAGGTTGTCGTCAATATGGTGTTCGATCCGCCCTGGACGCCGGAGCGGATGAGCGAAGAAGCGAAACTCGAACTGAACATGTTCTGATGAGCACTCCGATGAACACGATGCAAACGAAACCCAGACGCGAACGCCCCAAGGCGATGAAGCTGAGCGATGCGGCGGCTGCCCGCATCCGCGAGATCATTGCGGCGGCCGACGGCCAATATGCCGGCGTGCGCGTGGGCGTGACGAATGGCGGCTGTGCGGGCATGAGCTACACGATGGATTATGCCGAAGCGGCAAAGCCGCTCGAGGAAGTGGTCGAAGACAAAGACGTGAAGATCTTCATCGATCCCAAAGCGATCCTGTTCCTCGTCGGCACAGAGATGGATTTCGTACGCGACAAGCTCGCGGCGCGCTTCGTGTTCAACAACCCGAACCAGACGGCCGCCTGCGGCTGCGGCGAGTCCGT
>PLJH01000067.1 GCA_003139615.1 Alphaproteobacteria bacterium
AAGTCACCGACATGCAGCGCACCGTGAAGGGCGAGGTCATTTCCTCGACCTTCGACGAACCTGCATCGCGTCACGTCCAGGTCGCGGAAATGGTGATCGAAAAGGCCAAGCGTCTCGTCGAACACAAGCGCGACGTGATCATTCTGCTGGACAACATCACGCGCCTCGGCCGCGCCTACAACACCGTCATCCCGTCATCGGGCAAGGTGTTGACGGGCGGCGTGGACGCCAATGCGCTGCAGCGGCCGAAACGCTTCTTCGGCGCCGCGCGCAATATCGAGGAAGGCGGCTCGCTCACCATCATCTCGACCGCGCTGATCGATACGGGCAGTCGTATGGACGAAGTGATTTTCGAAGAGTTCAAAGGAACGGGCAATTCGGAAATCATTCTGGATCGCAAGGTCGCCGACAAGCGCGTGTTCCCGGCCATCGACATTCTCAAATCCGGCACTCGCAAGGACGAACTGCTTCTCGACAAGGCGACCTTGGCCAAGACGCATGTGCTGCGACGGATTCTCGCGCCCATGGGCACCACCGATGCGATCGAATTCCTGCTCGACAAGATGCGCAGCTCGAAGACGAATGCGGATTTCTTCGAGAGCATGAACACCTAAGCGCGATTTGCCGACGACGGCTGCTGCGGTACTGACCAGACGCCCGCCGAAACGGCCTTATTGGTCGGCGAAGGCTGGCGCAGCGGGCGCTTCAGGTCGGTATAATCCCGAGCGGGCATTGACCCCGCCGCGGCGGGCGCTGAAAATGCCGGCTGGAGAACTGCGGAGACTGCTATGACCGAGCACCCCACCGATCGCGCGGAATTTCATGCGATGACGCAAGGCACGCAGGAAGACTGGGCCAAGATTTTCGTGGCGACCCAGGCGTTCAACAAAGGCTTGCCCGAACGCGTGCTTGGCCATCTGAAGCTGCTCGAAGGCGATTGCGGCGGCTTTGCGGTAGATCGTATGACGCATTCCCTGCAATCCGCCACGCTCGCCCACCGTGACGGCATGGACGAGGAATATGTCGTCTGCGCGCTCCTGCATGACATCGGCGACACGCTCGGATCGCACAATCACGCCGACATCGGGGCGGCCATCCTGAAACCGTTCGTGTCGGAAAAAAACCATTGGATGGTCGAGCATCACGGCATCTTCCAGGGCTATTACTTTTTCCAGTTCGGCGGGCTCGATCGCAACATGCGCGACAAATTCCGTGGTCATCCGGCATTCGAACATACGGCGGCGTTCTGCGCGCGCCACGACCAGAACGCATTCGATCCGGCTTACGATACGATGCCGCTTGAGGCCTTCGTGCCCATGGTCAATCGCGTGCTGACGCAGCCAGTACGTTCCATCTACATGCGCGAAGCCGCGAACGCCGCGGAGTAATCGGCTTCACGGAATCAAGATTGTCGCGCCTGTGGTATTGCGAGAATGCAGCGCTCCGTGCGCCTGTCGGGCCTCGGCGAGTTTGAAGCGTTGGTTGACAGTGACTTTGACGACGCCCGAACCGATCACCTCGAACACGTCGTCGGCTGTTGCCTGCAATTCCTGTGCATCGCGCGTGTAATGCGCGAGCGTCGGCCGCGTGACATAGAGCGAACCCTTGGCGCTCAGAATGCCCAATTCGAACGCGGGCACCGCGCCGCTCGAATTGCCGAAACTCACCATCAATCCACGGACTGAAAGGCAGTCGAGCGAGCCTGTCCAGGTATCCTTACCGATCGAGTCGTAGACGACGGGGACGCCCTTCCCGCCCGTCAATTCGCGCAATTTCTTGGGCCAATCGCTTTCGCGGGTGTTGAGAACGTGATCGCAACCGTTTTCTTTCGCCAGCGCGATTTTCGATTCCGCTCCGACCGTGCCGATGACGGTTGCACCCAGATGCTTCGCCCACTGGCACGCGATCAGGCCAACACCACCCGCGGCCGAATGGAAGAGGATCGTCTCTCCGCGCTGCACCGGGTGCGTGCGCTTGAGGAGATATTGCGCCGTCATGCCCTTGAGCAGCGCGGCAGCTGCAACCTCGTCGCTGACTGACGCGGACAGCTTCACGACGCGATCCGCGGGTACATTGTTGGCGTCTGCATAGGCACCGAGCGGACCCGAGCAATAGGCCACACGGTCGCCGATTTTAAGCGACTGCACATTCGCGCCCAATGCGTCGACCACACCAGACGCTTCGAGACCGAGACCGGACGGAAGCGGTACGGGATAAAGACCGGAGCGATGATAGGTGTCGATGAAATTGACGCCGATCACCGTATGGCGGACGCGCACCTGGCCGGGTCCGGGAGGCGGAAGCTCGATATCTTCCAGGGCGAGAACATCGGGGCCGCCCGGCTTCGAAAATCGAATGGCTTTCATGGTTCAGCTCAGATGCTGGCGGAAGAAGGTCGAGGTGCGGCCGTTCGCGAGTTCGGCGTTGGCGCGGTCGTAATGATCGCCGCCATCGCGCGCAAACGCATGGTCCATCTCGGGATAGACATGAATCGTTATGTGTGAATTGCCTTTAAGCCCGTCGATGATTTTGGTTTGCGCCGGCGGCGGCACGAACTGATCCTTGCCCGCGACATGCAGCATGAGGGGTTTCCGGATATTCTTCGCTTCCCCCAGCATTTCCTGGATGTTCACGCCGTAATAACCGACAGAGGCATCGGCGTCGGTTCGTGCGGCGGTGAGATAGGCGAGCAGCCCGCCGAGGCAATAGCCAACTGCTCCCACCTTGCCGGTGCAGCCCGACAATCCACGCAGATGGGTGATGGAAGCCTGGATGTCCTTGACCCCATTGCCGGCATCAAAGCGGTTCATCAGATCGAACGCCTTTTTCCAGTCGGCCTCACTTTTGTCGGTGAGCTGGACATTGGGTTCAAGCCGCCAGAACAGGTCGGGCGCGAGCGCGAAATAACCCCGTGCCGCAAGACCGTCGGCGACGGCGCGCACGAAACCGTTCACGCCGAATATCTCCTGGATGACGACGATTCCAGGGCCGCGGCCTCCCGATGGTTCCGCCAGATAGGCGGCGAAGCTGCCGTCCGGGGTGTTGATGGAAATACCTTTGCCGGTCATGGGCCTTCATCCTCTGCGCGGAGGGCTAAGGTTAATGGGTCCCGGGACGCGGCGCCATGGCCCGGTTGCATCCTCTGCTGCAGCCCTGTGCTGTAACATCGGCATAGGCATCGGGACGCAGAGGCGTGACCACGGCAATGACTCATATCCTCGCCATTCATGCGCATCCCGACGACATCGAAACCCTGGCGGCAGGCACTCTCGCACTGCTCTCGTCTCAGGGTCACGCCGTCACCATTGCGACGTTGACGGCGGGGGATTGCGGTTCTGTCGAATTTGGGCGCGAGGAGACCGTACGCGTTCGCAAGGACGAAGCGCGCGCCGCTGCGACGATGATCGGTGCGCGGTACATCTGCACAGAGCTCGGCGATCTTGCGGTCTTCAACGATGATCCCTCACGCCGGCGCGTGGTGGAACTCATCCGTTCGGTCAGTCCGGATCTGGTGATTACCTCGTCGCCGGTTGATTATCACCCCGATCATGAAGCAACGAACGTGCTTGTGCGCGACGCGTGCTTTGCGGCGCCGGTGCCGAATTATGCCACGGGAGACGCGCGTCCGCTCGATGCGATCCCGCATCTCTATTTCATGGATCCAATCGAAGGCCGCGATCGCGATGGAAACAAAATCGTGCCCGACTTTGCCGTCAATGTTGAGGCGCATATGGAGACCAAGCGCCGAATGCTTTCCGCCCATGCAAGCCAGTTGAATTGGGTCGTCAAACAACATGGCATAGACGATTACACCGGTTCGATGGACGCCTGGACAAGAAAGCGCGGCAAAAGCTTTGGCGTTGGATATGCCGAGGGATTCCGCCAGTACAAATGTCACCCTTACCCGGCAACTCCACTGCTGCAGGATTTGGCGGGACGCGCCCTATTGTCGAAAATCGGTTGAAAGCGGGTCGCGAAGCCGAGCGACAACGCGGGGTCGCGGGCGGAGAAAGCCCCTGCTAGGGTTGCGGAAACGGGGCGACTGTTCACGGACTTTGCATTCCCCCGCGGCCATTTTGAAGCCAAGAGTTTTCGGGGGATTGGATGAGCTTTGTTCCAAGAAGGCTGATTCAGGACAGTTGGCTCACGGCACTCGGCCGCGTGGAATATGGATCGATCGCGTTCGTCGGACCGGACGGTAATTCCTGGTCCTTCGCAGGAAAACAAACGGGACCGGCGGCGCAATTCTGTATCCGCGACTGGGGCGTGATCGAGCGGCTGGTTGCGCGCGGCGATATCGGCCTCGGAGAGGATTTCATCGCGAGCGCATGGGATACCGACGATCTCGAGATGTTGATTTCGTTCTTCCTGCTCAATATCGATCATCTTGAGGGATTTGCGCACGGGAACATGGCGAACAGGCTTTTGTTCGTGCTGCACAATTCGCTGGTACGTCGCAACAGCCTGAGTGGCAGCCGGCGTAACATCGAAGCGCATTACGATGTGGGCAATGATTTCTATTCGCTGTGGCTCGACGAGACGATGACCTATTCGTCGGCGCTGTTCGAAGGGCAATCGCGTATGCTTGCCGATGCGCAGCGTAAGAAATATGGCCGCATCATTTCCAGGCTCGAGCGCGCGGGCGGATCTGTTCTCGAAATCGGTTGCGGTTGGGGCGGGTTTGCGGAGCAGGCGGTCGAGGCGGATTACAACGTGACAGGCCTTACGATCTCGCCGTCGCAACACGAATTTGCGTCGAAGCGCCTGGGCTCGAAGGCGGAGATCCGGTTGGAAGATTACCGCAAAGTGAAAGGCACGTTCGATTCGATTGTCTCGATCGAGATGTTTGAAGCGGTGGGCGAGCGCTACTGGCCGCAGTATTTCAATACGATTGCCGAGCGATTGGCGCGGGGCGGCAAGGCCGTGGTCCAGGCCATCGTCGTGCGCGATGAGCTCTTCGCCGGCTACCGCACCCGCAGCGATTTCATTCGCCATTATGTGTTTCCGGGCGGAATGCTGCCGTCGCTCGGCCGTTTCCGCGAAGAGGCGGAACGCGCGGGCCTGAAGCTTTTGGATTCATTCTCGTTCGGCGAAGACTATGCCAGGACATTGCGGGAATGGTCCTCCCGCATGCGCGCACGCGAGTCCGAAGTTCTGGCACTCGGTCACGACCAGCGGTTTCTGCGCAACTGGCAGTTCTATCTGGGAATTTGCACCGCCGCTTTTGCGGTCAAGCGAACGGATGTCGTACAGGTCGAACTCGCGCACGCCTAGCGGGAGATCGCGGCTGTCGGCGGTTGAGGCTTGTGGAACAACGCCGTTCTTTTGATCCAGAGCTTCAGGGCCTGGTAGTGGATCAGGCTGACCACCTTGAAGGGCAATATCGGATTGATCAGCAATGCGCGCAGGAGCGCCCAGGTCTTGAGCGGCCGCAAAGTGCCGCCGACGGTTGTCGACAGCAGGAGGCCTTCGTCGTCGAACAGGTCGATGGCGACGGCAACTCGATCGGGCGCATAGGAAAAGCGAAACCGGTATTCGCCTTTCACATCGATGAACGGCGACACGTGAAAGACCTTGCGCGTGCGCAAGCTGTCCTGCGGGGCGATAGGGCGATGGTCATCGTGGAAGCACAGATAGCAGTGCCGCTCGCCGAACGTGTTGTTGACCTCGGCCAGCACGGCACGAAGTCCGCCCGCGCGATCAAAGCAGAGCCAGAAGCTGACGGGATTGAAGACGAATCCGAATACCCGCGGCATCGTGATGAGGACGATCTCTCCGTCGGCCTCGGCAATTTTCCAATCGATCAGGATACTTTTGATCCAATCGTCGGGAGGCGTGCGGCGGTCGCCGTAATCCGATGTGCGCAGCCCGAAAAGGTTGGTCCGGTCGATGGACAAGAGGGCTGACGGCCGGCTCTTTCGAAGCTGCGTCGTGGGAAGCGCGAGGTAGACAGCACTATAGCGGAACGCATTGCGGCGCGGCCGGTGCCGGGCATGGAAAATGGATGCGTCCAGGGCCGCGAGCATTGCCATGCTTGAGATACGGCCTCCCGTCGATCCCGGATCACCAGGCACCCCGCAATGGGTGATCCGCATCGCCTCACAGCCCGTAGCAATCTTCGCCGATTGCCTGAACATTTTCACAGGTCGGTGGAGGGCGCTTTGTATTCCTGGGTCGCGCGGTATTCGACGGCGTTGGTGGTGCTCGTTGCACTCGATGCCGTCTGGCTGAATTTTGTCGGCATTTCGATGTTTAGCCCGGTCCTGGGCGGCATGTTGCTCGACACCCCCCGTTGGGGTCCGGCTGTGTTGTTCTATCTGCTCTATGCGCTGGGCGTTGTCATCTTCGCCGTGGCGCCGGCGCTGCGAAGCGGATCGTTGCGGACGGCTTTCGGCCATGGCGCGTTGTTCGGTTTTTTCGCGTACATGACCTACGAACTGACCAACCTCGCCACGATCAAAGTGTGGACCAGCGAACTCGCCACCGTCGACATCGGCTGGGGCACGCTGCTCACAGCCCTCGCCGCGACGGCAAGCTTCGCAATTGCGTCACTTGCCGGTCGCAACAGATAGCGGCAATCACCGTCCGCTTACGCGTTCCCTGCGACACGGGGCGGTAGCTGCAGCATCTGCGACAGGGTCACCGGATTGGTGATTGGCGACGTCACGGTCATGCGTTGGCAGACATAGGCGGTAGGCTGCCCGTTCTGCATGCCTTTGCCGGCAGCGGGGTGTCCTTCGGGCAGCGCCTGGCTCGGATCGGTCACGATCAGCGTCAGATTGGGCAGGCATCGACCGCGCACCGCGCTGACCAATTCGTGCGTCTTCGGATGATTGAGCGGGCCGACGATCACGACCGCTTGCCCCAATGCCGCGACCTCGAGGCTGTTGATGAATGTTCCCATCGATATCGCAACGCGGTTCACTTCGGCTGAGAAGGCCTGGATCACGGCATTACAGCGATCGCGATAGGCCTGGTCCGCCGTCGTAAAATAAAGGCGACCCAAAAGCGCGATCATGACGCCGTTCGCGGATGGCGCATTCTGGTCGAACACCGGCCGGCTTCGAACAATCAGCGGATCGGAATCGTCCGACGTGAAGAAGTATCCCCCGAGCTGCGAATCCCAGAAGTGTTCGTTCAGGACGAACACCCATTTTTGCGCGAGAGCGAGATAGCGACGGTCGGCCGTTGCTTCCCAGAGGATGAAGGCCGCACGCGCCATTTGCGCGTAGTCGTCGGCAAATCCGGTGTGACCGCGCTTTCCGTCGCGCCAGGAATGATAGAGGCGATCGCCGTCGCCGAGGGCTTTGACGACGAAATCGAACGCATTGATGGCGGCCGTCAGCCATTTGGCATTGCGGAACGCTGCAGCCGCGTTTGCGAGCGCCGCGATCATCATGCCGTTCCAGTCTGCAAGGATCTTGTCGTCGCGCGAAGGCGCAGGGCGTTTCCGGCGTGCCGCAAGCAGCAATTCGCGTTGCTTTTTCAACAACGCTTCGTCGGCTTCCGCCAGGGGAAAAGGCCGGCCGGTCCGCTGCAGAACGTTGCGGCCCTCGAAGTTGCCTTCGCGCCGGACGTTGTAAACTTCCTTGAATCGCTGGGCGAAGGTTCCTGCGAGTGCTGCGTCGATCTCCGCTTCGCTCCAGATGTAATATTTGCCGGGCTCGCCGTCCGTGTCTGCGTCGATGCTGCAGGCGAAAGCCTGCTCGACCATCATGTCGCGCAAAACCCATTCGATCGTTTCTTCCACGCGCGCGCGATAGAGCGGCGGCCGATTGTGCTGCCAGACGAGCGTCAGGACGTCGATCAGGCTCGCATTGTCGTAGAGCATCTTTTCGAAATGCGGGATGACCCAACGCTCGTCGGCCGAATGTCGGCTGAATCCGCCGCCGACATGATCGTAGACGCCGCCGAGGCAGAGATGATCGAGCGTCTGTTGGACGAGTGTTGCGAATTGAATGTATCCGGAGCGCATATAGGCGCGCCACAGCATTTCGGTGAGACCGGGAACCGGAAATTTCTGTGTTCCGAGAAGGCCGCCGTAAAAGACATCGAAGCGTTGCCCGACATGGATGGCGACCTGATCGAGTATCGGACCGTCGAGATCGGCGCGAAGATCGCGAGCCCACAGCAGTGCGTAGGATTGCTGCACGCGCGCAACCGCCTGGGCGACGGTGTCCGGCTGTTCCTTGTAGCGGTTGGCGATGTCGACGAGGACCTGCTTGAACGGGGCCTGCCCGTTGCGTTCGTTCTTTGGAAGATAGGCCGCTGCGAAATAGGGCTCGGCATTGGGCGTGAGAAACATGGTGAGCGGCCAACCGCCGCCATGTCCAAGCGCGTTGGCGGCAGCCTGATAGATTTGATCGAGATCCGGACGTTCTTCGCGGTCGACTTTGATGGTGACGTAGAGGTCGTTCATCAGCGCCGCGGTCTCGGGATCTTCGAAGCTTTCGTGGTTCATCACATGGCACCAATGGCACGCGGTGAAGCCGATGGAGAGCAGGATCGGCTTGCCGGTTGTCTGCGCCTCGTCGAGCGCTTCCGGCCCCCAGGCGCGCCAATGCACGGGATTGTCCTTGTGCAGCAGCAGATAGGGACTCGTTTCCTGGTCGAGCTGATTGCGGCTCATGATCTTTCCCGATTGGTGTGCGTGCCCGAGAGTGGGCGCGGCCGGCGTTGCGGCAAGGCGGTGTTTGGCCGTAGCCTCCTTAGCCTGCCGATTGCAACGCTCACAAGCGCGAAGGCGCGATAGTATGAAAATCCGCATCGAAATGGACATGACGCCTGACGAAGCGCGCCGGACGATGGGCCTGCCCGACGTCTCCGGCATGCAGGACAAGCTGGTGGCGCAGATGGAGAAGCGGCTTCTGGCCGCGCTCGACACCTCCGACCCCCAGGCGATGCTCAAATCCTGGTTTCCGCTCGGTTCGCAGGGGCTGGAGCAGTTTCAGAAGTTCATGTGGGACAGTGCCCGCCAGGCCGCGAGCGCGGCGACGCCTCGCAAGGACAAAGCCCCCCGCTGAGCGCCCCATTGAGTGCCCCCATTGGATGCAATGCCGCGCGATACGATTTTTGCCCTGTCGAGCGCGCCCGGCCGCGCCGGCATCGCGGTGCTGCGCCTATCGGGTCCCAGGGCGGGGGTCGCGCTTGAAAGCCTGACGGAGGCCGGCATTCCCGAGCCGCGCCGGGCGACCTTGCGGCGTCTCGTCGAAGCCGGCGAGGAGATCGATCAGGCCTTGGTCCTGTGGTTTCCGGCCGGATCGAGTTTTACGGGGGAAGACGTTGCCGAATTCCACGTTCACGGCGGGCGTGCGGTGGTCGAGGCCGTGCTGGGCGCCTTGGGCCGAATACCGGGACTACGACCGGCCGAACCGGGCGAGTTCACGCGGCGAGCCGTCGAGAATGGCAAGTTCGACCTGACCCAGGCCGAAGCACTGGCCGACCTGATCGACGCCGAAACCGAAGGCCAGCGCAAACAGGCGCTCCGGCAATACGAAGGCGCCCTCGCCGTCCTCTACGATGGCTGGCGGGCGCGGCTGCTCCACGCGGCGGCATGGGCAGAAGCGGGGATCGATTTTGCCGAGGAAGAGGTTCCGGAGGACGTGCTGGCTCGGGCTCGCGCCGACGCGTCGGGCATTCTCGCGGAAATCCAGCAACATCTGGATGATTCGCGGCGCGGCGAAATCGTTCGCGACGGCCTCACCCTAACAGTGATCGGTCCACCGAACGCCGGTAAGAGTTCGCTGGTGAATGCGCTTGCGCGACGCGATGTGGCGATCGTGGCGCCCACTCCGGGGACCACGCGGGACATCGTCGAAGTGCGGCTCGACCTTGCGGGCTATCCCGTTGTGGTCGCCGACACGGCCGGCCTACGCCATGCCGTTGAGGCCATCGAAGCTGAAGGCGTGCGCCGCGCTCTGGAGCGAGCCGCGGCGGCAGACATTGTCATCCTGGTCGTGGACGGCAGTGCTTCCGAACCTTTCGCCGGGCTGTCCGAAGCGATGGTCGAGTCCGCGCACCTCGTCGTGTGGAACAAGGCCGACCTGCCCTGGCCCGCCCCTCCGACCGATATTCGCGTGTCGGCAGTCACCGGCGAAGGATTGGACAATCTGCTCGACGCCCTCGCCGCTCTGGCCCGTGCACGCATCGATCGACCGCGCGAATCCCCGCCGCTCACCCGCGCCCGTCATCGTCATGCGCTCATTGAAGCTGCAACCGCTCTCGATCGCGCATTGCAAACCGACGAACCGGAATTGATGGCCGAAGATCTCCGACTCGCACTGCGATCGCTCGGCCGCATCACCGGCCGCGTCGACATCGAGGATTTGCTCGATGTGATCTTTCGGGATTTCTGCGTGGGGAAGTGAGCGGTATTAGGTAGCAGAGTTCCAGAGAAATCGGTCGGCCTCGCGCCTACATTTTCGGAATGGCCGAATCTCATGTCTTGCACAGTCTGAAAGAAAAACGCGCTAGCGTCGCGGGTGGTCGTGGCGCTCAAAACCGATTTGGCGAGCATCGATGCTTGTCTGAGAATCTTCGACAAAAACATCGACCCGGAGACGATCCCGGCCAAGGCGACGCGCAAACCGACCGGCTGGTTACCGAAGGGCGCATGTACCCGCACAGCCCTCGAAATCTTGCGCGAGACGGGCGAGGCGATGAGTTCGCAGGAATTGGCCGCTTGCATCCTGCAACGCTTTGGGAAGCCTCTGGAGGCACGCTCGCTGACCTTGGCAGTCAATGCGTTACACTCGAATTTCAGTCGCCGAAAAGACGGGATTTTGGAGTTCGCCCGGTCGAGCTATCCGGGGAAGTGGCGACTATCACGCCGATAAGGCAGCAATTGGTCTGGGAACTGGTGCGGTAGACCGATTTGCTCCTGATGCTGCAACTTCCCGCGGCGGAAGTCGTTCAACAAACGACTAACGAGGCTATCGGATCATTACATCCTATTCACCACAAATATTAGTGTGATTCAGATTGAAATAGACTCCGAAAGGCCTACATGTCAAGAGACCTACCTCGATAGGCGGTTCCCGTGATAAAAGCGGGAATCGGCAGTGATTCGGCGGCCAATTTATAATAAATGCAAACGGCGCACCGGACCGACGGGGAGGGTCAGATGTTGGATTCGTGTTTGGTGATGTCGTGACCACAATTAATAAGATGGAACAATCCGCCGTCGCCCACGTACCGGTTTCGTTGGCCACCTATCAACTGCTTGTTGATCGTTGTGCGCGAGAGAAACTGAATCTCGTTATCGCCAACGGGTCGGCGCTGCATGCGCGAATCTTGATCGATAAGTTATTCGAGGTCGCCCGTAGCAATGTTTCTCTGATTTCTGGTGTGCTTCGTCAACAAAACAAGGACGGCGTGCAAATCTATTCGCATGATAATGTGATCGCTCGCGCGAAGAAATTCCTGGCGTCTCCGCAGTCTACTCTTGATGTTGTCTTGCAGAAGGGCTCCCTCGATGGAGGGAGTGAAAACAAGTTTTTCAACGAGATAGTAAATGATCCGACCCGGCGCGGAACAGTGTCAATCTATTATCCAAAAGAGGGCGTTCTATCGGCACATGAAACTCCGCATTTCATGGTGTCGGATCGGTCAGCCTATAGGTTTGAAACCGGCAAGGATGCCGACCCCACCAACGAGTCAGTCACGGCAATAGCGAACTTTGGCGATCTGGCGACCGCAGGTATGCTGAGTGAAATTTTCGATGATGTTGTCTCTTTACTAACGGCCGACGCGAATATGCGCGATGTAAGCGTGTTTGCGCCCGGGAAGTCGTTTTCGGCTTGAGTTGCGTTGCCATAGCGGGCGGCGCAAACGGGGGCAATTTCAAGAGATGTTGGGCACCGATCATATCCATGCCGTTTGGTCTGCGTTCAGCGATTTGCGTGACTTCGGGCATTTTCTTGATGCAGCGTTAGACGTAAATCTCGGATACTCAATCCTCCTTAGGCTTGGAAATTTCTCCGGTAAGCGAATTGGGGCGTGGGTAGATAGGGAAAAACTCAGAGTAATTCCTGCCATGGCAGAAACTGACTCTTTCGATGAAGCAAAATTCACTTCGATGTTAGAATCCGTTGAGAAGATATTCAAACGAGTAATCCGTATATTTAACGTATTTTCCATTTCATGGGCAATTCTTGCAGCGATTGCGATAATGATCGTGCTAGCGATAACTCCGTATTGTTCCGGCTGCGCTATACCCGGCGGCCTCGCTCTTCGATGGGAGGTGTTTGTCGCAGGAGCCACCCCTGTAGGGCTAAGCGTGTTCATTATCTTGCACACCTGCGCTTTGTATATGATGCGCAAACATTCAAAGGAATGCGATGTCTTGATTAAGTACAGCAGGAAGACACAGCAGAACAAAATCAAAGAAATACACGCAGCCTTGCAGGCAAAATTGGCGCAAGCGCGCGGCTGACCCGATAATTACGCCGAAGTTCGCCGCTGCCAGTAGCCCTTCCATTGGTGGGACACCGGGTGCTTCGCCGTCGCCGTGACGATCGCGCGGTACTGTTCGCCGTTCGGCATGCGGCGGTTGTCTTCTCTCCAATCCATTTCGGCCGCGTAGGCTGCGAGATACGGCCCCGCGATATGATGATGTGTGCCGACTTCCGCGCCACGCAGGCGGGAGAAAAACGACTCGGCCATATTCGTGCAGCCTTCGCCGTCACTATACGCGAGGCTGTGATTGATGCACTTTGTGACGTAGCTCGCATGGAACGCGTCCCGATGGCGTGAAAGAAGAGACTCTTGATTCCGTCACGTCGAAACTGGCGCGCGGCACATTCCCGGCAACGTTCTTCATCGGCGCAATAGCCGCATTGGAATGCGACGGCATTAAATTGGAGGAACTTTAATTTAGCGTGATCTTAGGCTGGCGCTTAATGCCTGCGCTCCAATCAATGTCATAATCATACTGACGGCTTATTTTGGCCGTGACACCAGTGCTCGGCCTGATGATGAGTAATTCGATTGAAGCCGATATCCTTTTAGAATTCTCTGGAATTCGTATTTGGCCGTTCGGCATGGCTATTTCAAACATCGCGGCATGCGACTTTGTTATCGGGCCTCGGCCTTGTGTCGGAAACGTTGCTACTTGCGCGCCGTCAACGCTAATCGTGAGAGCTTGCAAACTTATTATGGCTGACGCATCGCCCGTATTTGTGGCACTCAGGCTATAATATTCGAGCGTGAGACCGTTCACTGTCATTGGTGCGACAATGCTCGTAAAATCCATTCTAATCGAATCCTGTTCCGTCTGTGGCGGATTGAGGCTGTAAATTGGCAGCAACGGAGCTGGCTCGGGTGGACTTTCGGTTGTAGCCGTTCCGCCGCTGAACCAGCTATATTGGCGGGCCATTCCGTCGACCGCAGTGATGTTTAGCATTTGCGTGATGCCGCCTCCCCTGTATCTAAGATTAATCTGATAGTAGCCAGCAGGTAAGGGTGGAACTGGCAGGGTCGTAACGCCTTGCTCGATATCACCTAGTTTATATCCCGCACCTGGCAGAGAAAAGAATATCCCGGCATTTTTGACAAACATGGAGACATTGATGAGCGGGTCGCCCGTGCTGTTCATCATCATCAATCTGTAAGGTCCGGCGTCAGGCATGCCCATGAATAGGGCTACTACACTAGGGTGAGGCGGAAGCTTACCCGCGTGCATAGATCGCCAATACATTCCAACGGAGGCCACAATGAATGCCGAAATGCTGAAAACATAAACAATTGGAATCCACATGCGTCGCACCTGAGGAAACGAGGCCGCAAATATTGGTAGCCCGATTGCCACGAGCGACAGCCCGAAGTATACGCCGATATTGGTCACGAGCGACGACACGTCATGCCACGAGTTTGGTGGCCAGCCCAAGAAAAGGGCTATGCCGATTCCGACCACGGCGAGACCGCCGCCGAAATAGTCCCATCTCATGACGCGCTATCGCCCCCCTGCCCGCATTCGTCGAGCATCATAGCCGCTTCTGGAGTTCCGCTAGCCTCCCTTTCTTGAAGGGCAGGACCCAATAGGGTCGTGCTTTTGGTAGCGGACGCGCCTTGGAACTCTGCAGCCTAATTCCGGAAGTGAGCGGTGTTATTTCTTTTTCCGCACGATGCGCAGTTCTGCTTTCGCTGTTGCGATCACGAGTCCGCTATCGGCCATCAGTTGCGCTTCGACATCTGCCGAACGCGCATCGCACCTGATGATGCGCGACGTTGCGTGCAACGGACCGATGCTTGCGGGTTTGAGGTAAGACACGTCGAGGCGCGTGGTGACGGCCGTTTGCTCCGGCGGAAGACTCAGCATCACGGCCATTCCTGCGGCCGAGTCGAGCATCGCGGCGAGGAAGCCGCCCTGCACCGTTCCGTGACGATTGGCGAATTTGGGTTTCGCGATAAAGCGCAATTTCACTTCGCCGGTTGCGGCGTCGCTCGATAGAATTTCTCTGCCGAGCAGCCGCGCTGCCGGAGTATGTTGAACCTGACGATCATCGGGATCGGACATGTCGCTTCTTCATTGCGGCGATTGCGTCCGAGGGTCAAATCATTTCGCTTCGCTTGCAAACCAGATTTTGGGGACGCTTTTGACGCCGGCATGTTTCATCACATCTTTCAAATGCTGCGAGCCGGCAAATTTTTTGGCTTTGGCGAGTGTTTCGAAATCGTGCCAGACGGTCACGTCGGTGGGATCGCCGGCGGTTTGAAACACGGCGGCGCCCGTCACGCCCATGGTGCGGCGCTCGGCATCGAACCCATCGTAGCCTTTGCGCCAGGCGCGATAGTCTTTGACCTTGTGACGGATGAACATGCGAATCATAGCGACGATCTCCCGCTCGACTGCTCGCGGCCGGAAGCGGACCGCGAAGTCCATGTATCATATGGCCCGGTCTCCAGCCAGATTTGGCCTTTGGTTTGACGCACGAGCGACGCGGCGTTGCGCGTGCGAAGGATGCAAGCAATTCGTTGCGGGCATCTGCGCGAGCTCTCGCCGACGACATCGTCCGTACACGGATGAAGTGTTGCGGCGAAGTCGTTTGAGCCCATAGTCCGGACCGACGCTTCCGCCCCTCGGGGTGGTGATTCAAACTACAACCTATGGTAGTATTCCCGTCTTCGACGACAGGGAGGATAACCATGTGCTCATCAGATCATGCGACAAACATCAGTAGACGCGGCTTTTCGGGTCTGGCCGCCTTTGGATTGGGCTTGAGCCTTTTGCCGGCCAGGGCATGGGCTCAAAATGCGAAAGACGCCAACCCGACCGCACTGGGCTTGATGTGCATCGACTATCGCTACGTCAATTACGGTGTGGATTTTTTCAATAAGCATGCCGGGTCGGAGAATTTCGATGACGTTGCGCTCACGGGGGCCTCGTTGGCGGCATACAGTCCATCGGCTTTCCCAGATCTGACTCCGGCTTTCTGGGAGCAGCTCGCTGCGGCGCGAACCCTGCACCCGAACATCTCCCGGGTTCTCATACTCGATCACATGCGCTGCGGCGCCTACAGGGTGCAATTCGGCGACATGACTCCCGAGCAGGAGCGAAAAAAACACCTCGAGGTTGCCGAGACAGTTACGCCGCTGTTTGGAGCCAAGGGACTGCGGGCCGATGTTTGGCTGCTGGACGATCCCATGAAGCCACCCGAATGGATCTGGCCGCTGGAGAAGCGATAGGCTCTATCGGACGGCAATGTTTCACGTGAAACATTGCGCCCTTGATCCCGGATGCGCCGCCCCGTAAGGGAGCGCGCATGACGAGCTACGATGTCATCGTGATCGGAGGCGGACACGCCGGCTGCGAAGCCGCGGCGGCGTCCGCGCGATTCGGTGCCCGCACCCTCCTTCTCACCCACAAGCGCGAGACCATCGGCGAGATGTCCTGCAACCCTGCGATCGGCGGGTTGGGCAAAGGTCATCTGGTCCGCGAGATCGATGCGCTGGATGGTTTGATGGGACGGGTGACCGACGCGGCCGGAATCCAGTTCCGGATGCTCAATCGCCGCAAGGGTCCCGCTGTCCGCGGGCCGCGGGCGCAGGCCGACCGCAAGCTTTACCGCCGCGCCATGCAGGCGGCGTTGGCCGAGAGGTCGAATCTCGAAATCCTGGAAGCCGCCGCCGAAGATTTGGTGCTGACCGACGGTCGCGTGACCGGCGTCGTGTTGGGCGATGGAAGGGAGATTTCCTGCGGCGCGGTGGCCCTGACGACCGGGACTTTCCTGCGCGGACTGATCCATATCGGCGAAAAGAAGATACCAGCCGGCCGGGTGGGCGAGGCGCCTGCCTTCGGGCTTTCGAAGACGCTTTACGGGTTTGGCCTCGCGATGGGTCGGCTCAAGACGGGCACCCCGCCCCGGCTCGACGGCTCAACGATCGACTGGGCCGCGCTCGAAGCCCAGCCCGGAGATGATCCGCCCGTACCGTTCTCATTTCTGACCGCCAAGATCACCACGCCGCAGATCGTCTGCCATCTGACCCGGACAACGCTGGAGACGCACGCGATCATTCGCGCCAATCTCCATCGCGCGCCGATGTATTCCGGCCAGATCGAAAGCACCGGTCCGCGCTATTGCCCGTCGATCGAGGACAAAATCGTGCGCTTCGCCGCGCGCGAGACCCATCAGATTTTCCTCGAGCCCGAAGGGCTGGACGACGACACGATCTATCCCAACGGCATCTCGACCTCGCTGCCGGAAGAGGTGCAGCGCGAACTACTGAAGACCATTCCGGGGCTCGAAAACGCCGCGATGCGCCGGCCCGGCTATGCCATCGAATACGACTATGTCGACCCGCGGGAGCTTCTGGGTTCCCTCGAAACCAAACGGGTGCCGGGCCTTTATCTCGCGGGCCAGATCAACGGCACGACCGGTTACGAGGAAGCCGCCGCCCAGGGTTTGATGGCAGGACTCAATGCGGCCCGCGCGGCTGCCGGGCAAGAAGCCGTCATTCTCGACAGGGCGGCGGCCTATATCGGCGTGCTGATCGACGATCTCGTGACCAAGGGCGTGACCGAACCCTATCGGATGTTTACGTCGCGGGCGGAGTACCGGCTGACTTTGCGAGCGGACAACGCGGATCTCCGGCTGACGCCGATCGGTGAACGGGCAGGGCTTGTCGGCTCAGACCGCAGCTGTGTTTTTGCCGAAAAGCTGGAGCGGCTGGAAACGGCGCGAACACAGATGCGGGCGCTCAATCTGACGCCGAACGAGGCGCAGCGGCACGGTATCTCCGTCCGCTTGGACGGCGTCCGCCGCACAGCGAACGATTTGCTGAGCCTGCCGGGGGTGGATTTCGCCAAGCTTGCTTCCCTTTGGCCGGAGTTGGGCGCTTTCGCCCTGGACGTCGTCGAACAGCTTGAGATCGATGCCCAATATACCGGGTATCTCGACCGCCAGGATGCCGATATTGTCGCCTTCCGTCGGGACGAGCAGATGGCCCTCCCCGCCGACCTCGATTATCGCGCCGTGCATGGGCTGTCGACCGAGGCCTTCCTGAAGCTTTCCAATATCCGGCCCGGTACCTTGGGTCAGGCCGCCCGGATCGACGGCGTCACGCCGGCGGCCCTCACCCTCGTGTTGGCCCATGTCCGTTCCCGTGCGGCGGCGTCCCGCCGTGCCTCCTGAGCCGTTCGGACCGGAAGAGTTCCTGGCCGCAAGCAATGTTTCACGTGAAACATTGGGCCGGCTAAAACTGTTTGCCGGCCTGCTCGAAGACTGGAACGCGCGCCTCAATCTCGTCTCAGCCAATTCGCTGCCCGACATCTGGCGACGGCATATGTGGGATTCCGCCCAGCTTGCCGACCTGATCCCGCCTGGGGCAACCAGCCTGGTCGATCTGGGCAGCGGCGCCGGGTTCCCGGGCTTGGTTCTTGCGATCATCCTGCGGGAGCGCGCCTCTATCCGAACCGTGCTTTACGAGGCGACAACCAAGAAATGCAGTTTCCTGAACGAAGCCGCCGTCCGCACCGGTGCGCCGGTCGAAATCCGCAACGGCCGGATCGAAAAAGCCGATCGCGAGCCGTTCGATGTATTGACAGCCCGCGCCTGCGCACCGCTCGAAAAGCTGCTGGGCTATGCACAAGCTTTTCAGGGCCCGGAAACGATAAACCTGTTCCTCAAGGGACAATCTGTTGCGGTCGAATTGACCGAAGCCCGTAAATCTTGGAATATGAAGGCCGTACGGCACCCCAGCCGATCGGACCTGTCCGGTTCGATCCTGGAGGTCCGGGAGCTTCGCCATGTCGCTCGAACCCGTCGCTAGATCGAAGCCCCGCATCCTGGTTGTCGCGAACCAGAAGGGCGGCGTGGGCAAAACGACGACCGCGATCAATCTGGGCACGGCCCTGGCTGCCGTCGGCGCACCGACCCTCGTCGTCGATCTCGATCCCCAGGGCAATGCCTCGACCGGCCTTGGCATCACGCGTCCCCAGCGCAAGCTCACGACCTACGAAGTGCTGATGGGCGAGGCGGCCATTGCCGATGCGGTGATGCCGACGAAAATCCCCGGACTCTCGCTGGTGCCTTCGACGGTCGATCTGTCCGGCGCCGAGCTCGAGCTGATCGATATGCCGCGCCGCAATTTTCTCTTGAAGGATGCGCTGGCCGATTTCGCGAAGAGCGATCCGGGCAGATTCTCCTATGTGCTGATCGACTGCCCACCCTCGCTGACCTTGCTGACGGTCAATGCGATGGCCGCCGCCGATGCGGTCGTCGTGCCGCTGCAATGCGAGTTCTTCGCACTGGAAGGTTTGAGCCAGTTGCTCAAGACAATCGACCTGGTGCGCGCGAGCCTCAATCCGTCGCTGGAAATCCAGGGGATCGTGCTGACCATGTTCGACAAGCGCAATCGGCTGTCGGACCAAGTGGCGGCCGATGTGCGCGCCAATATGGGCGACAAGGTCTACAAGACCGTGATCCCGCGCAATGTCCGCATTTCCGAAGCGCCGAGCCACGGCTTGCCCGCGCTGGTTTACGACCTGCGCTGCCCAGGAAGCCAAGCCTATATCAAGCTGGCTGGTGAGCTGATCCAACGCGAACGCGTGCGGGCGGCCGCGTGACCGCTGAAACGCGCAAACCGGACGACACGCGGCATCGCGGGTTGGGACGAGGGCTTTCCGCCCTGATCGGCGACGAAGCCGCACCGGGCAAGCACGAAGGCAGCAACCGCAACGCCCGCCAGGTGCCGGTTGCGTTTCTGCGGCCGAACCGTTTCCAGCCCCGCAAGAATTTCGTACCTGAAGAGCTGCACGACCTCGCAAATTCGATCCGCGAGAAGGGCGTGCTGCAGCCGATTCTCGTGCGGCCTGTAGCGGGCGATGCGAACGCGTTCGAGATCGTTGCGGGTGAACGACGCTGGCGTGCGGCGCAGCTCGCCAAGCTTCACGATGTGCCGGTCGTCATCCGCGAAATGAACGACGGCGAGGCGCTCGAACTTGCGATCATCGAAAATGTTCAGCGCTCCGATCTCAATGCGATCGAAGAGGCCGCCGCCTATCAGGAACTGATGGATCGGTTTGCCTACACGCAGGAGAAGCTGTCCCAGGAAGTAGGCAAGAGCCGCAGCCATGTCGCAAACACGCTGCGGCTGCTCAAACTGCCGGAGACCGTGCGGACGATGATCCGCGACGGCCGGCTGACAGCCGGGCACGCGCGGACCCTGATCGGGCTCGCAGATCCCGAGGCGCGGGCGAAGGAAATCATCGAAGGCGCGCTCAATGTTCGCGAGGCCGAACACCGTTCGGACTCTAAATCTGGTGGTGCGCGGAAGATCGCTCGAAAAGACCCGGATACCAAAGCAGTAGAAGACAGCATTTCCAGTATGTTGGGGCTGAAAGTTCAGATTCTGCACAAGGGAAACACGGGAGGCGAGGTTCGTATCGCCTACAAGACTCTCGAGCAGCTGGACGAAGTGGTCAGACGCCTTAACAGAACCTGACAAACTGCTTTACCCACAAGGAATTTTTCCAACGGTTGAATCGGCTATTGCATTCGCGCGCGCTGCAGAGCTGCTGTCGAATCAATTCGCCCGTCATACAAAGCGCGGCCGATCACGACCCCCAAGATGTTGCGGCCGGGCGCGGCGATCAGAGCCTCGATATCGCTCATACCGGAAACGCCACCGGACGCGATAATCGGTATACGGACGGAATTGGCGAGCGCCGCGGTCGCCGCAACATTGACTCCGCCCAGCATTCCATCGCGGGCGATATCGGTGAAAATGATCGCGGCCACCCCGGCGTCTTCAAAACGCCGTGCGAGCTCGACGACTTCGATCTCCGACGCCTCGGCCCAACCCTGGACTGCAACTTTGCCGTCTTTGGCATCGATCCCGACAGCAATTTTTCCCGGATGTGCGTGCGCGGAATCTTTCACCAATTGCGGATCTCGCAACGCGGCAGTGCCCAGGATGATTCGCGTGATGCCGACATCGAGCCACGCATCGATCGCCCCTCGATCGCGAATGCCGCCGCCCAGCTGAATCGGCAACTTGATCGCTTTTCTGATTGCTGCAATCGCGTCGCCATTTATCGAACGGCCTTCGAATGCGCCGTCGAGATCGACGCAATGCAACCACTCGAAGCCCGCGCTTTCGAAGGCACGCGCCTGTGCCGCCGGATCGTCATTGAAAATCGTCGCCGATTCCATTTCGCCGCGCTTGAGACGTACGCAGCGGCCGTCTTTCAAATCGATTGCGGGAAAAAGAATCACGGGCGCCAGCCCAGAAAGTTCGCGAGCAATCTCAATCCGACAGCCTGGCTCTTCTCCGGATGAAATTGCGTGCCGACAATGTTGTCGCGCGCAATCGCGGCGGTCACCGCACCGCCGTAATCCGTCGTGGCAAGCAGATGCGCGGAATTTGCAGGACGCAGTTCGAACGAATGCACGAAATAGGCGTGCGCACCGTCATCGATGCCCGAGAGAACCGGATGCGCGCGCAATATCTTCAATTCATTCCAACCCATATGCGGAATCTTGAGGGACGCATCGCTCGGCGATAACTTCACGACTTCGCCCCCGATCCAATCAAGCCCCGGATGGTCACCGAATTCGCGTCCGACGCCGGCCAGCAATTGCATGCCCACACAGATGCCGAGAAAGGGCTTGCCGGAATCGATCACCGCGTCTTTCAACGCAGCTGTCATTCCCGGAACAGACGACAGCCCCTTCATGCAATCCGCAAAGGCGCCGACCCCGGGCAATACGATCCGTTCCGCCGCGGCGACCACACCGGGATCGGCCGTCACGACAATCTCATGTCCGGAACCGCTCTCGGCCGCCGCGCGCGCCAGCGCCTTCTCGACGGAGCGCAAATTCCCCGAGCCGTAATCGACAATAGCGACGATTCCCGTCATGAGGCGCCGTCCGACTGCGCGACTGTCTTGTGCTTTTTCCAGAAGAACAGCAGATAGAAGACGCCAAGCCACAAAATATAGAACGCACCATTGAACGCAAAGCCGGCGAGATAGCCGAGCCAGCTGTTGTTGACTTCGAGATAATGCTTCGAAATCTCCGATAGGGATCGAACCGGAAGCGCCTTCAGCGCCGCAAACACCGTCACTTTGATATTCGCTTCGATCAGCATCTGGCTGAGGTAAAGCACCGCGCCGAACGTATATGCCATAAAGGCAAAAATCCTGATCGCAAGCCGCGCCTGATGCAGGAAATAATAGATCGCCACGACCATGGCGAAATTGATCGCGATCACCTCGCCGAACATCGACACTTCATTGGCGGTGGTCGAGCGCGCCAGATTGAGAAGGTCGAGTTCGGTCATGGCGCTCCTCAATCCGCGTCCATCTTCAGCGCCGCAATGAATGCTTCCTGCGGGATGTCGACCTTGCCGAATTGGCGCATCTTCTTCTTGCCCTCTTTCTGCTTGTCGAGGAGCTTGCGCTTGCGGCTGATGTCGCCGCCATAGCATTTGGCCGTCACGTCCTTGCGCAGCGCCTTGATCGTCTCGCGCGCAATCACCTTGCCGCCGATCGCAGCCTGCACCGGAATCTGGAACAGGTGCCGCGGAATCAGGTCTTTGAGCTTCTCGCACATGCCGCGCCCGCGCGCCTCGGCGCGTCCGCGATTGACGATCATCGACAGTGCGTCGACCGGCTCGCCATTGACGAGGATCGACATCTTGACCAGATCGCCTTCCTCGTAATTTTCGATGTGATAGTCGAAGCTTGCATAACCGCGGCTGACCGATTTGAGGCGGTCGTAGAAATCGAACACGACTTCGTTGAGCGGCAGCAAATAGATGATCATCGCGCGCGCGCCAGCATAAGTGAGCTCGACCTGGCGGCCGCGCCGGTCCTCGCAGAGCTTCAACACGGCGCCCAGATGTTCGTCCGGCACGAAGATCGTCGCCTTGATCCACGGTTCTTCGATGAAGGCGATACGCACGGGATCCGGCATGTCGGCCGGGTTGTGCAATTCCTTCATGCTGCCGTCGGTCAGATGCAGGCGATAGATCACGCTTGGCGCGGTCGCGATCAGGTCGAGATTGAATTCCCGCTCCAGCCGCTCGCGCACGATTTCGAGATGCAGCAAGCCCAGAAAACCGCAGCGGAAGCCGAAGCCGAGCGCCGCGGACGTTTCGGTCTCATAAGTGAAGCTCGCATCGTTCAAATGCAACTTGCCGAGTGCCTCGCGCAGATCTTCGAACAGCGCCGCGTCGACCGGAAAGAGCCCGCAGAACACGACCTGTTGGGCAGGCTTGAATCCCGGCAGCGGCGTCTCTGCGCCGCGGCGCTCGTCGGTGATCGTGTCGCCGACCTGCGTATCGGCCACTTGCTTGATCTGGGCCGTGATGAATCCGATTTCGCCGGGGCCGAGGCGATCCACCGTCGTTTGTTTCGGTGTGAACACGCCCACGCGTTCCACCTGATAGACGGCATTGGCTGCCATCATGCGAATGGACTTGCCGCGTTTCAGCTCGCCATCGACCACGCGCACCAGCACAACGACCCCGAGATAGGAATCGTACCAGCTGTCGACCAGCAGCGCCTTGAGGGGCGCATCGGCATCGCCTTTGGGCGACGGCAACCGGTGAACCACCGCTTCAAGCACGTCGCCGATATTGAGGCCCGTCTTGGCGGAGATCGCGATCGCGTGGCTCGCATCGAGGCCGATCACGTCCTCGATCTGCTGGCGTATGCGCTCGGGTTCGGCCGCCGGCAGGTCGACCTTGTTCAAAACCGGCACGATCTCAAGATTGGCGTCGATCGCCTGATAGACATTCGCGAGGGTCTGCGCCTCGACCCCCTGGCTGGCATCCACCACCAGCAGCGCGCCTTCGCAGGCCGCCAGACAGCGCGACACCTCATAGGCGAAGTCCACGTGGCCGGGCGTGTCCATCAGGTTGAGGGTGTAGGTCTTGCCGTCCTTCGCCTTGTATTCGAGGCGGACGGTCTGGGCCTTGATCGTGATGCCCCGTTCGCGCTCGATATCCATGGAATCGAGCACCTGTTCCTTCATCTCGCGCGCCGTCAGTCCGCCGCAATACTGGATCAGCCGGTCGGCCAGGGTCGATTTCCCGTGGTCGATATGGGCGATGATGGAGAAATTGCGCAGCAGGGTGAGGTCGGTCATGGCGGCGGTTCATAACGGCGGGAGTTTGCCGCGTCCAGCCGCGAAAGGCCGGAAAGCCCTATTTGAGGCGTCGAAGGGCGAAAGCAAGCGGAACAAAGGCAGCGAGCTCGGCCGCGACGGAGACTGCGACGAGCCCCACAATCGAAACATCGTAAAGCGCCCCCAGCAGTGCGCTGCCGGCGAACCAGGCGATGCCGTAGATGGCGGTGAAAATGCCATAAGCGCGGGCGCGAGCATGTTCCGGCACCATCCGGGCGACGGCAGCCGACATGATCGCGTCATGGACGCCAAGTGCGATGCCCCAGGCGAGTACGCCCGCGATGGCGAACGCGAAGCCGCCGAGGAATACCAGCGGGGCCGCAGCCGCGCCGATGATGAGACCGGGGATCAAGACACCGAGGCCGCTCTTGTCGAACCAGCGGCCAAAGATCAGCGACCCCAATCCCGATGCACCCATGGCCGCAGCGTAGAACACCGGAATGACCGCGGGGGAAACGATATTGGCCTTCGCGAAATGGAACGCGATCAGCGGATAGTCTGCGAAGCCGAACGCCACGAATGCGGCAGCGACGGCGTAAAACCAAAACGCGGGCGACAATGCGGAACCCGGTGCAGCATCTTTGTCGGGCAGGGCGACGTGCCCCGCATAGGGAAAGCGAAACCGTACCGTCAGTACACTGACGATTGTGAGTATGGCGGGCACGCCCAGCCATAGAAACGCCGTGCGGTAATCGTGATGCAGCGCCAGCACGAGCGCCGCAATCAACGGGCCGCCCATCGCGCCCGTCTGATCCATCGCTTCGTGCAGCCCGAATGCCCAGCCCTGGCCGATATGCTCGCCGGCGCGCGACATCATCGTGTTGGCGGCCGGGTTTCGTACCGCTTTGCCGGTGCGTTCCAGGATGATGAACAGGGCTGCGGCCCACCAATTGCCCGCGAGCGCTAGCGCGGGCACGGCCGCCATCTGGATTGCATAGCCCGCCAGCGCGATGGGCCAATAAAGTCGCGTGCGCTCCGCCAGCCGCCCCGAGCCCAGGCGCAACAGATAGCCGAACAATTCGCCCGTGCCCGCGATCGCGCCGACCGCCGCGCCGCTGGCGCCCAGACTTGCGAGGAACGGCCCGCTGATGCCGCGCATGCCTTCATAGGCCATGTCGGCAAACAGACTCACCACGCCGAAGGCGATGATGAAAGCGAGGCCGGATTTCTTGTCGAAATCGGTTTGCATGCGGCGCAATCTAACGAAGTCGGCGCGCGCCGCCAGAAGAAATTAGATGCAGCGCAATTCCCCGCCACGCGAAGGGGGTTGCGGCTCCATATTGCCGCGCTCGAAATCCTCCTGCCATGCTTCAAAAGAAGCCGGATCGCCGCTGCGGCGATGAAAATAGAGCCGTTGCGCGAGAGCCCGCAGTGGCGCAGTCATCAGCATCGCGTCAATGAGCGCGTTGGGCGGCGCCAGATCGAGCACACGGCGGAGAACGCGCTTGAGGCGATAACGGGGGATTTCGCGGGCGAAGGCTTCCAACGGATGGCCGCCGCGGTCATAGAGATATTCGCCGACGAGTTGAGCTGCGCGCCGGCCGAAATGAAGCGCCGTATGAATGCCGCCGCCGGTGACAGGCGAGACAAGTCCGGCCGCATCGCCGATCAGCATGACTCTTCCGCGACCCAATGGTTCGACAGGACCGCCGGTGGGAATCAATCCGCTGCGCCGTTCGACGACACGAACCGAGTCACCGCCGGATGTCGTGGCGACGCGTGCAAAGAGTTGGGACAGTTGCGGCTTGCGGCCGCGAACGGACGCCACCCCGATTTGCGTCATACCAAGACCGGGAACGGCCCAGCCGATATAGCCGGCCGCGATTTTGCTGTCGGCAAAGCAATGCAGAAAGCGCGCATCGAGTCCCGGCAACGGCTCGCACTCGATTTCCGCGCCGGCGAGAAAACGCCGATTGCGGCCGAGACCGAAAAATTGCGCGACATGCGAGCGTGCGCCGTCTGCGCCGATCAGAAATTGCGTGTGTAGATCGAGCGCGGGCAGGGAGACACCGAAGCGATCTTCCGTCGCGCCTTCGAATCTCCGCCCGTACATCAGCTTCGCACCGGCACGTTCAGCTTCCGTTGCCATCCAGCGCAGAAGTCCCGCCGTATCTGTCGCCTGGAAATAATAGCCGGGCGCATGCAGATCGAGCGCGCGTCCGTCCGGCGCATAGAGCCTGACGCCACGCACTTTCCGCATGAGATCGGCAGGCAGGTCGCAATCTTCCGTTGCTTCCTTGACGAGAATGCCCGTGGTGCGGACGCGGGCGCCGGGTTCGGATTTGCCGTCAAGCACGGCTACCTTCAGCCCCCGCAATGCGGCCGTGCGCGCGCAGGCAAGGCCGGCAAAGCTTCCGCCGACAACGACAAGATCGAATTTCGCAGCCATGATATGTCCCCGCGATCCAACCGCAAGATCACGCGATCTCGTGGCGGGATTGGGGCGAAGTCAGGTGCGCAATGCGCCGCCCGTTGCTTTGGTCACGGCTGCTACGATCTTTTGCGCGGTCGCATCGATCTCGGCATCCGTCAACGTGCGATCCTTCGGCTGCAACCGTACGGCGATGGCAAGCGACTTCTTGCCCTCGGCCACGCCTTTGCCTTCATAGAGGTCGAAGATATCGACCCGCTCGATGAGCGCGCGATCCACGTTCCGCGCGGCGCGAACGATCTCCTCGGCCACCACTTGCGTGTCCACCACGAACGCGAAATCGCGCTCGACCGCCGGATAGGGCGACGGTGCGAACGGTCCGCGTGCCTTGCTTTTCGCTTTCGGCTCGGGGATCGCATCCAGAAATACTTCGAAGGCCGCGACAGGACCTTTGAGATCGAACGCGGCCAGAATTTTCGGATGCAACTCGCCGAAGATTCCGAGAACCTTGGTACCCAACGCGAGCGTTCCTGCACGACCGGGATGATACCAGGCGGGCGCGGCCGGTTTTATCGGAGCCGTCATCGCGCCGCCCATCGCGGTCTCGATGGCGGCCAGCATATCGGCCTTCGCGTCGAATACGTCGATGGGATGGGTGGATTTGGTCCAGGTCCGTGCGCCTGCGCCCACGCGAATACCGGCGGCAACGGTCGTCTGCGCGCCTGGCATCCCCGACTCGAATTGAGCACCCACTTCGAACAGCATCTGGTCGGCGACGCCCCGGGCCGCATTGCGCGAAGCCGCCGCCAGCAGGGATGGCAACACGCTCGGACGTAACGCATCCATGTCGGCAGAAATCGGATTTTCCACCTGGCGCGCATTATCGCCGCCGCCGAACAGTGTGGCCTGCTCGCGCGCGATGAAGGAATAGGAGATCGTTTCGTTGAAGCCACGTGCGGCGAGGGCGCGTCGCGTAAGGCGAAGGCGCTTTTGCGGCGGCGACAGCACCGACAGCGCAACAGGGTGCGGGCGAGACATCGCCTGCGACGGCACGCGATCCAGCCCATGGATGCGCACCACTTCCTCGACGAGATCGGCCCGGCCTTCGATGTCGCTGCGCCAGGAAGGCGGCGTGACATGCATCGTTTCGCCGCCTTCAACAACGAAGCCGAGGCTCTTCAAAATACGAACGATCTCGTCGGTCGGCATTTCGAGGCCGGCCAAACGGGCAACGGCTGCCGCCGAGAACGCGATCTGGCGGCGCCATTCGGGCACAGCGCCGGCCACGACGATCTCGGATGGTTCGCCGCCGCAGAATTCGAGGATCCATCTTGTGGCCAGCTCAAGTCCGGGTACGACGAATTCCGGGTCGACGCCGCGTTCGAAGCGATAGCGTGCATCCGACAGGATGCCGAGTTTGCGTCCCGTGGCGGCTGTACGAATCGGATCGAAAAGAGCGGACTCCACGAACACATTGGTCGTAGCGAAAGTGCAACCTGTGTCTTCGCCGCCCATCACGCCCGCGATGCCGCGCGCGGCAGCGCTGTCTGCGATCACGCACATTTCCGCGTCGAGCGTGTAGGTCTTGCCGTCCAGCGCGAGCAGCATCTCGCCGTCTTTTGCAAGGCGTGCCTGTAAATTGCCGGAAAGCTTCGATGCATCGAAGACATGCAAGGGCCTGCCGCGGTCGTAGGACATGAGATTCGTCACATCGACCAGCGCGGAGATAGGTCGAAGTCCAATCGCGCGCAGGCGCCGCTGCACCCATTCGGGGCTCGCCCCGTTTTTCACATTGCGGATCAACCGCCCGGCGAACATCGGGCATGCGTTCTTGGCACCGGCCGGGAAATTCAGCTGAACGCGAACCGGGCTCGGGAATTTTCCCGGTACGGTCGTCACCGCACCGCTCTTCAAGCGGCCAAGCCCGGCGGCCGCGAGATCGCGCGCAATACCGTAAACGCTGGTGCAATCTCCGCGATTGGGCGTGATCGATACATCGATGACCGGATCGTCGAGGCCCAAAGCTCCGGCAGCGGACGCGCCGACAACGGCATCCTGCGAGACCTCGATAATGCCCTGATGCTCGTCGGACAACAGCAACTCGCGCTCGGAGCACAGCATGCCGCGCGATTCGACGCCGCGGATACTCGAGATTTTGAGCACTTCGCCGGAAACCGGAATCACCGTGCCCGGCTTGGCGAACACGCCCTTCATGCCGGTATGTGCATTGGGCGCGCCGCACACGACCTGCACGATGTCTTCGCCGGTATCGACCATGCAAAGCTTGAGCTTGTCCGCGTTGGGATGCTTTTCCGCAGACACCACATGGGCGACGACGAAGTCCTTGAGCCCTGCGCCCTTATCTTCGATCGCTTCGACTTCGAGGCCGATGCTCGTCATCGTCTCAGCGACCAGCCTCGCATCGGCGTCGGTGTCGAGATGCTCCTTGAGCCAGGAGAGTGTGAACTTCATCGGCTGAGCCCTCCGTCAAGCGTGGGCAGATCGAGCGCCGCGAAACCGAAATGGCGCAGCAAGCGAATGTCGGATTCGAAGAAGGGCCGCAGATCCGGCGCGCCGTATTTCAGCATCGCCATGCGGTCGAGGCCGAAGCCGAATGCGAAGCCCTGATAGCGCTCGGAATCGATGCCGCACATGTCGAGCACGCGCGGATGCACCATGCCGGAGCCGCCAAGCTCCAGCCAGTCATTGCCCGTGCCGAATTTGATCTGCCCGCCGGAACGGTCGCAGCGCATGTCCCATTCCACGCTCGGTTCCGTGAACGGAAAGAACGACGGCCTTGCGCGCAATTCGATCTTCGGCACTTCGAAGAAGGCGGAGCAGAACTGCTCCACCACCCATTTGAGATGGCCGAGATTGGTATCTTCGTCGATCACCAGCGCTTCGAGCTGATGAAACATNNGGCGGCTTCTGCGCCAGCATCGTGCGCACCTGCACCGGGCTCGTATGCGTGCGCAGCACATGTCGCGAGCCGTCGGCCTGTGGCGCGATATAGAACGTGTCGTGCATCTGTCGCGCGGGGTGATCCGGCGGGATGTTCAGCTTGGTGAAATTGTAGTCGTCATATTCGACATCGGGACCTTCGGCGATCGCGAAGCCCAGATCGGCGAAGATCGCGGTGATTTCATCAAGCACTTGCGACACGGGATGGATCGTGCCCTGCGGCTCGGGGCGCGCGGGCAGAGTCACGTCGACGCGCTCCTGCGTGAGGCGCGCGTTCAGTGCTGCGTCGCCGAGTGCCGCTTTGCGCGCAGCAATCGTGGCCGTCACGCGGTCGCGCAATCCATTGAAGAGCGGGCCGTTCTCGCGCCGTTCGTCGGCACTCATGCCGCCCAGCGTCTTCAGCAGCTCGCTGACGGAGCCCTTCTTGCCCAGCGCCGATACGCGCACGGCTTCCAGCGCGGCTTCATCGGCCGCGCCCGAAACGGCGTCCAGAATCTGGCGCCCTAAATCCTCGATATCGCTCATGGCAGACCCCTGGCACGGCTTGAATCACGGTCTGGCGGGACTGCCAAGACCGGCCGGCTCCGATGGGGCGCGAAAACTAGGCTTTTGCCTGTTCCACCAGAGCCTTGAAGGCCTCGGGCTCGTGCACGGCGAGGTCGGACAGAACCTTGCGGTCCAGTTCGATGCCGGCGCGGGCGAGGCCGCTGATAAATCGGCTGTAGGTGACGCCGTAAAGCCGGCAGGCCGCATTGATGCGCTGGATCCAGAGGGCGCGGAAATTCCGCTTCTTCTCTTTGCGCCCGATATAGGAGTGCTGGAGCGAGCGGTCGACCGCGGCATTGGCCGAGGTGATCGTGTTCTTGCGGCGGCCGCGGAAGCCTTTGGCCTGGGCGAAAACGCGCTTGCGGCGGGCGTGGGACGGGACGGAACGGGGGGCTCGGGACATGGGTCTCTCCTCAGCCGTACGGCATCCAGCGC
>PLJH01000098.1 GCA_003139615.1 Alphaproteobacteria bacterium
AGCCCCAGCTCCATCGCATTCGCGCGCAGCGTCGCGCTGTCGGGCTTGAATAACGACTGTGCCGGCAGCCGCAGGATTAGGCGTCGCGGCTCGCGCACGACGAGCAGCGCATCATTCTGAGCTCGTCCACGCAAAAGCGAGCGCAGCTGCGCCTCGGCGCGATCCAGCTCGCGCCGCAACGAGCGCGGTACCGGTGCGGCTGCCGCGGCCGCACTCGCGCTCGGCGCCGCAATCAAAACGACGCGCCGCACGATTGCCGCCAACGATTTCTTCGTCGGCATGTTCTCGACCGCGCTGGAAGACGGTGAGATCATCACCGAAGTCTCGTTCCCCATTCCCGAACGCGCGGCTTATGCGAAGTTCGACAATCCGGCATCGCGCTATGCGATGGCGGGCGTATTCGTGGCGAAGAGCAAAATCGGCGTGCGCGTGGTCGTCACCGGGGCCGGGCCGTCCGTATTCCGCGTGCCGGATATGGAAAGCGCATTGGCAAAATCGTTCACGGCCGAGGCGATCAAATGCATCAAGATCGACGCGGACGGCCTCAACTCCGATATTCATGCCTCCGCCGAATACCGCGCCCACCTGGTCGGCGTGATGGCAGCCCGCGCCGTGAAGGCTGCAGGGCCTTAGGAGGAAATCCATGGACACCGACGATGTTCTCGATACCGCGCAACAATGGCTTGCTTCGGGGCGGAAAGTTGCGCTCGGCACTGTCGTGAAAACCTGGGGTTCTGCTCCGCGACAAGCGGGCAGCCAGATTGCCGTGCGCGACGATGGCGCATTCGCGGGCTCCGTGTCGGGTGGCTGCATCGAAGGTGCCGTGATCGAAAGCGCGCAGGAATCGATGCGCGACGGCATGGTGCGAAACCTCGAATTTGGCGTCAGCGACGAAACGGCGTGGTCCGTCGGGCTTGCCTGCGGTGGTCATATCGAAATCTTTGTCGAGCCGCTGATCGACGCATGAAACGCGCCACCCTTTATGCAATCAACGAGGCACGACGCGACAAGCGCGCCGTCGTGCGCGCCGTCGACCTCGCGTCGGGCGAGGAGCGCCTGATCGATATCGCGAGCGCCGGAGCTTCGCCTCTGGAACGCGCGGCGATCAATGCCGCCCGCACCGACAAGAGTGGATCGTTCGAAGATGACGGCAGGAACTGGTTCCTCGCCGTCTACAGCCCGCCCCTCGATCTTGCGATCGTGGGCGCGGCACACATCGCACAGGTTCTTTCGCAGACGGCGTGGCTGGCGGGATATGGCGTTCGCATCATCGATCCGCGCACGGCCTTTGCGACGGCGGAACGATTTCCGAATGTCGCGATTTCGCATGATTGGCCGGACGAGGCGCTTGCAAAAGCACCGCTGGGCATGCGCAGCGCGCTCGTGGCGCTCACCCATGATCCGAAAATCGACGATCCGGCATTGCAGACGGCTTTACGAAGCTCGTGTTTCTATATCGGTGCGCTGGGCTCGAAGAAAACGCATGCCGGCCGTCTTGCGCGTCTCAAGGCTGCAGGCTTTTCGGATTCCGAACTGGCGCGCATTCATGGCCCGATCGGCCTGAACATCGGCGCGCGTTCGCCCGCGGAGATCGCCATATCGATTCTGGCGGAAATGACGATTCGGCTGCGTACGGACGGCGAGTGGGAGCATCGCGCCGCCCGCACGACAGCCTAACGGAGCTTAGTGCCCCGATCTCGTATTGGACGCGTAACGGGAACTGCGCGAACTCATCATTTCGTCGGCAGTCACCGTGCCGTCGTTGTTCTTGTCGAGGCGCGCAAAAAGTTTCTCGTCCGGCGCCGCATATTCCTGCAAGGTGAGCTTGCCGGAGTGGCTGGTGTTCAAACGGTCGAACACATGTCCGTAAATATCGCGCGCACGGGACTGCTCGAACGCAAAGTACTGATCGAAGGTCATGAAACCGGCCTTCGATGCGCCCGCAAATTCCTGCGCGACAGCCTTGTCCAGTTCGGCGCGGGTGACCTGCCCGTCATTGTTGAGATCGGCTTCGTGGCAGAAGGCGCCCTTCCCGCGTCCACCGCTGCCGCTAGCCCGGCGACGGCTGCCCGCTTTGTTGGAATTGGCCGCATTGCCTGCATGCGGCGGAGCATCGTCTTCGGCGTCGTTGCGCGAGGACGACCGGCAGGAAACGACACCGGTCCCGTCGCGATCCATTGCTTCGAAGCGGGCATGTTCCGGCGCCGCGAACTCCTCCAGCGAGAGCTTGCCGTCGCCGTTCCAGTCCATGCGATGGAACATCTCGGTGACGCGCTGGCGCAAATCCTTCAGATGTCCATTGACGAACTGGTCTTCGGTCATCATGGGCGCATTGCCGGAGGCCGCCATGAACTGCGCCGCCAAGGTCCGGTTCAACTCGTCATGGGTGACCTTGCCGTCCTTGTTGATATCGAACTCGCCAAGAAATCGCTCGGCCAGGCGGCCCTTTGTATAGCTCGCGCCGAAGTCCGAACTCGTGCGCGACGAGGTGCCGGGCAAATCGTTCGAGCCCGACATCTGGGCAATTGCGACGCCGCCGCCCACGATCAGCGCGGCTCCGAAAAGCAATCCGTAACGTAGTGGATGTTTCATTGAAGTCCCTCCAATTGGCGCTCCCGCTGCACCTGGATTGATTAAGGGCCGCTCGTCGCGAATATTTGTCGGGAACCGGGCTTTCTGGTCTCAAAGTGCCGTCGAATCCGGGAGACTTGCGAAGAATTGACACAATTTCGATTTGCAGCGGCCGCACGAACAAAGCATCCTGAGTGGGGAAATGAACGGCCGAATCCGATGAGCAAGGAAGAAACAAAACCGCATGTGATGATCGTGGAGGATGCGCGAGACATCCGCGAACCTCTCGCGCGCTATCTGCGCGAACACGGCTATCGCACCACGACCGCCGCCGATGCGTTGGCGGCCCGCAAGGTGATGAAGGGTGCGGCCATCGACCTGGTCGTCCTCGACATCATGATGCCCGGCGAAGATGGCCTCAGCCTGTGCCGCTATATCCGGGAAAGTTCGCAGATCCCGGTGATCCTTCTGACGGCGCGCGGCGAGGAAGTGGATCGCATCATCGGCCTCGAAATGGGCGCCGACGATTATATCGCGAAACCGTTCAGCCCCCGCGAGCTGATTGCGCGTATCGCAGCCGTGTTGCGCCGGACACAGGCGCTCCCGCCGCGCCAGAAGCCTCCCGAAGCGGAACGCGTACGCTTCGGCGAATGGACGCTGGACACGGGCCAGCGTGAGTTGATCGGCGGCGACGGCATGGCAACCGCCCTTTCGAGCGGTGAATTCCGTCTGTTGAGCGCCCTCCTCGAACGGCCGAAGATCGCGCTCACGCGCAACCAGTTGCTCGACCTCACTAAGGGCCGCGACGCCGAACTCTTCGACCGCAGTATCGATAACCATGTGAGCCGGCTGCGCAAGAAAATCGAACCGGATCCCAAGAATCCGCGCTATATTAAGACCGTCTGGGGCGGCGGTTACATTTTCGCGGTGGATCCCGAAACGGCATGACATCCTGGCCAGTAACGTGGTGGCCGCGCACGCTCAGTGCGCAATTGGTCGTGATCACTGCCGCGGCCGTGATCCTGTCGAACGCCGCCGTGGGACTCTGGTTCGAAACCACGCAGGAAAACCTGACCGAAGCCTCGATCACAGAGCGTCTGTTGGATCGCGCGGCGTCCACCGCGTCGCTTCTGAGCAGCATACCGGCGCGGGAACGCGACGCCGTTGCGCGCACGATGAGTTCGGGACCGTGGAAATTCGAGCTTATCTACGGCAAACCTCTTCCTCAGATGATGACCGATGACGAGGCCAAGCTTGCGGCGCGCGTGCGATCGCTGTTGCCGGCCGAGCGTGCTCGACAACCGGTGGCGGTCAAGATGTACTCGGGAGCGCTCCCGCCATCCGTCGGTCAAACGCGCAACGGGTTGAGGCGAGGCCCCATTATCGAAGTCACGCTTCCCATCGTGCGCAATTCCCAGCTCTTGACGACGTTCTATCGTCCATTGCCGGCACCGTGGCCGACCGAAGTGCTGATCGCCGGAATGGTGGCGCTGCTGGCGACTTCTGCCGCCGCCGCGTTTATCGCGAGGCGTGTGGCGCGGCCGCTTTCGCAGCTCGCAGCGTCTGCTTCGGAAGCAGCACGCGGCGGCCCTGCTGCGCGCGTGCCTGAAGAAGGCCCGGACGACGTTCGCCGCGCCGCGCACGCCTTCAATGCGATGACGGACCAGGTGAAGCGGACCCTTGAGAGCCAGCGGCATTTGTTGTCGGCGGTGGGCCACGATCTGCGCACACCCATCACGGCGATGTTCATCAGCACGGAATTCGTCGAAGACGTCGAGGTGCGTGAGAGTTTGCAAAAGAACCTGCAGGAATTGCAGGAGCTGACCGACGCTGTGCTGTCTGCCGCGCGCGGCGCCGGATGGGAACAGACGCGCAAGATCGATCTTTCCGCGCTCGTTGAAAGTCTTTGCACCGATCTGGACGAACGGGGTGAGCCTGTCTCCTGGCAGATCCATGGCGCTGCGCCTTTCAGCTGCCGTCCCAACGAGATCCGCCGCGCGGTCCGCAATTTGATCGAGAACGCCATCGCCTATGGCAAAAAGGCCGACGTCCGGCTGTCGGACAATCCGGCCAGCTATGAGATCGTGGTCGAGGATGAGGGGCCCGGCATTCCCGAAGAGGACCGGACGCGGGTGTTCGATCCGTTCGTGCGCCTTGAAGCCTCGCGCAGCGCGGAGACGGGCGGGTCCGGGCTTGGACTCACGCTGGTCAAGGCCATCGCCGAAGGCCATGGCGGGCACGTCGATCTCGAAAACCTGCCCGAGAAGGGGTTGCGCGTGCGTCTCAGTTTGCCGCGCGAGCCCGTGCTCGCGTAAACTGATTTCATGCGATTTGGTCCCAGTTCTATTGCCGACGCCGAAGGTGCGATTCTGGCCCATGCCGTGCGAACGTCAAGCGGGTTGTTCCGCAAGGGCCGAGTTCTTTCGCAAGCCGATATCGATGCGTTGCATGAAGCCGGTGCGGGCGAAGTAACGGTCGCGCGCCTCGAAGACGGCGATGTCGGCGAAGACGAAGCAGCCGCGAGAATCGTAAAGGCTTGCGCCGGTGACGGCGTGCGCATCGGTGCGGCGTTTACGGGTCGCACCAACCTTTATGCCGACATGCACGGCGTGGTCGTTATCGATGCTACGCGCATCGCCGCTCTGAACGCCATCGATGAATCGATTACTGTGGCGACGCTTGCGCCTTATTCGGCCGTCTACACGCGGCAGATGCTCGCTACGATCAAGATCATTCCCTTTGCGGCGCCCCGTATCGCCGTGGAACAGGCGGAGCGTATTCTGAAGGGCGGCGCAGCCATTCGCATCGCACCTTTTCAATCGCGTCGAGCGGCGCTGATTTCGACTGCGATGCCGGGCACCAAAGCCGGTTTGCTCGACAAAAACCGCAGCGCACTCGATTCGAGACTGGGCGCGCTCGGGTCGTCGATCGTGTTCGAACGCCGCGTCGTGCACCACGCCGACGCTGTCGCGACAGCGCTGGGCGAGGCTAAAGCAGCGGGCGCCGATCCGATCCTGGTATTCGGCGCAAGCGCAATCACCGATCGGCGCGACGTCATTCCCGCAGCGATCGAACAGGCTGGCGGCGCAATCGAGCATTTCGGGATGCCGGTCGATCCCGGCAATCTGTTGCTGCTGGGACGGCTGGGCGATGCAACCGTCATCGGCCTGCCCGGCTGCGCGCGCTCGCCCAAGCTCAACGGCTTCGACTTCGTGCTGCAGCGTGTGCTCGCGAACTTGCCGATAAACCGCGCGGACATTGCGGCCATGGGCGTGGGCGGATTGCTGACCGAAATCCACACGCGACCGCAGCCGCGCGATCAGCGTCCGATCAAGGGTTCGCGTGCGCCGACGATTGCAGCAATCGTGCTCGCAGCCGGGCTTTCGTCCCGGATGGGCCGCAACAAGTTGCTGGCGAACATCGAAGGCAAGCCTCTTGTCCGGCGCGTCGCGGAAGCCGCGGCGGCGAGCGCTGTCAATCCTGTGATCGTGGTCAGCGGCAATGCGGCAGCGGACACGGCGGAAGCGCTGGCGGGCCTGCGTGTGGCCGTCGTCGAGAATCCGGATTTTCGCGACGGTCTCAGCACATCGCTCAAATGCGGGCTGCGCGCGCTGCCCGAGGATTGCGATGGCGCGATTGTGCTGTTGGGAGATATGCCGGCCGTGACGCCCGCGCTGATCGAAAAACTCGTTGCCGCGTTCGACCCCGCCGAGGACCGCGCAATTTGTGTTGCGACCTATAAAGGCAAACGCGGCAATCCGGTTCTATGGGCGCGCCAATTCTTTCCCGACATGCTGCAACTCGAAGGCGATGTCGGTGCGAAGCATTTGATGACCGTCAACAGCGAGCTCGTATGCGAGGTCGAGGCGGCGGATGACGCACCGTTGATCGACATCGACACGCCGGAGGCGCTCGTGGCTTACGCAGCACGTGCAAGATGAGCGATCCTCTTTATCGCAAGGAGTTGTTGCGGCTGGCAGCCGACGCACATGGCGCGGGACGTTTGAAGGAACCCGACGTCACCGGACACGCACACAATCCCGCCTGCGGGGACAAGGTCACCGTCGATCTCGATCTTGCCGACGGCAGGATCGTGCAAATTGCCCACAACACAAAGGCCTGCGTTCTCGCACAGGCTTCGGCATCCATTCTGGGGCGCGCGCTGCGAAACAAAAACCGGAGCGATGTCGAACAATTGCGCGAAGCGATTGTCGCGATGCTGGCGGCGCATGGGCCGGCGCCCTCGCCGCCCTTCGACACCTACGCGGTCTTCGGTGGGACGGCCGAATTTCCCAGCCGTCACCGCTGTGTGTTGTTGCCTATCGAGGCCGTGCTTGCGGCATTTGATGCAACGAATGACGAAATTCCACCCGCTCCTTGAGGGCGGGTCGAATTTGTCTTTGAGCGATGGCAAAAAGAGAATGTCGGGGCGGGTGGGAAGCGTTCTACGCTGCGGCCGCGCTCATCGGCTCGCGCGAAGAGTTTTCTGTGGGCATTCCAGACGCATCGGTCGGCAGGACCACATAGGCGCGACAGCCCTTGCCCTGCTCGCTTTCGATCCAGGCGCGGCCGCCATGGAGTTCGGTCAGACCGCGCACGAGCGCAAGGCCGAGGCCCGTGCCTCCTCCCTGCCGGTCGTAGCGATTGTCGACCTGGCTGAACGGCTTGAAGATCTTGTCCAGTTTTTCGCGGGGAATTCCGGGACCATTGTCCTCGACCATGATCTGGAACGAGCCGCAGCGCGCGCGCGAACCGATCACCATGATGCGACCGCCTTCGGGCGTGAACTTGACCGCGTTGGAGACGAGATTGATTAATATCTGCTTGAGCGCGCGCTCATCGGCCCACAAGGTCGGCGCGTCGGAATCGATATCGATGACGAGATCCTGCCGGCGTTCCCGTGCCTTGGCACCGATGATCTTGAGCGCAGTGTCGAAGGTGCGCGGCACATCGAGCGAATGCGGCTCGATCTCCATCCGGCCCGCTTCGATTTTGGCCACGTCGAGAAGATCGTTGATGAGGCTCAGAAGGTGCGCGCCGGAGGAATGGATGTCGCCGGCATACTCCTTGTAGCGCGGCGAGCCGACGGAGCCGAAACACTCCTTCGCAATGATCTCCGAGAATCCCAGGATTGCGTTCAAAGGCGTGCGCAATTCGTGGCTCATATTGGCGAGGAAAGCGGTCTTCGAGGCATTGGCCGTTTCGGCCTCGAAGCGCTTGCGCAACGCCTCGTCCCGCGCCTCTTCCAGTTCACGCGCTAGGTCTTCGACTTCGAAGCGCAGCCGCGAATCTTCATCGAGACGCGAGGTCAGCCTGCGGCCGTCATAGAAGGATTGGGCGGCAAAGATCGGCAGGGCTACGGCGAGCGTGACGTCCATCAACGAGCCGCCGAGCACAAAGCGGACGGCCGAGAAGATGACGAGCGGGAGCATGCAGGCGACGAACATGTCGATATGGTTCGCGCGGCTGATCAGGAGGCTCGCGAGAACCGCGACAACCGCGGCAACGAGAAAAACGTGGTTGAGCGGATTGCTCGAATCCCACGACACCCACGGCATAATGCCCCAGGCGGCGCTGATGGCAACCTGGATGCCGATGAAGCGCGGGAACCATGCTTCGAGTTGCTCGGAATTCACGCGGCGCGATGCATCCCGTTTATAGCGCAGCACCAATCGCGAGCCGGCGACGGTGGCAACCGTGACGGCGATGGGAAGCAGAAGGCAGGTGCGGAACGGCGTATGTCCGAAACGGCCGAATTCGGCCGAACCCAACCACGCCATAACCAAAGCCCAGAACGGGCCGATATAGCGCGCAAGCCAGATGACATCTGCAATGAGGTCGAGCTGCGCCTTCAGGACGCGGACGTCCGCGCTCTTCTGCACGCGCAGTCGCTGGCCGTACCCCACAGCGATTCCTCGTTAACCCTCTCACCCCAATCGCGGGGCACTGGAACATAATCGACGCTCTCCTAAAATTACCTTAGAAGAGAATTCAGGCCCTCAGCCGCGGAAGCGTGCGCTGCGATGCAGTCGCACGGGCCGCTTTCGGGAAATAAACAAACGCGCGCACGCCTGAGCCCGTATCGCTTTCGATCCAGGCGCGTCCGCCATGCAGTTCTGCGAGACCGCGAACGAGCGAAAGACCGAGGCCCGTTCCGCCGGCCTGGCGGCTGTAGCGATTATCGATCTGATTGAAGGGCGTGAAGATGCGGTCGAGCAAAGCTGCAGGAATGCCGGGGCCGTCGTCCTCCACACAGAGCTGGAATCCGCCGTCGGCGGCCAGCGTTCCGGAAATGACGATGTTGCCGCCTTCGGGCGTGAACTTCACCGCATTCGAAACGAGATTGATGACGATCTGCTTCACCGCGCGTTCGTCTGCCACGAGATCGGCGCCGTCGGACTCGATATTCGTCTGGACGCGCTGATGCTTTTCGCGCGCACGCGCGAGCGCCACGGTGAGCGCCTTTTCGATGACGGGCTTGGGATCGAGCGCAATCGGCTCGATGTCCATTTTTCCGGCTTCGATCTTGGCAATATCCAGAATGTCGTTGATCAGGCTGAGCAGATGATTGCCGGATGCATTGATGTCGGTTGCATAATCGCGATAGCGCAGCGTGCCGACGGGTCCCAGGGTCTCGTTGGCGATCAATTCGGAAAAACCGAGAATAGCGTTGAGCGGCGTGCGGAGCTCGTGGCTCATATTGGCCAGGAACGTCGTCTTCGACGCGTTGGCAGCTTCCGCTTCGAAGCGCTTTCTCAGCGCGTCGTCGCGCGTATCACGCAATTCGATCGCAAGATCTTCATTCGCGAAGCCGGTGCGCAATTGCCGTTCCACCTGCCGGCGCACGACGAACGCAAACGCATAGGCAAAGGCAAAGGTCACTCCGATGACGAAAGCCAGCGGCAATGCGACCGGTCCGCCGGTATAAGCGAGCGCAATCAATGTGAGGGCGACCGTCGGCGTCACACCGGCGAAATAAACAATGGTGTGCATTGCGCGGGAAAACGCATACGCCCAGAGGATCGCGACGATGACGAGCGTGACGAGGACATTGTTCAAGGGGTTGCCCGGCACCCACAGGAGCCACACCATCAGGCCCCACGCCGTGCCGATCAGTCCCTGAAATCCCGCAACCGCCCACAGCCATTTCTGGGAGTTGGACGGGTCGCGCAGATAGCCGCGGTAAAGCGCAGATGCTATGAAACTGTTTGCGAAGTGGAGCGCCACGATAGCGCCAAGCCGCCACCACGCAATCTTGCCGAAGATCGGAAAGAAGCCAGCAAACGGCAATATTGAAAGCACCGCCCACGCGGGATTGACCCAGATGGCGATGGGGACGGACGACACAATAAGGTTCAGCCGCGCACGCAACATGCGCGCTTCTTCCGCCTTCGCCCGCGTGGGGGAGCTGATCGCTTGCGCGGTCATATCCGGGGTTTGTCTCCGCCGGGCAGCGCCACTTGCCGCCGTTACGCGGTTAATGTACGGGAGCGCCCCTTAAGAAATGACTGCGGCGAAGCGAGTCGTCGCGCGAACGTACCGATTTCGTTAACGTTGCGTTATCCTTGAGTCGCACGAGTGCGCGTATCAGCAGAGTCGCATGGCAAAAAACACCGAACCTCCCGATCTTTTTGACACGTCCTCGGCCCCATCGAAGGGCTATACGGCAAAGGACATCGAAGTCCTTGAGGGCCTCGAACCGGTCCGGCGCCGGCCCGGCATGTATGTGGGCGGCACCGACGAGAACGCCCTGCACCATCTGGCGGCGGAAATTCTCGACAATGCGATGGACGAAGCCGTCGCCGGCCACGCCAACCGCATAGAGATCGAGTTGCTCGAACATGACGTCTTAACGGTCCGCGACAACGGTCGCGGCATCCCCGTCGACGCGCATCCCAAATTCAAGACCAAGTCGGCGCTCGAAGTGATCATGACGACGTTGCACGCCGGTGGAAAATTCGGCGGCAAGGTCTACGACACGTCCGGTGGTCTCCATGGCGTGGGTGCGTCGGTGGTCAATGCACTATCGGAATGGATGGAAGTTGACGTCGCGCGCGATCGTCATGCCCACAAGATGCGCTTCGAACGCGGCAAGGCCGTCGGAAAGCTGAAAGACCTCGGCACAGTCAACCGGCGCGGCACGATCGTTACATTCAAACCGGACATACAAATTTTCGGCAAAGACGTGCATTTTTCGGCTGCGCGGCTTTACCGGATGGCGCGTTCCAAGGCCTATCTATTCCGCGGCGTCGAGATTCGCTGGAAATGCGATCCCTCGCTTGTGAAGCCGGGCGGCGCCACACCGCCTGAAGAGACGCTCAAATTTCCAGGCGGCTTGCTGGATTTTCTGTCCTCCGAAATCGAAGGCAAGGAAACCGTCACGAGCCGCGCCTTTTCCGGCCGCACCGAGAACCGCGACGGCAAGGGTGCCGTCGAATGGGCGGTCGCGTGGGCGCCGGAGGTCGAACCATTCCTCCATTCCTATTGCAACACGATCCCGACGCCTCAGGGTGGCACGCATGAGCAAGGCCTGCGCAACGCGCTGACCAGGGCGCTGCGCGATCACGGCGAGCGCGCAAACAACAAGAAGACCGTGCTCGTTCAACCGGACGACATTATGGCGGCCGCCTGCGCCGTACTTTCGGTGTTCATTCGGGAACCGGAATTCCAGGGACAGACGAAGGAAAAGCTTTCGACATCCGATGCACAGCGACTGGTCGAGAATGTCGTGCGCGATCATTTCGATCATTGGCTGGCGGAGAATCCGCAGGAAGCGGACAAGCTTCTCGCCTTCGCCATCGATCAGGCGGAAGACCGCCTCAAGCGCAAGCAGGAAAAGGAAGTTTCGCGCAAAGCCGCCACCCGCAAATTGCGGCTGCCGGGCAAGCTTTCCGATTGTTCGCGCGATGCGGCCGCGGGCACGGAGATATTTCTCGTTGAAGGCGATTCCGCAGGCGGTTCGGCCAAGCAGGCGCGCGACCGCGAGACTCAGGCCATCCTTCCGCTCAGGGGAAAAATCCTCAACGTCGCGAGCGCCAGCGCCGGCAAGCTCGAGCAGAACCAGGAACTTGCCAATCTCGTGCAGGCGCTGGGTTGCGGAACGGGCGCGCGCTTTCGCGACCAGGATCTGCGGTACGAACGCATCATCATCATGACCGATGCCGACGTGGATGGCGCGCATATCGCATCGCTGTTACTCACCTTCTTCTATCGCGAGATGCCGCGCCTGATCGCGCATGGGCATTTGTTTCTCGCGATGCCGCCACTCTATCGACTCTCGCACGGCTCCAAATCGGAATATGCCCGCGACGATGCGCATCGCGAGCAGTTGCTCAAGACGACATTCAAAGGCGCGTCGAAAGTCGAAACCTCCCGCTTCAAGGGGCTCGGCGAAATGATGCCGGCGCAGCTCAAGGAAACGACCATGAAGCCGGGGTCCCGCAGCCTCATCCGGGTCGACATCGCGGAGGACGAATCGAAGGAGACCGAAAGCCTCGTCGAGCGCCTGATGGGCAAAAAGCCGGAACTTCGCTTCCAGTTCATCCAGGAAAATGCCCGGTTTGCGAAGGAAGTGGACGTCTGAACCCGCCAAAATCCGGCGTTTCTGCATCACCGCGCGTCAAATCCCGCGCTGCGACGCCGTTTGGTCATTGACTGGAAATAATTCCACCCTATGTTGCAGTGCATCGAGAGTCGGCAGCCGATCCGGGCCGCCGAGTGGGCGCGAGACATGCGCCCCGTTTAGGAGCGTATGACGAACGACACGACTGCCGGCGCGCAAGCCGGTCTTGAAGAAGCCTCTCAGGACACTTCTTCCCCAATCACGACGACGCTGGCCAATGACGCGCGTTTCGAGGACCTCGGGCTATGCCCGGAGATACTCAAAGCCGTTGGCGAAAGCGGCTACACGACGCCCACGCCCATTCAGGCGCAGGGCATCCCGCATGTTCTGAAGCGCCGGGACATTATCGGCATCGCGCAAACGGGAACCGGCAAGACCGCCTCGTTCACGTTGCCGATGATCGAACTGCTCGCGCGCGGACGCGCCAAGGCGCGCATGCCGCGCTCGCTGATCCTGGAACCGACGCGCGAACTCGCGGCGCAGGTGGCAGAGAGCTTCGAGCGCTACGGCAAATACAACAAGCTTTCGATGGCGCTGCTGATCGGCGGGGTTTCGTTCGACGACCAGGACCGCAAGCTTGACCGCGGCGTGGACGTGCTGATCGCAACACCGGGCCGCCTGCTCGATCATTTCGAGCGCGGCAAGCTGATGCTGAGTCAGGTCCAGGTGCTCGTCATCGACGAAGCCGACCGCATGCTCGACATGGGCTTCATCCCGGATGTCGAACGCATCTGCAAGCTCATCCCGTTCACGCGCCAGACGCTGTTTTATTCGGCGACGATGCCGCCGGAAATTCAGCGCCTGACCGACCAGTTCCTGCACAATCCCGTGCGCGTGGAAGTTTCGCGGCCCGCAATGACGGCCGACAACATCGTCCAGGAAGTCATCCAAGTCCCCAACAACGATTGGGCCAAGCGCGAAGCTTTGCGCAGACTCATCCGCGAGAATCCGGTCAAGAACGCGATCGTGTTCTGCAATCGCAAGCGCGATGTCGATGTCGTCGCCAAATCGCTGCAATCGCACGGCTTTTCGGCTGCGGCATTGCACGGCGATCTCGACCAATCGGTGCGCACGCGCACGCTCGAAGGCTTCAAGAACGACGAGATTCGATTCCTCGTGGCAAGCGATGTGGCGGCGCGCGGTCTCGACATTCCCGCCGTGTCCCACATCTTCAATTTCGACGTACCGTTCCACGCCGACGACTATGTGCACCGTATCGGCCGCACCGGCCGCGCGGGACGCTCGGGTCACGCCTATATGCTCGCGACGAGCCGCGATATGAAGTCCGTCGATGCGATCGAAAAACTCATCGGCAAGCCGATCGACAAACGCGTAATGGAAGGCATCGAAGTGCGCGAAGACCGTCACGAAGGTCCGCGCCAGGGTCGTGATGCACATCGCAGAGGGCCAAAGGATCGTTCTCGCGGCCCACAGCCCCATTCGCGGCCGCATGCGGCGACGCACGCCGCACCGCCGGTCGCATCCCGCGAAGCCGTTCCGGTAGAAATGCCGGCGCCGGCGTCGCAGCTGGAAGTGCAACAGTTGCCGCCGCAGCAACATCAACCGCGGCAGCAGCTCCGCCATCAACCGAGGCCTGCGCACAAGCCGCAAGAACAACGTCAACACGCCAAACCGCGTGAAGCCGAGCCTGAAGTCGTCGACATCAATCGACTGCCCGCGTTCCTGCTGCGCCCGATAAACCTGCCGAAAACGGAAAAGCCGGCACGCCCTGCCAAGCGAAAAGACGCAGACGCGGAAGTTTGACTCATTGCATCACCAGGGCAGCGGACCGTCCTTGTCGAAGAAGCCGCCTGTCGGGCCGTCAGGGCCGATCAGCGCATAGCGCACGGGCGCGATCACGCCCTCCTCGATCGGTTGTGCCCCGCGAAACTGATTCATTTCGGTGGCCGTGTAACCGGGATTGACCGCATTGACCTTGATGCCGCTGTCCTTGAGTTCGCGCGCAAACATCAGCGACGCGACATTGGCCGCGACCTTCGACGCCGTGTATGCGAGAACCGTCAGCCCCGAATAAGGATGCGCCGGATCGGTGTTGCGCGTCATCGACCCCATATCGCTCGTAACATTCACGATGCAACCGGTTTTTGATTTCCGGATCAACGGCAGGAACGCCTGCGTGACTGCAATCAACCCGAAGAAATTCGTGTCGAAGACATAGCGAATGTCCTCGAGTTTGTATTCGCTGGGATTTGCTGTTTCCCGCGCAACTCCGGCATTGTTGACGAGAATGTCGAGGCGGCCGAAATCGCGCCCCACTTCGGCGACAGCCGCGTCAATGCTCCTTGCGTCCGTGACATCGAGTGCAAGCACCCTCGCCTCGCCGCCGTCCTGACAGATCCGTTCGGCTTCGGCTTTGCCCTGCGCCGTGTTTCGACAGCCCAGCAACACCGATACACACTGCCTGCCGAGTTCGCGGGCTATACCCAACCCGATACCCTTGTTCGCGCCCGTCACCAGCGCGATGCGTTTGTCTGTCATGCGAATCCGCTCCAACCAGTATATGTCACCGATCTTTTTATAACGCTTGTTACAAAAATATTGTGATATTTATTGGCCCCTCGCAATGGACTTCATACTGATTTCCGGATATATTTCCGGATATATAGGAGCCCAATATGGTTGCCGCCCGGCGCAAGGCCGTCAACAATTATCGCCGTCGACTGAAGCGACAAGGCATGACCCGTGTGGAAGTGCATGTTTCAAAGGACGATGCCCCGCTTGTTCGGGGTGTCGCACAGGCACTCGCCGATCCACAGCGCGAAAGGGAAACCAGAGCCTTCCTCCGCGAGCGGTTTGGTGGGAACGAGGCCAAGGGGCTCAAGGCACTTCTCGCTTCAGCACCCCTGGAAGGTATCGATTTGACCCGCGACCATAATCCAGGGCGGGACGTCGATTTGTGAACTACCTCATCGACACCAATGTCATCTCCGAAGTCCGCAAAGGCGCGCGCTGCCATCCCAATGTGGCACGCTGGTACAGCGGGATTAACGACGCCAGTCTCTATCTGAGCGTCATCGTCCTCGGTGAAATCCGAAAAGGTGTCGAGAAAGCTCGTCCTCGCGATCCCGCACACGCCCGCGCGTTGGAAAAATGGCTGCTCGAGGTCGGCAATGCGTTTGAAGACCGGATTCTGTTGATAGATCGCGCTGTCTCCGACGAATGGGGACGCATGGGCGCAATACGCACGCTTCCCGCCGTCGATGCACTCCTCGCCGCGACCGCAAAGGTCCACGGCATGACGCTCGTCACGCGTGACTCGTTTGATGCGACCGACCTCGATGTCCGCGTGCTGAACCCCTTCGCGTAACTCCGCCTCAGCGCTTGATCTGCCCGTCCATCATTTTCTGGATTTTCTCGCCGTAGGGCGGGCGCATCATGGCCGTCACGTCCATCTTCGCCTGCTGGAATACCGCTTTGGCGTGGCTGAAGGTGCGGAAGCCGTCGATGCCGTGATAGGAGCCCATGCCGGACGGCCCGATGCCGCCGAACGGCAAATCTTCCATGCTCACATGCATCACCACGTCGTTGACGGTAACGCCGCCCGAGGTGGTGCGCGTAAGCACGCGGTCCTGTTCCGCGGAGTCCGCGCCGAAATAATAGAGCCCGAGCGGCCGCGGGTGATCGTTCACATAACCGATTGCGTCGTCGACGGTGTCGTAGGTTTTCACAGGAAGCAGTGGGCCGAAGATCTCGTCTTTCATGATCTTCATGTCGTCGGTCGGATTGAGGATCAGCGTCGGCGGGATCTTGTGATAAGGCTGCTGGCGGAAATCTTCCTTCGCCGGATTGAGCACGACGATCTCCGCGCCTTTTGCCATCGCATCGTCGAGATAGCCCATCAGCCGATCGTAATGGCGCTGATTGATCACGCTCGTGTAATCGGGATTGTCCTTCAGGGTCGGAAACATCGTCGCCACTGCGCCTTCGGCCGCGCTGACGAATTCCTTCGCCCGGTCCTTCGGCACCATCACGTAATCCGGCGCCAGACAGATCTGGCCCGCATTGAGCGTCTTGCCCATCATCACGCGATTGGCGGTGAGTTTCATGTCGGCCGACTTGCCGATCACGACCGGCGATTTGCCGCCCAACTCAAGCGTCGTCGGAACAAGGTTTTCGGCGGTCGCGCGCATCACGTGATAGGCGACCGATGTCGCGCCTGTGAACAGCAGATGATCGAAGGCGAGCTTGCTGAACGCAGCACCCACTTCGGGACCGCCCGTGAACACGGCGATCTCCGTCTCATCATAGGCCGAGCGGAACATGCGTGCCATCAGCTCGGAGGTGCGCGGCGTGAACTCGGACGGCTTGATCATCGCGCGATTGCCGGCGGCGAGAATTCCCGCGAGCGGCGTGAAGGTAAGATTCACGGGAAAATTCCACGGCGAGATGACGCCCACCACGCCCTTTGGCTGGTAATCGACCCACGCTTTGGCGCCGAACAGACCCAGCAACGCGGGCGCCACCTTGCGCTTCTCGCGCTTCATCCAGCCCCGCAGGTTTTCCTTGGCGTGCTTGAGAGGGCCGATCGAGCCCGACACATCCGTCAGAAGCGTGGCGTGGGCCGAGCGATTGCCGAAATCTTCGCGCAGCGCATCGGTGATCGCTTCCTTGTGGCCGACGACCAGGCCGATGGCACGGTCCAGCCATTCGATGCGTTTCTCGGCGCTGGGCGGACCATCTTTGATGTGAGCCTGATGCTGGCGCTCCAGCACACGCGCCATATCCGCTGCCACATCCGGGGTGCTCGGGCTCGCTTCGGCAACGCTCATCGAAATCTCCCTGTCCAGGCCGCAAATGCCGCCGCAGCCCTGTTTTGACGATTTGTCAATTAGAGCAGCCTGTTCCGCCCGCTTCAACCGACTTAAGGGTTTGTTACCGACCTTCACGGCACAATTCGCCCCTGTGAGCGGGCCCTTTAAACCCGTCCAGCTCGGGGGTTTGGTGGTGAACCAGCACGAACGCGTGCAGGCGTTGGCAAAAACCGCACTCGCCCTGATGGCGGAGCGGCAAGTCTCGCCCACGCCGGAAAATTTCCAGCTCTTTTACGCCTATGCCTCGGGCGACAACCCGTCCGCGTCGCGCATCATGGGCGACATGATTTCCGGCCGTCAGGCTTTTTCGTCCCTCGTGCTCGACGACCTTCGCGAACGCTTCTTCGGATCGGCACGGCTCGAAGCTGCCATGGAGAACATCGGCACGGAAATCACCGGTGCCGTCGACTCCGTCCTGCAAAAACTGGCGAGCGCCGAACGGGATACTGTCGCTTATGGCCGCAAGCTGTCGGCCGCCAGCGGCGAGTTGGGCGGCGGTCGCACACCGGCCGAAATGCAGAAGCTGGTCGACGGGCTTCTCGGTGCCACGAAGGCGATGGAATTACGTACCAAAACGCTCGAAGACGAATTGCAGCGCTCTTCGCATGAGGTGACCGATCTCAAAGCGAAGCTCGACGATGTGCGCAAGGAAAGCCTCACGGATCCGCTGACGGGTATTCATAATCGCAAGGCGTTCGATCAGGAACTTGCCCAGGCGGTCGAATTGGCGCGCAAGCAAGGCGAGCCGCTTTGTCTGTTCATGTGCGACATCGACCATTTCAAGGTGTTCAACGACACCTGGGGTCATCAGACAGGCGACCAGGTGCTTCGGCTTGTCGGCCATTGCCTGTCGGAAAACGTGAAGGGCCGCGATACGGCCGCCCGCTACGGCGGAGAGGAATTCGCGGTCATCCTGCGCCAAACCGGACTGGACTCGGCAGTGAGCCTCGCCAACCAGATTCGCTCCAATGTCGAGAGCAAGAAACTGGTCAAACGCTCGACCGGCGACATTCTCGGCACCATCACGATCTCAATCGGCGTCGCCCAGCTCCTGCTCGGGGAGCCGCAATCATCCCTCATCCAGCGCGCAGACGCGTGCCTCTATGCCGCCAAAAATGCCGGGCGCAATCGCGTGATGAGCGAGGCTCCTGGCGCCGTGTCCGAAGACGTCGTCGCGGCCTGATTTCGGGCCGCTTTCCATTCCCGCAACGCCCGCTCTATGCTGCGCCCCTCACCATCCAGGGGTTTCGCATGCGCAAGGATTTCGAACGTTGTTACGTCACCGCGCATGGCAGTGTTGCCGTGCTCACGATGAACCATCCCGAAGTGATGAACGCCGCATCCGTGAAGATGATTCACGGCATGATCGCCGCCATCGACTACATCGAGAAACCGGACTCGGGTTTCCGCGCGATCGTGCTCACCGGCGAAGGCCGCGGCTTTTGTTCGGGCGCGAACCTGTCCGAGGTTCCGGAAGAAGGCGCATCGTCCGGCGGTGTGGGCTCCGCGCTCGAGACGTCCTATCATCCCTTCCTGCGTCGGCTGCGCGATTTGAAAATGCCGCTTGTGACGGCCGTCAACGGTGCGGCGGCGGGAGTCGGCATGAGTATCGCGCTGATGGGCGACATCACGCTCGCTGCGCGCACGGCATATTTCCTTCAGGCATTCGCGCGTATCGGTCTCGTGCCCGATGGCGGATCGACATGGCTTCTGCCGCGCCTTGTCGGCCTGGCACGCGCCAAGGAACTTTCCATGCTCGCCGAGAAACTTCCGGCGGAAACGGCGCTGTCCTGGGGCCTGATCAATCGGGTCTATGACGACGCGGCGCTGATCGACGAGGCGCTCGCGCTTGCAAAGAAACTGTCCGAAGGCCCGACTCAATCGCTTGCCACCATCCGGCGCCTTTATTGGGAGAGCCCGCACAATTCCTTCGAGGTCCAGATCGACCTCGAACGGCAGTCCCAGCAGCGGGCGGGCAAAACTGAAGATTTCCTGGAGGGGGTAACAGCCTTTCTGCAGAAGCGGCCGGCCAAGTTCAAAGGGAAATAACTTTTCATTAACCAACAAATCGGTCTTTGCACGGCTGGGTCGCGCCGGCGTGACTTGCGCCGCGGGCCAAACTGCGGCCCAATCCGCCCGAAAACGCACCGGCCCGGCCCGTTCCTCCCGGCGACAGCGGCCCAGACATCACAGCAGGAGTTCCCTCAATGCGACGCAATACCATCGTGCTCGCCGCCCTTTTGGGCTCGGCGTGCATCGCTCTCGGCGCAACGGCCGCGCTCACCGATACGGCGGCAAACCACACGCAGTACGGTACCTGGGGCGTCGAACTCAGCGGAATGGATAAGAGCGTGAAGCCGGGCGACAACTTTTTCATGTTCGTCAACGGCACCTGGTACAAGAGCGCCGTTATTCCGCCGGATCGCGCGAGTACCGGCTCGTTCCAGAATCTGCGGATCCTCAGCGAAACGCGGATGAACGAAATCGCGGCGTCGCTCGATGCCAGACCCTACGATCAGCTCACCGACGACGAAAAGAAACTGCGCGATCTTTACGACGCATTCCTCGATCAGAAGCAGATCGATGCGAAGGGCCTCGCCCCGGCGAAGAAAGATCTCGCTTATATCGCGGGCCTCAAGACACTGGACGATGTTGCGGCCGCGATGGGCGACCCGCGCCTGCAGCTCGACGGGCCGATGGGCGGCGGTATCGGTATCGATGAAAAGAATCCGGATGCCTATGCGATCGACCTCGGACAAGCTGGTCTCGGGATGCCCGACCGCGATTATTATCTGAAGGACGACCCGACACTCGCGGCCAACCGCGATGCCTACAAAAAGCATCTTGCCGCGATGTTCGCGCTTGCCGGCTACAGCGATCCAGACAAGCGCGCGCAGGGCGTCTTCGATCTTGAAACCAAGATGGCGCAGGCCGATTGGGCGAACGAAGATCGCCGCGACGAGGACAAGATCTACAATCCGATGTCCTTTTCACAGCTCAAGGCGTTGACGCCGCAATTCTCGTGGGACGCCTATTTCAAGACCGCCGGAATCTCGACCACCGCACCGGCGGGCGAACGCCAGGTTATCGTCGCCGAAAAATCCGCGCTTCCGAAATTGTCGCAGATTTTTGCCGAGACGCCCGTCGCGGTGTGGCGTGACTATCTGACCGCGCATTATCTTCACACCTACGCGCCCTTCCTGCCCAAGGCGTTCGACGACGAAGATTTTGCCTTCTACAGCACGACATTGCAGGGCGTGACCCAACAGCTCCCGCGCACCGCGCGCGCGGCGCATCTGCTCGACAACACGATGGGCGAAGCACTGGGCAAGGATTACGTCGCAAAATATTTCCCGCCGGAGGCGAAGGCCAAGGCGGTCGAACTGGTGAACAACCTCCTCAAGGCTTATGACGCCGACATCCGCACCCTGGCATGGATGACGCCGACCACGCGCGAAAAGGCGTTGAACAAGCTGCATCACTTCGGCGTCAAGATCGGCTATCCCGATCATTGGCGGGATTATTCCGCACTCGCGATCAAGCGCGACGATCTGTTGGGCGATATCCAGCGCGCAGCAGTGTTCGACTGGAACCGGCAGCTCAAGCGCATCGATCAGCCCGTCGACCGCACGGAATGGGGCATGACTCCCCCGACCGTGAACGCTTACAACAATCCGCAGGGCAACGAGATCGTGTTCCCGGCCGCCATCATGCAGCCGCCCTTCTTCGATCCGAATGCCGACGATGCCGTGAACTATGGCGGCATCGGGGCTGTGATCGGCCACGAAATCAGCCACGGCTTCGACGATCAGGGCGCGAAGTTCGGCCCGACCGGAAAGCTGGAGAACTGGTGGACGGATGCCGACAAGGCCGCATTCGAAGCGAAGACAAAGGCGCTCGGCGCGCAATATGACAGCTACGAGCCGCTGCCGGGACTGCACATCAACGGTGCTTTCACGATGGGCGAAAATATGGCCGACAACGCCGGCATCGCGATTTCGCTGAAGGCCTATCACATCTCGCTTGGCGGCAAGAAAGCTTCGGTGATCGACGGCTATACGGGCGACCAGCGCTTTTATCTGTCTTTCGGCCAGATCTGGCGGGGCAAGCTTCGCGACGGCGCGCTGCGGCAGCAGGTGCTTTCCAACGAGCACAGCCCGCCGGAATTCCGCGCCATCGGTGCCACGCGGAATCAGGATGAATGGTATGCCGCGTTTGGCGCCAAACCGGGCGACAAATATTACCTCACGCCGGAGAGCCGCGTGCATCTCTGGTAAACGGGATCACGCAGCGGGAGGAAGCGATGAGAAAGATTGCCATCTGTTTGTCGACGATCGCGTGTGCCGCATTCATGGCGACCGCCATCGCTCAAACTCCCGCTGCCCATCCGGCTTTTGGCGCCTGGGGTGTCGACCTCAGCGCGATGGACAAGAGTGTGAAGCCCGGCGACGACTTCTTCATGTTCGTCAACGGCGCCTGGTACAAGAACACCGCCATCCCGCCGGATCGCACGCGCACCGGTTCGTTCGACGACTTGATAGTCCTCAGCGAAAAACGCATGCGCGATCTTATGACCGGGATCGAAGCCAAGCCCGTCGCGCAGCTGACCGACGAAGAGAAGAAGCTGCGCGACCTCTATGATGCGTTCACCGACACGGCGCAGATCGATGCGCGCGGGCTCGAACCTGTACGGAAAGACCTGGATTTCATCGCTGCGCTGAAATCGCGCTCCGATATCGCCCGGGCCATGGGACTGCAGGGACGTTCCACGACGAGCATTTTCGGAACGCGCGTCATGGCCGATGCCAAGGATCCCAGCAAGTTCGATATGAATGTCGGGCAAGCGGGCCTCGGCATGCCCGACCGCGATTACTACCTGCGGGCCGACAAATCGCTTGGCGACACGCGCGACGCCTATCGCAAACACATCGCCACAATGCTTTCGTTGGCCGGCACAAAGGATGCTCAAGCGCGCGCGGACGCCGTCTTCAATTTTGAAACGGCGCTCGCAGACGCGCAGTGGCCGGCGGCCGAACGGCGGAATGCCGACAAAACCTACAACCCCATGACGATTTCGGCGCTTTCGAAATACGCACCCGGATTCGATTGGCCCGCATTCTTCACAGCCGAAGGTCTGTCGCTGAAAAGCCCGGCAGGCGAGCGCATTGTCGTACTTCACGAGAACACGGCTATTGCCGCGATGGCCAAGGCGTTCGGCACGGCGCCGGTTTCCGTGCTGCGGGATTACCTGACCGTCCACTATCTCGACAACATGGCGGATTATCTGCCCAAGGCCGTCGACGATGCGCATTTCGAATTTTACGGCAAGGTGTTGAACGGCCAGATGGTGCAGCTGCCGCGGGACACTCGCGGCGTGCACGTGCTGGACCGACGGCTTGGCCACCCACTGGGCAAGCTCTATGTCGCAAAATATTTCCCGCCGGAATCGAAGGCGAAGGTCGAGGAACTCGTCGGCAACATTCTCAAAGCCTATGACGCCGATATCCGCACGCTTTCCTGGATGACGGAAGCCACACGTCAGAAAGCGCTCGACAAGCTGCACGCCTTCGTGCCGCATGTGGGCTATCCCGACAAATGGCGCGATTTCTCCGGGCTCTCGATTTCGCGGGACGACCTGATCGGCGATATCGAACGCAGCGACGTCTTTGAATGGAAATACCGGCTCGACCGCATCGACCAGCCCGTCGACCGCAACGAGTGGAACATGACACCCCCGACGGTCAACGCGTACTACACACCCAATTTCAATTCGATCTTCTTCCCGGCCGCGATTCTGCAACCGCCCTTCTTCGATCCCAATG
>PLJH01000122.1 GCA_003139615.1 Alphaproteobacteria bacterium
GCGCGAGCCTGCTTTTCCTACCGCCTTATTCTCCCGACCTCAATCCGATCGAGCTGGCGTTCTCAAAGATCAAAGCCCATCTGCGAAGAGCCGCAGAGCGATCCATTCCCGCGCTCTGGGACCGTATCGGCGCCATCCTCGACGACTTCCCAGCCGATCACTGCCGCAATTTTTTCAGCCATGCCGGCTATGCGTAATCTCAAACCAAAATGGCTCTAGAACATCCTTCTATTCGAATTCGACTTGCCAGCGCAAAATGCGATCCGGCGCGCGGAACACATCGGTCGGCCTGCGATAAGTGAAGAAGACGCCATTGCCGGAACACCGGCTTGCGATCGAAGAGGTGAATGCCGAGCGATCGTTGCTGAAGCGATCGATATCGAAGAGATGCACCAAGACCGGATCGCAGCCGGCCGTTGGCTTCGACAGCAGGAACACCCGCGGCATGTTGTTCGCAAAATGCGGCGAGGACTGCGTCATCACGACGTAGAATTTTCCCACGTCCACGATATTGCGTACCTCCGGTCCGCACAGGCCAAGAACGGTCGGCGCAATTCCGCGCGACGGATCGGCGCGGAACAGACGCGATCCGCGCGAGGGCTCCGGCGCAAATCCCCCCGCGACTTCCACCGCGTCGTTGAGGGCGTCGTCGGAACCCCAGATGATATCGTCTCCGGCCCAGACCAGATCGGTCAGCCGGAAGACACTCCGGGAGAATTTGCAATCCCCGATCGTTAGGGAAGAACCGAACGTATCGGTCTGATCGATCCAGGTGTCGCCATCGTCGCTCGACTTCCATATGCGCGATTCCGCAGGGGCGTCTCCCGAGGTCAGCCACCATTCGCCCGCTACCCCCGGTCTCGCCTGTAGATAGTGAAAATGGCGGACGCTTTTCTGCTCAAAGACCGCATGCCAGCTGCGCCCGAAATCGCGGCTTCGCCAGACGCGGCTGGTAGCGTGCGCGGCATCGCAATCATCCCGGTCGCCGTTCCACGGATATTCGGCATACATCAGCGTTTCGCCGCTGACGTCGACGGCGCGCGGACCATGCCAGCCCGGCCCCTGCATCTTTTCGGCGTGCAGGATATTTCCAAGCAGATCGGCAACTATGAGGCGATTGCCCTGGTCCGCCCAGGGATCGCGACTGTCCGGATCCGCGGCCACGAGCAGGATCTCGCCATTCGGCAGCAGCCGCGAACGAACCATGGGAAATCGCGCAAACGGCTTCAGCCTGACGGCCTTCCAGCTCAGCCCCCGATCCTCCGAATACGCAAATCCTCCCCGCGTACAGGCAACGACTCTATCGATGCCGTTATCGGCCTCGGATCTCCCATCCTCGGAGAAGGCATAGACATGGCCGCCGGGCATTTTGGGAACACAGAGCCGGATCCTTGCGCGAGCAGCGCCGAAACTTTCCGGCAAGACAATTTCGTATGTCTTTTCCGGAGTCACGCGCCGCATGCGCAGACGGGAAAACAGATCTACGATCCGATGATACCGGCTGCGGGCCAATCGCGAAGCCGCCCGCTTCAACAAATTGCCGCCTCCTGCACGTCCCGTATCAATTTTTGCCATTCGACCGAAAAGCTCCGCCATGCCGTGTTTGCGAAACGAAAAACGGGAGCCCACAACATCGGCCGCGCAGCATCCTCCCGATGGCGGCCGGCCTCAATGCAATATCAGGCGGAACGGACGGCGTTTCGGCGCAATTCATCAAAACTGTGCCGGTGTCCGTCGGCCCTGAAGCGCGCAATCTTCTTAGTGAAAATATCGGGCTCGAAAAATGTCCCGCGGCCCCGATCCTGCGCCGCGCCGAGCGTATAGGCAAGCCAGCGGGCCGCCATGTCCGTCAATACTTTGCGCTGCGCCGGCATTGATGACGTGAGCGCGAGCTCATACAACGCAACGACATGATACATGTGATAGAAATTTTGGCCTTTCTTCAGGAAATTCGTGGGACAGCCCGCAAGCAGGCGCTGCTGCACCGGATTTATCCGGAAGGTCGTCAGGGTTCCGTCATAGTTCGTTTCGGGAAGCACCGAACGCGTTTTCAGAGTCGGATTCGGCACCGTCGAACGCGCATCGAACGACCCCGGATCGAACGAGATGTTCCGGCAATCGGCCGCCACGTGAATCCGGATTTCGTAGCTGCTGCTCGCGGACAGAGCGAGATCCATATAGGACGAACGGCACTTCACGATCTTGTTCTCGTAGATGCAGTTGCGCGGCGTGTCGCTCGCGAGCCACAGATCTTCGATGCAATAGGCCGCGCGGCGCGAATCGACAGGCAGGTACTCCACCGTCACGCGCGGGACCATGGTTTTCATGGCTTCGTTGAAATGCACGCGAAATTCGTAAGGACAGAGATCCGAATAGAGGCTGAGACGCGCGTTTTCATCGTCGAAGACCGGCAGCAACTCGCACAACGCATCGAGATTGCGCCGGTAAAAATCCCCGACTTCGCGGGTTGGGAAGAGGCGCGCGTAGTCGTCGAGATGGAGGAGCGCGTCCAGCCAGCCGTTCAGAATGAATTCCGGACAGGCGCGGAAGTTCGGCGTTTCGAGAAGCACATTTCCATCCACGCACACGCCGCCCTGCTCGAACGGAAACATCATCGCCGTTGTAAGCCGGGCGGCGACATCGCGCCAATCGACGGCGGCTCCCCCGGATTTCGGATCGTCGAGCGCGAGCTTGGTATAGCCTGCAAGAAGCTGGGCCTGCGACATTGCGCTGTATATCGGCTCATTCACTTGCAGGCGCGCCGCGCGGATGGTCGCCGGATAATAAAGTGCAAGGCCGCCATTCGGCAGTTCGACGCAATGTTCAAGTACTTTTGTTGCGATCCGGATCAGCTCGGGCGATATTTTCGTGGCCGCCAGATAGGCGCCGATCCGATTGGGATGAAACTGCCATTCGCCCAGATATTGCGAGTAGGGAATATCCTTATAGAGTATGAGATTGTCCCTCGGTTTGGTGATGTTCGACACGTCCTCGTGGTCGATATGGGTGTAGGATTCGATCAATGCAGGATCGGGAGAAAATATTGCAGCCGGCCCGATCGGCGTTCCGCTGCTCGGCGGCCAATTCTCCGGCCGCCGGGACGGACGATGCTTCTCCGGCCGGCTGAAAAGCCGACGCGAAGCATGCAGAAGATATGGTAGGGAGAATTGCCGCATCGGAACCAATGAATTGCGAGGCGCGATGCAATTCCCGCGCGCGTTTCTTCTAGCTCGGATTTGAGCCGTTCACAATCGGTTTGCGGCGGCGCGATCGCTTGACGGTTCCTCCGAAAAACCGAACGAAACGCCGGCGTCGCGCAATTCCGCAAGTCGAGTCATCGCTTGTTCCAGGGTAAGTCGATTTGTTGCGACCTGTGCCGCAGTGTAAACTGACATTCATATTGGGGGAACTCGAATGTCGAAATGGCTCCTTCTGGCGTGTCTTCTGTTGCCACTGTCGGCCAGGGCCGATCCGGCATCGACCATAAACACGCCGCCACCCGCGTCGATCCCATCTGCTCAAACGATACCGGCGGAGTCCGGGAAGCCGCCCGTGTCCAACTCGCAGCTCAGTCCAGAACAGCAATTGAGAATGTGCGACGACCTATTGCCGGCCAGAATTGTCGCGGCAGGCAAACTAATCTCGACACTTCTCTCTGTTCGCAAGCTGATGGATGGCGAATTGCGTGACGTGTCCGTGTATAAGTCGAGTGGTGACGCGGACTTCGATCAGGCCGCAATCGTGTGCGCGAGCAGGCTGCATCAGTCCGGCCAGCCCGATCGAATCAACAAGCCTGTCGAATATACTTCGGTGATGGCGGTTGGCTGGCAGCCGCGCTGGCATTTTTTGGAGTTCGGGGCATCACCGAACGGGCAACCACATATATGTGCACCCTCGCAATGGTATCCGGCCGCAGCTATCCGCAGTCATAGCGAGGGCGACATCGAACTGTCCTATGTCGTTGCCACGGACGGGAGCATCAAAAATCTGAAAGTGACCCAATCCACAGGAAATTCGGACCTGGACCAGGCGTCAATCGATTGTGTTTCCAGCTGGCGTTTTTTTCCAAGGTTTCAAAACGGGCAGCCCTATGAATTCGACGGCAAGACAAGAATGCGCTGGCGGCTTTCTCCATAGCCAAACTCTGGCGTAGCGGCGTGTTCCGCCAACGGAGGTTCACATGCTCACAGGTCACTGCCTATGCGGGCGCGTCCGCTATGAAGCGGATGCCGAGTTCGGGCTCATCGTCCATTGCCATTGCGAGACATGCCGGCGCACGCATGGCGCGGCATTCTCGAGCATCGCATCGGTGCCGCGCGAAAAATTCCGCTGGGTGGCGGGCGAGGAATTTCTTTCAAGCTTTGAATCCTCGCCGGGAAAGTTCCGCCGCTTCTGCTCCGTCTGCGGCTCGCATTTGTTCGCCGAGCGCGTGGCGAACCCGCATGTGATGCTCAGGCTCGGTTGCCTCGATACGCAGGAAAAGCCGCGCGCGCTCGGCCATATCTGGCGCTCGGATGCCGCAAGCTGGTACGACCCGAACGACACGATCCCGGAATTTGCCGAAGGCTTCGTATCGGGGTAATGCAGGGGCGTTATTGTTCGGCGATCAAGCGAGGCGCGCGTGCAGCATTTTCCAATTTGGGCAATTTTCGTCGTCATCATCGCGGGCGTGGGATGGCACTTCGTCCTCGCTGCGCTGGTCCGACGCTACAATCTTACCGGCGTTTGGCACGTGCTGGCATGGATCGCATTCGCCTTCGTAGCCGTCCTGTTCAGGACCCTGCTACTGAGGCATTGAAGGCGAATGCAATTGCACTCTGACGTGATTTGAAATGACCGAGAATGTACGCCGTTTTATTTGGCTATGGTGGAGTTCCATGCTGATCGGTGCAGCCGGCCTAGCGCTGCCGCCGCCGCCCACCCCGTCGACGCTGAAGCTTGGACTAACGCAGTCGAGCCAAACGGAATACGCAGTAGTAGGGTTAGTCGTCATATTCGCAATACTGCTTCCGTTCTTTTGGCTATCCGCCAGCATTGCAAGCGTTATGCGCGTCTCACGCAGGCCTTCAGCAAGAAACTGGAAAACCACATTTACGCCTTCGCCCTCCACACGATGTACCACAACTTCGTGAAAATCAGCGGCGCTCACAAAATGAGCCCGGCCCAAGCCGCCGGTGTAGACTCCCGCCTCTGGGAAATTGAGGACATGGTGGCTATGGTTGAGGCTTGGGAGGCCAGCTCAGAATAAGATTCCATCTGTTAGCGCCCTGCGAAATTACCCAAGGGGCGACAAGAACAAAAAGAATGAGGGACAGCGGAAGGGCTGTAACTTCTATAAACGCATCTTGCGTGGCCCTCGGCAGCACTACCCAAGACACGCCGTAAATGACGACCCATGCTATCAGCATCAGCATCGCCGTAGCGAAGATGATCACGCCAAGGCGAAAAAGCACCAACGCTCCGCGCTTCCAGTGGTCGACAAATGAATGCTCATCCCCCATAGGTTAATACCTATCAGGCGACCCTCGAAATTTCAAACTGACCCACTACCGAAAACTGCCCCAGCTTGACGCCGATGTTTTCCTGTGATGGGATAGGAACAAATAGGGAACATTGATATGCCTCAGGACGGTTATCTGGACTATGTCGAGCTGCCGGGATCAGACATTCCGGCGACGAAGGCCTTTTACGGTTCGGTCTTCGGTTGGTCGTTCGCCGACTACGGGCCGGATTACGTCGCCTTCGACAGCGGAGGCCGCAATGGCGGCTTCAATGCGGAGCGCAAGGTGGTGTCGAAAGGCGGACCGCTGGTCGTGCTCTACGCGGCCGATCTCGACTCGCTGGAAGCGAAGGTTGCGGCAGCCGGCGTGGAGATCGTCTCGCGCGAGAGCTTCACCGGCGGACGAAGATTTCATTTCCGCGACCCGAACGGCAACGAAATCGCGGTGTGGACGGACAAATAACGTCGGCGCGAAGCTCCTGCGCCGGGCAGTTGGCGGGCGCATTGCCGCCATGCAAGAGTGACCTCAGAGAATCCATGCCACGGGCCGTATCCGGCGCCTGGCCATTCCTGAGGGGGCAATCTGCATGGCCGGAGTTCCGGAAAATCCCAATCCTGCGATCGACAACGACCTGAAAAAGGCACTGGGACCTATCCACCTGATCGCACTCGGCATCGGCGCTATCATCGGCGCCGGCATCTTCGTTCTGACCGGACATGCTGCCGCCAGCTATGCGGGTTCGGGTGTCGTCATCTCCTTCGCCATCGCCGGAACGGGCTGCCTGTTCGCCGGCCTGTGCTACGCCGAATACGCCGCGATGATCCCCGTCGCGGGCAGCGCCTACACCTATACCTATGCCACGATGGGCCGGCTGCTGGCCTGGATCATCGGCTGGAATCTCGTACTGGAATATCTGGCCGCGGGTTCGACCGTCGCCGTCGGATGGTCCGGCTATTTCGCCGACTTCATGGCGAAGCAACTCCATTCGCCGATCCCGATGGCCATCGCAGGCGCGCCGTTCAAGCTCGAAGGCTTCCATCACCTCGTCGCCACGGGCGCCTATTTCAACCTGCCCGCCGTGCTGCTCGTTGGCCTTGTGACATTCGTCCTGATTGTCGGCGTCAATATGAGTGCGAACTTCAACAACCTGATGGTCGCGATCAAACTCTGCATCGTGATCGTCGTGATCTTCGTGGGCTTCAACCACATCAATCCCGCCAACCATGTGCCCTTGATCACGCCGAACACCGGCACCTTCGGGCAATTCGGCTGGACGGGAATCTTTCGCGCCACCGGCGTGATCTTCTTCGCCTATATCGGCTTCGATGCGGTCTCGGTGGCCGCCCAGGAAGCGCGAAATCCGCAGCGCGACATTCCATTCGGCATATTGGGCTCGCTGCTGATCTGCACCGTCCTCTACATGCTGATGTCATGGGTCGTCACGGGCATCGCGCCGTATTCGACACTGAACGTCGCCCACCCGGTTTCGCAGGCGATCGAAGCGATCCCGGCGACAACGTGGCTCGCGCCCTATGTGAATCTGGGCGCCATCGTCGGCCTCGCCTCGGTGGTTCTCGTGCTGCTTTTGGGGCAGTCGCGCATTTTCTATGCGATGGCGAAAGACGGCATGATCCCGCCGATGTTCGCCGAGATTCATCCGCGCTTCAAAACGCCCTGGCGCGGCTCGCTGGTCACGGGCTTTTTCTGCGCCGTGCTCGCGGGAGTGTTGCCGCTCGATATATTGGGCGAACTCGTCTCCATCGGCACGCTGGCCGCCTTCGTGATCGTCTGCGCCGGCATCATGGTGCTGCGCGTCCGGCGCCCGAAGGTGAAGCGTCCGTTCCGCACGCCGCTCGTCTGGATCGTGGCGCCTCTCGGCATCGGCATGTGCCTGTTCATGATGCTGTTCCTGCCGCTCGACACCTGGATTCGTCTGGGTGTGTGGACCGTGATCGGACTGATCATCTATGCCGCCTATAGCGTCCGCCACGCCCAGCCGCCGCGCTGGAAACTTGTCGACGAACCTCCGGCACCCGCCGAGTGACCGGAGCGCACACGCGATGAGCGACGCAAGCCTCGAACAGCCGATCGTCACCGAAGACAACCATCTCAAGCGCACGCTTGGCCCGGTCAGCCTGATCATGCTCGGTATCGGTTCGATCATCGGCGCGGGCATTTTCGTCATCGCGGGTACAGCTGCCGCCGAACATGCAGGTCCCGCGGTGCTGGTCTCGTTCATCATCGCGGGCCTCGGCTGCTTGTTCGCTGGGCTCTGCTACGCCGAATTCGCCTCGATGATTCCGGAATCGGGAAGCGCCTATACCTATGCCTATGCCACCATGGGCCGTTTCATGGCGTGGTTCATCGGTTGGAACATGGTGCTGGAATACCTGGTATCGTCTTCCACCGTGGCGGTCGGCTGGTCGGGATATTTCGTCAGCTTCCTGCAGAATCTCGGCTACAAATTTCCCGCCGAGTTCGCCAATGCGCCTGTCGCAGGGACGGGATTTCACGATCTTCATCTGACGGGAGCGTTCCTCAATTTGCCCGCCGTTTTGCTGATCTTGTTTCTGACCGTATTCCTGGTCGTCGGCGTCAGCGAGTCCGCGCGGTTCAATGCGCTGATGGTGATGATCAAGACGAGCATCGTGATTCTCGTCATCATCTTCGGCCTGCCTTACGTACACGCATCGAACCTGCACCCCTTCATTCCGCCCAATGAAGGCAGCTTCGGAAAATTCGGCATCACGGGAATTCTCGCGGCGTCCGGCATGATCTTTTTCGCCTATATCGGTTTCGAAGCCGTCTCGGTCGCAGCGCAGGAAGCAAAGAACCCCAGGCGCGATCTTCCCATCGGCATATTGGGTTCGCTCGCCATCTGCACCCTGCTCTATATCGGCATGGCAATCGTACTGACGGGAGTCACGAATTGGCGCACGCTCGATGTGCCCAATCCGGTGTCCTTCGCGCTGGGCAAGATCGCGGCACTGCAATGGATCGTCATGCCGATCAATATCGGCGCGATGGTGGGCCTCGCCTCGGTCGTGTTCGTGGGTCTCTACGGACAATCGCGGATATTCTATTCGATGGCGCGCGACGGCTTTCTGCCGCCGGTCTTTTCTGCCGTCCACAAGCGCTTCCGGACACCGCATCGCGGCACGATCATCACGGGCATAGGCGCAATCCTGTTCGCGGCCGTCCTGCCGCTCGACATCCTCGCCGATCTCGTCTCGATCGGTACGCTGCTGGCATTCGTGGCCGTATGCGGCGGCATCCTGATCCTACGGCGCACCGCGCCCAAGGCGCGCCGCCCATTCCGCACTCCTTTTGCGTGGTTCGTCGCGCCGGCCGGCATAGTGACCTGCGGCCTGATGATGTTCAGCCTTGCCGACGGCACGTGGGTCCGGCTCGTTTTGTGGACCGCTATCGGGCTCCTGATCTATTTCGTCTATGGCATCTGGCATGCCGCCCCTTCCAAGTGGAAAGTCCTCAACGAGCCGTGATAGGACGGTGGCGATGAGCTATCGATCCTTGCGCGACTTCATTGCCAGGCTGGAAGCCGAAGGCGAGCTTGTGCGCGTGAAGGAACCCGTCTCGACGGTGCTCGAGATGACGGAAATCCAGACGCGATTGCTGGCCGAAGGCGGGCCGGCCGTCATTTTCGAAAAGCCGCTCAAGGCCGACGGCACGCCCTCCGCCATTCCCGTTCTCGCCAATCTGTTCGGTACGGTGAAGCGCGTCGCGATGGGCGTGACGATGAACAATGTCGAGCGGCGCGACGCGGCCTCGATGCGCGAAGTGGGCGAAGTGCTCGCGACCTTGCGCCAGCCCGAGCCGCCGCGCAGCTTCGGCGAAGCGATGGAATTGCTGCCGCTCGCGCGCACGGTGATGTCGATGCGGCCGAAGACCGTCGGCTCGCCCGCCTGCCGGCAGATCGTGTGGCGCGGCGACGACATCGATCTTTCGCGCCTGCCCGTCCAGACCTGTTGGCCCGGCGAGCCGGCGCCGCTCATCACCTGGCCGCTGGTGGTGACCAAAGGCCCGAGCGATGCCCGCGAAGACAATTACAATCTCGGCATCTATCGCATGCAGTTGCTTTCGAAGAACCAGACGCTCATGCGCTGGCTCAAGCATCGCGGCGGCGCGCAGCATCACGCACGCTGGGCGAAGGAGAAAGCAGCACCCTTGCCGGCCGCCGCCGTGCTGGGCGCCGATCCCGGAATCATCCTGGCGGCGGTCACGCCCGTTCCCGATACGCTGTCGGAATATCAATTCGCGGGATTGTTGCGCGGCAGCCGTGTGGAGCTTGCCGATTGCGTGAGCCAGCCGCTCAAGGTGCCCGCGGAAGCCGAGATCGTGATCGAAGGCGAAGTGTCGCTCGGCGATTATCGCGACGAAGGTCCCTATGGCGACCACACGGGCTATTACAATTCCGTCGAGCAGTTTCCCGTCTTCACCGTCACCGCGATCACCATGCGGCGCGATCCGATTTATCTTTCGACGTTCACCGGACGGCCGCCCGATGAGCCGTCGATCCTCGGTGAAGCGCTCAACGAAGTGTTCATCCCGCTCCTGAAGCAGCAATTTCCGGAGATCGTGGATTTCTGGTTGCCGCCCGAAGGCTGTTCCTATCGCATCGCGGTCGTCAGCATGCGCAAGGCCTATCCGGGCCACGCCAAGCGCGTGATGATGGCGGTGTGGTCGTATCTGCGCCAGTTCATGTACACGAAATGGGTGATCGTGGTGGACGACGACATCGATGCGCGCAACTGGAAAGACGTGATGTGGGCCGTGTCGACGCGCATGGATCCCGCGCGCGATATCACGCTAATCGAAAACACGCCCATCGATTATCTGGATTTCGCTTCGCCCGAATCCGGCCTCGGGTCGAAGATCGGACTCGACGCGACGAACAAGCTTCCGCCCGAAACGCACCGCGAATGGGGCCGCCAGATCCGCATGGATGAGGACGTCGTGCGCGCCGTCACAGAAAAATGGCCGCGCCTCGGCCTGCCCGGCTCAGGCAAGCCGATTTGGCGCTAACGCGGACCGTCGGCGAATGCGGCCTGGTTGAAAGAGAAAGGCAGCCGATTGCGGAAGAGCCGCGTCTCGTCCGCCAGTTCGGCGCCGCGCGGCACCGTCACATCGGTATTGTAGCTATAAGTGCTCTCGATCGTCGTCGCGACGCGGCTGTTGGCAAGCGGCCCGTTCTGGTCGAATTGCTGACGCACCGGAAGACCCGTCGCATCGGATATCCATAGCGTGCCCTTCGAAACGGTTCCGTTATCGTCCGGCGTGTAACTGTAAGTATAAACGGTCGCCGGTCCGCCCGCTTCCTGAACCGCATCGCCCTTGGCGCAGTTCGCGAGCCCCATATGTTTGGCAAGCATTTTCGGCGAGCCGACGCCGCGTTCTGGCCGCGTGACCTGGGCAGTTTTCCAAAGGTGGCCGAGTTGGGCATAGGCCGTGTTCTCCGTCACGATCAACTCCATTCCCCTTTTCGAACCGTCTGCGAAGATGTTGGTCTGGTCGATCATGATCCTGGGCTGGGTCCATTGCTTGAACTTCGCCAGTGCCACGACCGCGCAGCTGTCGACGGAAGGTTGGGATGTCTCCGCGGCAACACTTCCCTGATCTGCGCGCGCAGCGCCGCCGAAGAAAAACGCGGCCGCAACTGCAAAGATGGGGGGCGCAACTGCAAAGAGAGACGAAGTCGACAGATTTCGCATGGCAAACCCCTTCGATGGCAAGTTCGACGGGAGGTCCCGAGACCGCCCCGGTTTTAACGCGCCACGCAACAGTATCCAATGGGTGCGGCGCGGCGCAAATCAACCTTTCGCGAGTGGCAGGGAACGGGCGAATCGACGAACATCGCGCGCCACGCTGTCTCACGCCTAATAGGCAACAAACGGGTCATTCGCCATGCCGCTCCATCGCGTGAAACACGGCCCCGGTTCGAAGCTGAAGAATCTTCACGGTCTCGAAGACGAATTGCGCGACATCCCCAAGCTCAAAATGCCGGATCACGGCATGTCGCCGAGCTCCGCCTACAACCTCATCCATGACGAGCTGCTGCTGGACGGCAATTCGCGCCAGAACCTCGCGACGTTCTGCACCACCTGGGTCGAGCCCGAAATCCGCCGGCTGATGGACGAGAACATCGACAAGAACATGGTCGACAAGGACGAGTATCCGCAGACGGCCGAAATCGAAAACCGCTGCGTCCATATCCTGGCCGATCTCTGGCATGCGCCTTCGGCCAACGAGACGATCGGCTGCTCGACGACCGGTTCCAGCGAAGCCGCGATGTTGGGCGCGCTGTCGCTCAAATGGCAATGGCGGAAAAGGCGGCAGGCCGCCGGCAAGCCCGCCGACAAACCCAATCTCGTCTGCGGACCGGTGCAGGTCTGTTGGCACAAATTCGCCCGCTATTTCGATGTCGAGTTGCGGGAAGTTCCGATTGCGCCGGACCATCTCTGCACCACGGCCGATAAACTCGCGCCCTTTTGCGACGAAAACACCATCGGCGTGGTCGCGACACTGGGCGTGACGTTCACCTGCGTGTACGAACCTGTGAAGGACATCGCGGCGGCCCTGGATGCGCTGCAGGAAAAGACGGGGCTCGATATTCCCATCCATGTCGATGGTGCGAGCGGCGGTTTCGTGGCGCCGTTCATTCATCCCGATCTGGTGTGGGACTTTCAGATTCCCCGCGTCAAATCGATCAACACATCCGGACACAAATACGGCCTGTCGCCGTTGGGCGTGGGCTGGGTGGTGTGGCGGGAGGTTCACGACCTGGCGGAAGAACTGATTTTCTGGGTCGATTACCTGGGCGGGAACATGCCCACCTTCGCGCTCAATTTCAGCCGGCCTGGCGGAGAGATCATCGCGCAATATTACAACTTCCTGCGCCTGGGCCGCGAAGGCTACCGGCGCATCCAGCAGAATTGCGCAGAAACCGCGCAGCATCTCGCGGCGGAACTGTCGAAGCTCGGCCCCATCGAGATGCTCTATGATGGCCGCGGCGGGTTGCCAGCCGTGTGTTACAAGCTCAAGAGCGACACGACGGGCTTCACGCTGTACGACCTTGCGGAACGCGTCCGCATGCATGGCTGGCAGATTGCGTCTTATCCGCTGCCGTCCAACCGCCAGGATACGATCGTGCAGCGGATTCTGGTCCGCCACGGTGTAACACATGATATGGCCGTCATGCTGCTGGACGACATCAGCCGCGCGCTCGGTCACCTCCAGAAAAACCCGGTCGCCCATTCGACCGCGAAAGCCACGCATCATCACGGGCGTTGAGTTGGCTGCGCAACGCCGCGCGCATGATTTCAAGAGCGCGTCTATAGGTCGCCAAAAAGAAATGCGCACGCCGTCACTGCGATTGTACTTTCGCGAATACTTGTCCATTCTATGTCGGGGCGGTGTTGAAGTGAGCGGGCGTCGATGCGTATTGGCTGGATAGCGGGTCTTGTGGCTTTGGGTACGGTCGGAGCCATTGCGCCGGCCGCGGCGGAGGGTTGCGGCCCATTGCAGATTTTCGCGTCACTGGACGCGACGGAGAGCAAGACCGGCGCAGTTCTCGTGTCTCTCGGCATCGACGATACGAAAGGCTATTTCAAACTGGAGTTCGGCCAGCCGGTTTCCGGAATCACCGGTCAGGTCTCTGACTTGCTTCAGAAGAAGCGCACTGCGGTCGATCAAAATATAACCGTTAATATAGCGGGCCAGTCCGTCAAGGAGATGGTCAATGTCAAGCTCACTTTCGGCGCCACTTCGGGCACGGACTGGCTGGGCGTGATCCCGGAACCAGTCCGGGGCGATCAAACCATTTCGGGCACCATCGGTTACGACATCCTGAGGCATTTCGATGTCGAACTCGACCTCACGCACAACAAGGTCAATCTGTTTTCGCAGGATCACTGTCCCGGAAAAGTCGTCTACTGGACGCACACCGCGACAGTCGCTGCGATCCCGTTTATCACGCGCAAATCGCAGGCGTTTCTCGTGCCCATGCAGCTCGACGGAAAGGATATTGAGGTGCAAGTCGCGACCGACGACGATCACGACTATCTGAACGCCCGGATTGCTCAGCTCAATTTCGGCATCTCGCCGGCCGCGGATGGTCCCGGCAATTCCGGACCGAAGCCACTGCCTTTCAAGACCCTCTCCGTCGACGGGCTGACGATCAACAACCCCGTAGTCTATCCTTATGGCTCTGTGACTGCCGAAGCCTGCAATGGCGGGGCGAGATATCACTCGGAGGGGCTTCGCAACGAGACGCACCAATTCGTCGAAACCTGCTTCGGGCAGCCCGATCTCTTCCTCGGTCGCGCCACGCTCCGGCACCTGCGTGTCTTCCTGGCATTCGGCGAAAAGATGCTTTACGCGACGCCTGCCGACGCGCAATAGGTCCCGTCAGGAGGCTTGGGCCGAGAGCCGATCACGGAGCTTGACCCACCGGGGAATCGGCCTTCACATGCGCCCCGCAGCGGCCGGCCTCGTCGGCCAAGGGGAAAAACGATGTCGATCTTGTGGCAATCTTCGCTTTATGCGTTCGGCTTCTACGTCGCGCTGAATGCGCTCGTCATTCTCGTTCTGGGCATTCTGGTGACGCGCGCCCGCATCGTCACGAAAACCGACATCGGCGACGGCGGCAAACCCGAAATGGCCGCCCCCCTGCGCGCTCACGCGAACAATACCGAATGGACGCCGATCGCGCTTCTGATGATGTGGGCGCTGACCACGCCGCTCGGTTCGTCGATCTGGCTCATCCATGGCGTAGGCCTGCCGCTGACGCTCGGCCGTATCCTGCACGGCATCGGAATGTCCGGAAGCACGGGCCCCAGCCCGCTGCGGTTTGTCGGCATGATCCTCACCTGGATCTCCTATATCGTCGGGATCGTTGCCATCTTTTGGCTCGTTTTCCTTCCGCCGGCCGTGGCTTCCTGATTCCGTGGCGAACACGCAGCAGGACATTCTCGACCGCCTGATCCGGGCCGCCCGCGCCGCGGGCGCCGACGCCGCCGACGCCCTGATCGTGGGCTCGGTATCCGCATCCGTGTCTTATCGGTTGGGCAAGCTGGAAGATGTCGAGCGTTCGGAGTCTTCCGATCTCGGCTTGCGGGTGTTTGTGGGCGAGCGCGTCGCGTTCGTCTCGTCCACCGATCTGTCCGCGCGCGCGCTCGACGAATTGCCCGAACGCGCGGTGGCGATGGCGAAGCTCGCGCCGGAGGACAAATATGCGGGGCTCGCGCCGGCCGACCGGCTCGCGCGCAGCTTTCCCGCGCTCGACATCGAAGATGCGCTCGAGCCGTCACCCGATCTTTTGATCGAGCGCGCGCGCGCCGTCGAAGGCGCTGCGATGGCGGTGCCGGGCATCACCAATTCCGAAGGCGGCGGCGCAAGCTTCGGCCGCAGCGCGATTGCGCTCGCCACCAGTGAAGGTTTTTTCGGCAGCTATGCCGGCACGAGCCACAGTGTCGGCGTGGCGGTGTTGGCCGGCGACGGCACGGCCATGGAGCGCGATTACGAAAGCGCGAGTGCGCGGCACACGGGCGATCTCGAATCCGCGGAAGAAGTCGGCCGCCGCGCGGGACATCGCACCATCTCGCGCCTCAATCCCCGCAAGGTGAAAACGCAGGACGTTTCCGTCGTCTATGACCCGCGCGTGTCGGCGGGCCTCATCGGACATTTTGCCGGCGCGATCTCGGGCGCATCCATCGCGCGCGGTGTGAGCTTTCTCAAAGATCGCTTGGGCCAGCAGATTTTCGCGCCCGGCATCAACATCATCGACGACCCACACCGGCTGCGCGGCATGCGCTCGAAGCCGTTCGACGGCGAAGGCGTTCGCAACAAACGCACGGCGCTCGTCGAGCGCGGCGTGTTGCAAAGCTGGATTCTCGATTGCGCCAGCGCCAAGCAGTTGGGGCTCGCCACGACGGGACATGCCGCGCGCGGCACGGGCGGACCGCCCTCGCCGTCCACGACGAACCTTTATATGGAACCGGGTGTTATCGCGCCCGACATGATCATCGACGGCATCAAACAGGGTTTCTACGTCACCGAACTGATGGGCATGGGCGTCAATTCCGTAACGGGCGATTACAGCCGCGGCGCATCCGGCTTCTGGATCGAGAACAGCGAGATCGCCTATCCCGTCGCTGAAGTGACGGTCGCCGGCAATCTCAAGGATATGTTCCTGCACATGACACCCGCGAACGATCTCGTGTTCCGCTACGGCACCAACGCGCCGACGCTTCTCATCGAAGGGATGACCGTTGCCGGCGCATGATGCTGCCGGCCTCGACCTTGCGCTGATCGAACAGGCCGCGCGAGACGCAGGCGTGATTGCGCGGCGCTATTTCGGCGGCGATTACAAACGCTGGGACAAAGGCAAAGGCCAGCCCGTCACCGAAGCCGATTTGGCGATCGACAAATTCCTGCACGAGACACTGATCGCGGCGCGGCCGTCCTATGGCTGGATGTCGGAGGAAAGCGAAGACGATCCGTCACGCCGCGAAGCCGAACACACCTTCATCGTCGATCCCATCGACGGCACAACGGCGTTCCTCAAGGGACGGCCCTGGTTCACGATTGCCATCGCGATCGTGCGCGACGGACGGCCCGAGCAAGGCGTGGTCTACAACCCGATCACCGAAGAATGTTTTGCGGCGGCGCGCGGGTGTGGGGCGACATTGAACGGCGCCGCAATCCACGTGAGCGACTGCGCTGCAATCGAAAACTGCCGGATGCTCGCGCCCAAGGCGACATTCGAACACGCGATCTGGTCGACGACGCCCAACACGCCCTGGCCGCCCATGCAGGTCGAAACCCGCAACTCCATCGCCTATCGCATGGCGCTCGTCGCGGGGGGACAATTCGATGCGACGCTGGCCCTCTCCGCCAAACACGACTGGGACCTCGCGGCCGGCGATCTCATTGTCGAAGAAGCCGGCGGCCGTGTGACGGATCATACGGGCGCGCAACTGCGCTACAATGGCGCCGTGCCGCTGCAACGCTCCATCGTCGCGGCGGGCTTGAGGTTGCATGCACTTTTGCTGCAGAAACTGGGGCATCTGGGAGCGCTGGTACGGTGATTTCGATTAAGCTTTGGCCTATACAATGACGTTCCCACCCTCTCCTTGCGGGAGGGTCGAAATCATCTTTGAGCGACAGCGAAAAGAGGATTTCGGGGAAGGGTAAATCTCCGATAGCAGTGTGCTTGCCCCTCCCCGAAAAATATCTCGCTACGCTCGAATTTTTCGACCCTCCCGCAAGGGGAGGGTGGGCAAATCGATTCAAATCCGGGACGAACCATGGAAGAACACCCCAAACAGCTTCTGCATCTCGTGTTCGGCGGCGAACTCGTGTCGCCGGATTCGACCGAATTCAAGGACCTCTCCAAGGTCCAGTTCGTGGGGATTTATCCCAACTACAAGACCGCCCTCGATGCGTGGCGGGGCGCGGCCCAGGCGACGGTCGACAACGCCCAGATGCGCTATTTTGTGGTCCATCTGCACCGGCTGCTGGAGCCGAAAGAACCCCACGGAGCCTGAGAGTTCTTAACGTTTGTTGCCTGCCCTCGCGCCCTGCCCGCGGCCCGTGCTAGATGGCGCGACCCATGACCGCCCTGCCTGAAAACCCCAGCGCCACCGCCCGTTCCCTGCCCATCCCGGCCGCGGGGCGCCTGGGCGATTGGGCGATCATCAAGCGACTGGTCCGCAACTATCTCGGCCATCGCACTGCCGCGCTCGTGGTCGCGGCCCTGTGCATGGTCACGGCGGCCGCGCTGAACGGCGCGCTGGCTTGGCTGCTCGATCCGTTGACCAATCTCATCTTTCTGCAGCATCGCGCGGACATGCTGCTCCCGGTCGCGCTCGCCATCGTGGGCGTCGTCGCGCTACGCGCCGTCGCGACATTCGGCCAGGACAACATCGTCAACGGCATCGCCGAACGCATCGTCTCCGACGTGCAGCGCGACATGTTCCACAGCCAGGTGGGCCAGGACATCGCGGCCCTCAACGACGTGCATTCCGGAGAGTTGATCTCGAAATTCCTGAACGACGCGAATTTGCTGCGCGGCGCCATCACGCGCGGCGTGGCGGGCATCGGATTCCAGTTGGTGACGCTCATCGTGCTCGCGGGCCTGATGATCTATCAGGACTGGCAACTCGCGCTGATTTCCGTTCTCGTGCTGCCGCTCGTCGCGCTCGTGACGCAGCGTCTCAGCCGGTCGCTCAAGAAATCTTCCACCCGCGGCATGGAAGAAACGGGCGAGTTATCGCGCACATTGGGCGAAGTTCTGGGCGGCCGTCACATCATCAAGGCCTACAATCTCGAATCCTATGCCGTGAAATCGGCGGATGCGCGCATCACGAGCCGCCTCAAATATATTCTCAAGGCCGTCCGCTCGCGCTCGGCCGCCGTGCCGGCGACGGACCTGCTCGGCGGCATCGCGGCGGCGCTGACCTTCGTCTATGCCGGCTATCAGGGCCTGCACGGACAGCTTCCGATCAACAAGTTCCTGTCCTTCGTGGCCGCGATGATCCTCGCACAGCAGCCGGTTCGCATGCTGAGTTCGCTGTGGACGATTTCGACGGAGGGCCTGTCCGCCGCCAATCGCATCTTCGCCGTCATCGACCAAAAGCCGCAAATCGTCGACCGCGCCGGCGCAAAACCGCTGGACATCGCGCCGCCGCCCAAAGGGGGCGCCATTCGCTTCGACAATGTCGATTTTGCGTACCATGAAAGCGCCGAGGCGCTTGAGCGCATCTCGATGGATATTCCGCCGGGCCAAAAGATCGCGCTGGTAGGGCCGTCCGGTGCGGGCAAAAGCACGATCTTCAATCTGCTGCTGCGGTTCTACGACGTGGATGCAGGATCCATCGCGATCGACGGTCAGGACATCCGCGACGTGACGCTGACATCCTTGCGCGACCACATCGCGCTCGTGACCCAGGAAGCCATCCTGTTCGACGAAACCGTGGCCGACAATATCGCGCTCGGCCGCAGCGGTGCGTCGCGCGAGGAAATCGTCGCGGCGGCCAAAGCGGCAGCGGCCGACGGTTTCATCCGCGAACTCGCCAACGGCTACGACACGGGCATCGGCGAAGGCGGCCTCAAGCTTTCCGGCGGGCAGCGCCAGCGCCTCGCCATCGCGCGCGCGATGCTGCGCAATGCGCCGATCCTCCTGCTCGACGAAGCGACCTCCGCGCTCGACACCGAGAGCGAACGGCAAGTGCAGGACGCGCTCGCCGTCCTGATGAAAGGCCGTACGACCATCGTGATCGCGCATCGGCTTTCGACCGTGCTCGATGCGGATCGCATCTATGTGCTCGATCGCGGCAAGGTGGTCGAAGCGGGCACGCATGGCGAACTCGTCGCGCGCAAGGGTCTTTACGCGCGGCTTTATCAACACAATCTCGACGGCGACGCGGATGATGTTCCGGCTGCCGCGGCCGGAAGCTGAGGCGATGGCATCGACGCCATTGACCTTGCGCGCCTACAGCGCTGCCGCGTCGGCGCTCGAACTCATCGCGCCATTCGCATTGCGCCAGCGCGCACTGCGCGGCAAGGAAGATCGCGATCGGATCGGTGAGCGCCTGGGGCACGCGGTCAAACCGCGGCCGGCCGGCCAACTCGTCTGGATTCACGGCGCGAGCGTGGGCGAATGCATGGCGGTGCTGCCGCTGATCGGCAAATTGCTCGACACGGAAAATCGCTCCGTCCTGGTCACCAGCGGAACAGTGACCTCGGCACAATTGATGGCGCAGCGCCTGCCGCAACGCGCCTTCCATCAATTTGCGCCACTCGACACCCCCGCTTCCGTCGCGCGCTTTCTCGATCATTGGCAGCCGGATATCGGTCTCTTCGTCGATTCCGAGATCTGGCCCAACACGCTCGCAAGCGCCAAAGCGCGCGGTATTCCGCTCGCGCTGATCAACGGACGCATGTCGGCGCGATCCTTCGCCGGCTGGCGCTATGCGCCGCGCACGGCAGGCGCAATCCTGTCGCTTTACGATGTGTGTCTTGCGCAGGACGACGACACGGCTGCGCGCTTGCGGACGCTGGGTGCGAAGAATGTCCTGATGAGCGGCAGCCTCAAGGCGGATGCCCCGCCCCTGCCCGCCGACGCAGACAAGCTCGCGAGCTTGCTTGCGGCGATCGGTGCGCGGCCGGTCTTTCTCGCATCGAGCACGCATGCGGGCGAAGACGAGATCATTCTTTCGGCGCACGATGCATTGCGCGGCGAATTTCCCGAACTTCTCACCATCATCGCGCCACGCCATCCCGAGCGCGGTTCCGAGATCGCGCTGTTGTGCGGCGCGCGCGCCGCCGTGCGCCGCGCCGAAGGCCGCGAGCCGGATCGCAACGCCGCAATTTATATTGCCGACACGATCGGCGAGCTGGGACTATTCTACCGCGTCGTGCCTTTCGCGTTGATCGGTGGCAGCCTGATTCCGCATGGCGGTCAAAATCCGCTTGAGCCCGCGCATCTCGGTTGCGCCGTTCTCGCTGGACCCCACACAGCCAATTTCGCGCAAGCCTATGACGTCATTCTTGCGGCTCAGGGCGCGGGCCGAGTCTCCACAAACGGAGAAGTCGTTGCACTTGCGGGACGGCTTCTGAACCAACCCGACGACGCGCGCATCATGGGGAAAGCCGCGTCGGATGCGGCAGCCTCGCTGAGCGGTGCGGTCGAGCGTACGCGGCTCGCAATCGAATCACTTCTGGCCTCGCATGCGCGCACCTGATTTCTGGTCCGAGCCCGACTACTCGGCGCGCATCGCCACCGCGCTGTTGTCGCCTTTGGGCTGGTTCTATGGCGCGAGCGTAGCGTGGAAGCGCGATCATGCAGTCCCTTTCCGGCCGCGGGCGAAAACAATCTGCGTCGGCAATCTGACGGCCGGCGGCTCCGGCAAGACGCCCATCGCAGCCGCGATCGCCGATGCACTCCTGCAGCGAAATCTCAGGCCGATATTTCTTTCGCGCGGCTATGGCGGCAAACTGGCGGGACCTGTTCTCGTCGATCCGGCCCTTCACAGCGCAGCCGATACCGGCGACGAACCGCTGCTGCTGGCGGCGACGGCGCCCGCGATCGTCGCGCGGGATCGCCGAGCGGGCGCGTCTCTTGCCGACACGCAACAGGCCGAAATCATCGTGATGGATGACGGGCACCAGAACTTCCAGCTCGCCAAGGATTTGTCGTTCGTCGTCGTCGATGCGGAAACCGGATTCGGCAACGGAAAAATTTTGCCGGCTGGGCCGTTGCGCGAATCGATTGCACAAGGCCTCACGCGCGCCGACGCAATCGTTCTCGTCGGCGATGGCGATCCGGCATTGCCCGGCTGGTCCGGACCCGTGTTGCGCGCACGTCTGACGCCAAAAGAGGTGCCTTCATTCGCCGGTCAACGCATCGTCGCGTTTGCGGGCATCGGGCGTCCGGAAAAATTCTTCGAATCGTTGCGCATGCTGAGCGCAGACCTGGTCGCAACCGAACGGTTTGACGATCACCATGCCTACAGCGCCGCCGAAATCGCGCGCCTTAGGTCGAAAGCCCGCGGCGTGGGTGCGCGGCTCGTGACAACGGAGAAGGATTTCGTCCGGTTGATGCCGGCCGAACGCGAGGAGATCGGCGTGCTGTGGATCCGCGCCGCATTTGAAGACGAAGCCGCGCTTGGCCGTTTGCTTGACAGGGCCGCGCCCCGTACTCTAGCGCCCGCCACATGACCCAGACAATCGCTCCGATTCCGAGCATGAAACTCTCAGACAAGCTCCGCTACGGCGCGGAAGCGGCCGGCTTTTTCACCCTGGTCGGGCTGTTCCGGATTCTCGGCCTCGATGGCGCATCGGCATTCGGCGGATTTCTCGGCCGAAACGTTTTTTGCCGCACCTCCGCTTCGACGCGCGCGCGCAACAATTTGCGCGCCGCCTATCCCGACATGAACGACGCCGGGATCGAGGCGATCGTTCTCGAGATGTGGGACAATCTCGGCCGCACCGTCGCGGAATATGCGCATCTCGAAAAACTTTCGATGCTGGGTCCCGACCCGCGCATCGAGACAGTGAACATGCACTTGACAGATGAAGCACGCGCGACGGGCAAGGGCGTGCTGTTCGTCTCGGGTCATTTCGCCAATTGGGAATTGATGCCGTTCGCGGCGACGCAATACGGCATCGAAGGCGGCGAGGTTTATCGCCCGCTCAACAATCCCACCATCGACCGCTGGATGGTGCGCCAGCGGATGACGTACGGACCGAAGGACCAGATCGCCAAAGGCGCGCAGGGAACGCGGCGCATTTTCACGCTGCTGCGCGGCGGCAAGGCGATCCTGCTCCTGGTCGACCAGAAAACAAACGAAGGCGTGCCTGCGCCGTTTTTCGGCCGCGATGCGATGACGACGCCGGCGCCTGCGGCTCTCGCATTGAAGTTGGGCGCGATCGTCCTGCCGGCGTCTCTCGAGCGCCTGCGTGGTTCGCGATTCCGCATGACGGTTCATCCCCCGCTTGAATTCGCGGCCACCGGCGACAGCGAACGCGACACGCTCGCGCTCACGATCAGGATCAACGAGAAGATTGAGGAGCTTGTGCGCCGGCGGCCGTCTCAGTGGTTATGGATTCACCGCCGCTGGCCCAAGCCCGGCGATACGCCGCGCACGCGGCGCGGGCTCGACGCTCAAGCCCTTGGCGGCGCAGGCGTACGCGTGGAGCGCGACGGGTCGAGCTTGACCTGAAACCAGTTCATCGCCCAGTGCAGATGCGGGCCCGTCGCACGGCCCGTCATGCCGACTGCACCGATCTGCTGCCCGCGCGAAACACGCTGGTCGAGCTTCACCAGAATCTTGCTCTGATGGATGTAGCAGGTTGACACGCCATGGCCGTGATCGAGGATGGTGATGCCGCCGTCGAGATAGAAATCGCGTTGTGCCAGCGAGACGATTGCGTCGGCGGGCGCATGGATCGGCGCGCCTGCCCCGGCCGCGATATCGACGCCGAAATGGGCCGCCTTGGGTTCGCCGTTCAGGATGCGCTGGCTGCCGAACACGCCGCTGATGATGCCCGTGGCCGGCCAATCAAGCCCGTCTGCGAACCAGCTCTCGCCCGTGTCGCGCATGCGGGCATGCGCAATCATCGCGCCTTCGCGCTTGATGCGCGCGATCACATCGGCGGGCGGTGTCACGAATTTTTCCGGCAATCCGTTGATGCGCTGAATCTCGTAGTTCCGCAACGTCGGTGTGGCCGTCTTTGTTTCGGTCGTGCCGTCGGCGAAGCGCGCCGCGATATTGGTGGGTTTGGTCTGGTTGTAATCGAAGCCGAAGGCAAAAAGACCCTGCGGCGACACGCGCACCGGATTCGCGTCGATGGTGATCCTGGCGCCCTGTTCCGTCTTGCCGACGACGAGGCTGCCCTGCTCCATCGCCCCCGAAAGGGAAATGCGGGACGCGTCGGCCCAAGCCGCGCGGGAAACCGCAGCGAGCGCAGCGGCGCCTGCGAGAAAAACGCGGCGCTGCATCATTTCGGCGTTCGTCCCGTCTCCTGGAACCGCCTTGTCGCGATCTCGGGGGTCGCATAGGCCTCCTGCAGGTCGACGCTCCAATAGCGCAGCGCTTCGAGCGGGATTTGCGTGCCGGTAACGGCGCAGATGACGAAAGAGCCGGGTTTGATGATCCGGTATTCGCCGTCGCAATACTCCAGATCCGCCAGCCCCTGGGGCCGGAAGTCGCGATCCATTCTGTTCATGTGAGACCGTCCATGGGGAGGTTTTAGCGCGGGTTGGGCTGAGATGCGACTTAAAATCGTGCTATTCGGCAAGCATTGGATGTGGCCTGAAGTCTGTTGACAATTATGGTAATTTTGCCATATTCTCTCATAATACCGGCCAGCAACAACCGGCGGAAAACGTCCAAAGAGCAGATGAGAGATCACGCGCCATTGCTCGAACGCCCACTGGTATGGATCGGAAGCAGCAAGGAAGACATCTCGGAAATGCCGAAGCCGGTAAAGGCGTCGTTCGGTTATCGGCTGCGACGAATTCAGCGAGGACTGCCGACGGCCGGTACGAAGGCGCTGCCGCAATTGGGCGACGGGCTCTATGAACTTCGAGAGTCCCACGACAAGAATGCCTACCGGCTCGTGTATGTCGCGAAGCTGAAAAAGGCGATTTATGTGCTGCATGTCTTCATGAAGAAATCGAAATCGGGCACCGGTTTGCTAAAGGCCGATGCGAATTTGATCCGGACACGTCTACAGCGCGCGATCCTGGAAGATAAGGAGAATGCCGATGCGTAAAATTTCGGTACACCGCAGTAGCGGCGATGTCTTTCGCGACTTGGGATTTACGCCTGCCGAGGCGGCAGAATTGGGCGCGAAGAGCATGCTCATCGACGCCATTGCCCAGACGATCGAGCAACGCGACCTGACTCAGAAAAAAGCCGCGGAGATTTGCGGCACGGATCAACCCACCCTTTCCAAGGTTCTGCGTGGCCGTATGGAAAGCGTGACGATTGACCGCCTGGCCGCGTGGCTGACGGCGCTGGGCCGCACCGTCGAAATTCATGTTCGGCCATATGACGCGCGGACGAAGACGGGACACCTCGTCGCGATACTCTGAACCATTCAAAACAACGTGCCCTGGCCGCCGGGCTTTGTGGTTCGGCCGGGCTTGGGGGATGGGCTCGGGTCCGCGGTCCCGCCGGCTTGCGCCTCGACTGTGCCGTCGGCGAAGGTGATGGTCAGTTTTTCGCCGGATTGGACGGTCCCGGCGCGGCGGCGGACATGGCTGTCTGCCCCACGCACCAGCGCAAAACCCCGCTCCAGGGCCGCGCGATAGCTCACGCCGTCCAGCACGCGGGCAAGCGCATCGACCTGCGCGCGACGACGCTCGAGGTTCGCTTTGAAAACTCGCTTGAGCCGATCCTCGAGCGCGCTCGACCTTTCCTTTCCGTGGTCAATTTTCAATTCGATTGTCTTCCGCCGCAGCAATGTCGCCGCCTCCGTGAACGCACGGCGGTGGACCTGCAGATTGCGGCGCAACGCATGACCGAGCCGCTCGGATGCCAAATCGAAACGCTGCCGCGGCTGCGCGAAGAGCTGATCTGCCCGCGGCAGCACGCGCGCCAGCGCTTGGAGATGGGTGCGCCGTTCCGTCATGCCGCGGCCGAAGCTGCGCACGGTGCGGCGTTCGATATCCATCACCTGCGCGAGCAATTCGCTGCGCACGGGCACCGCCATTTCGGCCGCGGCCGTGGGCGTCGGCGCGCGCCTGTCGGAGGCGAAATCGATCAAGGTCGTATCGGTCTCGTGGCCTACGGCCGAGATCAGCGGGATTGCGCTGTCCGCCGCCGCGCGTACCACGCTTTCTTCGTTGAAGGCCATCAGGTCTTCGATTGAACCGCCGCCGCGCGCGACGATGATCACATCGGGCCGCGGCACGGCACCTCCCGGCGCGAGCGCATTGAAGCCGCGGATGGCGGCAGCCACTTCGCCGGCCGCCCGCTCGCCCTGGACTGCTACCGGCCACAGGATCACGCGGCGGGGAAAGCGTGCATCGAGCCGGTGCATGATGTCCCGGATCACAGCGCCCGTGGGCGACGTGATGACGCCGATCACATCGGGCAGGAACGGGAGAGGTTTCTTGCGCGCCTCCGCGAACAGCCCTTCGGCCGCGAGCTTTTTCTTGCGCTCTTCCAAGAGCGCCATCAGCGCGCCGAGGCCCGCAAGCTCCACCTGCTCCACAATGATCTGGTAGCGCGACGAACCCGCATAGGTCGAAATGCGTCCCGTGCAGACGACTTCGAGACCCGCCTGTGGCTTCACCTTCAGCCGCTGGGCCACCGCCCGCCAGATAACCGCGTTTAGCACGGCCTTGTCGTCCTTCAGATCGAAATAGACATGGCCCGAGGAATGAAATTTGAGCCCGGAGATTTCTCCGCGCACGCGCACGAACGGAAACGAATCCTCCACTGTGCGTTTCAGCGCCGCCGCGATCTCGCTGACGGAGAATTCGGGGAGGTTCGGTTTCGGGGCTGGTTCGCTCATGAGTCTCAATTATACGGCAAAGTACGGTCGATATGTCCGGCTATCCATACTACATAGCCGGCTGGCAAATTAACGCCTTGAAATTCATCCCGGCTCTGAGACAGGGTCGGAGCATTCCCGACCCAGCGAGGCCCACCTTGAACATCCTTCTCATCGGTTCCGGCGGACGGGAGCACGCGCTGGCCTGGGCGTTGTCGGCGAGTTCGATCGTCTCCAAGCTCTATTGCGCGCCCGGCAATGCGGGGATTGCGGACGTGGCGGAGAGCGTGCCCATTGCGGTGACCGATCTGGACGGGCTTGTCGCGTTCGCGAAAGAGAAGCGAATCGATTTCGCGGTGATCGGCCCGGAGGGTCCACTGGTCGCGGGACTGTGGGACCGTTTCGAGGCGTCCGGGATCAAGGCGTTCGGGCCCAGCGAAAAAGCCGCACAGCTCGAAGGCTCGAAGGGTTTCGTCAAAAGCCTGTGCTCGGCGAACGATATTCCGACCGCCGCCTACAAACGCTTCAAGGAAGCGGCACCTGCGAAAGTCTATGCCGAGACGCTCGGGCTGCCCGTCGTCATCAAGGCAGACGGTCTCGCGGCCGGCAAAGGCGTGATCATCGCGGAGACGAAAGCGGACGCGGATCGTGCCATCGATTACATGTTCGACGGCTCGTTCGGCGCGGCCGGACAGGAGATCGTCGTCGAAGAATTCCTCGAAGGCGAAGAGGCGAGTTTCTTCGTGTTGACGGACGGCGAGCATGTGCTGCCGCTGGCGGGCGCGCAGGATCACAAGCGTGCCTTCGACGGCGACAAAGGCCCGAACACGGGCGGCATGGGCGCCTATTCGCCCGCGCCGGTTCTCACGCAAACGATCATCGACCAGGCGTTGGCGCGCATCGTGAAGCCCACGATTGCCGCGATGGCCGCGCGCGGCATGCCCTATATGGGCGTGCTTTATGCGGGGCTGATGATCACGAAGGATGGGCCGAAGCTCATCGAATACAATTGCCGCTTCGGCGATCCGGAATGCCAGGTGCTGATGATGCGCCTCAAATCCGATCTCGCGCCCGCCTTGATCGCGTGTCGCGACAAGGTGCTCGATAACATCGATCTGCGCTGGCACGACGATGTGGCGCTGACGGTGGTGATGGCCGCGAACGGTTATCCGGGCGATTACAAAAAAGGCTCCGTGATCGAGGGGCTCGACGAAGCCGCGAAACTGCCCGGCGTGCAGATCTTCCATGCCGCCACGGCGCGGGAGGGCGGCAAGCTCATCGCGACGGGCGGCCGGGTGCTCAATGTCACCGCGATGGGGCCGACCGTCAGCGAGGCCCGCGCGCGGGCCTATGCCGCCGTCGATCTGATCCGCTGGCCGGGCGGCTTCTGCCGCCGCGACATCGGCTGGCGCGCTGTCGCGCGGGAAATCAAAGACTAAACACGCCTTGTGCCGCGTGCCTGCGTGTCCAAGAATAGAGGGCGAACCATCATTTCCACCCGCCCCGTGAGGGCGGGTCGAAGGTGGATTCGCGCGGCGGCGCAAAGACAGCTTCGGGGCGGGGTAATGCCGATCGGGCACCCCGCCCCGAAATTCTCTTTTCGCTGCCGCTCAAAGACAATTTCGACCCGCCCTCAAGGGGCGGGTGGAGTAAGGGAGCACCCTATGACGGAACCGGTTGCCGACGACCGCCAGGAGAAATTCTCCGGCACCAAGGAGGTCGCCGAGGCCTATCGCTTCGACGTGAAGAAGCTCGAGGATTATCTCGCCTCGAAGATCGAAGGCTTCCAAACGCCGCTCACCGTGCAGCAGTTCAAGGGCGGGCAATCCAATCCCACTTATCAGCTCATCACGCCGAACCGAAAATATGTGTTGCGCCGCAAGCCGCCGGGCAAGCTGTTGCCGTCTGCCCATGCCGTCGATCGCGAATACCGCATCATCGCCGCGCTCTACCCCACCGGCTTTCCCGTCGCCAAGCCCTACGTGCTGTGCGAGGACGAAACCGTCATCGGCACGATGTTCTATGTGATGGATTGCGTGGAGGGCCGCATCTATTGGGGCCCGATGCTGCCGGATCAGACGCCGAAGCAGCGCACGCAAATCTACGCCGCGATGAACGAGACGCTCGCGCGGCTCCATTCGCTCGATTACGAAAAACTCGGTCTCGCGGATTTCGGCAAGCCCGGCAATTATATCGGCCGCCAGATCGCGCGCTGGACCAAGCAATATCTCGCTTCCGTCACCGAGACGATCGACGAGATGGACAAGCTGATGGACTGGCTGCCGAAGCACCTGCCGCCGGAGGAGCGTTCCTCCATCGTCCATGGCGATTACCGGCTCGACAACATGATCCTGCATCCGACGGAGCCGAAAGTGATCGCGGTGCTCGATTGGGAATTGTGCACGATCGGCGATCCCATGGCGGATTTCACCTATCACCTGATGCAATGGGTGATGCCGCAGGGCGGAACGACGGGCGGCACGTCGACGTTGATGGGCGCGGACCTGAAGACGCTGGGCATTCCCGAGATGGACGAATATGTGGCGATGTATTGCCGCAATGCCGGCCGCGCGAATGTGCCGAACATGGATTACTACGCGGCCTATAATTTCTTCCGTCTCGCGGGGATTTTGCAAGGCATCGTCGGCCGCGTGCGCGACGGCACGGCCGCCAACCAGAACGCGGCGCAGAATGCGGATGCGGTGCGACCGCTGGCGCAACGCGCGTGGTATTTCGCGAAGCGCGCGGGCGCGGAGGGCTGACTCAAAACCCACCCGCCCCTTGAGGGCGGGTCGAANNTTCGACCCGCCCTCAAGGGGCGGGTGGAAAATTGAACCTACTCCGCCGCAATCTTTCTTGGCGGCAGGTTCATGTATTTGCCGTATTCGAGACGGGCGATGGTGCGGTTGTGCACTTCGTCCGGACCGTCGGCCAGGCGCAACGTGCGCTGGCTTGCATACATGCGCGCAAGGCCGGAATCGGTGGTGACACCGGCGCCGCCCCAGGCCTGGATCGCATCGTCGATGATCTGGAGCGCCATGCGGGGTGCTGCGACCTTGATCATCGCGATTTCCGTGCGCGCGACCTTGTTGCCGACCTTGTCCATCAGGTCGGCGGCCTTCAGGCACAAGAGACGGCACATCTCGATATTGGTGCGCGCTTCGGCGACGCGCTGTTCCCACACGGAATGTTCGGAAATCTTCTTGCCGAACGCTTCGCGCGACAGAAGCCGTTTCGCCATCAGCTCCAGCGCCCGCTCCGCGACGCCGATGGTGCGCATGCAGTGATGGATACGGCCGGGCCCGAGGCGGCCCTGCGCGATTTCGAAGCCGCGACCTTCGCCGAGGATCATGTTCTCGAGCGGCACCTTCACGTTTTCGAACAGCACTTCGCCATGGCCGTGCGGCGCGTCGTCATAGCCGAACACGGGCAGCATGCGCAGGATCTTCACGCCCGGCGAATCCATCGGCACGAGGATCTGCGACTGCTGGCGATATTTGTCGGTGTCGGGATCGGTCTTGCCCATCACGATCATGATCTTGCAGCGCGGATCGCCCACGCCCGACGACCACCATTTGCGGCCGTTGATCACGTAATGATCGCCCTTGCGCTCGATGCGGGTGGCGATGTTGGTGGCGTCCGACGAGGCAACCGCAGGCTCCGTCATGATATAGGCCGAGCGGATTTCGCCGACCAGCAGCGGCGTCAGCCACTGGTCCTGCTGATGCGGGCTGCCGTAACGGTCCAGCACTTCCATATTGCCCGTGTCGGGCGCGGAGCAATTGAACGCTTCCGACGCAAAGCCCACGCGGCCCATCATTTCGGCCAGTGGCGCATATTCGAGATTGGTGAGGCCGGGGCCGTGGTCGCTGTGCGGAAGGAACATGTTCCACAGGCCCTGCGCTTTCGCCTTCTTCTTCAGCTCTTCGACGACGGGCACGACGATCCAGCGATTGCCCTTCTTCGTCGCCTCTTCCATCTCGGCGTTGTAAACCGCTTCGGCCGGATAGATGTGCTGCTCGAAGAAATCGCCGACGCGCTTCATCCATTCCTTCTGTTTGGGCGAATAATCGAAATTCATATGAGTTCCTCCTGGGCCGAAAGACCCTTGTTTGGGATAGCGGTGGATGGACTCTAGACTGCGGCCGCGCGGCTCACTAGCCCTGCCGGGCATCGGGGTGCCGTTTGACAGGGGCGGCCGGGCGCGGCAATCAGGCCCAATGCTGCTTTGGTTGGGACTTCTCCTGCTGGCCGGAGGCGCCGCCTGCTTCGCCATCGACCGGCGGGCCGTGTATGTCGTCTATGAAACAATCGACCGGCGCACCGAAAATGTTGTGCATGCGACAACCGATTGGGCGAAGGGCGCGCATTGGCTGGTCGCGTCCGCGATCGCTTATGTTGCAGCGCGGGGAATCGCGTGGAAGTTCGGACCGGGCGCGGCGACCGGGCTTGTGGAGACTGCATCGCTCGCCTTTGTGGTGAGCCTCGCGGTGGGCAGCGTGATCCTGCATTCGGCGAAAATATTGCTGGGCCGCAGGCGGCCGCGCGACGAACTCGAACTCGGGCTCTTTGGCTGGCGGCCGCTGGGCTTCGACCTGCAATATGATTCATTCCCGTCGGGACATGCGCTGACGATTTTCAGCGTAGCGGTGATCCTGTCCGGCGCCCTACCCTGGCTCGCGCTTCTGTGGTTCGCACTCGCGCTGTACCTCGCGCTGACCCGCGTGATGCTCAACTCGCATTTCCTGAGCGATGTATTCGTGGGCGCAGGCATCGGCCTGCTCGCGACGCGCGAGGTCGTCCTGCTGTGGTATCCTCTGCTCGCCCGCAGCTGGTTCTGAGCAATGATGTCGCTTCTCACCGATCCGCATGCCTGGGCGAGCCTCGCCACGCTCACCGCGCTCGAAATCGTGCTGGGTGTCGACAACATCGTTTTCCTGTCCATCGCATCGCACCAGTTGGAGCCCGCGCAACGGGCTGCCGCGCGACGCACGGGCCTCGCGCTGGCGCTCGTCATGCGCGTCGCACTTCTGAGCTCGGTTGCGTGGATCATTTCGCTGTCGACCCCGGTCATCACGCTGTGGGGCATCGGTCTCTCGTGGCGCGACCTTGTCTTCGGCGCCGGCGGCATGTTCCTGCTCACCAAGGGCACGCGTGAAATTCACGGCCTCGTCGAAGGCGAAGATCATCTGAAACAGAAGGCGGCCGCGTCATTGTTTGCCGTGATCGTGCAGATCGCGATCTTCGATCTCGTATTCTCGGTCGACTCCATCGTGACGGCCGTCGGCATGGCGGAGCACCTGTCGATCATGATCGCGGCCGTGGTGCTGGCCATGATCGTGATGCTGGTCGCGTCGGGCTATGTCGCGGAATTCATCAACCGCCATCCGACCGTCAAGATGCTCGCGCTGAGCTTCCTGCTTCTGATCGGGATGGCGCTGATCGCGGACGCGGCCCACTTCCACATCCCCCGCGGCTATCTCTACTTCGCTGTCACCTTCTCCGGTCTCGTCGAAGCGCTCAATCAATTTGCGGCGAAGAAGAAGAAGCAGACCTAAATGTTTACGTGCTAATGCCACCCGCCCCGTGAGGGCGGGTCGAAATTATCTTTGAGC